>NZ_JBXUGJ010000001.1:0-776842 GCF_057180445.1 Chryseobacterium sp. HNCC26DJ239
TTTCAATTGGGGAGGTGGGATTACAACCGAAGACAGAACAGGTTTAGCGGCAGGTTCTTATTCCGTAACGATTACAGATGCTAATGGATGTACAGGAGTAGTAAATGTAACGGTTACACAACCAACGTCAGCAGTTTCAGGAACAACAGTAGTAACTAATGTAGCTTGTAACGGTGGTTCAACAGGAGCAATTAATTTAACACCAACAGGAGGAACAGCTCCTTACACTTTCCTTTGGAATGGTGGAGCAACAACTGAAGACAGAACAGGTTTATCAGCAGGTTCTTATTCTGTAACCATTACAGATGCAAATGGTTGTACAGGAGTTGTGAACGCGACAGTTACACAACCAACTGCAATTTCAGGAAGTACTGTGGTGACAAATGTTGCTTGTAATGGTGGTTCAACTGGTGCGATTAATTTAACACCAACAGGAGGAACAGCTCCTTATACATTCCTTTGGAATGGTGGTGCAACAACTGAAGACAGAACAGGTTTAGCTGCAGGTTCTTATTCAGTAACGATTACTGATGCGAATGGCTGTACAGGAGTTGTGAACGCGACAGTTACACAACCGACAGTTTTAACTGCATCAACAACAGTAACCAACGTAGCTTGTAATGGCGGTTCTAATGGTTCTGCTGCGGTATCTGTTTCTGGTGGAACAGCACCCTATAATTATGCATGGTCAAACAATGCAACAACAGCTATAATTACCGGAATTGCAGCTGGAACTTATTCAGTAGTTATTACCGATGCAAATTCTTGCTCTATTACTCGTAACTTCACCGTTACACAGCCAACTGCTATGACAGCTACTGTAACCCAAACCAATGTAACTTGTAATGGAGGAAACAATGGTTCGGCAACTGTAAATGTTACCGGAGGTGCAGGTGGTTACACTTATCTTTGGTCGAATAATGCAACCACAGCATCAATTAACGGTTTAACTGCTGGAGTATATAATGTTACTATTACAGATGCTAACGCTTGTACAATTGTAAAAACTGTAACGATCACTCAATCTAGTGCAATAGCAGCTCCTACAGGTGCTTCTACACAAAGTTACAATGCAGGTGACACATTAAATGCATTAGTCGTAACAGGTACAGGAATTAAATGGTATGCTTCTGCAACAGATGCAGCAAACCATACAGGAAGTTTAGCATTGTCTACGCCAATTGCATTCAATACTACATATTATGCGACACAAACGGTAGGATCTTGTGAGTCTACACTTTCATTGGCTGTTTTAGCATACAACGCGAGTTTGGCAACAACAGAAACCGTGAAATCTAAATCAGATCTTCAAATTTATCCTAATCCAGTTAGAGAGATTTTGAATATCAGTGGTAAAGAAAAAATCAACAAGGTGGTAATTTTCTCTGCTGATGGTAAGAAAGTAACTGAAAAAACGCTAACTAACGGAGAACGAGGCATCAATGTAGAATCTTTGGTTCAAGGTGTTTATCTGATTCAGATTTTCACTGAGAAAGATATACAAACGTTCAAGTTTATTAAGAAATAGAAATTATTTGTTTTATTTTTTTAAATGGATCCGCCTCAGAAATGGGGCGGATTTTTATTTAAATATTATTTTTAGGTAATACGTTTTTTATTGCTTGCTTGTACCCATTTTTTATGAGTGCAGTTTGGGCATTCACCACCAATTCCTTCGATTTTCTTTTCTGTATAACCACAGAATGTGCATGAATAATAGCCTGAAGTAGCAATTAAAGGAGAAGACAGCTTTAAGCAACCCAACATTACCGGCAAGCCATACTTTACCTCTTCATCATTTAAGAAAAAAACACTTATTTCTCCGGAAGTTTCTTCAATTGCATATTCTATCTGGCCAAGATGCGAAACTCCTTTTAGTCTAAGTTCTGCAAAAAATTCATCGCTTCCTAAATTTTCTTTTTTGAAGTTCTCTACCGAAAAAACTCCGTGATCAATTAAACAAATAGGCTTTCCTTCTAATAAGTTTTCAAATTTTTTAAATCTGCCGATCAGTTTTGTAATGGTAGAATAAAGCACAATAATAACCGCAAAAACTACAAATGAAGAAAAAATCCCTACTTCTTTGTAAAACATGGGATCACCGGCTGCAGAGCCCAAACCAATAATTACAACTAATTCAAATATCGAAAGTTGCTTTACACCGCGCTTTCCTAAAAATCTTAAACCCGCTATAATTACAACAAACATAATGACAGTTCGAAGCACAACTTCTAATAAAAAAGTCCAATCTTCTGATCCAAAGAAAAGCTCCTTCCAGCTGAGTTGTAAAAAAAGTGCTGCTCCCATAGTATTGTTTTATGAATTGATTTTCAAAAAGTAAGCCAGGAGTATAGAAAAAATCTTCATTTTTCGTTAAATTGAAATAGGCTTTTTATGTGATATTTACAAGAATTATTGTAATAAAAATGAGGTCGATAAAACTAATAAAACAATTTTAATTTGTTGAAAAATCACTTTTTTGTAATACGTAATTCACATTTATATAATTCCACCTTTTTTGAAATTTATTAGCAGATTATAATTTAATTTTATAATTTAGCCGAAAAATAACCAAAACCATTAAAATCACATTAAACATGAGAAAAATCAAACTCTTATACAGAGATTTTTTACCATATTCTATTTCATTTACTTATAGCTAAATCTACTGTAAATTCTCCTTAAAATATAAGTTTATATCAAGCTGTCTTTTTTTGATCCTATCAATTCAACATGTAAAAGTGTTCAACAAAAAAGGATTTTTCAGCACAATTTGTAATTATTTACCAACCAAAAAATATAAAGGTTGGAACTTTATGATTTTTCAATCTATTATAATAATTAAACTTATAATGAAAAGCAGAATAATTTATAATCAAAAATACTATTATATTAAAAAAATAATTATAACTTTATAGTAAACATAAACTATTAGAAACCATGATAAAAAAACTCTTATAGCCTTATTTTCCCTAGCGCTTTTACAAGCCAACGCACAGGAAACTCAACAGTCTGGAGATGATGCCGCAGAACTTGCAAAAAAATTATCAAATCCAATTGCATCTTTAGTAAGTGTACCTTTTCAAAATAACTCAGACTTTGGAATAGGCAAGTTAAATGGAACTAGAAATACTCTCAATTTCCAACCTGTAATTCCTATCAGTATAAGTGAAAATTGGAATCTTATTGGTAGAGCAGTGCTTCCCATTATAAATCAATACAATATTACTGGTCTTAATGAAAAAGAATTTGGTCTTGGAGATGCTGTAGTAAGCACATTTCTTAGTCCGAAAGAATCTAAAAATGGATTAACTTGGGGTGCAGGTCCTGTATTTTTAATTCCTACTGGAACGGATGATTATCTTACAACCAAGAAATTTGGAGTAGGTCCTACCGCGGTTGCCTTATTACAAAAAAATGGATGGACCTATGGAGCGCTTATTAACCAAATTTGGAGTGTTGCCGGAAGTAGTTCTCGTCAAGATATTAGCCAGATGTTTTTTCAACCATTCATTACGTATAACTGGAAGAGTGGTTCAGGTCTTGGAGCCAATATGGAGCTTACTCAAAATTGGAAAAGCAACACTACATCCATGTGGTTAAATCCTACTGTAAGCGGGCTTACAAGTTTAGGAAAACAAAAAGTTTCTTTAGCAATTGGGCCTAGATTTAATATAGTAGCTCCTGGTGCTAGTAGAGCTGATTGGGGTGTAAGAGCTGTAATCATATTCCTATTCCCTAAATAAAATATTTCACACATGCTGAAGAATAAGAAATATCTTTCTATTTTCTTATTTTGCTGTACCGGTTTGTATTGCCAAGAAAAAGAACTTGAGAAAGAAAAAGAAATAGAAAAACACCATCAAATTGAATTTTCAATTACCCACGTTAATATTTTTAATGGGTATAATTCAGAAGGTGGCAGTTGGATTTCTTTACCAGCTTTTAGTTTAGACTACGATTATAAATTTAATGAAAAATGGAGCCTCGGTCTTCATTCAGACATAACCATAGAAAAATTTAGCGTAGAAGAAAATCTCGATGATAATAAAGTTGTAGAAAGAAGCTATCCTTTTGCGCCAGCGGTAATGGTGAGCCGAAAATGGGGACATCATATACTCATGTTTGGTGCAGGTGCCGAATTTGCGAAAGAAGAAAATTTATTCCTAAACAGATTGGGATATAAATATGAAATAGAACTTTCCGAAAAATGGGGTGTTGGTGCTGCTTTAAACTATGATTTTCGTTGGAAAGCTTACGATAGTTACACGATTGGAATTGGCGTAAGTCGCAGTTTTTAATACAAGAAATAATATATTTTTTTGATTTTGTAAAATTACTTTATGAAATATACTTTTGTAATAGCAGCCATTTTACTTGTTGGTTGTAAAAAAAATGAAGATAAGGCGTGCTGCGAGAAAGTATCAAAAGCCAATTTTTTAATGGCATCTTCCAATTGTGAAAGCTCAGGAAACAGAGCTGCTAAAATGATGGAAGGAACTCAAAATGCAAGTACTCAAAATAAATTGATGCTCATTCCAGAAGGAACCTATATGCAAGGTTCAAATGGAGATAAGTGGGCACTACCGCGTGAATTTCCGCAACATGAGGTTAAAGTTAATAGCTTTTATATGCAAGAGCATGAAGTAACAAATGCCGAGTTTAGCAAATTTGTTGAGAAAACAGGCTATGTTACAACTGCTGAAAAACCTGTAGATTGGGAACAATTGAAAAAAGAACTGCCACCTGGAACCCCTAAACCGGTGCCGGAAGTTCTACAACCCGGATCGATGGTATTTGTTGCTCCTGATAAGGTAAACGGTCTTGAAGATTTTTCTCAATGGTGGAGATGGGTAAAAGGCGCCAATTGGAGACATCCTGAAGGACCAGGAAGTGATTTGAAAGGAAAAGAAAATCACCCAGTTGTACATCTATCATATTACGACGCTGAAGCATATGCTAAATGGATGGGGATGCGCTTGCCAACCGAAGCAGAATGGGAATGGGCAGCAAGAGGTGGTTTAAAAAATAAAATTTATCCTTGGGGAGATGAGCATGTGAGTAAAGGACAGGTGAAATGTAATTACTGGACAGGCGATTTCCCAATTACCAATACACAAACAGACGGATATTATTATTCAGCACCTGTTAAAAGCTTTAAAGCAAATGGATATGGATTATATGACATGGCAGGAAATGTATGGGAAATGTGCTCAGACAAAATGGATGTAGACTATTATAAAACTCTTGCTAAAAATGCTAGTACTGTTAACCCAAAAGGTCCAGCAAAAACAAACTATCCAATGGATCCATATGCTTCAAAAAGAGTTGTAAAGGGAGGTAGTTTCTTATGTAATGATAGCTATTGTAGTAGTTACAGAGTTTCTGCAAGAATGGCTAATTCCGAAGATACAGGAATGATCCATACAGGTATTAGATTAGTAAAGGATTTATAATCTTTACGTATTTGCCAAAGGAACAGTACAATCAATTCATTGATGATGAAGTATTTATTTTGTAATAATAAAATATTAATATTTTTTTTTCTAACCTCTACATTTTCACTTGTATTTGGGCAAAATGATTTTTTCACTACCATTTCTGCTTCAAAAAGAAAGTTGGTGAGCGAAAAACTATCGTATGCTGCAGCTTTTGATTGGAAACATATCTATAATGACGTTGCTTGGGACAGATTAGGAGTAAGCATGGAAGCAGATTATCAGCAAAATTTTTGGACATTAGAAGCAGGCGGAGTTGTTCAGTATACTTTTGATAAACAGATCAGTAACTACTTCGAACTTAGGCCTTGGATTGGTATCCGATTAGAAAATCAAATAATTCCCAATCTTTCATTTGTTCAAGAGGTTAAAGCAGAGTGGCGAAATTTCATCTTTAGAGATGCACAAGACGATAACTATATTAGAACAACTCTAGAAACCAGTTTTAATTATAACCTTGATAAACTTGGGTTTAGCGAATGGATGGTTAACAGCGGATATGTTTGGTATTTTCTTAAAGATCCAGCTTTGGGCGAGAGATTTGCAAACTCTAAAGAATTCATGTTTAGTATCAGAAAAAAAGGTAAAAACAGCTTTTTAATTGGTTATAAATATGAAAGATATAGAAAATTTCTTGAAGAAGGAAACGTAAGAGCACACTCAGTAGAACTAAAAGTTTTTTTCTAAAGAACTCATCTTAAAAATTCTGAAACACACAAAATAACTTAATTTTTTCATAACCTGAATTTTTGTTTTTTCATTGGGTATAGAATTTGTTTACACCCCTATAAATAATGTTTTCTTTTATAAAAAAGCATTATCATGAAAATTTTAAATCACAAAAATTCCGGTTATGAAAACGCTTGTGCAATACATTATTCAATTTTTAAAATGGCTCGGAATTACCATTTTTTCTATACTTTTTCTTATGTTCATCATTCCTATTTTATTTCCGGGAAAGATTTCAGAACAAGTAAAAATATTTGCCAATAAACATTTAGCAGGAGAGCTCGATTACAAAAAAACTCATCTCTCATTTTTTAAACATTTCCCGTCTCTTACTGTCTCTGTTGATGATTTGGTATTGAAGGGATCTGCTCCTTTTCAGAAGGATACCCTGCTTTCCGCAAGAGAAGTTGCAGCTGGAATTAACCTCAAAAACTTAATTTTTGATGGCGAAGTAAAAATAGATGAAATCTACGTTACAGATGCGAAAGCCAACGTTTTTGTAAATACAAAAGGACAAGCAAATTACAATGTTTACGTTGCCGAGCCTTCAAAAAAAGTGAAAGACACTACAAAAGAAGGAGCTTCACTACAACTTGATTTTATACGTTTTAAAAACTGGAACATCAAATATCATGATCTTTCTGCCCAAATTTTAGTTGATGCAAAAGGACTAAATTACACTGGTAAAGGTGGTCTTAGTAAGGATGTTTTTGATCTTCAAACAGATTTAGATATCAATAAAGTAGATTTTAGTTTAAACAGAATTTACTACGCCAAGCAAAAGACATTGCACGCCGATCTTATCACCAGAATCAATACCAATGCACTTACTTTTGTACTCAGAAAAAATGAATTGCGAATAAACGAACTTCCTTTAAAATTTACCGGTTTTTTGAGTATTTTAAAGGATGGATATAACCTCGATATAAAGGCAGCATCAGAAAAAACAACGATTAGAGATATGATTTCGGTACTTCCACCACAATATCTTGAGTGGGCAAAAGACACCAAAATACAAGGAAATAGTGATTTGTTTTTCAGTTTAAAAGGTAGATTTAGCGAAGCAAAAAAATTAAAACCAAACCTTAAGGCTAGACTTTTTGTAAAACAAGGTTTTGTCTCGAATGCAAAATCACCTGTCCCGATGAATAATCTTAATATGGATCTTCATGTAGATTTACCATCACTCAACACAAATCAATTGTACATTGATTTGAAAAATCTAAGTTTTGATCTCGGAAAAAACAATAATTTTAAAGCTATTGTGAAAACAAAAGGATTGGAAAATATTTGGGTAAACGCGAATGTAAAAGGCGCCGTAGATTTACAAACTTTGGATGAAGCTCTAGGTTTGAATGAGATCAATATGAAAGGTTTGATCAATACAGACCTTAAAGCTAGAGGA
Source organism: Chryseobacterium sp. HNCC26DJ239 (assembly GCF_057180445.1). Taxonomy (NCBI): domain Bacteria; kingdom Pseudomonadati; phylum Bacteroidota; class Flavobacteriia; order Flavobacteriales; family Weeksellaceae; genus Chryseobacterium; species Chryseobacterium sp. HNCC26DJ239. Next base: position 7,633 of record NZ_JBXUGJ010000001.1, read on the forward strand.
ATTTTCAACCTTGATGAAAAACTTTTCCCAAAAACAAATGGTTTCTTAAATGTAAAAAATGGATGGCTTAAAACCACATATTATCCTAATGCAATTCAAAATATAAATATAGCAGCAAAAATTAACAATACAGATGGTACTTTTAGAAGTTTAGGAGTACAGCTTCATCCTTTTTCTTTCGATTTTGAAGGAAATCCGGTGTTTGTAAAAGCAGATTTACAAAATTTTGAAGATTTACTGTATAAAATTCGCGCAAAAGGCACGCTCAATGTCGGAAGAATTTATAAAGTTTTTAAAAAAGAAGGATTTGATGTGAGCGGTTTGATTATGGCAGATTTATCTTTGAACGGAAAACAGAGCTATGCCACAACAGCGCAATACAGCAAGTTGGACAATAGAGGAACTTTAATTTTAAAAAACATAAAAGCGACAACTGAAACTCTTCCAAAATCTTTTTTTATTAAAGAAGGGAATTTTAGATTCGAAAATGAAAAGATGTGGTTTACTAAGTTTTTTGCCAGTTATGGAAAATCAGATTTTGCCTTAAATGGATATTTATTAAACACCATCAATTATTTTCTCGAAAGAAAAGGAACGCTGCACGGAAAATTTAATCTTTACTCTAATTACATTTTAATTGATGAATTTATGGCTCTTAAAAACGGAGACAATACCCAAAAATCAATGAATGTTGAGTATGCTAAAATAGAAAATCCTAAAAGCAGTGGAGTGGTGGTGATCCCAAAAAACTTGGATGTTGCATTGGTTGCAAACGCTAAAAAAGTTGAATTTCAAGGTTTAAAACTTAATCTTCTTAAAGGTATTGCTTCTGTAAATTCGGGACAGGTTTTTCTTAAAAATACAAACTTTAACATTATCGGTAGCCGAATGAATATCGATGCAAGATATCAAGACGAATCGCCAATAACTGCAAATTATGATCTTGCGGTAAAGGTTTATGATTTCAATGTTCAAAGAGCATACAAAGAAATTGATATGATTAAAGAAATGGCAACTTCTGCAAAAGATGTAAAAGGAATTGTATCTATAGACTATAAATTGAAAGGAGATTTCGATAAAAATATGAATCCAATTTATCCATCACTTGAAGGAGGTGGGATTGTAAATTTAAGAGATGTAGAGGTTAAAAACCTAAAAATGCTTTCTGCGGTGGGTGATAATATTGGCGCAAAAGCTTTTAATAATCCCGATATGAAAGGGGTTGATATTGAAAGTCACATCAAAAATAATTTAATACATGTAGATAAATTCACGTTTAAAGTTTCTGTATTACGACCTTCAATAAGTGGTACAACTAGTTTTAATGGCTTGCTCGATCTACAAATTAGAGTAGGACTTCCACCAGGAGGATGGATTGGTTTTCCAATTGTAGTAACGGGAACGCATGAAAAGCCAAAAGTGAAAATCCTCAGCAAAACCGGTCAAGGAATTATAGATGCCCTATACAACAGAAAGACCAACACAGTTATACATGAAGAGCAACGCGCTCCCAAAAAAACAAGAAGACAGCAACGTCTTGAAAGAAAAGCTCAAGAAGAAAAAGCAAAAGCAGCTGAAGCACAAATTGATAAAACTTTAAAATAATCAGTAAAAATCAAATCAGAGATTTATATCAAAACTTCATCAGAATAACTATTTTTGATGAAGTTTTGAATTATTACAGCTGTTTTAGAATATGAAATATAATTTTGATGAACCCATTAACAGACGAAATACAAACTCTGTAAAATGGGATTTTTTCCCTGAAGATGTTCTTCCAATGTGGGTTGCCGATATGGATTTTAAAATTGCACCCGAAATACAAAAAGCCATTTCGGAAAAAGCTGCATCTGGTTTGATGGGATATCAGTTTACCGGTGTAGAATTTAAAACTTCAGCGATTAACTGGCTGCAAAAATATCATCAATTTCAAATCAAAGAAGAAAATATATTACCCGTTCCAGGAGTTTTAGTTGGTATTTCAGCTATTATTACTACCTTTTTTTGTGAAGCTGATAAAGTAATTTTGCAGCCGCCTGTCTACGATCACTTTTTTGAAACAGTAAAAAACAGTGGGGCAGAACTTCTTTGCAATGATTTAATATATGATGAAAACTCTTACAAAATAAATTTTGAAGATTTTGAAGAAAAAGCAAAGGATCCCAAAACAAAATTTTTAATTTTCTGTAATCCGCACAATCCTGTAGGAAAAGTTTGGACCGAAAACGATCTAAGAAAAATTGCTCAAATTGCTTCTCAAAATGGAATTATTGTTATTTCAGACGAGATTCATTCAGATTTGGTATTTAGTGGCTATGAACATATTCCGTTTGCTAAAATTGCGAAAGATTATAATCTGATTTCTTTTACTTTAGCATCACCTTGTAAAACGTTCAATTTATCTGGTCTTTCTTCGGGTTATATCGTTTCAGAAAACTTCACAGAGCTTTTAATGATTCAGAAAACACTCCAAAAACAAGAAACAGAATGGCTGAATCCTTTTTGTTCTGCGGCTTTTATTGCTGCTTACAATTCGGGGCATCGATGGATGGAAGCTGTGAAAGAATATCTTTATGAAAACTATCTTTTTGCTGAAACATTTATCAAAGAAAACATCCCAGAAGTACATGTGGTGCCATCTGAATCTACTTATTTAATATGGATTGACTGTAAAAAATTAAATCAAAGTTCTAATGTTTTAGAAAAAAGATTAATTGCCGAATCTAAACTTAAACTTAATTCTGGAACTCGGTATGGAGCTGCGGGAGAAGGTTTTTTACGAATGAATATCGCATGTAGAAAAGAAATTTTGTTGGATGGGCTCACTCGTTTAAGAAGCTTTGTAAACAACCAAAGAAAATAAGAAAAACATTTTGGCATTTTGATTGATAAGATTAAATACATCTAAATCATTCATTATGAAAAGTTTAAACAGGGTAAGTTTATTTTTAATTGTAGGAATTGCTTTAAGTTCTTGCTTACCGCCGCCACCCAGACCTCCAAGACCTCCTAAACCGCCACGTCCGCCAAGACCTCCACATCATGGTTTACTTGAATTAAAAAAAACAGATTTGGTAGCCGAGTTTACAATGGCAGCATTAAATAAAAATACATAATCTTAAGCTCTTGTAAAAAGAGCTTTTTTTTTTGAAAAAGATTTAGCTAAAAATTTTATTTTTTTTAAGAAATTATGTTCGAATATAATAATTGAGACGTTTTTGCTTCATTTTAGTTTATCAATTACGCATGTTAAAATAGTTATTACAAGTAATATCGTACAATAAATACAATATTTAAACCTTTATCGTAAAATAATTTGAATATAATCAACAAAAATATTTTAATTATTAAATAGGTTTTATAATTTTAATTAAGTACCACATTATCAAATATTTGACCAATTCAAAATACAATGAATTAGCGCGATTTTTCCATTAATAATGGCACATACATGCATTATTTTTGGAGAAAATCGCAAATATTTTAAAATATATTTTAGTATTTTCAGAAAAATGTTTAATTTTAAACAAAAAATGCAAACGATGAAAAAAATCGAATTCTTCACCGAATCCGGTGAAACTCTAGGAAACAAAACAGTAAATGGTATCAAAATTACTGAAATCGAAAACTTTTTAGAAACAATAGATAATGAAAGCTTCGAGCATATTTCATTATACTATGATGAAAGACACAATGTCTTAAGTTTGGACGAAGAAGTAGGTGTAGTATTCCCTCAATATGGATATTTCATTACGAAAATATCTGAAAGCAAATTTGCACAATGCTTTGATTTTGTATAATTTTAAATAAATAGGAAAAAAGGCGATATCAATTTGATGTCGCCTTTTTTATTTTACCAATTTTTATCTACAATAAAAACCATTTGTGCCATTACAATTGCTCCCAGAAGCAGTTCTCTTTTGTTCACTTTGTCGAAAGTATCTTCTACAGAATGATGGTAATCAAAATACCTTTGTGTATCTACCACCATTTCGGCAAGCGGAATATCTATTTTTTTTAAGGGTAATACATCTTGTATTGCTTCTGTTTGATCAAAATCATACACGCCGTAAGGTAAAAAATAGTTTTTCCACTCGAAAACAAGACGCCTTCTCTGTGGCGACATATCTAACCTGAAACCTCTCGGAGAATATCCACCCGAATCTGATCCTAAAGCTAAAATATGTTTTTCTTCTTTTTTCTTCACGTAAGAAGCATACATCTCCCTTCCTTGTCCGCCATTTTCACTATTGGCATACAAAACTACACGAATGGTGTGTTTATTCTCCAATCCTAAAGCTTTAAAAGCACGCAGAACCTCTATACATTGCACAACGCCAGAACCATCATCATGAGCACCTTCAGCAAAATCCCAAGAATCAAGTTGAGCTCCCAAAAGAATAATTTTCCCATCTTTTTTACCAGGAATTTCAGCGATTATATTTTGGTTAATTGTTTCACCTTTCGATTGTGCAGCCATGTTCAGCTTTGCTTTTACACTTTGCTTTGAAAGAAGTTTCTCAAGCTCATCTGCAGATTTTGCACCAATCGTTACTGCGGGAATTCTCGCCTTATCATCTGGTTCGTAAACAATCATTTTTGCATGAGGGGTATCATCCGAAGACGTCGTTAGAGATCTTATAATTAACGCTTTAGCTCCTTTCTGACCCACAACCGATGCAGCAAGAAGTTTATTTTTTGCGGCACTTAGGTATGCATCTACAGTGTTTACATACGTTTGATCTAATGGATAGTTTACAAAGATAATTTTATCTTTCACATCAGCAGAAGTAAGTTTGATGAACTCTTTTACATCATTTACCATCATAATATCGGCAATCATATCTTTTCCGCCAGTTCCTTCAGAATTCCCGAAAGAGAGCATTTTAATAGATTTCCAATCTCCATTTGCCGTTTTGATTTGCAAATATTCACGACCTCTTACCCAAACAGGAACTTTTACATCCTGTCTCCAAACATTTTCTGCTCCCGCTTCTTTAAGGTTTTGCTCGGCCCAATCTGCGGCTTTTGCATATCCAGAAGTACCGCTAAATCTTGCCCCAACATTTTTTGTAAGCTCTCCCAGATTGTCGTAAGCAGTACCATTTAACATAATTTCGTCAGAGATTTTTTTAAACTCATCATGATAGTTAAATTTTTCTGCTGCAGGTTTTACCTTTTTTATAGGTTTCTTTTGTGAAAATAAAAATCCACTCAAAAAGAGTGGAAGTATGATGAATAGTTTTTTCATATTAAACAGCCCGAATCTTTTCAGAGCATAAATTTAATTAAAAAATAAAATAATTACTGCTTCATATCGTACATTAACAAAGCTGTAACTAATTTTGGCTCAATAAAAGTACATTTTGGAGGCATACTTAGTTTCAGATCAGAAATTTTAAGCATATCATTGAAGCTTACAGGGAAAACTCCGAAGCCTACTTTGCCTTCACCATTATCTACTTTTTCTTTCAAAAGGTTGATTCCTTCGATGTTTGATGTTCCTTTTACGTACGTAATTTTATCTGAGCTGTCAGAATCTTTAATTTCTAAAATATCTTTAATAATATATTTATCTAAAAGATGATGATCCAAATTATCTAAAGACATTTCTTGCGAACGCAGATCGTGTTTTACGTGAAGCGAGTAGTATTTCCCGTCCAAATACATAGAAATATGGAACTTTTGAGAAGGGTAGTACGGTGTTTCTCCTTTCTCATGGATAAGGAAATATTTTTCGATTTTAGCTAAAAATTCTTCGGTAGACAAGCCGTTTAAATCTGTAACGATACGGTTGTAATCATGAATCTTTATGGATTGGTTTGAAACAATAAAGCTGTAAACAAAATTGTACGCTTCTGTACCGTTATGTCTTTTATTTTTCTCTTTGTGACGTTTTGCGTGCATTGCAGTAGAACCAATTCTGTGGTGTCCGTCTGCAATGTAGAAAGAATCAATTTGGTCGATAACTTCTTTGAATTGTTGCAATTTTAATCTGTTATCTATTTTCCAGATTTTATGTCTGATGCCGAGAGTGTCTACATGATTGAAAATAGGAACATTTTTTTCTTCATGATTCATCAACAATTCAATTTTCGGACTCGATTGATAAGTAAGAAGCACAGGTTCTGCCTGTAGATTTACTTTCTCAAGGTAATGAGCAAGTTTTTCTTTTTTTTGTGGAATAGTACTTTCGTGTCTTTTAATTTTTCCGTTCCAGAAATCTTCAATACTTGCCAATCCCATAAGACCTCTGTAAACCTGCTTGTTAGGGTAAATTTGCTCGTATAAATAGAAAGAAGAATTATCTTGCACCAATACGTTTTCTTCCACAAGATCTTCAAAAGTTGTACGTATTTTCCTCAGATTCCTGTCTACGTCTTTAGATTTGCTCACTACATAAGGCTTAATCATGTTAATGTAAGTGTTCTCTTTTTGAGCCTTTTCTGCAATCTCAGCCTGAGTAAAATTATCTAAAGGATGTGTAGGGAATGTAGCCTCATGATCTTTATGAGGTCTTATTCCACGGAATGGTCTAAAAACAGGCATATTTTATTATATAGTTTCTTGGTTGATTTTTATGATTTGTTCTGCAAGTTCAATTCCTATTTTCTCTTGTGCATCGATGGTATTTCCTCCAATGTGTGGAGATAATGAAAGATTAGGATTCATTAAAAGGATAAGTTCTGGAGTTGGCTCTTGTTCAAAAACATCCAAAGCTGCACCGGCAACTTTTCCGCTTTCAATATAATCGAGTAGGGCAACTTCGTTCAGAACGCCGCCTCTTGCAGTATTTACAATATATACTCCGTCTTTCATTTTTTCGAATTGAGGAGCATCAATAATATATTCAGTAGTTTTTGGTGTGTTGATACTGATGAAATCTGAATCTTTCAAAAACTCATCTGTGTCGTTGGTAGAAGTAATGGTGAAATTTAAACTTTGTCCATCGAAAAAATCCAAAGTTAAAACTTCGGTTCTTGGCTTTCTGGTAAGTACTTTTACCTTCATGCCCAAAGAAATACCCATTTTTACCACTTCTTGACCGATGCTTCCAAAACCAATTACGCCAAGCGTTTTTCCTGAAAGTTCATAAGCATTATTGAAGGCTTTTTTCATCGCATTAAAATGCGTTTCACCTTCAAGTGGCATTAATCTGTTTGATTCGTGAAGAAATCTTGCCAAAGAAAAAAAGTGACCAAAAACCAATTCTGCAACAGATTTTGACGAAGCTGTAGGAGTATTGATTACGTACAAACCTTTGTCTATTGCGTATTCTACATCAATATTATCCATTCCGATGCCTCCTCTTCCGACAATTTTAAGACTCGGACAAGCATCAATAAGGTCTTTTCTTACCTTGGTTGCGCTTCTTACCAAAAGTACATTTACTTGGTTTTCGTTGATAAAATTAGCTAAGTGATCCTGAGCAACTCTATGCTCTAAAACTTCAAAACCTGCATTTTTCAGTACAGTTTCGCCGCCTTTTGAAATTCCGTCGTTGGCTAAAATTCTCATACTCATTTTTACTTTTTTATTAAATATCAGACATCAGAATAGGAAAATTTCCGTTCCAATGTCTGATATTTATCTTTTTATTAAGCTTATTTTTTTGGGTTGTCTAATATAAGCTATTTTATTGAATTCATCACATCCACTAAAACCTGCACGCTTTCAATAGGTAAGGCGTTATAGATACTTGCACGATATCCCCCTAAACTACGGTGACCATTCAAACCACTAATACCTGCAGCTTTCCAAGCAGCATCGAATTCTTCTTTCTTAGCATCGTCTATCAGTTTAAACGAAACATTCATTAAAGAACGGTCTTCTTCACGACAATAGGTTTCGAAAAGTGGATGGTTATCAATTGTATCATATAAAAGTTTTGCTTTTGCGATGTTTCTTTCTTCCGCAGCCGCAATTCCTCCATTATTTTCTAAATGTTGTAATGTAAGCAATGAAGCATAAACAGGGAAAACCGGTGGAGTATTGTACATCGATTCTTTAGAAATATGTTGCGAGTAATCTAAGATTGAGAACATATTTTCTCTTCCTGTTTTACCTAAGATTTCTTTTTTCACCACTACCAAAGTAACTCCTGCTGGTCCCATATTTTTTTGAGCTCCAGCGTAGATTAAATCAAATTTAGAAAAATCAATTTGTCTTGAGAAAATGTCAGAACTCATATCACAAACCATCAAAGTATCAACTTCTGGAAATTCTTTCATTTGAGTTCCGTAGATTGTATTGTTTGATGTACAGTGGAAATAATCGTACTCTGAACCTACTTTATATCCTTTAGGAATGTATGAATAATTATCTTCTTTAGAAGAACCTACAACATCTACTTCTCCTACTTTTTTAGCTTCTTTTATAGCTCCTGCAGCCCAAGTTCCTGTATCTAGATAAGCAGCTTTACCGCCAACTTTTAATAAATTATAAGGAACCATTGCAAACTGAAGACTTGCTCCGCCACCAAGATAGATTACTTCATAATTGTCACCAAGGTTCATTAATCTTTTTACAATTGCACGCGCCTCATCCATCACTGCTACAAAATCTTTACTTCTGTGCGAAATCTCTAGAAGAGAAAGTCCAATTCCGTTAAAATCTAAGATTGCTTCTGAAGATTTTTCGAAAACTTCCTGTGGTAAAATACAAGGACCTGCGCTGAAGTTGTGCTTTTTGCTCATAATATCAATTTGTTTTTTACAGTTTATATACTGTGATTTATTTTAGGGTTTATTTGAAAGTTTAAAGATAAAAAAAAACCGCCTCATTTCAAATGAGACGGCATAGTTTATTCACCATGAAGGAATGCTTTTTTGTTGAGTAGAGCTTCTTCGCTTTCTACGTGGTCTTCATCCGGCACACAGCAATCTACAGGGCATACTGCAGCACATTGTGGCTCTTCGTGGAAACCTTTACATTCTGTACATTTGTCTGTTACGATAAAATACACATCATCACTTACTGGTTCCTGAGGCGCATCTGCATCAATCGTAAGACCAGAAGGCATCGTAACCTTGCCGCTTAATTCTGTACCTTCAGAAGCTTTCCAATCTACAGCTCCTTCATATATTGCATTATTTGGACATTCAGGTTCACAAGCTCCGCAATTAATGCATTCATCAGTTATTTTAATAGCCATCGCTAATTTTTTTTTAAATTTGCACAAAATTACAAAATATTCCCAAACTGAAACAAATTATGAGTGTTGAGCAGAGAGTTTTAGAACTTGTCAAGTTAAGTGATTTCATTAAAGGTTTTTTATCAAAAGAAACGGAATATTTTAGCGAAATTGATTTAGAATTTGAACAAATATTAAGAAAATCAGAAATTGAAAATCCTTGGTTTACCCAGGAAAGTCAAAAACTTGCGCTTGCGCAGTGGGTTTCTGTTCTTAATGAGTCCCAAATTAAGGAGTGGATAAGTGCTTATTCTGAAAATAAAACCCAAAAAAGAGTAGGTTTAATCTTGGCGGGGAATATTCCGATGGTGGGTTTTCATGATGTGATTTCTGTAATTTTAAGCAATCACATTCCTGTTATAAAACTTTCTTCTAAAGACAGACTTCTTCTTCCTTTTTTATTAAAAAAATGGAAAGAATTTTCAAACGGAGAATTGCAATATGAATTGGTTGAAAGACTGGAAAATTTCGATGCTGTAATTGCTACAGGAAGCAATAACACAGCTCGCTATTTAGAATATTATTTTAAAAATTTGCCGTCAATTATTCGTAAAAATAGAACTTCAATTGCGGTTCTTTCAGGAAATGAAAGCGATGAAGAGCTTCAACTTTTAGCTACCGATATTTTCCAATATTATGGTTTAGGATGTAGAAATGTAACTCGACTTTTCATTCCTAAAGGTTTTACTATCGATCGTATTTTCGAAAACTTTTTACATTATAAAGAAATCATAAATCATAATAAATATGCTAATAGTTATGATTACAACAGAGCTGTTTATCTTCTAAACCAAGACCAGTTTTGGGATAATAATTTTGTGATGCTTAAAGAGGACGAGAAATTATTCAGTCCGCTTTCTGTGATTAATTTCAGTCGATATGAAAATCTTGATGAAGTGAAAAATTTCATCACAGAAAACCACGAAAATATACAATGTACCGTTTCTCAGGTTGAAGATTTTGCAGACGCAGTAAAATTAGGACAAGCGCAAAATCCTAGTCTAAATACATACGCAGACAACATCGACACGATGAAATTTTTGTCAGAAATCTGATAATTTTTTGTACATTCATGGCTACCAAAATTCATGTATGAAAAAGTGTGTTTTATTTGTAGCCTTGCTTGGTTTTTCTTTTGTTTTTTCGCAGAACAAAAGCATTTTTTCGTCGGTAGAAAATTTGAAAGTAGATGTAAAATCTGAACTTCCGAAGGAGAAAACTGAAAAGTATGATAAGCAATTTCAAAACTTTATTATTGCTTTAAAAAACAAAGACAAGACAAAAGTTACTACTTTGCTTTCAGAAAAAGTAAAAATTACAGTAAACGATGAATCTTTAAAACAACTTTCGGGCGGAATTAATTTCGATAGAAAAATCGAAGTTTATAAAAGTGGGATTCAAACTTTTTCTAATGGTGAAAACTTATCTGCGTTACAATATAAATTTACCAGTGATAATTCGAATCCTCCAAAAGATATTATCACCGTATTTTTCGAAGAAAACGGAAAAATTTCAGGCATAAAACCTGAATACAGTAAATAAAATCAAATAATAAATATTAAAAAACTATGAACACAAATGTCTTAGTATCACAATCTACAGATCTTGAAAGAGGAGATTTTTACAGAAAAACATACATTCATGTCGGCTTAGCTATATTAGCTTTTATTGGGGTGGAAACTGTATTATTAAAAACAATTCCTACTGAAGTAATCTTTTTAATGATTGGTCAGAAATACAGTTGGCTACTTATTTTAGGTGTATTTTGGCTAGCTTCTTTTTTAGCTACAAAATGGACACTTTCACAAAGTAAAGCCGTACAATATATGGGTTTGGGAGTTTACGTTTTGCTTGAAGCGATTATATTTTTACCGCTTATCTACATTGCACTGCTTCAAGAAGGTGCAGGTAATGTAATTTTTCAGGCAGCAACTCTCACAATTGCAATGTTTGCGGGTATTTCTGCAGTTGCTTTTACATCAAAAAAAGATTTTTCTTTCCTTAGAAACATCATTACAATAGGAGGATTTATCGCAATAGGATTAATTGTTGGGGGTATGATTTTCGGTTTTAATCTTGGTCTTTGGTTTTCGGTAGGAATGGTTATTTTAGCTTCAGCTACTATTCTTTACCAAACAAGCAAACTGAAAGATGTATACACTACAGATCAATACGTAGGAGCATCTTTACAGCTTTTCTCATCGATTATGCTATTATTCTGGTACATCCTAAGAATTTTAATGAGCAGAAGAAGTTAATTGACTTACCCATAAACTTAAAAAAAATCCGGCATTGTCCGGATTTTTTCATTTCAAAGCCAAAAATAACATACCGTATTTATACGGATTGACTTACTATCACTTTTTACGGATCTTTGAATAAAAAAAAGAGCAGTCCTAAACTACAAGCTAACAAAAACTAATAACCCAGTCAACTTAAAGTTTGAGACAATAAAAGGCAGTCTAATTGACTGCCTTTTGCTTTTTATAGAATTGTATAAAAATTCAAACCTTTAAAAGCTCAATCATTCTTTCTGGGCTTTCTGCAGAGAATACTGCGTTCCCCGCAACTAAAACATCTGCACCTGCATCAAAAAGTTTTGAGGCATTTTCAATATTCACGCCACCATCAATTTGAATTAAAGCAGTAGAGTTGTTGTTTAAGATTAAATCTTTAGTTTCAGCAATTTTTTTATAGGTATTTTCAATAAATTTTTGTCCGCCAAAGCCAGGATTTACACTCATCAACAATACCAAATCTACATCTGCAATAATGTCTTCCAACATTAAAACTGGAGTAGAAGGATTAAGAACAACCCCTGCTTTTGCTCCCAAACTTTGAATATGATGAATTGTTCTGTGAAGGTGTGTACAAGCTTCAAAATGCACAGAAACCAAATCTGCACCGTGGTTTACAAATTCTTCTACATATTTCTCCGGCTCAACAATCATTAAATGTACATCTACAAATTTTTTAGCATGTTGTTGAATAGTTTTCATCACAGGAAATCCGAAAGAAATATTAGGAACAAATCTTCCGTCCATCACATCTACATGCAACCAATCTGCCTGTGAATTATTAAGCATCTCTATATCTCTTTGCAGGTTTCCGAAGTCTGCCGACAAAAGGGAAGGAGCAATTAGTTTTGTTTTCATTTTTAAACTTTTTACTTTTAAATTGGCTCTTTTTACTTTAATTAATGATATTTCAACTTCATTTCTGGGGTAATCTTCAGTAGAGTTTCGTAGATTAATTTAATCACATTTCCTACATCTTCTTTAGAAACCATTTCTACCGTTGTATGCATATATCTTAAAGGTAAAGAAATTAATGCACTCGGAACACCTCCGTTGGAATGTGCAAAAGCATCAGTATCCGTTCCTGTTGCACGACTTGCTGCCGCTCTTTGATAAGGAATTTCTTCTGTTTTTGCGGTTTCAATAATTAATTCTCTTACTTTATGATGAACGCTTGGCGCAAAGAAAACCACAGGACCTTTTCCGCATTTTTGGTCGCCTTCTTTTTTCTTTTCAATCATTGGAGTAGTTGTATCGTGCGTAACATCTGTAACGATGGCAATGTTCGGTTTTATGGTATCTGCAATCATATCTGCTCCATATAAACCTACTTCTTCCTGAACAGAATTCGTAATATACAACCCGAAAGGAAGAGATTTTCCGTTTTCTTTTAAAAGCCTTGCTACTTCAGCAATCATAAAACCACCAATTCGGTTGTCTAAAGCACGACAAACAAAGTATCTATCGTTCATTTCGAAGAATTCATCCGGATAAGTAATCATACAACCTACATGAATTCCCAATTCTTCTACTTCTTCCTTAGAAATAGCTCCACAATCAATAAAGATGTTATCAATTTTAGGAGTAGGTTCGTTTTGATTTGCGCTTCTTGTGTGAATTGCAGGCCATCCAAAAACACCTTTTACAATCCCTTTTTCTCCATGAATATGAACCACTTTCGAAGGTGCAATGGTTTGGTCTGAACCACCATTTCTGATTACATAAATTAAACCATCGTCTGTAATATAATTTACATACCAAGAAATTTCGTCGGCATGTGCTTCAATTACCACTTTAAATTCCGCTTCAGGGTTAATGATTCCGTAGCAAGTTCCATAATGATCTACTTCCACTTTGTCTACATAAGGTTTAATATAATTCATCCAAACTTCCTGACCTTTGTGTTCGTAACCAGTCGGAGAAGCGGTATTAAGATATTGTTCTAAAAATTTTAGGGAATTCTTTTCAAATTTCATAAAAAGGAATGATTTTTGCGTTGTGATTTTTCTGTACGAAGTGTAAAAATAATGATTTTAAATAAAGTTTTCGTTTCTTTTCTTGTTTTTTTTGGAGTAATATTCAAAGCGCAAGGAGTAGATACATTGGGAATCAGGCCATTGAGTCAGTACCCACAAGACCAGCTCAGAACAGACGAATTTGGGCAAAAATATTTTTACGACGAAAGGCAAAAAGCAAAAATCTATGACATAAATGGTGAAACAGTGGTTGTAATGGACGAATTAAAACTCGTAAACAGACCGAAGTTCAACAATCAGCTAGATAAAAACTTTTATCTTTTCCTAAACAAAAAACTGTATAGAGTTTATCCCCTGTTTCTTACTGCTTTGCAACAGTATAGAGATATCCAAAAAGATATGAAGAGTATGGATTCTGCTGCCAAAAGAAAATTTGTAAAAGACAGACAGAACATGCTTGCTGATCAATACGAAAAGCAACTTAGAGATTTAACGACGACAGAAGGGCAGATTTTTGCCAAATTAATGAACAGAGCAACCGGAAAAAACGTTTACGAAATCATTAAGGAACTTCGTGGCGGTTGGAGCGCTTTCTGGTGGAACATGAAAGGTAAAGTGGCCGATATTGATTTAAAATCGCAATACAATCCTAGAGAAAATAGAACAGACGAATTTTTAGAATCTTTACTTTACTCCAACTGGAACTCTGGTTATTTACAACCTTATCCCGGTGCAAAAGATTTCAAATCACCATAAAAAAAATAAATTCCTGTATACTTTTACAGGAATTTTTCTTTTAATTTCTCAAATACAATTTTATCGATTGGTAATGGAAAAGGATTTTCAGGAGTATCAATATCTACCCATTCTGCCTTTTCAATACAAGGATCCATAATTAGAAAATCTTCTTCATTAATAATACGCACCAAATAATAGATGGTAAGCAATTGCTCGTTTTCTCTAAATCTAGAAGTTAAAAACTGCTCCTGAGTGTAAAAATGCTCCAAAATTTCAACCTTCACATTAAGTTCTTCTTCAAACTCACGATGAAGACAGTCTAAAACACCTTCACCAAGTTCTAGACCACCACCAGGAAGTTTCATAAGAGGTACACCTGCATATTCTTCAAATAAAGTAAGCACTTTCTTGTCTTTTACTGCGCACGCATACACTCTTACATTAATTTTGTCTATCATATATAATACTTTTGATTTCGTATTGCTAAATTAAAAATTTTGTTTCTATTAAAGATGAAAACTAAAACGATTGTTCGCAATATGAGCAAATTTTAAGCCTACTGTTTCCACGCGTTAATCATTTCTCTTTTTCCGGGAGGACCCTGCATTTTTTCTACCTTAAAATTAAGTTCCTGAAGTATTCTTCGCACACTTCCTTTAGATGAATAGGTTGTTAACAAACCATTCGTGTTCATTTTGTCAGTCACCATCTCAAACAAAGGTTTTTCCCAAAGATCAGGTTGAACTCTTGCCCCAAAGCAATCATAATAAACAAGGTTTATTTTAGGTAAATCAATGTTTTTAAGGTCGAAAAAGTCACACTGTATCTTCGTAAGGTTGAATCCTTTTACGATTTCATGACTTGTTTCCCACTCTGTTTGATGAATTTTTTGGTAAATATTTTTTAATTCTTCGTTATCAAAAAGTTCAAAATATGCTAATTCTTTAATTTCTGATTCAAGAATTGGATATTTTTCAAGGGTAAAATAATTAATGTCATGATTTTTGTCAGTTTGTAAATATTCATTAATTGTTACCAAAACATTCAAACCTGTTCCAAAACCGAGTTCTAAAATATTAATTTCGCAATCATTTATTAAATTTAATCCATTTTTAATAAACACATGATTCGCTTCTTGTAGTGCACCATGGTGTGAATGATAATTCTCATTCAATTCATTGATATACAATGTTTTACTACCGTCTTCCGTTGTTTTAATTTCTCTTTTCACGCTTTTTTTTATCAAATTTAAAATAAATTTTTATATTTGGAAAATTATGTTAAATTTGTAGAACATCATAAAAAATTTAAGAAATGATAATTCAAAAGACAGAAAACTCTAGAATTTCTACATTCGATCCTAATAATTTCTCTTTCGGAAATACCTTTATAGATCATATGGTAATTTGTGAATACGAGAATGGAAAATGGGGGGATGTGAAATTGATTCCTTATGGTCCACTTCCTTTTACACCTGCTATGATGGGGGTAAACTACGGACAAGCATGTTTTGAGGGCATGAAAGCCTATAAAGACAAGGATGGGCAAGTTTTCCTTTTCAGGCCTGAAAAGAATTTTGAGCGTATCAATAAATCTGCTAAACGTTTGGCAATGCCAGAAGTTACAGAAGAAATGTTTTTGGATGGTTTAAAAGCATTAGTTGATATCGACAGAGCATGGATTCCTCAAGGGGAAGGGATGTCTCTTTACATTAGACCTCTTATTTTCGCGACAGAAGAAGCGTTAAAAGCGAGAGTTTCTGATAAATATATGTTTGCCATTGTTGCAACACCTGCAAAAATGTATTACTCTGAACCTGTATCGGTAAAAATTTCTGATCACTATTCTAGAGCTGCAAGTGGAGGTGTAGGTTCTGCTAAAGCTGCAGGAAATTATGCTGCATCTTTTTACCCTACACAATTGGCAATAGAAGAAGGATACGAGCAAATTATCTGGACAGATGATGCAACTCACCAATACTTCGAAGAAAGTGGTACCATGAACGTTTTTGTAAGAATTAACGATACAATTTTCACTCCGCCAACTTCAGAAAAAATCTTAGATGGGGTAACTAGAGATAGTTTCATAAACCTTGCTAAGAAAAACGGAATCGAAGTAAGAATAGAACCAATTGCTGTAAAAGACGTTGTTGAAGCTCAGAAAAACGGAACTTTGAAGGAAGTTTGGGGAGTAGGAACAGCGGTTGTTACAACAGTTTTCCAGGCTTTAGGATATCAAGGCGAGAAGCTTGAGCTTCCTAAACTATCAGATGAAGAAAGCTATGCTGTTACGTTGAAAAACCAATTGGTAGCACTTCAAACAAACCAATCAGAAGATTCTTTTGGATGGAGAGTTTTGGTAGAAAAAAATGTTTTAGAGACAGTTTAATCTCACAAAAAATAAATATAAAGTCAGGTTTTTTCCTGGCTTTTTTTGTTTTTATATATTCATTTAATTACGTATTTTCGCAAAAGTTTATGAAAAAAATACTTCTTCTTTCAATTCTGGCTTTTGTAAGCTGTAAAAGAAACACTACAGTTTATCCGCCTGTTGGTGGAGTACTCAGTCAGTCTGATCTTAAAACATCTAAAGAGAGAACCAAAAATCTTAATATGATGGAAAGAAAACAGATTGAAGACTGGATGACTACTCAGCAAAATAAATATTACCCTACAAAACTTAATTATTGGGTAAGTGTTGACGGCTTCGATGATAGACAAAAACAACCAGACGATGCACCTGTATCATATTCTTATGAGCTTTACGATTTTGATATGACTAAAATTTACGACAAACCTTATAAAAGGGAAAATGCAAGATTTGGACATTTTGACGAGATTAAGGCTGTAGAAAATGCTTTACGATACATGAAACCAGGCGAAGAAGTTACTCTTTTAGTTCCATCATCATTAGCATATGGTACTTTTGGAGATCAAAATAAAATTGATAACGATGTTCCTTTAATTATAAAACTGAAATTAATTTAAATGAAACTATTAAACAAAAATATAATCCTTGCAGCGGCTAGCGTTTCGCTCATGAGCTGTACTCCAATTTATAAAAAAATGAATGTAGACAAAGAAACTTACGAAGGTCTAAAAGACGGACTTTATGCTAATCTTCAGACAACGAAAGGAAACATGATCGTGAAGTTTGAAGATAAAAAAGCACCTGTAACTGTAGCCAATTTTATTGGTCTTGCAGAAGGGAAAATTGATAACAAAGCTAAGGCTAAAGGAGTTCCTTACTATGACGGGACAATCTTCCACAGAGTAATTAAAGATTTCATGATCCAAGGAGGTGATCCTCAAGGAACAGGAATGGGAGATCCTGGATACAAATTTGAAGACGAAAAGAACGACTTAAAACACACAGGAAAAGGTACGCTTTCAATGGCAAACTCAGGTCCAAATACAAACGGTTCTCAGTTTTTCATTACTGAAGTGGCAACTCCTTGGTTAGACGGAAGACACACTATTTTCGGTCACGTAGTGAAAGGTATGGAAACTATCGATGCTATTGCTGCTGTTGAAAAAGGTGCTCAAGACAAGCCTAAAACAGATATTATTTTAGAAAAAGTAGGAATCTTCAGCAAAGGAGACGAATACAAACATTATGATGCTGCTAAAGTTTTCAACGAAGGAAAAGATAAAATCGCGGCAAACAACAAAGCAATGGCTGAAAAAGCTGAAGCTGAAGCTCTAAAAAAACTAGAAGCTTTGAAAGCAGATATGCAAAAAACAGAATCTGGTCTGTACTACAAAATTACTAAAACTACTTCTGGAGCTGCTCCAAAAGTAGGAGATAATGTTTCTGTACATTATGCAGGTAAATTAACAGACGGAACAGAATTCGATTCTTCGTTCAAAAGAAATGAGCCTATCGAAATTCCAATCGGAATGGGAAGAGTAATTAAAGGATGGGACGAAGGTATCCTTTTATTAAAAGAAGGAGAAACTGCTACATTACTAATTCCACCAGCAATGGGCTACGGAGAAAGAGGAGCAGGAGGAGTAATTCCGCCAAACGCTTGGTTAATTTTTGATGTTGAGCTTGTAAAAGTAAAATAGTCATTCAAAATAAAGTGATAAAAGCCATCCGAAAGGTTGGCTTTTTTTTATATTTTTACTTAAAATTTAATTATGAAATCAAAACTAATTTTTAGTCTTTTCTTTTTTATTACCGTACTCATTTCTGCACAGAAAAATGAACAACAAACCATAAACAATAGTTTTACAACGTTTTTTAATCAATTAAAAAACAAGCAAATAGACCAAGCGGTAGAAAATATTTACCCAAAATATTACACATTTGCCTCAAAAGACCAAATGAAAATGATTTTGAATATGACCTACAACAATCCCATGATAAAAGTGGAAGTTCAAAATTTTAAAGTCAATAAAATTGGCAATCCTGATTTGGTAAACGGAGAATATTTTTCTGTAGTAGATTATTCAACAAGAGTTCGATTTGGCACAGAAAATCTGCAAGAAGAGATGCGAAAAAACATTCAAAATATGTTGGTCCAAAAATACGGACAAGGCAACGTGATTTATTACGAGAACGAAATGGCGTATTTTATTAATGGTAAATCTAAAGCTTGCGCCGTTTCTAAAGATAAAAAAAACTGGAAATTTGTCTTGGTTGAAAAAGAAATGAAAGGAAATTTAGACAAAATTCTTCCAAAGAAAGTTTTAGATAAGTTTTAATCTATAAAAAATAATACTGGTGAATCGGAAGAGAGTTTTTCTAGAAACTAAATTTTTAAGCTACGTAACTTTTGCAACAATAGTCTCAGTTATTCTTTGCGTTTACTTTTCTGGAATACATTCGCATAGAAGCTTGTTTTTAAATTCAATATTATCGACATCAATTTTAGCGGCTATATTTTTCATTTTTATTTCATCAGGATTATATTTTGGAGTTAAATTAAAAGAAAATATCGGCGAAATAGTCAACAAACAAAAATTGACAGATGTTGCAAAAAAAACACCCTTATTCGATGCTTCAGGTGCTGATATTCCTATTGTAGGAGATGGAATTGGAGGCATTATTTTAGGTGTTATTTTATGGTTGTTTTTTACTTTTGTCGCTGTGTTTCTATTGTATTTTTTAGGGGTATTCTTTTGGTCTTCCGCATTAGTTTTTTCAGGAATGCTCTATTGGGTATTCTTCCGAGCCTTGCGATTAGTTTTTAAAAACGTTAGATTTTGCAAAGGAAACTTATTTAAAAGTACAACTTATGGTTTTATGTATTCCTTTCTTTATATTTCATGGATTTACGGAGTAATATTTTTGCTTCATTTTTTACAGCACGCTGAGAAAGTCACAACTTCATAAAAGACGTTTTTAACTAATTTTATGCTTCGTTATTTTATGTTTAATCAAAAAGTTTTGCGACTTTTGTGATACAATACTAATTTAGTTTTATGAAAATTATTGCAGTGATTCCTGCGCGATACGAAGCCAGTCGTTTTCCGGCAAAACTGATGCAGACTTTAGGCGATAAAACCGTCATTACAACAACTTATCAAAACGTTGTAGAAACAGGTTTGTTTGAAGAAGTTTTTGTAGCAACAGATTCAGAAATTATCTTCGATGAAATCATAAAAAATGGCGGAAAAGCTGTAATGACCGGTCAATACGAAACCGGAAGCGACAGAATTGCAGAAGCTGTACAAAATATTGATTGCGATATTGTTATTAATGTTCAAGGTGATGAGCCGTTCTTAAAACTAGAACCTTTACAGCAATTAATTGAAGTGTTTAAGAAAGATGATAATCAGGAAATTTCTTTAGCTTCATTAAAAATAAAACTTCACGAAAAAGAAGAAATCGAAAACCCAAATAACGTAAAAGTAATTACCGACAACAACGGTTTTGCTTTGTATTTTAGCCGTTCTGTGATTCCTTTTCACAGAGAGATTTCTTACGCTGTAGATTACTTTAAACATATTGGTGTGTATGCTTTTAGAAAACATGCTTTAATTCAGTTTTCGAAATTGGAAATGAAACCTTTGGAAATCTCCGAAAAAATTGAGTGCATTCGTTATTTAGAATACGGAATGAAAATAAAACTCATCGAAACCAACTTCGTTGGAGTAGGAATCGACACTCCGGAAGATTTAGAAAAAGCAAGAAAACTATTGTAAATAGCCAATTAAAAAGTAAAAAGAGACAAGTATAATTCTTAGTATGTTTGTTTTTTAAATTTCACAATCAACATACTACAAAATTCAGATATTTTATTACACTGGTAAACTGTTACATTGCTACATTTGTTAATAAAGGTTTATATTTGATTTTTATAAAAAGATTTAATGAAGAAATTAATTTTAATTTTTGCAATCATATTTTCGCAACATATTTTTTCACAAACCGCAAAAGAAATCATCGATAAAAACATTGAAGTTTCTGGAGGTTTAACACAATGGAAGTTATTGAATTCCGTAATGCTACAAGGGAAAGTAATTCTAGGAATTAAAGACGAATATCCTATTAAAATTTATCAGGCAAGACCCAATTTAACCAAAACCATCATTACCATCGGCGGAAAAGATACCGCTATTGAAGGTTACGACGGAACAAAAGGTTATGCAATGAATTACGCAGCCAATAAACTCCAAGAGTACAAAGAGTACGTTCCTGAAAGCTTTGACAACGATTTTATCGATTGGGAAAACAAAGGTTTTTCTGCGGAATATTTAGGTAAAGAAAAAATCGGAAATATCTATTGTCATAAAGTAGAACTTACAAAAAACGTAAATAAGAACATCTATTATTTTGACACCAGAACATTTATGTTGGTGAAAGAAATTAAAAAAGATGATACTTTAATCTACTCAGACTACAAAAAGGTAGGAAATTTGATGATGCCTTTTAGAATAGAATCATCGAGCCCGAAAAAAGACGGAGATTACGTGATGCTTTTAAACAAAGTGGAAATCAACAAAGTGTTTCCTGCTAATATTTTTAAATTCTAAACTGTTTTAAATATGAAAAAATTATTCATCATGCTGCTTTCATTCGTAGCATTTATCAATAGTTGCGCACAGAAAAAATCTGAAACCGCAAAAGCAAAAACCAAAGAGCTTATGGGAAAAACAATTTACGATTACAAAGTAGATGCGCTTGAAGAAGGCAAAACCATCAACTTTGCAGATTTTAAAGGAAAGAAAATTCTTGTCGTGAATACTGCTTCAGAATGTGGTTTCACACCGCAATACGCCGACCTTGAAAAACTGTACGAAGAATACAAAGACCAATTGGTAATTGTAGGATTTCCGGCAAATAATTTCGGTGGTCAAGAACCGGGAACCAATGTTGAAATTGGCGCTTTCTGCCAAAAAAACTATGGTGTAACTTTCCCAATGGCAGCAAAAGTTTCGGTAAAAGGAGACGATACTGCGCCAATCTTTAAATTCCTTACAGAAAAACAATTAAACGGAGTAAAAGACAGCAAAATCCTTTGGAACTTCACCAAGTTTTTAATTGATGAAAACGGTAAGTTGGTAGATTCTTTCGTGAGCAACGTAAAACCTACAGACGAAGCGATTACAAAGTATTTGAAGTAATTTTCAAAAAAAATCATAAAAAAAGCGGATTTTTATCCGCTTTTTTTATTTTTGAGTATGAAAAAACTAATACTCGCTTTCATGCTGATATTTTCAGTAAAAGCAATTTGCCAAGATCCTTATTTTTTAGGAAAAACTAATTATTGTACCCCCGAAAAGCCCGAGTCTAAAAAGAAATTTGATGCTGCAATACAAGGTTTAAATTTCCCCAAATATTATGGAGGAATAACAAACCTTTTAGTTAAAGCAATAAAAGAAGACCCAAAATACTGTGATGCATATTTTTTAGCTGGATATTATTTTCGCTTGCAAGAAATGCATAAAGAAGCTCTAACATTATATTACGTTGCTGATAGCTTATCCCAAAATAAAGCTCCAAATTTTAAACAAAACCTTGCTATTGAATTTATGAGATTAGGAAGAGTAGATAGGGCTCGTGAAAAATATATTGAAATGGTAAAATATTTTCCTCAAAATCCGGAAGGTTATTACGGAATTGGAAATACTTCTATCATATTGGGAGATCATGATTTCGGACTCGAAAACCTTAAAAAAGCAGAAGAACTCTACAATGGGAAAATGAAAGACGACGGAAGGTTTATGTATGGAATTCTTTACAGCTATAAAGAAAATTACGAAAAGGCTTTATATTATCTAGATGATGTTTATTCAACATACAAAAACGATGATGGATACCTAGCTTTGTATGCAATTGCACAAATAAAAGTTGGCAAAAGTACAAATGACGAAAAACTCATCAGAAAAGCTCAAAAAACTTATGAAAAAATAAAAGGAAAAACTTTTGATGAAGACATTCTTAAAAAATTAAAAGCAGAATTTTCTTAACAAGAATTTTAAAAATAAAAAGAGGAACTTATTATAAGCTCCTCTTTTTTTATCCATTTTTAATTCGTCTTGAAGACATATTTAAGAATCGTTTTACGAGCATTAATGCAGAAACGGTTAATCCTAAACCGAGAGCAATCCACATCCCGAATGCGCCCATTTCCATCGTTACACAAAGGAAATATCCTAAAGGAATCGTTATCAACCAATACGCAATAAATGTGTAAATAGAAGGAATTTTCACATCTTGTAAACCTCGCAACATCCCTAAAGCCGTAACTTGAATCCCATCTGACAATTGAAAAAGCGCCGCAATGATCATTAGTTTTGAAGCTAACTGTATTACTTCTACTTCTTCAGGTTTTGTGAAAAATGTTGGGAGAATATTTCTTCCTAAAATAAAAACCAAACCACAGAAACACATAAATAGAAAAGCGATTTTTAAATTATTGATTCCGATTTTTCTTAACTCAACAAAGTTTTGTTCGCCTAATTTCCTACCAATCATCACCGTTGAAGCCACACTAAAACCAATACAAAGATTAAAGGTAAAAGAAGCCATACTTAAAGCGATTTGATGCGAAGCAATATCGTGCGCAGAAATTAAACCACAAATAAAAGCAGCACCTGCAAAAGCCGTAACTTCAAAGAACATTTGCAGCGCAGTAGGAAAACCCAGTCTTACCATTTTTTCAAACATTTTCTTTGAAAACACCTGCATTTGAAGTGAAAATTCTTTAATATATTGTCTTGTTTTTTTCTCTTTTAAAAGTACAAAATAGAGAAAAACAACCATGAAAATTCTGGCAATTAAACTGGCTAATGCAGAACCTTTTACACCCATTTCAGGAAAAATCCAAAGACCTTTAATAAAGACATAATTTAGTGCAATGTTAATTACATTCGCAATAATGGTGGCTTTTGTAACTCCGATAGTGTATGATAAACCTTCGGAAACTTCTCTCAACGTTTGAAAAGCCATAAAAGGAACGATACTTATCGCCATTATGGTAAGAAAATCTATGGTATCTGGAATAATTTTCGCTGGTTGACCAGAATGATTTAAAAGAGGCATTCCCAACAAAAGAACAACCATTAATAGAATTCCCACCGACATATTAATAGCAAAACCATGACTAAAAACGGAGTTGATCGTTTTATGATCGTGTTGAGAATGCGCCTCAGAAACCAATGGCGGAATGGCAAAAGAAAAACCTAAAGCCAAAACAAACATCGAGAAAAACACAGCATTTCCCAAAGAAACCGACGCCAAAGCATCTGCTCCTAAAAGTTTCCCAACAATAATATTATCGAAAAGATTTACAGAAACCTGCCCAACTTGAGTAAGCATTACCGGGAAAGCCAGCGTTAACGCTTCTTTTGTATAGTTCTTATTTAAAATTTTCATGTTTATATATAAAAAAAATTTGCAGCATAATTACTGCAAATTTTTATAAATAGTTTTAATTTATAATTAAATTATTTCCTTACAAAACTTGCAACGTCTTCTTCTGATACTGAATTACCACCTAAGATAATCAATCTTTCTACAACGTTTCTTAATTCTCTTATGTTTCCAGTCCATGAAAGTGCCTTTAAAGCATCAATCGCTTTATCATCAAATTTCTTTACAGCAGTACCGTGTTCATCTGCAATTAGCTTAGAAAAATGGTCAACCAAAAGTTTTATATCTTCCTTTCTTTCATCCAAAGGTGGTACATAGATTTCGATTACAGATAATCTGTGATACAAATCTTCTCTGAATCTTCCTGCTTCAATTTCGGTCTGCATATTTTTGTTGGTCGCAGCCAAAACTCTTACATCTACCTTTATTTCCTTATCGCTTCCTACAGGAGAAACTTTGCTTTCCTGCAGCGCTCGGAGAACTTTTGCCTGTGCAATAAGACTCATATCTCCAATCTCGTCCAAGAAAATTGTTCCGCCGTTGGCTTGTTCAAATTTTCCTTGCTTGTCTTTAATTGCACCTGTAAATGAACCTTTTACGTGTCCAAAAAGTTCAGATTCAATAAGTTCAGAAGGAATAGCAGCACAGTTTACTTCCACCATAGGACCTCTTGATCTTTCACTAAGGTTATGAACAGCATGAGCCACCAATTCTTTACCTGCACCGTTTGGCCCTGTAATCAAAACTCTTGCATCCGAAGCCGCCACTTTCTCAATCATGTCCTGAATTTTCTTCAAAGGAGCAGATTCACCAATCATCTGATATTTTTTGTTGACTTTCTTTTTAAGAGTTTTATTTTCGTTTTGAAGGGTTTTATTTTCTTTTTTAAGTGATTCTTTAGTTAAAGCATTTTTCACGCTCGTAATCAATCTGTTAATATCGATTGGCTTTGATATAAAATCATAAGCTCCATCTTTCAGACAAGAAACTGCAGAATCTATATCTGCGTGACCCGAAATCATAATAAAAGTACTATCCGGCTTCAAAGCCATACTTTGTTTAAGCAATTCTGTACCAGAAAGTTTAGGCATTTTTATATCAGAAATCACCAAAGCAAAATCTTCTTTTTCTACGTTTTTATAGCCTTCAAGACCGTCTTCGGCAATTACAAATTCATAATCGGTAAGTTCATCAGAAAGAATGCTGTGAAGTACTCCGGAAATAGCTTTTTCGTCTTCTACAATAAGGATTTTTTGCATAGTCGCAATTTAATTAATTTTTGCGTGATAATTATCAAATATCATTCCTAAAATATCTGATTTTAAGAAAATAAATACTTTTATAAATTAATATTAAATTAAATTCTGAATTTCGGTATCAAAAGAGTAAAGATTATGAATTATTTTGAATAATCTCTTCTTCCGAAAATCGCAGAACCTACACGTACAGAATTGGCGCCACAATCAATAGCAATAGGAAAATCATCACTCATTCCCATAGAAAGTGTTTGTAATTCTTTTACGGAATTTAGTTCGTCGAAAAGATTTTTTAAAATTGAAAACTCAGATTTTATTTGGGTTTCGTTTTCCGTAAAAGTTGCCATTCCCATTAAACCTGTAATTTCAACATTAGGAAATTCACTATTGATAAATTTTTCAAAAATAGCTTTAGCTTCTTCAATTTCTAACCCAAATTTAGAATCTTCCTCAGCGATTTTCACCTGAAGTAAAACTTTAATTTTGCGTTCATGTTTTGCCGCTTCTTTATTGATTTCCTTCAAAAGTTTTTCAGAATCCACACTTTGTATCGTATCAATAAACTCAGCAATATATTTTACCTTATTGGTTTGTAGATGCCCAATTAAATGCCACTGAATATCTTTCGGAAGTAGGGGATATTTCTCTGTAAGTTCCTGCACTTTATTTTCGCCAAAAACCCTTTGTCCAAAATCGTAAACCTCCTGAATTGCAGAAGCGGGATGCGTTTTCGAAACCGCAACCAATTGTACATTCTCCGGAAGTTGACTTTTAATATGTTTGTAATTGTCCTGTAAACTCATAATTGCAAATTTCTGAATTTTAAAGCCAAAAAACGAATGATTTTTAAAATTAAAGTCCCCAAAACTGTAATAACAATTCTGAGGATTTTTTTTAATTCAAAATATCATTAATTTTAGGATAATCTGAAATTTTTCTAAATACAAAACGATTCGATTTTTGAAGCTGGTCTATAAACAAATCTAGTTCTCGAAGCGAATTTTCGTCAACAAGATATTGGTCGTGCGTAAGCAAAACCAAATGCTTCGAAGTTTTTTCTAAATCATTAAAAAATATGCTGTCTACACGTTTTAACATGACTTTATGGTCGTCTTTCAGAGTCATTTTCTTAGTAGGTTTCCATTCCAAGTCCCAACCAACCAAAGTGTAGCCTGCTTTTTTTAAACTATTGGCTGCTTCAGTAGAAGATTTAAGATCTGTCACTTCAATATCATTCAAACGCCAAATATTTCGACCTGGAGTTCTTGCGATATTTCCTGAAAGTCTCAAACTATCTTTGGCACGATTAAAATCTTTTACGACAAGATCAGGGTTTTTATAAAATTCAGCATATTGATTTTTAGCATGTTCGTAACTATGATTTGCTAATTCAATTAAAGTATCATTTTTTAAATCGTCTAAATCTTGTCTTTGCTTTTTGCTGTCGGAAGCGTGTCTACCTACCAAAAAAGCAGTAGCGTAAACCTTTCTTTTTCTTAAAACTTGCAGAAGATTTTGAGTTCCGCGATTGGGACCATCATCAAAAGTGAGATAAATAACCCTTTTTCCTTCGGGAACTTCTTTACTTTTTGCCAGATGTACTTTTGCGACGGGAGGCTTTTTCGCAACAGTATTTTTACTGCTAATTTTTTCTTTTTCTGTGTTGGAATTACATCCCGTAAATAAAGTTGATGCTGCACTCATCACTGCAATCATCCCTAGAAAAGTCTTTTTTACAGACTTTTCCGCAAAAGTTTTGTTCATAAAAAGTAAATGGAATTAAAATGTTAATATAAGTTAATTTTTCTAAAATTTAGTTAACAAATTTAATGCCGAAATTTTTACTTTTCCCTTTTAGTTGAAAATTATTTTTCCATTTCTAGATTTACTGAATTTAAACGTAAAGAATTTAAAATTACAGAAAGTGAGCTGAAACTCATCGCTGCAGCTGCAATCATCGGGGAAAGTAAAATTCCAAAGAAAGGGTAGAGCAATCCTGCCGCGATGGGCACGCCTAAAACATTATAAACAAAGGCAAAAAACAAGTTTTCTTTAATGTTTTTCACTAATTTTTCACTAAGTAATTTAGCTTTTGCAACTCCTAAAATATCACCTTTTAACAATGTAATTTCTGCGCTTTCAATTGCGGCATCGGTTCCGGTTCCCATTGCAATTCCAATGTTGGCTTGTGCAAGAGCAGGAGAGTCGTTGATTCCGTCTCCGGTCATTGCAACGATTTTTCCTTGTTGTTGAAGCTTTTTCACTTCATTCAGTTTGTCTTCAGGAAGACAATTCGCTTTAAAATGTAGGATTCCCAATTCATCTGCGACAGCTTTTGCGGTGTTCTCGTTATCACCGGTCATCATAATAACATCAACACCTTCATTCATTAATTGTTGAACCGCTTTTTTAGAACTTTCCTTTATTTTATCGGTAAAACTGATGAATCCTAAAACTTCATTTTCCTGTGCAACGTAAGAAATTGTGTGTGCTTTTGCCTGGATTTCTGCAACTTTTTGTTTTAAATCTTCAGAAATTGTAATCTGATTTGAAACCAATAAGTTTTCATTTCCTAAATAAACAATTTTTCCGTTGATTATTCCTTTCACGCCTTTTCCAGAAATATTTTCAAAGTTTTGAACTTTTTCAGGGGAAAGATTTTCTTCTTTTGCTTTTTTGATGACAGCATTCGACAAAGGATGCTCCGAATTTTGATTTAATGAATACGCCAAACTTAGAATCTGATTTGAATTAGAACTTAGCGTTTCAATATGTTCAACCGAAGGTTTACCCTCCGTTAAAGTTCCTGTTTTATCGGTAATTAAAACGTTTACTTTATTCATTTCTTCAAGAGCTTCGGCATTTTTTATTAAAATACCATTTTTAGCGCCTTTCCCAATTCCCACCATTAAAGACATCGGCGTTGCAAGACCAAGCGCACACGGACAAGCCACAATTAAAACCGCAACTGCATTCACAAAAGCAAATAAGGTTTTCTGACCTTGCGGACCGAAAAACTGCCACAAAAAGAACGTTAAAACCGCAATTGCAATGACTGTTGGAACGAAAACTTTCGACACTTTATCTGTTAATTTTTGAATGGGCGCTTTACTTCGGCTGGCTTCGTTTACCATTTTAATAATTTGCGAAAGCAGGGTTTCATCGCCTACTTTTTCAGCTTTCATAATGAAAGTTTGATTTCCATTAATCGTTCCGGAAGTTACTTTATCATCTGTATTTTTTTCGACAGGAATCGGTTCTCCCGTAATCATGCTTTCATCAACCACAGAATTTCCTTCGGTAATTTTACCATCAACAGGAATTTTCTCACCCGGTTTTACTCTTAGAAAATCTCCAATTTTCACTTGTGAAAGCAAAACTTTTTTTTCTTCACCATTTATAATAAGATTAGCTTCGTCGGGAGACAAATTCATTAATTCTCGAATAGCATTTCCCGTTTTTTTATGCGCTGCAGCTTCCATCAATTGCCCAAGAATCACCAAAGTTAAAATCACGCAAACAGCTTCAAAATACAGAGGAATTTCATTTCCGTGACCTCTAATTTCATGAGGAATTATTTCAGGGAAACTCAATGCTACAATACTAAAAATAAATGCTGCTGCAACTCCTAAAACAACTAAACTGAACATATTTAAGTTCCAGGTTTTAAAGGAAACCCAACCTCTTTTCATTAAAAACCATCCTGAATAAAATAGTACAGGAACCGTTAAAATCAATTCAAATACCCCTTGAATTTGATGCGAAAAAGGAAAGTCAAACAACATTCCGCCCATAGAAAGTATAAAAACCGGAATGGTAAATGCTAAAGAAATAATAAATTTCTTCTTTAAAATTTGAAACGTTTCATCTTCAGCATCGTCCTCTTTATCGGGCATTCGAACCAAATCCATTCCGCAAATCGGGCAATCTCCTGGTTCATCACGAATAATTTCAGGATGCATCGGACAAGTATATTGCGCCGTCTTTTTCTCTGGATATTTTACCAAATCCATCCCACAAACAGGACAACCCACATTAGAATCGTACACTTTATCGCCTTCACAAAACATGGGACAATAATATTTTCCAGCCATTTCATCGGTAACTTTTGGAGCATCGTGATGATGGTGTGAATGTTGCGCAGAATTTTTTACTAAATCTTCTGTGATAGGCTCCAAATGCATGTGACAAACAGGGCAATCGTCTTTTTCATCGTAAATTTTATCGCTTTCGCAAAACATCGGGCAATAATATTTCCCGACATTGTCTTTGAAGTTCTCCGGAAGATTGGTTTTAGAAAATTGAGGTTTGTAATTAGGGTCTTTTTCAAGCTTTTCCTCGATCGGAACCAAGTACATATTACAAACCGGACATCTTTTGCCTTGTTGAAAGTAGACTTTTTCTCCTTCACATTCCATGGGACAATAATAAACCGATGACGGTGAAATTCTTTCGCTTGGATGCGGTTTTTTATGATAATGCTCGTGATTTTCCATTGTTTTGATTTTATACTACAAATTTCATCAAAGCAAATGAAAAACCGTTATATATTTAAGGAGAATGTTTATAGAATTCTGATGTAATGAAAGGATTTTACACGTAAAATTTAAATTTTGTCTAATGCTTTTCGATGATGAACTTTTAATTTTTTGAATTCGGTTGGCGTAAAACCTGTGATTGTTTTAAACTGCGTAGATAAATGCTGAACACTTTTGTAGCCCAGTTTTCCGGCGATTTCGGTGAGCGTAAATTCGTTGTAAAGAAGAAGTTCTTTCACTTTTTCAATCTTTTGCAAGATGAAAAACTGTTCTAAAGTAATGTTTTCACTCTGGCTGAAAGTTTTTGAAAGCAAACTGTAATCTTTATGCAATTTTGAACTTAAAAAATCTGAGAAAAGAAAATTTTCAGAAATATCTAAATCGGATATTTTTTTGATAATTAAGTTTTTAATCTTTTCAATTAATTGATGAGCTGTATCTTTAATTCTTTCGAAATCATTTTCAATTAAAGCTTTTTCAATTGAATTTAATTGCTCTTGAGAAAGATTTTGTTCGGTTTCAACTTCTCCTAAGACAATAGATTGCAAAGGAATTTTAGCACCATCAAAAATAGCCTGAACAGCAGAAATACATCTGCCGCAAACCATATTTTTTACGAAAATTTTCATTTACTCTTCTTTAGATTTCAGTCTGTCTTTTACAAACTCAACTTTAGTTTTTCCGTGAGGCGTGGGATTTCCGTGCTCATCAAGGTTTACCATTACAATTCTATCGACGGTAATGATGGTTTGACGGGTCATTTTATTTCGCACTTCACACGCCAAAGTAAGCGATGTAGAACCGAAATTCGTCACTTCAATACCAATTTCGATAATATCTCCCTGTTTTGCAGAACTTACAAAATTGATTTCTGAAATAAACTTCGTTACAATTTTTTTATTTTCAAGCTGAATGACTGCATATAAAGCAGCTTCTTCATCAATCCACTGCAATAATCTGCCTCCAAAAAGTGATTGATTAGGATTTAAGTCTTCGGGTTTTACCCATTTTCTGGTGTGATAATTCATAAGTTTTACAAGTTATAGATGAATTTACGATTTTTTAGACCGCATAGCTTTTACTTTTTTGATAGATTCTAATGTGGTAAAACCTTTATATTCTTCAGATTCTAAAGGAAAAAGAGCAATTTTACCATCTTCATTATGATGAATTCCAAAGCCATATCTTTTTGCCAATGCAGAAGAACGCATACAAGCTTGTCCTTTAGAGAAAAACTTTTGCCTTTCTTCATTTTTTTCGCTTTCAGATAAATTATTTCTAATAAAATAGGTTTGAAAAATAACCTCGTCTGAAGTAAATTTGTAAGGATTTTTACTAATCATTTCGTATTGAATTTCCGCAACCGTAGCCACACTTTTTCTAGGCGGAGTCTCTGCTCTCGAAACCGGGCAATCTTCTGCAACCTCGATAAATGCGTTGTAATAATTGGTTGTGTGAATTTTCATGAGATTAAAACAAATACCTTCCGAAGGTACAAAAAAACCAAGAAAAAAAATAGTTTGTGAATCTTTCAAAAAAATCTATTTTAAGAATTAATAAATAATTTTTTAAGATTTTTTTAAATAATTAAAAAAACTGTTGGTTTTGAAATTAATAATTGTATCTTGCACCCGTTTATATTTGGAATCAATATTTTGTTCATTACCCTATGTTGTTTTTCTTTTATATACCAAATCTTTACTAATTTAATTTTTTTACAATGAACATTTTTGTTTCAAACATCAACTATGCAACTCAAGAGCACGAGTTACAAGATTTATTTTCAGAATTTGGAGAGGTTTCTTCAGCGAAAATTATTACAGACAAAGAAACTGGTAGATCTAGAGGTTTCGGTTTTGTTGAAATGGGTGACGAAGAAGGAAAGCAAGCTATCGAGGCATTAAATCAAAAAGAATTTAACGGAAAAGCGTTAAATGTATCAGAAGCTAAGCCAAGAGAAGAGAAACCAAGAAGAAGTTTTGATAACAACAGAAGCGGTGGCTACGGAAACAACAATCGTGGTGGCGGTTATGGAAATAATAGAGGCGGAGGAAACTACGGAAGTGGAAACGACCGTGGCGGAAAACGTTGGTAAAATTTAAAGCGGCTTTTAAGCCGCTTTTTTTATGTCTATTCTAAAAATTAAGGAGAAAAAAATTATTTTTTCTTCTTTTTCTTTTCCTTATCTTTTTTCTTGTCTTTTTTAGGATTCAGAATTTCTTCTGCAATGTGAAGTTTTGGCTCTTTAATTTTTGTTGGTTTAATTTCGATTTTTAAATCAAAATGCTCACGCAGATCTTCTTTCTGAAGCAAATTCTCTCTAAATAAAAATTCTAAAATATCTTTTCCTGAGTTATCAAAAAAATTAGCAGCAACTTCTTTCAAAAGAAAATTTCTATAATCTTCCATAGGAACTGCAACGCTATATTTAAAGATACGACCTTCTTTTTCTGTAGTAAGATACCCTTTTTCCACTAAAATTTTAAGATAAGTAGAAACGGTATTCTGGTGTGGCTTTGGTTCTGGATGTTGCTCCATTACATCTTTAAGGTAAAATGAATTAAGTGACCAGAAAAGTTTCATCAAATTTTCTTCTGCAGCGGTAAGGTGGTTAATTTTCATAAAAATTTAGTTCCTAAATTGAATATCGCAATAAAGATAAAGAAAAGAAACCAAAAAAGCTATAAAAGCGCCTAAAATAACCTCTTTCGGAGTATGTCTCTTAAGAATTATACGTGTAACTCCCACAAGAATCGCAATAAAAAGCCACACAATACCCATGTAGGTATCAAAGCTAAAAAATAAAGCAGCAACAAATATATTGAAAGCGGTATGCATTGAGCTTTTGATAAAATAATTACTAATCTGTAAAGCCAAGAGAAGAATTAAAATAAAGAGCATCACAAAATCAAAACTACCATATTTTATATAAGTAAAAGCAAGATAGAGCAGGACGCATATTCCTATAAATATATACAAAGTTTTTCTTTGCACACGGTTAGAAACATCCATATTTGTATATCTACCTGTCTTTACATGATACACAATCCAAAAGATTACAGGTAAAATTACAATTCCCAAAATTGGAAGAAAATGTTGTAAAGCCTCTTTAATATTATACTTTTGAATACTCATATAAATAAAAAATATAATTAATGAAATGAGAGGATTAAAGAAATCTGAAATTATTCTTGAGACTTTGTGCAGTAATGAAGGCTGTTTTTCTTCCATTTTTAAATTTGATAATGTAAATATAACACTATAAGCAAAAAAACAATTCATCTCAATGTAATAAAAACGAAGATTTTTTTATATTTTTGCTCAACTATTTTGTAATAAATAAGCAAAAGCTAACGCATGAAGGAATTTTCTAAAGAAGTATACCTGAAGTGGTATGAAGATATGACTATGTGGAGAAGGTTTGAAGACAAATGCCGTTCTCTATATCTAAAACAAAAAATCAGAGGTTTTTTACATTTGTATAACGGCCAGGAAGCTATCCCTGCTGGTTTTACTCATGCAATGGATTTAACTAAAGACAGTATGATTACTGCTTACAGATGCCACATCCATCCAATGGCAATGGGAGTAGACCCAAAAAGAATCATGGCAGAACTTTGTGGTAAAGCTACAGGTACTTCAGGAGGTATGGGTGGTTCTATGCACATTTTCAGTAAAGAACACAGATTTTACGGTGGTCACGGTATTGTAGGAGGTCAAATTCCTTTGGGAGCCGGTATTGCTTTTGCAGATAAATATTTTGACAGACAAGCAGTAAATATCTGTTTCTTCGGAGACGGTGCCGCAAGACAAGGTTCTCTTCACGAAACTTTCAACATGGCAATGAACTGGAAACTTCCGGTAATCTTCGTTGTTGAAAACAACCAGTACGCAATGGGTACTTCTGTAAAAAGAACTGCAAACCATGAAGATATCTACAAACTAGGTCTTGGATACGAAATGCCATGTCTAGCTGTTGATGCAATGGACCCAGAAAAAGTAGCTGAAGCTGCTTATGAGGCAATCGAAAGAGCAAGAAGAGGAGATGGACCAACTTTCATTGAAGCAAGAACTTACCGTTTCAGAGGTCACTCTATGTCGGATGCTGAACCTTACAGATCTAAAGAAGAAGTTGCTATCGCTAAAAACGATGATCCAATCGAATTGATTAAATCAAGAATTTTAGCAAACAACTGGGCTACAGAAACAGAATTAGAAGCTTTGGATAACAAATCAAGAGATTTCGTAGAAGAATGTATCGAGTTTATGGAAAACTCTCCATATCCAGATGCAGAGAAAGTTTACGAATACGTTTACGCTCAAGAAGATTATCCGTTCTTAGATAAAATAGAAAATCAATAAACTTAAATTAATTTGAAATTTGAATTTGAGTTTCCCTAATCTCAAATCTCGAATCTCAAATCTCAAATCAATATTAAATTATGGCAGAAGTAATTACAATGCCACGTCTTTCTGATACAATGACGGAAGGAAAAGTGGCTAAATGGCATAAAAAAGTAGGAGATCAGGTAAAAGAAGGAGATATCTTAGCTGAAATCGAAACCGATAAAGCAGTACAGGATTTTGAATCTGAACTTCAAGGAACTCTTTTATATGTAGGTGTTGAAGAAGGTAATGCAGCAGCAGTAGACACTGTTTTGGCAATTATCGGAAATGCAGGAGAAGACATTTCAGGTTTAATTGGTGGAGCAGCCGCTCCCTCAAACAACGCTTCTGAACCAACAAAAGAAGCACAACCTGAAACTCAAAACGCAACTGAAGAAGCTTCTGCCGAAGTTCCTGCAGGTGTGGAAGTAATCACAATGCCTAGACTTTCTGATACAATGACGGAAGGTAAAGTGGCTAAGTGGCACAAAAATGTTGGAGATGTAGTAAAAGAGGGAGACCTTTTAGCTGAAATCGAAACTGATAAAGCGGTACAAGATTTCGAATCTGAATTCAACGGTGTTTTATTAAAGCAAGGTGTAGAAGAAGGTGCTGCAGCTCCTGTAGATACTGTTTTAGCAATTATTGGCCCAGAAGGCACTGATGTTTCTGGAGTTGGTGCTCCTAAAGCGGCTAAATCTGCAGACAAACCAGCTGAACAACAAGCAGCAAAAGTTGAAGAAAAAGCAGCTCCTCTAGCAAATTCTTCATCAGACAGAGTAGCAATCTCTCCTTTAGCTAAAAAAATGGCTCAAGAAAAAGGTGTAGATATCAATACTATTCAAGGTTCTGGAGAAAACGGAAGAATCGTTAAAAAAGATATTGAAAATTATCAACCATCAGCAAAACCAGCTTCAGCTCCTGTAGCAACTGCAGCGGCACAAGTAGCAGTAAGTTTTGTACAAGGTGAAGATACAGAAACTCAAAACTCTCAGGTAAGAAACGTGATTGCAAAACGTCTTTCTGAAAGTAAATTCTCTGCTCCTCACTACTATTTGATGGTAGAAATCAATATGGATAAAGCAATTGAGGCGAGAAAAGAAATCAATTCTTTACCAGACACTAAAGTTTCTTTCAACGATATGATTATTAAGGCAACTGCAATTGCTTTAAGAAAACATCCGCAAGTAAACTCAAGCTGGGCAGGAGACAAAATTATCCACAGAGGAAACATCAACATTGGTGTAGCAGTAGCAATTCCTGACGGATTGGTAGTTCCTGTACTTAAAAATACAGACCAAATGTCTTACTCGCAGATTTCTGCTTCAGTAAAAGATATGGCTGGAAGAGCGAAAAACAAAGGTCTTAAGGCAAACGAAATGGAAGGTTCTACATTCTCTATTTCAAACTTAGGAATGTTCGGTATTGAAACTTTTACAAGTATCATCAACCAACCGAATGCTGCCATTCTTTCAGTAGGTGCTATTATTGAGAAACCAGTAGTTAAAAACGGTCAAATCGTAGTAGGAAATACAATGAAACTATCTTTGGCATGTGACCATAGAGTAGTAGACGGTGCAACAGGTGCTGAATTCTTACAAACTTTAAGAACTTATTTAGAAAACCCATTATCTTTACTAGTATAATAACTTTTTAAATAAAAAATTTAATACCTCTCAAAAATTGAGAGGTATTTTTGTTTTTGTGTTAAAAGAAAATATGTAATGGCTTACATTTTGATACCTTTTATGTATCCAACACAAAATTTAATTGATTATGAAATGTAAGACCAACTATATTTTGGCTGTCTCCTTATTATTAGCACTCAGCTGTAATTCTGAAATAGAAAATCTACCACAACCAGAAGAAGAAGGACAAGAAGCTATCTATCCGCCGGTAGAAACTAATCCAGCAAACACTACCTACACACCTGCTTTCGCAGGACAAACTAGAGTAAATGGGGTAAAAACTGTAACACCGTACAATTTTATTGTCCTTACTTCTTCTTTATCATCACCTTGGGGAATTACTGCAATGCCCGATGGAAGACTGCTCATCACTCAAAAAAATGGAACAATGAGAATTGTAAGCTCTTCCGGTGCGGTGGGAAATCCAATTATAGGAATACCTTCGGTAAATTCATCAGGACAAGGAGGTCTTTTAGGATTATGTTTAGATCCTCAATTTAGTACAAACAGAATGGTTTATTGGGTATTTTCTGAAAATGCAACTACAGGCGGTACTGTAACTGCAGTTGCTAAAGGAAATCTATCTACCAACGAAACCACTATTGAAAACGCTTCGGTTATTTACCGAGCCAATCCTTCTTCTTCAGCAGGAAATCTACATTATGGTGGAAGAATATTATTCGATTCTTCTGGGAATCTTCTTGTAAGCTCTGGTGAAAGATCAGATCTTTCCACACGTCCTTTAGCACAATCTGTAAGTGCTGCGCTCGGAAAAATCATTAGAATTACCAAAAATGGCCAGCCAGCGGCAGGAAATCCAACATTCACGGGAAACGGCGCATTACCTGAGTTATACAGTATTGGGCACAGAAATCCACAAGGATTGGCTATTCATCCAACTACCAATGAGTTATGGCAAAGTGAACACGGTCCAAGAGGAGGCGATGAAATTAATAGAATAACTCCAGGAGCTAATTATGGATGGCCAACAATTACGTATGGAATTGAGTATAGTGGAGCAACTATCGGTGCGGGAATCCAACAGCAAACAGGAATGCAACAACCGATTTATTATTGGGATCCTGTAATTTCTCCTAGTGGAATGACATTTTACAAAGGAAATAATATACCAGAATGGCAGAATAATCTATTTATAGGCTCTTTAAGCGGAATGCATATTGCACGACTCGTAATTAAAGACAATAAAGTAACAGGGGAAGAAAGATTATTGGCAAACGAAAATCAAAGGTTTAGAGATATTACACAAGGTATAGATGGCAGTTTGTATGCTATTACAGATGCCGGAAGGCTTTATAAAATTTCTAAGCAATAAAAAAATCTCCATAATGGAGATTTTTTTTATCCTAAAATCGTAACACCTTTTTGAATCATTTCATAAATGGCATCTCTACCATTGTCTGGTTTTACATTTACAGCCTTGGTTCCGTTAAAGTGAACGCAAGTTACATATCCATTGGCAACTGCGTCTAATGCAGTAAACTTCACACAGTAATCTAAAGCTAGACCTACAATTTCAACCAATTGAATATCGTGATACTTTAAATAATCATCCAAACCTGTTTTCATGAAATGATTATTATCTTGAAAACCACTGTAGCTGTCAATTAAAGAATTGGTTCCTTTTTGTACGGTATGATTTACTTTTGAAATATTCAAATCAGGATGAAATTTTGCTCCATTACTACCCTGAACGCAATGATCTGGCCACATAAATTGCGGAACCCCATTCAAAATAATAGTTTCGCCAACATTTTTACCATTGTTAGACGCAAA
Source organism: Chryseobacterium sp. HNCC26DJ239 (assembly GCF_057180445.1). NCBI lineage: Bacteria > Pseudomonadati > Bacteroidota > Flavobacteriia > Flavobacteriales > Weeksellaceae > Chryseobacterium > Chryseobacterium sp. HNCC26DJ239. The sequence goes on from NZ_JBXUGJ010000001.1 coordinate 45,324, forward strand.
ACTTTTGTGGTCTGCAGGATGCCAATCTTGTGTAAGAACAATTTGGTCGTAATGATTTTCTTCCATTAAAAGATTAATGTACGGAATAATTTCTTTTGCTTCTGGTACAGCCAAAGCGCCTCCTTCACAAAAATCGTTCTGAACATCTACGATGATCAATGCTTTTTTCATATCTATTTTACTATTATTTTAAACTTAAAAAAAATAAGAATAGAGTGGTACCAATTACCTCAATATTCATCCCAAACTTACTTCTTTTTTGGTAAATTTACCGAAACTAAAACTCAAAAACCTGTCCATTTTAAAAATATCGGACAAATAGGCACTGTATGGAAAGCTTTACTATTAAACGTAGTTTTTATGATTCACGACCGCGATCGCTTATCGTTAATTCTGACGAAATTATTTACGAAAATACGAACCTTAAAAGCCAACCTTTTACAACTATAAAAAAAGAAGACATTGCGGGACTTCGCCATGGAATTGAATTTATTAAAGGTCTAGAATTTACCATTGGCCGCATTTATTATATTTTCATCAAAACTAAAAATGGAAAAGAACTGAAGATTGATTTTAAACTTTTCTATGGTATTGAACTTCAAAAAAAACACAATTTATATTGCAGTATTTTGAATGCTCTTTGGAATCATTATTTCTACAAGATGGCAGACAATTTTGTAAAAGAAGCCAAAGAAGGAAAAACCAATAAGATTTCTGGTGTTACATTTGATGATACAAAAATTGCTTTCGATAACTGTGAAATTATCTTAACAGATTTAGAAATAAAAAAATACCATCATTATTTCATATTGTATTCAAAGAATAATAACCATATCAATAAGATGCTTTATTATCTAAAGGATGGAGACGCTGTAATTTTATTATACATTTTAAAAAACCTTATCAAAAAAATATGAGTAATCTTGAATCTAAACGCTATCCCATTGGGAATTTTAACGAGCCACAAACAATTTCCGACACAGAACTAGACGAGTATATTAAAGTAATTAAAGATTTCCCTGGAAAGCTTAAAAATCTAGTAGAAAACTTTTCTGATGAGCAACTCGATACTCCTTATCGTGAAAAAGGATGGACTGTACGCCAATTGATTAACCATCTTGCAGACAGTCATGCCAATAGTTTTATAAGATTTAAACTTGCTCTTACTGAAGAAAATCCAGTTATAAAACCGTATGAAGAAGCAAAATGGGCTGAACTTCAAGATAGTATTTCGATTAATATAAAACCAGCTATGAGAATGCTGAAAGGAATTCACCAAAGATGGACTCACTTACTGAAATCGCTTACCAATAAGCAATTTGAACGCACATTTCATCATCCCGAAGTACAAAAAGATTATAATCTGAGAGTGTGCCTTGCTCTTTATGTTTGGCATTGTAACCATCATTTTGCACATATCGAAAATTTAAAGAAAGAAAAAGGTTGGTAAAAAAAAGCCTACACAACGATCTCGATTTTCAAGAAATTAAAGATAGAATCAGTAATCTTAAGCCCTCTTCCAAAAGAAAATGGGGCAAGATGAATGCTGCTCAAATGCTTATGCACTGTAGTCTTGTTTTGAATGTACCGATTGGAAAAACAAAATTACCCAAACCTTTTTTTGTTTTTCGATGGATAGGCGCTCTCACGAAATACGAAATGACGATATTCAACAACGGAATTCCGCATAATATGCCTACTTTTAAGAAACTTATTGTTACTTTTGATAGTGATTTTGAAAAAGCTCAAAAAGAACTTCTTCAAAGTCTCGATCGGTACAGAGAGTGTTATTTGCAAAAACAATTGCCAAAATCTCATTCTTTGTTCGGGAAAATGTCTCAAAAAGATTGGGGATTTTTAGAATATAAGCATCTTAATCACCATTTAAAACAATTTAGCGCATGAGTTTATTCAATAAAATATTCGGAGAAAAAAAGGAAGATGAAAGTTCTGGCAATACATCATTCTGGAAAGTGATAGAGAATGATAATGATCTTAAAGAAGCCATTAACCAATCTGAGAATACTAAAATTGCAATATTTAAACATTCTACGCGATGTTTCATAAGCAAAACTGTTTTGAAGAATTTTGAGAAAGAAGTATCTCAGAATCCCGATACAAACATAGTTTTTTATTTTTTAGATCTTATAAAATATAGGGATCTATCTAATAAAATAGCGGAAGATTTTAATGTAAGACATGAAAGTCCTCAATTAATTGTCTTTGAAAACGGAAAACCAATTACCGATGCTTCACATCAAAACATTTCTTTAAGCGTAATTTAAAAATGAGTAATATTCAGAACTATTTAGCCAATGTATTTGAGGTTCCTGCAGAAAAATTAAGTTTGTGCAGCATTCAGTACGAATCTAGGAAAATAAACAAACACGAATTTCTTTTGCAGCAAGGAGAGGTTTGTCATCATACTTTTTTCGTAGAAAAAGGTTTGCTAAGAATGTATTCTATTGATAAAAATGGTAAAGAGCACATTATTCAATTTGCGCCAGAAAATTGGCTAATTGGTGATAGAAGCAGTCTTTATTTTAATGAGAAATCTAATTATTACATAGAAGCAGTAGAAGATTCTGAAGTATTATTTTTAAAACCCGATTTCTTTAGTAAGTTGCTAGAAGAATTTCCCAATACGATCGAAAGAAATGATCTCATTATTCAAAAGCATGTAAAAAGTCTTCAAGACAGAATAAATTCTCTTCTTGGCGAGACGGCGGAAGAAAGATATATGAAATTCACAAAAATGTATCCAGATCTTTTATTGCGCGTCCCACAATGGATGATTGCTTCTTACCTAGGAATAACGCCCGAAAGTTTAAGCCGTGTACGTAAAGAGCTTGCCAGAAAGAATTTTATTACAGATTAAAAAACAAATCAAACTTTTTAAAGTTTGATTTGTTTTATGTTTTCATTTTAAAATTACTCAAAATTTAAACCTGTCATTACTTTATTTAAATATTCTTGCTCTCTCAAAACTTTTTCATAAGACTGTTTGGCGTAGACTGGACAGATCCTGTAATCTTCAGCAAATGTATCGAAGCCCTGATTTTCTACAAACCCCGAAAAATTTGATAAATATTCGGAAATGAAATGATCGATACGCTTTTTTCTTAATTCGCATACAGTGCTAGTTTTCATTCTTTGTAACGAATTCAATATAAAAGATTTATCTGCCCCAAAACTGATAATCTGAGAAACCAACGAGGTATTTTGTCGTGCAATTGCTTCCTGAATAACAGGTTTTGGCTCGTCTTCAAAAATCATGACTTTAGTATTTAAAAATTAGATCTTTTGGTTGTTTGCTAAAGATTAGCCGTTCCTTCTACACCATCAGAATTATCTGTTTTATTTCCACTAATGGCGGCTGCAACAAAATTCATGAGACTTACCAATTTTCCTGCTTTTGTATCCCAGTAATAAGTATTTTTAGGCTCTACTCTTATAATGCTTACATTAGGATCTTCTTTACCATCAAACCAAGCGTTGGCAAGAGGCGACCATTTATCTTCAATGGTAGATTTGTCTTTGTAAACAAACGCTTCACCGAAAACTGAAAGATATTCAGAGTTCGAATTATTCATAAAATAAAGCTGAACTCTATTATCTTCTTTAATTTCGAAATTTTTATTACTCGTATCACTACTTATAAACCATAAATTTCCAGTATCGTCGGTTTCCTGTAAAGTCATAGGTCTGGAATTATTTGGAAGACTTCCAAGGTCTGTACAAAACATACAAATTCTGGCACTTTCTGAAAGTTCTTTGATTTTTTTTACCGCATCATTTCGCGTAAGATTTTCTGTAGACATAATAATATTTTTTTGTGTGATTTTTTAATTAATTCAAAAAGCCGACCAATTTTATAAATTCAATGAATATTCAACGTAAAATTGATTAATTTATGTTCAAATCACAATTCATAAATAAAAATTGCTAATAAAATTAAATTATTATGATTACAATCATAATTCATTATAATACAGAGTAATATCTTAGCATTCTTAAACATAAAAACTTTGTTTAGTTATTTAATAAGTCTTTAATTCTATTCTTTATCAGGAATAGAATTTTTTTTGGCTTAAAATATGTAATGGTTTAATATAAATGTAAAATTATGGTAGATAATTTTCCGGTAGCAAAGACACTTAGCTGTATGAAAATTGATGAAATAATACTTCTGGAATTTGGGGCAGAAGCAAAAATTTATCATCAAAACGAATATATTTTTAAGGAAGATGAGAAACCCGCATTTTATTACCAAATCATAAGTGGTATGATTAAGGAAAATAATTATAATGAACTTGGCAACGAGTTTATACAAAATATTCTTGGAGAAGACCAAAGTTTCGGAGATTCCTTTTTATTCCTTAATAAAAACTACAATATTAACGCAATTGCACTAAGCGAATGTAAAATTTTGAAACTAAAAAAAAGCGATTTTTACAAAATGCTTGAAGAGAAACCAGAAATATCAATTGATACCAATAAATGCCTTTCTCAAAGACTTTATTTTAAGACCGCAATGATTCAGAATTTGGCATTTCCATTACCAGAAAAAAGGATTTTAGGACTCTTAGATTATCTAAAAAGCTTTCATAAAGATGATGAAAAATATTCTTTCAGAGTAAAACTTACACGTCAGCAGATTGCTGATTTAGTAGGTTTGCGCGTTGAAACTGTTATTAGAACTGCCAAAAAACTTGAGAAAAATAACCTTTTAAAGATAGAAGAACGTAAAATTTATTACTAATACCATATTTTTCTATTTTGAATTTTTACAACGCCATTTTTTTCCATGTTTTTGATTGCTCTTATTACAGTTTCTACACTTAGACCTGTAAAAGAAGCTAATTGTTGACGTGTAAGAGGTAATTGCAATAGGAAAGATTCTTCATACTGAGAAACCTGATTTTCTTTAAAAAGATCAAGAAAAATTTTAATTTTTACTTCTGGGCTCTGTATGGCGATTGTCTGCATCATAATCAGTTGGCTATGAATAAACTTAGCGCTGCATCTTAGAATTTCGCTGTAATAGCTAGGATTTTCATTCAATAAGGCTATAAAACATACTTTTGGAGTACGCAAAAGCTTCACTTTGGAAATTGTATACGCATTAATACTGTATCTTTTATCACAGAAAAGATAACTTTCTGCAATGCTGCAATTTTCACTTAGAATTGCATGTATAAATTCTTTACCGTTTTCTATATAGTTATTGAGTTTTACTTTACCTTCAATAATAAAGTAGTGAAAATTAGGAATATCATTCTCTGAAAAAATTCTTTCTCCGTCGTCATAAGATTTATATTCTGCTCCAAACGAAAGTAAAAGATCTTCACAAATCATAGGCTTTTTTTAGTAGTTTTTAAGTTTGTAAAGAAAAAATAATTTTGTTCATCTGTGAATTATTTAGATACCACATAAGTACCACAACAGCTAAATTCACCCCTTGTAAAGGGAGATGTACAGAACATTTGTGTGATTATAATCATAAAAAGATAAGTCTTTTTGGAACTATATTTGAAAACCACAATCAAAAAATTCGCAATTGCGAAATAATAACAACAGCTCATAAAGCTGTTTTTTTAACCCATAAAATAGGGAATTTTATAATGAATAGCACGAAAACCAACACTGAAGCAACAGTAGAAATAGAAGATAATTTTACAGAAAACGAAGAGATTATAAAACTAGCGAAAGAAAATTCTCCGAGACTTTTAAATGTATGCAAAACCGCCCATCCAATCTTTTTTGAGAGATTAAAAAATATCAATCAGAATCTGAAAAAATCCGAGCTTATATTTTGTATTTATTTAAAGCTAGATTTTACGACCAAAGAAATTGCAACTTTTATTTTTGTAACTCCTAAAGCCATTCAAAACAGAAAAAACAGGCTACGAAAAAAACTTAACATCGCTTCTGATGTCGATATTTACAAATGGTTTGCTGATCTTTAAGTCGATTTAAATTTCATATATTTCAGAATTTGTAAACACATAGAATCTTCCTTTTTGCGGAAGATTTTTTGTATCTAAACCCGTAAACTCGCTAAAAGCAGGAAGAAGAATTTGATTTTCTGATACTACGAAACAGGGAAGTACAATATTTTTCACAGCAGAATCTAAAACAAAACCAGGGTGAATATGTCCGGAAATCTGAAATTTGCTTTCGGAAGCTTCAAAATTATGCGTGAAAATTAAATCTTGAAATTCGAGCTTTGTTTCGCTAAAATCTAAGGAAAGTTTGGTCTTCAAAGACGAATTAATTTTATCGTGATTTCCTTCAATCAGAAGAAATTCAAGATCTTGATACTTGCTTTTCCAATCACAAAATGCTGTAACTTCAGAATTATCTCCGGCGTGGAGCAAATCGCCAACAAAAATTATTTTTTCAGGTTTAAAATAATCAATTAATAGGGAAAGTCGTTCCAAATCTTTTTCAAAAATAGTATTTGAAAGAGCAATTCCGTTTTTTCTAAAATGCGCCGTTTTACCGATATGAAGATCCGAAAGAACCAGCGCTTTTTGGTTTTCCCAAAACATTGCACGCCGATTGGTAAATGTAAATTCTTGGTTTTGAACGGTAATTTTTTTTGTCGCGATCTTCATAAACAGCTACTAATTTATTGTTTTATTTTCATATACAATAAAAAACAGAACCCCTAATTTAAGGATTCTGTTTATGTATTAAGTTTTATGAATGTTGTTTATTTTTTAAGAATTTTTTTTGTGATTTCAGATCCGTCATTGAACATTAAATTCAAGACATAAGAACCTGTTTTTAATGATCTTACATTTACTTTTTCAGCATCAAAATCCGGGGAAATTAACTGTCCAGAAATACTGTATACTGAAGCTTTAGTAATGTTTTTTGCACCTATTACATATACATAATCTGTCACGGGATTTGGGTAAAGTTTAATATTTTCTGTGTTAGATTTTACATCTCTTACCGCCAGTAGAGCAGAATCAAACGTTTTTACTTTCAAACCACCATCAGAATAAGCCAAAACAATTTTATTTGAAGAATCTACCGCCAAATCGTTATATGTTGCTGCACCGTCTGAAATTACATTGGTTCCCACTTTTGTCCAAGTATTAGACCCTGAATTATAGGTGTAAACAGAGTTTTTCCCATGGTTTGCATTCGAACTGTCCCAAACACTTGCCGCTGTATAAATAGAGCCATTTGGAGCTACTGCAATCGCTGTATAATTTACTACGGTATCAGAAAAATTAGCAGGCCCAACCTGTACCCAATTTGTTCCGTCGAATTTCTTAACATTTAGTTTTTTACCTTCTGCAGAAGAAGAAACATAAGAAATATATGGTGTATTGTTGCTATCTAAAGCAATATCAATAAAAGAACTGTCCGAAGAATATGCAGAAGCAGCGCTTACTCCCCCCACTAATGTCCAAGTATCGGTACTTGTTGCATTTGTAGCAATTTTATAGACTTTCAAACCACTTGCAATTTGAGCTACATAAATATTGTTATCAGAACCAATAACCATTTTTGCATACGTTGCACCTCCTGCAAAATTGGTGTTTCCTACCTGTTCCCAAACTCCGTTATTTAATCTTTTTACATTTCCAGAACCTTCAGAATTAAACGCAAAAAGCACGTCTGAAGAAGATATTGCAATCGCTTGATAATTAACAGTGTTTGAAGTTGGATTGGTTAAAGAAGACCAACCTCCGCCACTAAATTTTCTTACCTCCATTCCTGATCCGGGATATCCAACCTGATTGCTGTAATAGAGATTTCCAGCACTGTCTTGTGCAAGCGAACTGAAAGTAGCTGTACCGGTTGTAATTCCTGCAACACCACCTGCATAAGACCAAGAAGTACCATTGTATTGCTGTACAGATCCTTTTGCAACACTTACATCATAATAAGAAACAGAATAAGTTCCTGTGCTATTTGTAAGAAGATTAATATAACCTGCACCACCTGCAGATATTGTAGATGCGCTCCCAACATTCTGCCATTGTTGCTGTGCAGAAACTCCAGTCGTAGATAAAACAGTCGCAGAAGCCAAGACTAATTGTTTTAATAAGATAGATCTCACCGTCATAGTTTTAATGTTTTTTAAATTGTTAAAAAAAAGATTAAATAATCAATAAATATTAAATTGGTATGTACCTTAATTTTTTAATGATTAATGTCTTTACAAATCTAAAACAGAAACGAAGCAGGTGTTCTTTTTCTCTAGAAAATATAATTTATTTTGATACTCATCACATACTTTGATGGGCTAAAAAGAAGATTTCTAACCTTGTCTGAAATGCTGTTGCAGCAAAAAACATATACATTTTTAATATTTTGAATTTAGAAGTGCTTCAAAATACAAAACAATTCATGTTATATAATTGTTAAAATAAAATGAAATAATTATGAATATTGCAATTATATCTGATCGATATATTGGTAAATATCGACCTCTTGAGGAATTCCTAATTTTTTTCGCAACCGGTATTTTTTATTTTGAACTGTTCTGGTTTCAATAAAAGTAAATTTTGCAATTTCTTTTGTACTTAGTTTCAGTTTTAGAAGCGCACAAAACTCTCTTTCCGAAGGCTGCAAATCTGAATGACTCGCTGAAAGACTTGCCGCAAAATCAGGGAAAGCCAATTCAAAATTAATTAAAAAAGTAGGGTCATTTTTTTCTAAAAGCTCAATAAGTTGCTGTAAAACTTCCGATGATGGAGCATTTTTTTCTGTTTTAGCTTCCGAATCTTGATCCTGCAAAGACTTTCTTTTTCTGCTGAAATAATAAATTCCAAGCGCGCTAAAAACGCCCATTCCCAAGATAATATAAAGATAATAGGAAGACGAATTGTTCTGTTCCTTCTCTTTACTTAAAACCTTCTGCAAAGAATTGTACTTACTATTCATTATCTTCAAATCATAAGCTTCAGCTTTCATTCGATAAAACTCTGCGCTGTCGTCTTGATGGATCGCAGAATAAATTCTTTGTAAAGGAAGATAGATTTCATTTAAATTAAGATCGATTCCGTTGTCTTTATTTATTTTTAAAGCTTTTTGAAAATAATCAATCGCCAACTTAAAATCTTCTTTTTTCTCATAATAATTTCCTAAAACCGTGTAATTCGTCATCAAATTTCTGTCGTCTACATTTTTATTGGGCTGAATTGCCAAAGACTTATCTGCAAATATCTTTGCCGAATCAATATTCAATTGAAGGTAAATATTCGCAAGATTTGAATAATTTAAATACTGAAAGGCATTTCTTTTCTCTTGATCGACAATCTCCTCTCCATTTTTTATGACTTGAAAAATCTTTTTCGACGCTTGTCGTGGTTCTTTTTTATCTAAATAAATATTGGCAAAACTGCTTAGCACATTTGCTTTGGCAAAAAATACTTTTTCACTATTTTGATCTGCTTTTTCTAGCAATTCGTAAGCTTCATCAAGGTTTTCTATGGCTCGATCGGGTAGATTATTAATAGAGTAGGTCTCGGCAAGATATACATTTGCCATGGCTTCAAAATAAAAATCTCGATAATTAGAAGATACTTTTTTAAGAATTTCAGCTTGTACAATGAGGCTATCTGTAAGGTTTTTGCTGTAAAAATACCGACATTTTCTATCGATAATTTTCATTTCAATATTTGTGCTTTTCAACTTTCTTGAAAGCTCTAATAACTTCGGGAGTTCTTGGAAAGCCTTGTCGATATTGGTTTTGTAAAGTTTGGTATTTGCTTCCATTTTTTGGTCGAGTTGCGTTTCAGATATTGTATTCTGTGCAAAAGAGAAAACGCTCACAAACAAAAAACAGCCTGTAAAAATTAGAATTTTAAGGGCTTGAACAAACTTCACGGAAACTTACTATTAAATTGACAGAGTAAAAATATGGAAAATGAAGTGATATTAAAAATATTCCACCATAAATATTATTGTAAAAAGAAAATTTTATCAACAATTCACTAAAAGTCAATCTATTTTATCTTTTTTGCTTGTTCAATCAATTTTTGAACTCTTGCATCCAAATCTTCACTCGTTAAAGTCTGTCGCAAACTATCTACTTTTATAGGGAAACTTAGTGGTGTAAAAGCATTAGAAAATTTCAAAACAATTTTCGATTTTTCAATTCTTTTAAAAGCCTCTACCAATCTTTGCTCCTGCAATTGCATGTTAAAAACCTCGGTATACGCCTGTCTTACAAGAAAATGATTGGGATCATGCTCTTCCAAAACTTTAAAAATTAATCCTGCCGAACTTTGCAGAGATTTATTAGAACGTTGTTGCCCAGGAAAATTCTGAACCACCATCCCAGAAATTACTGCAATATCACGAAATTTTCTTCGAGCCATTTCTGCCGCATTTATACTGGAAATTACATCAGTCATGAGATTTTCTCTGCTTAAAATTTTTCCTAAATTTTCTTCGTTTAAGGGAATTTCTTTATCGCTAAATAATTCAAAACCATAATCATTCATGGCCATCGAAAACGAAATGGGTGCTAATTTCGAGATTCGATATGCAACTAAAGCAGCCATCACTTCGTGCACCAACCTCCCTTCAAACGGATACATAAACAGATGATAACCTTCGCGGTTTTTAATCATTTCCACCAAAAATTCATCTTCTTTTGGAATATGAGAACGCTCTTCCTGATTCATTAAAAGCGGATGCAAAAATTTCAATTCTTTCTCAGAAGCTTTCGGGTTTAAAGCAATTGACAATTTTTCTCTTAAAAACTGTCCTAAATTGGTGCTCAACGGCAATCTTCCCCCCAAATAACTCGGAGCTTGAGCTTTTCCTTTAGAAGCACGCACAAAAACCGTCATGTCCTTAATCATCGCGACTTCCAAAACTCTTCCAGCCAAAATAAATTTCTCTTCTTTCTTCAATCTGGAAATAAAATATTCCTCAACCATTCCAATATATCCGCCGGAAATAAATTTTACTTTCAGCATCGCATCACTTACAATTGCGCCCATATTCATTCGGTGAAGCATGGCTATTTTTCGAGAAGTTACTTTATGCAAACCGTCTTCCATTACGACCACTTTGTGATATTCTTCGTAGCTTTTCAGAGCACTTCCACCAATTGTAAGAAATTCGATTATCGATTTCCATTCTTCATTCGTAATTTCCTGAAAAGTGTAAACTTGCTTGATTCTTTCGTAGGTTTCTTCGGGATAAAATCCGTCGCCAATTGCCAAAGTCATCAGAAACTGAACCAAAACATCAAAACACAAAACTTCCGGTTCTCTAGGTTCAATTACATTTTGTTTTACCGCTTCTTTTAAAGCAGAAACTTCAATTAATTCTAAAGAATGCGTTGGAACGCAATATATTTTAGAGATTTCAAAAGGGGAGTGGCCGCTTCTTCCGGCACGCTGTAAAAATCTGGCAACACCTTTTGCAGAACCAATTTGAATAACAGTATCAACAGGTTTAAAATCAATTCCTAAATCTAAAGATGATGTTGAAACTACCGCTTTTAGTTTTCCGGAACTTAAATTTTCTTCAATCCAATTTCGCAATTCTGCGTCTATCGAGCTGTGATGTATCGCGATTTGTCCGGCAAAATCAGGATGAACTTGCAACAAAAGCTGATACCACATTTCACTCTGGCTTCTTGTATTTGTGAAAACAATCGTAGATTTTGAGTTTAAAATAATGGGAACTACTTTATCGGCTAATTTCTGACCGAGATGTCCTGCCCAAGGTAAAATTTCAACTTCATCCGGAAAGACAGGGAGAATTTCAATTTTCTTATGTTCTTTAGCGGTAATTTTTGTCTTTTTAATGGAATATGGAATTAAAACTTCCATTGCTTCATCGAGGTTTCCAATTGTTGCCGTAATTCCCCAAATTTTAAGTTTAGAAACATATTTTCTAAGCTGAGAAATTCCCAATTCAACTAAAACACCTCGTTTTGAGCCTAACAATTCATGCCATTCATCCACAACAATCGTTTGGAGATTTTTGAAAAAACGTTGATGATTTTTTTGTCCCAACAATAACTGTAAACTTTCGGGAGTTGCGACCAAAATTTCAGGCATATTTTTAACCTGTTGTTGCCGAACTTTTGGGTCTGTATCCCCATTTCTCACTCCAACCGACCAATCCAGACCAATCTCGTCAATGGCTTCCTGCATTGCTTTTGCGATGTCTTTTGATAGCGAGCGAAGAGGCGTAATCCAGATCAATTTCAAACCGCTTTTGTATTTTTCGGGATGATTCAGGAAATCTGAAATTAAAGCTAAAAAAACAGAAAATGTTTTCCCAAAACCAGTGGGCGCAACCACCATTCCGCTGTACCCATTCCCGAATTTTTCCCAAGTTTGAACCTGAAATTTAAAAGGCGAAATCGATTTTTCCATCATCCAGTTTTGAATGATTTTAAAGCCATTGGTATTTTCGAAGTTGCTCAAATTATTTTTATTTTAAACTGCTAAAGTCACAAAAGATTTAGAGTTATTTAAAATTTTAAAAAGCTCAAAAAAGCTTTTGCAAACATTAATATTCACTAATAATGAAGAATTAAAAACTTTTATGCCGTTTGTGATTAAATCTACTGTATCAATTTCTTAATTTCTTCCAGATCATCAATTTCATCTACTTTTTTATCTTTTCTCCAACGTGCAATTCTTGGAAAGCGCAATGCAACACCACTTTTGTGGCGATTACTGAAACCAATTCCTTCAAAAGCAATCTCAAAAACCAATTCAGGCTTTACGGTTCGAACAGGTCCGAATTTTTCTATGGCATTTTTGTTCACAAACTTGCTTATTTCCATTATTTCTTTGTCGGTCAATCCAGAATAAGCTTTGGCAATTGTAACCAATTTATCTTCATTTTTTACGGCAAAAGTGTAATCGGTGTAGTAAGCGCTTCGCCTTCCGCTGCCTTTTTGAGCGTAAATGAGAACGGCATCTATGGTGAGCGGATCTATTTTCCATTTCCACCAATCGCCCTTTTTTCTTCCCGAATGATAGTGTGAATTTTTCTGTTTCAGCATCAAACCTTCACTGTTGATTTCCCTTGAATTTTCTCTTATTAGATTTAAATCTTCCCAGTTTTCAAATTCGATCAGTTCAGAAAGCTTTATTTTCTCGGGATTTTCGTTTAACAATAATTCTTCCAACATGGCGCGTCTTGACGAAATCGGTTTTTCGCGTAAATCTGTTCCTTCTATTTCTAAAAGATCATACACAAAAACCTGAATCGGAATCTCCGAAAGCATTTTCTTGGTTAAAGCTTTACGGTTCAAACGTTTCTGTAATTCATTAAAATTTAAAACATTAGAATCCTTTACCGCAAGTATTTCTCCATCTAAAACAAAGCTTCCCTTCATTTTTTGAACCGTTTCTTTAATTTCGGGAAACTGCTCAGTTACCAATTCTTCACCTCTAGACCAAATAAAAACTTCGTTATTTCTTTTGATAATTTGCCCACGAATTCCGTCCCATTTGTATTCAAGCTGCCATTCTTCGGGTTTGCCTAATTCTTCCAAATCTTTTTCCAAAGGATACGCCAAACAAAAAGGATAAGGTTTTGAGTTATCGGTATTGATGTTTTCGGCAAAAATAAGTTCGTTGAAAGAAACTGTTTCAGGCTGCCATTTTCCCATCAAACTGTGTGTTAAAGCACTGGATTCTTGATTGGAAAACTTCGTTAAAGCATTCACCAATGTTTTATCAGAAACCCCAATTCTAAAACTTCCGCCTAATAATTTATTGAAAATCAACCGTTCTGTATAATCCAAACCATTCCAAGACTTCAAAACAAAATGTTTTTTGTCTGTATCTGATTTGTCTTTTAAACCAATAATTTCAGTCATCCATTCAGACAGAGATTTATCGATTTTTTCAGTAGGTGGAGGAAGAATAAGCGACAGCGTTTCTCCTAAATCTCCCACCGAAGAATAGCTTTCCTGGAACAGCCAAAATGGAAGTTGAGTAATTTCCAATGCCCATTCTTTCATGTAATTGGTGTTCACATTTCGCTTCGGTCTTTTACCTGTAAATAGGGCGATAAACCAAACTTTATCACGATCTGGAGCACGTTCCAAGTAATCGATGATGGCATCGATTTTTGCATTGGTTTTATTGGTGCTTTCGAGAGCGTTGATGAGTTCTGCGAAATATTTCATTTTTATCCTAAATCTTGATAATTTTTATAATATTGAGAATGGCGTTAACGGCTATATTTTATTTCAAATGATTGCAAAGGCAAATAGTATTTAGTTGGAAGAGCTTATTTATAAGCTTCACCAAATCAAATTGTTAATTCATTCTTTGCTCTTTAAAATCATAAATAATTATTAATTAAACTTTTGGGATTAATAATTATTTACTTTCAATATTCTTTTCTTTTTCTTTTTCTTCCTCTTCATCATCTCCGTAAAGAGTTTCTACGACATCAGATTTAATGCCGATTTCGTTGATATATTTTGAAAAAACTTCGGTTTGACCGTGCGTAACGTGTACAATTTCTGCTTCTGTACCTTTCACAGCCTCTAATAATCCTTTCCAATCGGCGTGGTCGCTCATAGCAAAACCGGCATCTGCACTTCGCCATCTTCTTGCACCACGAACCTGCATCCAACCAGAGCAAATCGCTATCGCCGGATTTGGAATTTTCTTCATAACATTAGAATCTAACAAAGCCGGCGGAACAATCACAATTTCGTCTTGCAAATGCTTTACATTTTCTCTAAAATCTGGAATTTCATAGTCGGGAAGAGTGATTCCTGCGTTTTCAAAAGCTTCATTTAGTTTTCCAATAGAGTAGTGCACGTTGATTTTTCCTAAACCTTCAACAGCTTTCATAATTCGTTGCGCTTTGCCTAAAGAATAACCTATAAATACTGATGTTTTCTGATTTTCTTTATTTCGTAACACCCAATTTTGAAGTTTCTTATTAAGATCTTCAATTTCGAGCCAGTTGTAAATTGGAAGCCCAAAAGTACTTTCGGTAACAAATTCATGGCATTTTACCAATTCAAAGGGAGTGCTTAAACCATCGCTTTGAACTTTATAATCTCCGGAAATAACAGATACATAACCTTTATATTCCAATCGAATTTGTGCAGAACCAATAATATGACCTGCAGGATGAAGAGAAACCTGTACGCCATTGATCATTATTTTCTCGCCATATTCCACACTTTGAACCTCAATATCTTCACTAATTCTTGCATGGAGAATAGGTTTTGTGAAATGATGACAAAGATATTTTTTCATTCCCCAACGTGCATGATCGGCATGACCGTGCGTAATAATCGCCAAGTCTACAGGTCTCCAAGGATCGATATAAAACTTTCCTTGAGGACAATAAATACCTTTATTTGTAAATGTAATGAGTTTCAAGCGTTATAAATGTAGTGCTTTTGATGCTATTCAAAAAACTGACCAAATTTATTTTTAAGAAAAAAAATAAAAATCTGCTATTTTGAAAAATTAAAGTTTAAAAAAATGGCACAGAAAATGAAGTTACCTCCGCAAAATCAAATACAATGAACGTTAAAAGAACATTTGGAACTGTACTTACAGTACTTGGTATTGTAGGTCTTTTGTACACAGGATACAATCTAATCCAAAAAAGTGAAGCTTATACCAATCTTGCTGTTATTGGAGTAATTGGGCTAATTTTTTTCTTTGCCGGAATAGGGTTAGTGAAGAACACCAGAGATGAAAGTTAAAAGAATAACTTTCAATTATTTAAACAAAACTCTTATCATTTGATGAGAGTTTTTACTATTTTACTTCTAAAACTTCACCTGCTTTTGCGCTGTTGTAAATTTGTTCCGCTTCGTCAAAGAAAACATTTACAGAAATTTCAAAACCATTTGCCAAAAAGAAAGTTACCATTCCGTCTAGATTGTGGCTTAGAAAACCAATATGATTTACATTAATAATCACAGGTTTGCCCAAAGCTTTTGCACCTTCTAAAGAGGTGGCTCTTTTAAAGCGTTCAATTAATGATGCTTTAATATAAATTAATCCTTCTGAAGTTGATTTTAGTTTATACATATTTTGTGTAAATCTACAACATTTTAATATCCTAAATTTTGAATAGGATCCCTAATTTTTATATTTCGATACCACAAAAAATCAGAAATTTCAAAATTCACCCGATTTTTCACCTAAAAATAAATAAACCATCTAATTTTTTGAATTGATTCTATATTTACTTCCAATTATAAATATTCTTTCAGACATTTGCAGAAAATTGAAATTAATGCAGATTATAGATCTTGAAAACTGGAACAGAAAGGAACATTTCGAATTTTTTTCATCTCTAAAAAGCCCTTATTTTGGCTTTACCACAGAAGTAGATTGCACCAAAGCTTACGAAAACGCCAAGAAAAACGGATACTCTTTTTTCGCTTTTTACATGTACAAATCGATGATGGCCATCAATAAAGTAAACGAACTTAAGCTTAGAATTGTAGACGACAAAGTTGTTCAATACGATATAGTGCACGTTGGAAGCACAATCGGGAGAGCCGATGGAACTTTTGCCTTCTCATACTTCGAGCATTCTGAAGATTTCAGTGTTTTCAACGAGAGACTTCAAAATCAGATTGAAATCATTCAAAAATCTAAAGGTTTGGGAATCAGCAATAATGTTCTACCTCCGAATCATATTAGACACACCACCATTCCGTGGAGTTCTTTTTCGGCGATTCTTCATCCCTCAGATTTAGATCCAAAAGAATCGATTCCTAAAATTGCTTTTGGAAAATTTACCTTAAAAGATGGCAAAAAAATGATGCCCGTTTCCATTGAAGCGCATCATGGTTTAGCAGACGGACTGCACCTTGCGAGATATTTTGAGGAGTTTCAAAAACAATTAGACGAAGAATAATTACTGCGTTTATTGTCTTTTTCTCTTCATGAATCTAAAACCAATCGGTATGATTCAAAAAGCAAGAACTTTCTTCGACACTTCTTCGGGGATTGTTCGGGTCACCTTCGGAAAAATGGTACTTTTCCCGAAGAGCTCTCGAAGAAACACCGAAGAAAACCCAAACAAATTATCATTAAAACGATTTTCAATTTTTATGAAACATCTCTTCATAATTTACTTTTGACAAAAGATTTTTTCATTAATTTCGTGAAAAATCAAAAAGATAATGAAGATAAAACTCACCATTTGTTTGCTTGCTTTTCTTAATTTTTATGAAGCGCAGGAAAACTTAACGTATCAAAAGCCTTCTGCAGAGATCTTAAAGCTTGCCGATTACGAAAGACCTCCAAGTGTATTAACCAATTCTAAAAAAGACTGGATTGTTTTTGCCTACAGACCTACCTACAAAACATTGGATGATTTGAACCAAACTGAAATGAAATTAGGAGGTTTAAGAATCAACCCAACTACGAATATTTCAAGCTCAATTACATACAGCAACAATCTGAAAGTTCGTAAAATGAACGATAAAACGGAAACTCAGGTAAAAGGACTTCCTCAAAATGCAAAAATTACCAACACTACGTTTTCGCCAGATGAAAAAAAGATGGCTTTTACCAATACCACAGACAAAGGAGTTGAACTTTGGGTAATTGATCTTGAAACTGCTTCTGCAAAGAAAATTTCTCAGGATAATCTGAACGCCAATTACGGAATGCCTTATCGTTGGATGAAAGATTCACAAAGCTTTTTGATAAAAGTTCTTCCTTCGGACCGCTCGAAATTGATTGATTCTTCTAAAGATTTACCTACAGGACCAATTGTTTCTTCTGCAGATGGAAAAGTTTCACAAAACAGAACCTACCAAGATTTATTGAAAAATCCGCAAGATGAGAAGAATTTTGAAACATTGATGAGTTCAGAATTATATCATGTAGATTTAAGTGGAAACTTGAAAAAATTCAAAGAAAAAGATCTTTATACAGGTTTAAGTTATTCGCCGGATGGAAATTACATCATGATTTCTGCCATCAAAAAACCGTTTTCCTACATCGTTCCGCTCGGAAGATTCCCAATGACTTCAACCGTGTACGACGCCAAAGGAAACTTGGTAAAAGTAGTGAACGAAGTTCCTCTGAACGAAATTATGCCTAAAGGTTTTTCTTCAGTAAGAACTGGTAAAAGAGATATGGGTTGGAGAAGTGATAAACCTGCAACATTATCTTTTGCGGAAGCTTTAGACGGAGGAGATCAAATGAAAGCAGCAGATTTCAGAGATGAAATTTTTACTTGGGAAGCGCCTTTTGCGGGAGCTCCAAAGTCTTTCTTTAAAACCAAACAAAGATACGAAGGAACAAGCTGGACGAACAATCATTACGCCATTGTTTCTGAAGGTTGGTATGATACAAGAAATACAAAATCATATTTAATTGATTTGAATGACGGGAAATCTCAGGTTATTGAAGACAGAAATTACCAGGATGTTTATAACGATCCAGGAAGTTTCAGTACTACAAAAAATGATTTTGGCGAATATGTTGTCGATATGAAAGGCGATAAAGCGTATCTTACCGGAGCTGGTTTTACCAAAGATGGGCAACATCCTTTTGTAGACGAAGTAGATATGAAGTCTTTGAAAAAGAAAAGATTGTATACATCTAATCTAAAGAATGCAAAAGAAGAAATTATCGATATTATTGATCCTAAAAAAGGAGAGGTTTTAACGATTCAGCAGTCTGCAAGTGCGTATCCAAACTACTACAAGAAAAATATTAAGTCTAATAAATCTGAAGCGGTTACCAATTTTGCAAATCCTTTTGAAAGCATTAAAGATGTTTATAAAGAAGTAATTACCTACAAAAGAAACGATGGCGTTACTTTAACAGGAACTCTTTATTTACCTGCAAACTACGACAGAAAAGCGAAGAAAGAAAAACTTCCGCTATTAATTTGGGCTTATCCTACAGAGTATAAAGACAAAAATACAGCCGGACAAAACACACAAAACCCGAATGATTTTACCTTCCCATATTACGGGTCATTCGTGTATTGGACAACGAAAGGATACGCCGTTCTAGACGATGCTTCTTTCCCAATTATCGGGGAAGGAAAAACAGAGCCGAACGATACTTTTATTCCACAATTGGTTGCCAACGGAAGAGCTGCAATTGATGCAGTAGATCAATTAGGCTATATCGATAGAACAAAAGTTGCGGTTGGAGGGCATTCTTACGGTGCATTTATGACGGCAAATCTTTTAACACATTCTAAAGATTACGCTTGTGGAATTGCAAGAAGTGGTGCGTACAACAGAACTTTAACGCCTTTTGGATTCCAAAGCGAACAAAGGAATTATTGGGACATTCCAGAAATTTACAACAAAATGTCGTCTTTCATGAATGCAGATAAAATGAAAACACCTTTATTGTTAATTCATGGTGATGCAGACAATAATCCAGGAACTTTCACCTTACAAACGGAAAGATATTTCCAAGCACTAAAAAATCTTGGAGCACCTGTAAGAATGGTACTTTTGCCTAAAGAAGCTCATGGATATGTTGCCAAAGAAAACATTTTACATTTGCTTTGGGAACAAGATCAGTTCTTAGAAAAATGTTTAAAGAAATAATTAAAAAATCTCGCTCTTCAAGGGCGAGATTTTTGTTTGTATATTATTTCAGAATCGGCTGTTTATCTTTTTCAATAAAAATGTAGCGACTTTTAATACCGTTTTTCAGCATCTGCTTTTTACTGTTGAGTTCTTCAATGGTGCTTACAGTTTCATTTTTGAAATTGGCAGTTTTCCCGTCTTTAATTCCTTGTGAAAACATTCTGAGCGGATCTGCATAAATATCTTCCAAATACTTATTAAACTGTTTATTGGTAACTGTTAAAGCCACTTTTCCATAATGCGTTTCCACAAAATCTTTAGTATCATAATCTTCCGCAATTTTTTTATTGGAAATTAAATGATAAACAAAATTCTTTTCATCATCTTCAATAATAAAAATCAAACCGGGAAGTCCACGAAATTTATACGGACCTTCATTTATTTGAGTTTCTTTAGAAAACCAAGCCGTCCATTTTCTACCTCCAAAATTAGTAGTTGCCTTTTGAAGTTTGTAGCCGTTATAATCTTGGGTTTCATCGAAAAGCTTCCAAGTCATTTCGTCATTAGATTTCACCACAAAATAGTCGAAAAAATCTCTGTACCAATTGTTTTTAAAAGAATTTGGTGTTCTTTCCAACACCTGATCTGTTTTTGTACTATATCGAGAAACGGAGCTCTGAGCTTGCTTATTGATAGAATCATATTCCGCAAACTTTGCATCATAAAACGTAACAGATTTTGAGGTGATGTCTAAATTCATCATTTCTTTTCTGTAGTCTTCATCGGGCGAATTGCGGTATTTCAGTTCATATACAAATCTATTGGTTTGCGCTTGTAACAAAGCAGTTACAGCAAAACTGGCAAGAATAAATAGTTTCTTCATTTTATAGTTAATCAATTTTCCTTGCTAAAATACAAATAAGTCTTTTATATGTGATTTCGATTTAATAAAAAAACTGTATTTCTACAGTTTTAAGTATTTACCAAGTTAGACTTTTAGTTTTTGTATTAAAAACGATAAACTCTCTCTTTTCGGTTTTCTTCTCTATAGTTTCTATGTTTATTAACTTTAGATTTTTAGGATTATAGATTTTAATATCCTGAGTTTTTGCATCCAAAATTACTTTATCTGCGTTTTCAAAAGTAAGATAAGGCGAGTCGAAACAAACATTTCCTGTGTAGGTCATAGTTTCGGTTTTTTTATCTGTTCTATGTGCATCACTTTTAAGTTTAATATTATTTTGTACATTTTCTTGAGCAAAAATGAAGCTTGAAACACCCATCATTGCGCAAGTAAGCATGAGTTTAATATTCATCATTTAATAATTTTTAAGGTTTGTATAATTCTAGATTAATAAAGTTATTATTTGTTTTTAGTTGTTCTTTTCTTTCTTTTTCAGACTCTTTCATTATCTCATCTTCATTATATGTTTTTCCGTTAAAAGTAATGGTCATCCCTCCACTAGAACCTGCATTCTGACGTAAATCTCTTATTGGGTCCCTTTTATATTCCTGCCAATATTTTTTAAATTTTTCTTCATTTAAAGGAATTTCTTGTCTGTAAACAAGTTTTTGCTTTGGATTTTCTTCTGTTTGAGCAACTTTTTTACTTCCGACTAATACAAAAGAATGATCTTTTTTAGAATCTTCTACTTTTACTATTAATCCTGGAAGACCATGAAATTCATGTGGACCATCTTGAATTGGAATCTCTGCTGTAAACCAAGCAATCCATTCTCTTCCCAAAAATTTCGCTGTTGCTTTTTGAACTTTATAACCTAAAACTTGCGATTTTTCGGAAAAAATTTTCCAGTTTTGTGGCTGAGAAAGTGAGAGCAAAAGTGTTGTTGTACCCACCATAGTTTTATAGACAACGTCATAATTAGGGTATTTTTTGCGAACTTCATCTCTTACTTTAGGTTGTTGAACCGAAGTCATATCAATATGATTTCCGCCGCCTTGCTTCATCTTTTGCACATTTGCACTCAGTATAGAATCTGAAAGAATCTTTTTCTGACTCACAAATCGAGAACCTTCAGCTCTCGTTTCAAGAAC
Organism: Chryseobacterium sp. HNCC26DJ239; assembly: GCF_057180445.1. Lineage (NCBI taxonomy): Bacteria > Pseudomonadati > Bacteroidota > Flavobacteriia > Flavobacteriales > Weeksellaceae > Chryseobacterium > Chryseobacterium sp. HNCC26DJ239. The sequence continues at coordinate 66,895 of NZ_JBXUGJ010000001.1, forward strand.
CATATTTTCGGTGATTACCCTTTCTCGATTCAAAGAATCAGGTTTAAATGTATATTCGTAAATAAACTGATTAGATTGGGCAGAAATTAATCCGGTTAATAAGCAAAAAACGCTTGTAATAATAATTTTCATAAAATAGTTGTAATTCATATATAAAGGAATAAAAGTACTTATTAAAACATAGCAAAATCACATCTCCTTGAAAAAATAACAAAGTTTAACAGTATTTCTAATCTTTTAATAAAACTTGCTTCAAACTAATATTATAAAGCGATTCATCAAATTCAAGAGAAGGTTTTCCCAACATTCTTTTTATCTTTACATTTTTAAAATCTAAAATAATGAAGATTGAAATATGGTCTGATGTAATGTGCCCATTTTGCTACATCGGGAAAAAAAACTTTGAAAATGCTTTAGAAGCTCTTCCTTTTAAAGATAACATCGAAGTGGAGTGGAAGAGTTTTCAGCTAGATTCAAGTCTTGAAACTGGAAAACCAATCACAACTGCACAATATTTTAAAGAAAAGAAAGGCTTTCCCGAAGCTCAGGCTAAGCAAATGACAGCACAAGTTGTGCAAATGGGAAAATCTTCAGGGATTGATTTTGATTTTGAAAAAGCGATTATTACCAATACTTTTCAGGCTCACAAATTAATTCATCTGGCGAAAAAACATCAGTTGGGAGCAGAAATGGAAGAAGAACTTTTCAAAGCACATTTTCTGGAAGGGAAAAATATCGGTCTTGATGAAGTTTTAATTTCTTTAGGCGAAAAATTAGGGATTTCTACAGACGAAATTAAAAACACACTTTCTACAGAAACTTTGGATAACGAAGTAAAGCAGGAAATTGTAGAAGCTTCTCAATTGGGAATTTCCGGTGTTCCTTTTTTTGTAATCGACAGAAAATATGGAGTTTCCGGGGCGCAACCTACAGATTACTTTAAACAAGCCATCACACAAGCCTATAACGAAAAAACCGTTGCCGAAACTGCAGAAAAAAATCTTTCTTGCGGAGAAGAGAGTTGCGAAATTTAATTACGAGACAATGCTTACAGTAAATAAAGACCACAGTTATCTTTTAGAAGACATTCTTTTTGTTTTTGCTTTAGACTATGAAGCGAAAGAAATGTTCGACCACACCAGAAAACTCATCACCGGAATTGGAAAATTGAGTGCAGCAATCAGTCTTACAAAAGCGATTGCCGAGAAAAAACCTAAAATGATTATAAATCTTGGTTCAGCCGGCGGTTTTGGTTTTCAAAAGGGAAATGTGGTGTGTTGCACGAAGTTTATTCAGCGTGATATGGATGTTCAAGAACTGGGTTTTAAAAAGTTTGAAACACCTCTTTCTAATATTCCTGTCATTCTAGAAAACGGAATTGAAATCGAAAATCTTCCCATCGGAACTTGCGGAACCGGCGACAGCTTCGAAACCAACCACATCAATACAGAATACAATGTAATCGATATGGAAGCGTACGCTTTGGCTTTAATTGCATGGCAAGAAAATATTCCTTTTGTCTCTTTAAAATACATTTCTGATGATGCAGGAAGCGACGCGGCAGACGATTGGATGGTTCAGGTACATCTTGCAGCAGAAGCGTTTAAAAATATTCTTTTCAAAGAATAAGCTTCATCGTAGAAATTCAGTACAAAAAACATCGTTTAACGGTTTATAAAAGAAAATATCGTAATTTTGTACCCTCAAATTATGACAGGACTTACAGAATACTTACCGTATGCCTTTGCTCTTATTGTGGCAATCCCTTTTTTGGTTTTGCTTAGGCAGTTTGTTTATACTTACATCAACCTTAAAAATCAGGAGCTTAAACTCTTGGGCATAAAATCTAATTCTGAAAACAAAACGCATTCTTACGAAAGAATGACGCTTTTTTTAGAGAGAATAAAGCCTTCGAATCTTATCCAAAAATTTAATAAAGATTTGGCAATTCACGAGTTTATTTTCCTTACAGAAAAATCGATTACGGAGGAGTTTGAATATAATGCTTCACAGCAATTATACCTTACAAAAAACTCTTGGAAAAACATTGTTGATTCTAAAAATGCAGTTATCGAACTCTTGCACACAACGTACGAAAGTATGAACGACAAAGCAACTTTAGAAGACTACAAAACCATTTTCATCATGAATTTCATGAAAGAAAACGATTATATTTCAGACACAATTGAAGACCTTAGAAAAGAAATTATACTTATCTCATAACTTAAAAAAATAAATTTATAATAATGACTCAAAAATTTACTGCCCATCCTTGGCACGGAATTTCTGCAGGAGAAAATGCACCGGAAACTGTAAACGTATTTGTAGAAATCGTTCCTTCTGATACTATTAAATATGAAATCGATAAAGAAACTGGTTTCTTAAAAGTAGATAGACCACAAAAATTCTCTAACATTATCCCAGCTTTGTACGGTTTTGTACCACAAACATATTGTGATGACAGAGTAATGAAATTGGCTGTAGACAACGGTTCTACAGACGTTACAATGGGAGATCACGATCCTTTGGATATTTGTGTACTAAGCTCTCACAATTTCTGTTCAGGAGGTATTTTGATGGAAGCTAGACCAATCGGTGGTTTCAAAATGATCGACGGTGGTGAAGCAGATGATAAAATCGTTGCGGTTTTATTAGGAGATCACGCTTTCGGACATTTCACAGATATTTCTGAACTTCCAGAAGCTGAAGTTAAAAGATTAATGCACTATTTCCTTACGTACAAAAACTTACCAAACGAGCCTGCAAAATGTAGAATCGATGAAGTATATGGTGCGGCTCACGCAAAAGAAGTAATCAACGCTTCAATGGAAGATTACAACTCTAAATACGGAGAATAATTTCCAGGATTTATCATAAAAAATAGAAGCAGGCTAATTTTAGTCTGCTTTTTTTATTTTAAAGATTCTCTTTCAAATATTTCATTGCCTTGATGATGATTTCATCTTTTTTAACAAAGCTAAAACGGATGTAATCTGAATCGTTTTTATGCTGATAAAAAGCCGAAAGAGGAAGACAAGACACCTTTTTTTCGACGGTAAGCCATTTCGAAAACTCAACATCGGTCATAGTAGAAGAAATATTTCTAAAATTTACCGTTTGAAAAAAACCACCTTGCGATTTTTGGTTTAAAAGAAAAGGAGTTTCGGCAATCATTTCGCAAAAAGTATCGCGTTTTTGTTGCATAATTTTCCGATTGATTTCTGGGTCAAAAACATCTAAATATTTTGCAATAGCGTATTGACAAGGCGCATTTGTACTATAAGAAATGTATTGTTGATGATTTCTAAAGTTCTTTAACAATTCTGGCGAAGCTAAAAGATAGCTCACCTTCCAACCTGTAGAATGAAACATTTTTCCAAAAGAAAAAATACTGAACGTTCTTTTTCTTAATTCTGAATGTAAAAACGCACTGTAATGAGCGTAATCATCGTAACAATAAATATCGTAGATCTCCTCAGAAATTACGTAAATTTCTTGGTCTTTAATTAAATCATATAAATTTTGCCAATCGACAACATTCCAAATTTTCCCTGTAGGATTTTGTGGCGTATTTACGATAATTGCTTTCGTTTTATCGGTAATGAGGAGCTTTAGTTTTTCCCAAGAAATACTGAAATCATTTTCCACTTCATAGTAAACAGGAACACCTCCATTAATAAAGATAGAAGGAGCATAAGTATAGTAAGAAGGCTGAATAACAATTACTTCATCTCCAAAATCTAAAATCGACTTTAAGGATGTATACAAAGCAAAAGTAGAGCAGGGAACAATATTTACTTCTTCCGTAGAAATTTGTACAGACATCTTTCTAGAAGCATTAAACTCGACAATTTTATCAATCAACAATTCATTTCCCGCAAGCGATTCGTAGCTGTGCGAGATGCTATCTGCAGATTCTTTAAGGTAAAATCTAAGTCTTTCATCTACATCAAAATCCGGCAAACCCAAAGACAAATCAAAACTTTGATGTTTCTGCGCAAGCAAAGACATCTCGGTAAAAAATGTGTAGTCGTTAAACTGTTGATCTTTATTCATTATTCAGCTTGCAATTATATCTGTAAATTTTGGTAAAAACCCCATTGATAAAGAATCTAAAAAGGCATTTACATTAACGCAAAATACAAAAGAATTTTGAAAATTTTAATAAAATTATTAACGATATAAAACAAAAAAAACCGATTCAAAACTGAATCGGTTTCATTATTATTAAAATTGCTATTTTTTTATGATTTTCATAGATTGTCTTGAGCCATCTTTCATTTCAAGAAGTAATAGATAAATACCATTTGGTAAACCCTCTAATCTAATATTAGCATTTGGATTAGGTATTGTCTGAATAAATTTGCCACTCATATCCGAAACAATAATCTTACTTACCAATTCTGGACGGTTGATGTTGATTACATCTCTAAATGGGTTAGGATAAACTTGAATTGGATTTTTCAGTGCACTCTCGCTTACTTCAAGGCAACTCGTATCTAAAGTAGCTGTAACAGAAGTTCTTTCAGATTCACAAGTTGGTGTAAAGTTTAAATTATAGAAGTAAAAGTAGTACGCTGGATAACCTGTAAAGGTTGTTCCTGTAATAACAAGTTGCGGAGTAGTATATGGAAAAGTAGCTCCTGCACCATTTCTGTATAAATTAGCTGCCCCCGATCTTCTTATTGCATAATTTCCAACAGTTAAATATTTATTTAAAACAACAGTTTGAGGAGTTGAAGTACCCGCCCCAGTTGTTACAAATGGAGTAGAAGAAATTATGTTTCCTACTTCATCAAGGATTTCTATATTCCCAGCTTGACCTGATACACCAGAAAAAACATCAACAGAATTAAGAGTTAATGAAGAGTTAACTGTAAACAATAAATTCCAAGCAGTCGAAGTATTCAAATTTGATCCTAATGCTGCTGGATTTGCTGGCCCAACATTCGTAGCCGTTTCTACGGTTGCAGCAGAAGCCCAATAATTTGTAGTTGCCGTAAGAGCTGGAGTTGTAAATGAATTCCCTGTACCAACTAAATTTCCACCTGTATTAGCATCATACCATTTGATGACAGCTCCTGTAGGTGCAGTTGCCGATAAAGTTGCGGTATTGTTTGCACAAGACGTCGTTCCACCAGTGGTAGATAAAAGTGAAGGCCCAACGCAATTTGTAGATTTCGGCAAAGATACTAGAGACCAAGAGCTTACATTTCCTGATCCACAGTTAGATCTCACCCAAAAATAATACGCAGTATTGCTGCTCAACGGAGTAACTGTATAGCTTGTAGAAGTTATATTTGTATTTGTGGGTACCGTAGAAGCAGTTGGAGGAGTTGAAGAAGTGCTGTAGTAAATTTCATATGAACTTGGAGCAGGAGATGGAGTACTCCAATTTAATGTAACTGAAGTTGCTGTTGAAGAAGAATTTTGCGCATTAATAACAGGTGCAAAACAAGAAGGAGGTGTCCAAGTATAGGTAAAACCAGCTGGAGCCATTCCAGGAGGGGTAACAGAGCTATTATAAGCTTGTGTACTATTATTAGCTGTTCCAGTTGTAGAACCTGTAAAGGCATCGGTTGAAGCGTTAAGACGATTGTTAAAGTCTGTATTATTTGCGCCCCTTAAACCAATTTGAGCACTCCCCGTGATTGCAGTTGTGCCTACTAAATAAGATCCAGAATTATAAACTACTGAAATTTGATTACTTGTTTCTTTCAGTCTCATTTGAAAAGAGAAAGCATATACAAGAGTTGTACTAGTAGTATAATTGGGTCTAAAATTATTCCATTGTATAACCAGTTCTCTATTTGGAGCAGTACCCACAGTTTCCCAACGAATATCGCCGGTTACACCTGCAATGTTATTAAATGAATTTGTAGATCTTCCCCATGCAGAGGCAATTCCCTCATAGTTTGAAGTAGAGCTAATAGGATTTGCTGCTGTTGGGCTATCTGTACCTCCAAAAGTTATATAACCATGGGAAGAAACCTTTATATCCGTATAATTTATTCCATTAAAATTAAAATTAAAAGGTAATGGGAGAGAGTAAGAAACATTATATAAACTCCCAGCTCCAGAAGTTGAACTGGCTGTTTCCAAAATTGTACCTGCGATAATAGGAGTGTAGGTTCCCGAATTTTGTGCAAAACTATATCCACTTACCTGAGCTTGTGTTAAACAAGTTCCCAAGCTTAAAAAAGATACACCATAGATAAGATTTTTAAAACACTTGTTTTGAGAAATCTTACATAAATTAAAAAAATAGTTTTTATTCATTTCATTGTTTATTTTATCAAAAATACAAAAAACAAGTCGATAAAACAACAATACCTATAAAAATATCGTTAAAAAATTACAAATTAATCAAATATATCACTCCCGAATACATTTATTTATAAGACTCAAAAACACTATTAATTCAAATAAATTAAAAACTTACATATCATTTATTAATGAATTTTTAATCATAATGTATTATGCAATAAATATATTAAATGAATAATATGAGACAATTTCCAATAACTCTATGATAGAAATATTAAGAACTTTAAAAACATCTCATTTTTTTTATTAATTTTAAACAAATAATTTTTATGAAGAGAATTCTGTTGCCGCTATTCTCAGCGGTGTTTCTTGTTTCTTGCGGAACGTCAAAACCTACCACATCAACTTCTACCACTACAGAAAATGTAATTAGCAGAAGCGGAAAAGAAGAAAAAGCATTCAAAAAAGCATACGAAAGCATTAGCCTTGAAAGTTTAAAGAAAAACCTTACTGTAATCGCTTCAGACGAGATGGAAGGACGAGATACCGGAAGTCCTGGACAGAAAAAAGCAGGAGAATATATGATTAATTTCTACAAGCAAAACGGAATTTCTTTCCCAAAAGCTTTAGGATCGTTCTATCAAAAAGTTCCTGCAACTTATATGTCCAAAAGAGGTGGTAGAAATTTACCCGACTCTGAAAACATTCTTGCATTTATTGAAGGAAGTGAAAAACCAGAAGAAATTGTTGTGATTTCTGGTCATTACGATCACGTTGGAAGTAGAAAAGGAGTAGTATACAACGGCGCAGACGACGACGGAAGCGGAACTGTAGCGGTAATGGAAATTGCAAAAGCTTTCAATGAAGCTAAAAAAGCAGGTCATGGTCCGAAACGTTCTATTTTGTTTTTACATGTAACAGGAGAGGAGCATGGTCTTTTTGGCTCAGAATTTTATACAGACAACCCAGTTTTTCCTTTAGCAAACACCGTTGTAGACCTTAACATTGATATGATTGGTCGTGATGATCCTGAAAATCGTGGTAAACAATACGTTTATGTTATCGGTTCAGAAATGTTGAGTTCGCAATTGAAAGTAATCAACGAAGCGGCTAATAAAAGCACGAATAATTTAGAACTTAATTATAAATATGATGATCCAAATGATTCGGAGAGATTGTATTACAGATCAGACCATTATAATTTTGCTAAAAATAATATTCCGGTAGCATTTTATTTCGACGGAATTCATGAAGATTATCACAAACCAACCGATGATGTCGATAAAATTGATTTTCCTTTGCTTCAAAAAAGAGCGCAATTGGTTTTCGCAACAGCTTGGGAATTAGCAAACAGACCCGAAAGAATCGTGGTTGATAAAAAATAAATTTCCTTTAATTTTATTATAAAAAAGTCTGCAAATTTTAGTTTGCAGACTTTTCATTTAAGTACTCTATAAAATCTAAGTTTGTATTGGTTTTAGAAAAATCTAAATTAATTAAATAATCAATTTTTAGCGAATTTCTATATGAATAACCTTTGATTCTGATTGTTTTGCCGATTTTTTGCTTAGATACATAATAAATTTTCTCCCAAATCATAGGAAATTCTTCTTTACTTGAAATTTTACTTATTTCAAGAATTGGTTGTGCAATTTTGAAATATTTACTTTTGATAAGAAGAAAAATATGTTCATCGAACACAATAATGGAAGCCATTTTAACTTGATAATTAAAGATTGATTTACTACTTGAAATATCAATATTGGTAATTACATTTTGTATTTTGAAGATTTTTTTTCCAGATAAAAAATTTAAAAACTTATTATGTTTATGAAGATAATAATAGTGAAAAATTAAATTGCCTCCAAAGTAAAATACGGTAAGAAATCCACCTAATAAAAAATATATTTCCATATCCAAATATAAAAAAAAGCGGAGCTTGAAAAAACTCAAACTCCGCTATAATTTTTTTGCGTTAGATTATTTACCTAAATAAGATTTCAAAATCTTACTTCTGGTATTGTGCTTCAATCTTTTGATTGCCTTCTCTTTGATCTGACGAACTCTTTCTCTTGTAAGATCGAAAGTTTCCCCGATTTCTTCCAAAGTCATAGGATGCTTCCCATTCAACCCGAAATATAATCTTACCAAATCTGCTTCTCTTGGCGTAAGCGTATTCAATGCTCTTTCAATTTCAATTTGAAGAGATTCAAGCATCAAATCTTTATCCGGACTTGGAGATTCTCCAGAACGAAGTACATCATACAAGTTAGAATCTTCACCTTCTACCAAAGGCGCATCCATAGACAAATGTCTTCCGGAATTTTTCATAGATTCTTTAATGTCTTCCTCGCTCATGTCCAAAACTTCAGCCAATTCTTCAGGAGATGGTGGTCTTTCGTTTTCTTGCTCAAGGTGAGCGTAAGCTTTGTTGATTTTGTTGATAGACCCAATCTTGTTCAAAGGCAATCTTACAATTCTCGACTGTTCTGCCAAAGCTTGTAAAATCGACTGACGAATCCACCAAACTGCGTAAGAGATAAATTTAAAACCTCTGGTTTCATCATATCTTTTCGCTGCTTTCATCAAACCTAAGTTACCTTCATTAATCAAATCGGGTAGAGAAAGCCCTTGGTTTTGGTATTGTTTAGAAACCGAAACTACGAAACGAAGGTTGGCTTTAATCAATTTTTCCAATGCAGCTCTGTCGCCTGCACGAATTCTCTGTGCCAAATCTACTTCTTCGTCTGCTGTAATTAGTTCAACTTTACCAATTTCCTGCAAATACTTGTCTAATGAAGCGGTTTCCCTGTTGGTAACCTGCTTGGTTATTTTTAATTGTCTCATTTAATTTTGCCTCAAAAAAGAGTTAGTATCTTATTATACGTTTACAAAACCAAAAAGGTTACACATGATTTATTTTTTTTGTAAAAATTTCCTAATCATAAAATCAAACATCACTCAAACCAAACATGTTTTGAAAACCTGTTAGGTTTAGTTTAAAGATTTAATAACAAAAAAAAAGCGAAACCAAAGTTTCGCTTGTATATATTATTAAGATTAATCTATCAACAAAAAACAGTCAACAGCCAACCAATTTAAAACAAATCGTTCAACAATTTCGCCAATCTCAAACCTCCGTAAAGAAGTTGTCTTTCCATTGTTTCGTTGAATTTATACTGATAATCGTAAGACAATTTAGAACCATCCGGAGTTTGCGCATAAATTTTGTTCGCAATAAGGTGAGAATCGTACAACCAGTTTTCCAAATTTCCGCTTTGGATGTGCTTTACTTCATCCTTAGATTTAATGTCTAAAAGTTTTGCATACTCAGTATAACTGTACTTTTGTGAATCTACCAATTTCCCATCCCAAACCGAATGAAGATTTGTTTTTTCACCAAAATAAGTTACATTTATTTTATTTCCTCCCAAATCATCGGCTCTTCCCACATGCAAAGGCTGCGAAAGGTCTCCCATCATATGAATCAAGAAAATTAAAGCAATTTTCCTGTCTTTTTCAGAAGTTTTGTCGTCTTTTACTTGTGCCGAAAGTGTTTTAATTTGAGAATATAAATTAGCGCCTGCTTGAGCTTTCAAATTTTTCTCAAAAGCTGGTAAATCTGTTTGTGGGTCGATATTTACATAATGCCAAGCGGAAGCTTGCTTCCAAGCACCGGTTGTATCAGATTTTATAAAATCTGGCCAGTTTGCCCAATACGCAAGACGTTCTTCACCCATCAACTTTTTAATTTCCCTTCTTGCTTTCCCTGATAGATGGTTTTCTGCAATCTCAGCAATAACGCGGTGTCCCGTTAATCCCCATGCATAAGAATAAATTGAAGACACAGCAAAAGCCAAAACCAGAATTTTAGAATAAATACTTTTCATTTTAAAATAATTTCAGGGTGCAAAGATACGCTTAGTCCCGCTAAAAATCTGTGAATGAACAAAAATTCACAATATAAATTGAAGAGATAAACATAGTTTTACAACTGATTATTTTTTTACTAAAATTTTCTCTGTCGCTTTTTTACTTAAAATCTCTTTTACACCATTAATTTCAACTGTCATCGATTTATCAAATTCTTCAATTTTCAAAATTGAAATTTCACTATTCAGAAGCACATTTTTATCTGTTAAATAGCTTAGAAATGCTGCATCAGACAAAGTCATAGAAGTAAAAACCACTTTTTCACCAACGGTACAATTTGAAAGTTGTATTAAATCTTGAGCAATGATATTTCCTTTTTTATCCGGAATTGGTTCTCCGTGCGGGTCGTATTTCGGATAATTTAAAATTTCATCCATTTTATCAAAAAACAATTGCGAATGAACGTGTTCTAATTGCTCTGCAATTTCGTGAACGTTTTCCCATCCAAAATTCATTTTTTCTACCAAAAACATTTCGGTAAGACGGTGTTTTCTTACTACAAGTGCAGCTTCTTTCATTCCGGAAGCTGTTACAGTAAGCGGTTTATAGGTTTCGTAGACTACCCAATTTTTCTCTGCAAACTTCTTCATCATATTATTGGTACTGGGCATTTTTACGTTCAAAAATTTGCTCAGTTCGTTAATCGTGACTTTCTGATTGGCATCAACGAGATGGAATAGGGCTTTTAGATAGTTTTCTTCTGTGAGTGTTGCTTTCAAAATGTTAGAAACTTTTGAGTACAAATCTAACAAAATAAATTTTTATCCATAAAATTATTGAATTATGTTTTAAATTTGTTTTATGAAAATTTCTTTTAAAAACGATTACTCAGAAGGAGCACACATTAATATTCTACAAGCTTTAGTGAATTATAATGAAGATCAACAACCAGGTTATGGAGAAGATTTTTATTCGTTACAAGCAAAAGAAAACATCAAACAACAACTAAAAAGTGAGCAATCCGAAATATTTTTTGTTTCTGGAGGTACTCAAGCTAATCTTATTGTGATTTCAGCTTTGCTAAAACCTTATCAAGCAGTTATTTCGGCAAGTTGTGGACATATTTTAAACAATGAAACAGGAGCGATTGAAGCAACCGGACATAAAGTTTTAGGCATTCAAACAGCAGATGGAAAACTAAGGCCAGAAGATATTATTCCAGTTTTGGAAGGACATAAAAATGTTCCGCATCAAGTAATGCCGAAATTGGTTTACATTTCAAATTCTACAGAATTGGGAACCATTTATCAGCATGAGGAATTAAAAACATTGTCAGATTTTTGTAAAGCCCAAAATCTTATCCTTTTTATGGATGGAGCGAGACTTGCACAAGCGTTAACTTCAGAAATTAACGATATAAAATTTGAGCAACTCGCTGATTTAACGGATGTTTTCTACATTGGAGGTACCAAAAACGGAGCTTTGCTAGGAGAGGGCATCGTCATAAACAATCCCGATTTACAGCAAGATTTTGCCTTTAATATCAAGCAAAAAGGAGCTCTTTTAGCCAAAGGTAGAGTTTTAGGAATACAGTTCTTAGAACTTTTTAAAGACAATCTTTATTTTGAATTAGGAAAAAACGCGAATGTTCAAGCGATGAAAATAAAGAATTTCTTAGTAAAAAAAGGCGTAAAATTTTTAAGTGATACATCTACCAATCAAATATTTCCAATTCTTGAAAATGCCGTAATAGAAAAGCTTTCAGAAAATTTTGAATTCTATGTATGGCAAAAAGTTGATGAGAATTTTTCGGCAATTCGATTGATTACTTCTTGGAATACCAAAGATTCTGCTACAGATTGTTTTCTAGAATCTTTAGACAAAATATTATAAAAAAACAGCCATTTGGCTGTTTTTTTTATTTTAAAATTTTATTCACTGTATTACAATCAGCTTGTTCAAATTTTTGATTTTCTGGGTAAGAAATTTTCTTTTCATCGGTGTAAACCATTTGTACGCCGTTATCTTTTAATTCTCCAATACCTTCATAAAGTAAATTATTTTTCTGTAAAAAGAAAATATCACGTTTGCTTGTGGTTCCTTCAGAAACAAATTCATAGCTCAGTTTAAGCGTATCACCAGATTTAAAACCAGAAATATCGCCTTTAGAACTGTCTTTTTCATTGTTTTTATAAGCAAGTTTTCCAGTAATGGTTCCTAGATTATCATCAAAACTTGCAGCGACAGTATCTTTGCCAATAACTTTCATAAAGCAGAAAGATTTTGCGCCCAAAGTATCAATTGGTTGTTGAGCGGTTTCTATTTTAATAGAATCTGAAATGTTAGGTTCTTTATTTACAGATTCTTTTTTTTCGCAACTGATCATCAATAGGTTTACAATGCCTACAAATATTAATTTCTTCATTTTGACTGGTTTGATTTATGGTTTGTTTGGCTAAAATAAGCAACAAATCTTAATAAAACAAAACACAAAGTAAAATCCTATAATTTATATTATGTTAAGTTTTATGTTTTTCTGGAAAAAACATAGCTTTTAATTGGCTGAGATTCTGTTCTATTCCAAATCTTTTTTTTAAATTAGATAATCCAGAAATATTATCATGATGAAAGCTTTAATTATAGGTGCGACCGGAGCTACAGGCAAAGATTTACTACAACAACTACTGAACGACCCAGCTTTTTCGGCGGTAGATATTTTTGTACGTAAACCTTTAGGAATTTATAACGATAAGCTTACGGTACATGTTGTTGATTTTGAACATCCTGAAGATTGGAAAAACCTTGTAAACGGCGACGTTGCTTTCTCTTGTCTCGGAACCACTTTAAAAGACGCTGGAAGCAAAGATGCGCAATGGAAAGTTGATTACGATTATCAATACCAATTTGCGAAAAATGCGAAAGAAAATAATGTTGAAGATTATATTCTTGTGTCTGCTTATGGAGCTAATCCTAAGTCTAAAGTTTTCTATTCTCGCATGAAAGGCGAACTTGAAGAAGCCGTAAAACAGCTTCATTTCAATAAAATCACCATTTTTAAACCTGGAATGTTGGAACGCAAAGATTCTGAACGAAACGGCGAAGTTTTAGGCGGAAGAATTATAAAATTTGCCAATAAAATTGGACTTTTAGAAAGTCATAAACCTTTACCTACAGAAATTTTGGCTAAAGCCATGATTAATTCTTCAAAAATTAAAAGCAACGGCTACTCAAGCGTAAAACTGGGTAATATTTTTGCTTTCGCAGATAAAAACTTCTAAAAACCTTAATATTTATTATAAAACCGCCCGAAAACCTTTGGTTTTCGGGCGGTTTGCATTATGATTAGAATTCAAACTCTCCTATCAGAATTTTACTGTCTTTTTCTTCTTTATTTTCCTTTTGGGCTTGGAAAACGGCAATTTTTCGCTCTTGCCTTCCATCTGAATAATACAAATAGACTTCCGCCATTATGGTTGGAGGGCCTGAAAGTATATTTTGCCTTTCTCCAAAGAAATTGGTTTTTATTTTATACTTTCCTTTCATAGCTTTCTTCAATAGAAACTGTTCTGGTCCAAAACCTTGCGTAAAATCGTTGCTCAATCTTCCTCCAATGGCTGTAGATTTATGTTGATAAGAGCAGTCCTCTCCTCTCGGATCGGTTACCCAAAGGTCAATATCGGTATTGTCTTTATTCCAATTGATAACTACGCGAATATCTACAGGAAGGTCAGCTTTTAATCGGTCATCAATTTTACTTCCATCAACATTTTTATTTTGCTTTAAAATATTGTTGATTTCCATAATTAAAATTTCCTCAATGCCATTGTCACGTGCAGAAATTTCGTCTGTAAATTCTTGGTAAAGCAAAGATTTATAAATATTTAAAGCTTCCTGCGGTTTTTTATTATCTACCAAAGCAAGGGCATAATCTCTGTGACTTTGAGCATCAAAAGGTCTCCATTCCAGAATTTTTTGTGTAATCCACAATTCTTTATCATAATGACCTCTTTGTTTAAGCAAATAAGAAATGGTTTTGTACAACTCCTCATTTTCCAAATCGAGTTCTGCTAAAGTACTTAAAACTTTCAGGGCTAAAACTTTATCTCCTTTTTTGAACAGTAATTTAGAAACATCAAAATAATATGTTACCTGCTTTTCGTGCTGCGCTCTATTGTCCAAATATTTTTGATAAATAACTTCCGCAGATTGCAGATTTTGAAAATCTTTCATGTATTCTGCAGTGCTTTCTACATCGACTAAAGTAATTTTTCCGGCTGGTTTTCTTCCTGAATTGATAATTTCTTCTGCCTCATCAGAAGCTTTTTCTGCAACCACTGAATTTCTTTGCATTCCTAATGCGCCAGTAACAACAACTTCGTCAATACTCGTTGCTCTTACCGTATCTGTTCTTGATTGATTACTCACTTTAGGATACACTTTCTTTTCATCAGGTTTGAAATCTGTATTCCACCAAGTTTTTAATTCTCTGGTTTTATCAAAAGCTTTAGATAAAAGATTTCTTCGCTGTTCTAAAACAGTTCTTTTATTTTGGCTAACAATTTTTTGATATTCTGCCTGTAACTCTTGTGGAGGCGCGAGTTTGTAACGAACATAATCATTAACGTCTTCCAAAACAATTAAACTGGTATTTTTACTTACCACACCAAATTGTTCGCTAATATCTTTAATTTCGCTTCTATTTTGAGCAGAATTCACTTCTAATTCGTCAATTTTTCGTTGAGCCCAAAACTGTGCAATCTGCCAATTTTCTGTTGAAGAAGCATTGGTAAAATCTACAGGAACTTCAAATTTTTCAGTTCCTACATCAAAAACCGCCGTAAGTTTTCCTAAATTTCCAGAACTGATTCCGAAAATAGTAATCGGCTCATTCACCACAGAACCCACATTAGGAAAAACTTCTTTAATATTCGGATTTTCTTTGAATCCTAAAAAACGAACAGGTAATTTTTTAAGCTGTTGCAAAGCAGATTTTGTGTCTGTATCATTCAAATTGATGAAATTTCCACCTGATTGATTTGATAAGTTCTTCAACAAATTAAAATCAGAAGTTGGCGTACTTGTAATACTGTTCAAAGGTTTTTTGAACTTGATTTTTAAATCACCAAAATTAGAAATTCCATCAGAAAAAAGAAGGTATTCTTCTACTCCATTCAGTTCCTGTAAAGCGCCAAAATCGGTTCCGCCATCGTAACGAAGATTTAGAATTCGATTTTTTAAATTGCTCCAATTTCCGCCAGAAATAGTAAATTCTTCCGCTTTGTCTAAAGTATTATTTAAGGTAACAAAAGAAACCGAAACATTTTTGTTGTCGTTAAAATACGCATTCAAAAAATCTAATTCTTTGTCTCTATTTCTTTTTGAACCACTAAAAGAATTATCCCAAATAATTGCAATTTTCTGTGCTTTTTGCTTTTCCTTTACCGGAAAATCTACATTTACATTAGCTGCAAAATAAGCCTCTTCTCCCGAAGCTTTTTGCATCAAAACATTAGAGGTTTGGTTTCCTTTTGGAAGATTAATCTTTAAACTTTCCTGCGGTCTGAAATTTTCTTTTGAAATTTCCGCAATCCATTGATTTCCTTGTTTTTGAAAAGAAAAACTTCCATCAGGATTTTCAATAATTTTTGGTGTTGAAGAACCGTCATTAATCCAAACTTTCAAATCAAATTTTGGAATACTCGTTGCATTCGCAAAACTCATAAAGTACTGATATTCAGATTTTGAGTTTTTTAATTCTTGATGATACGTAATCTGAACCGTTCTGCTTCCTTTTTCTGGTAAAGGATAAATTCTCGTTCTGAAATTATTTCCTTGAACTTTTTCGATAATTCCAGGGTCTACATTTCTTTTTTCTACACTTTCAAAAACTTCTTTGGCTCTTTCTTTGGGAACGGGAACGGCATTTCTCAGTTTTCCATTTATATCTAAAGCGTAACCACTTACACTTACTCCATCTGGAAGCGGAAAAGTGAGCGTTCCTTCTAAAATTCTTTTCCCGGAATTGTAAAATGTGTAGGTTGCCGTAGTTGTTGCTAAATTTCCAAGAATTTTGGTTTCAAATTTTGCGCTTTGCAAAATAACGGGGTGCTTTTTTTCGCCTGTAATTTCCAATGAAGGAATTTGTGCAAATGCAGCACTGAAAACCAATGTTGCTATAAAGGTTGTTAGTTTTTTCATTTTTTAATTTTTAACTTCAGATTTTACCGCTAAAAAAGGAAAAACCGATTGTATTTGCTTGGTAACAATTCCAAAATTGAAACCTTGAACTTGTTCTACACCACTAAAATTAACCGCAATTAACTGTCCACAATGATTAAAAATTGGCGAACCACTTGCTCCGTGAGTAGACGTAACACTGTACTGAATTTTAGTTCCGTCTGATTCTTTACTGATTTGCCCGTTATACAACTGAACTTTCATTCCAGAATTGGTTTGCGCTAAATCTTCACCTAAAGGATAGCCAATCATTACTGCTT
The DNA here is from genome assembly GCF_057180445.1 of Chryseobacterium sp. HNCC26DJ239. Taxonomy (NCBI): domain Bacteria; kingdom Pseudomonadati; phylum Bacteroidota; class Flavobacteriia; order Flavobacteriales; family Weeksellaceae; genus Chryseobacterium; species Chryseobacterium sp. HNCC26DJ239. Next base: position 83,532 of record NZ_JBXUGJ010000001.1, read on the forward strand.
TTTCACCTGGTTTTAACGTTTTATCATCAACAACAGCATTGTCTAGATTAATGATATTCACCACTGTATTTGGTGTTTCTTTAGTAGAAAGTTGTAAAACTCCTAAATCGATTTCAGATTCTTTAGAAATTTTTTCGATGGTACAAGTAAGCCATTCATCCGAAGAATTATGAAGCGCCACAGAAATATCAATCGTTTTCATATATACCTGAATATCTTCTTCAGAAACATATTCTTTTTGCGGAATTGAAGCTGCCAAATCAGTAGATTCCGAAATCGTATCAGATGAAGATGCATCAGAAGAACTTACAAAATCTTCACCTGCACTTTGGTCTTCTCCTTCATCATAATCTCCCTCTTCATTGTATTCTGCATTAGCATTTCCCCAATTGGAGGCGATAAAAGTTTCATAACCTTCCGGAGAAATATCTGTTGTTAAAATTGAAGCAATTTTCATTCTGATATTTTGTGCATCTGCTTCTGTTTTTTCAATATTTTCGGATGAAGTCCAAGGTTGTAAAACATGACTATTAGAAATCATGTTTCCTTTTTTGTCAACAAAAAAAGCCGTTCCGTACAGTGTTTGGTCTGCAGCTTCAGGAATATTGAGCTGGATTTCTTTTCCTTTAATACGCGCGAAAAATCCGTATCTGTGCTTTACCATTACCACTGCATCTTTGTAAGCATCATAAATTTTGGTGTCGCTATCTAAGCAAACATTTGCTATAATAGGCTCTGCAGTTTGACGTTCTTTATAAAATTTGTATCCAAAGAAAGAAATTCCACCTAAAAGAATGACTCCTCCAAGACTGAAAAAAGCAATTTTGTAAGGATTTTTTTTCTGCTGCTCTGAAACTAAACTTGTTTTTGGAGCTTCTGGAATTAGTTCTGGTTTTTCTTCTGAAATTTCCCCATTTTCGGGTTCGATTGTAGATTCTAAAGAATTTTCTTCTGAAAATTCAAGATTTTGCGAATTATTTTTTGGCTGGTTTTCGCCGTTGAAATCTTCTTGAGATTCCGGTTTGTCGTTCATCATTTACGATTTACATTAATTTTAAACAAAAAAAAATGTTGACTCTAAAAGTTTAGAATCAACATTGATAAATTTATAAAAAATTTTTATTCTATTTTAAATTATTTAGAGCAGTCTCTAATTTTGGCATCATTGTAGAAATTTCCGCTGTTGCTAAACCTCCTACTGAAGCTCTAAACCAAGGTTCAGATTTGTCTTCACCAAATGCTGAGAACGGAACTAATGCCACTCCAGCTTCATTAATTAAATAGAAAACTAAGTCTGAAGAGTTTTCAATAACGCCACCGTCTGGTTTTGTTTTACCGATATAATCTAATTTAATTGTAAGGTAAAGCGCTCCCATTGGCTGAATTGAATCTACCGCAAGACCTTTCGCTTTCAAATCTTGAATTCCACCGTGAAGAACTTTTAAGCTTTCTTCTAATTTACCTTTAAAATCTTCGATAAACGCATTTACATCTGCAGTATCTTCATAATATTTTGCCGTTGCTTCTTGCTCTGGTTTTGGCGCCCAAGCTCCAACGTGAGTAAGCAAAGCTTTCATCTTATCGATGATAAGAGTAGGCCCGAATCCCCAACCAACACGCACTCCTGTTGCAGCAAGACATTTAGAAATTCCTTCAATATAAATTGTATATTCTCTCATTTCTGGGAAAAGAGAAACCGGATCTACGTGTTTTGCTCCAAAAGTAAGGTTAGAATAGATCTGGTCGTACATTAAGTACAATGGCTTCTCGTCTTCTCCTCTTTTTTTGTTTTCCTCTAAAATCATTTCACAGATTTCTCTTAATTGAGCTTCTGTAAACATTGTTCCTGTAGGATTCAAAGGTGAACAAAGCGCCAATAAAACTGCTCCTGACAAATGAGGTCTTAAATCGTCTGCCGTTGGCAAGAAATTGTTTTCTGGCGTTGTTTTTACTTCAATTGCATCTGCACCCGTAAGGTAAGCGTAATGGTTGTTATTCCAAGACGGAGTTGGGTAAACTACTTTATCTCCTTCATCTACAATTGTTTTGTAAACTGCATAAATTAAAGGTCTAGAACCAGCCGTAATTAAAATATCGTTTGGATTATAATCTAGATTCCATCTGTTTTTTAGGTCGATAGAAACTTGTTTTCGTAAAGATAAAAGTCCGTTTGCAGGCGGATAATTGGTTAAATTATTCTGATAAGCTTTCTGAATTTCTTCTTTAAGCTTAGCAGGAATTGGGTAGATATTAGAATTAAGATCACCAATTGTAAGGTTGGCAATTTCAGCGCCTTTTGCTTTAAGGTCGTTTACTTCATTACCAATTTTTACAATCTCTGAACCAATCAGGTTCGCTGCTAATTTTGAAACTTTCACTTTATTTTAAATTTATAATTACTTTAATTATGGTATGTTTTTAATTAAACCATTAAGGACGATTAATCTGTTGAGATTTTTTATGGTAAATATCAAAGATATTTTAAAACAATCCTCCTTAATGATTCAAAATAACACATTGCTTTTTTAATCCAGCTGCAAATTTACTTTGATTTGCTGAATTTTCTCTTCTAATGCTTTAATTTTATTTTCAAATTCTTCTTTTGAAGCTAAAGAATCTTTCACAGAAACATAAAATTTAATTTTAGGCTCTGTTCCTGAAGGTCTTACGCAAACTTTAGTTCCGTCTTCTGTGTAGTAAATTAACACATTAGATTTTGGAATATCATTCATTACTTTCGTTGCGTTTTCTGCAACCACAAAATTGGTTTGCTCTTTGAAGTCTTTCACTTCTGCAACTGGAGAACCAGCTAATTCTTTTGGTGGATTTTCACGGAAGTTTTTCATCATATTCTGAATTGCTTCTGCACCATCTCTACCCTTTTTAGTTACGTTGATTAACCCTTCATAATACAATCCAATTTCTTGGTAAATTTCGATAAGGTATTCGTACATCGTTCTTCCGTTTGCTTTGCACCATGCTGCAATTTCGCAAGCTAAAACGATACTTCCACAAGAGTCTTTATCGCGCACGAAATCTCCAGTCATGAAACCAAAACTTTCTTCTCCACCGCAAACAAATTTTTCCTGTCCTTCAAAATCACGGATCATTTTTCCAATCCATTTGAAACCTGTTAAACCAACTTTACAGTCAACCCCAAATTTTTGAGCGATATCAAAGAAAATATCAGAAGTTACAATCGTAGAACCAATAAATTCTCTTCCTGTAATTTTTTCTGCTTTTCTCCATTCATTTAGAATGTAATAAGTTAAAATTGTGTTGCACTGGTTTCCGTTTAAAAGCTGAATTTCACCTTCTAAATTTCTAACCGCGATACCTAATCTATCTCCGTCTGGATCGGTTCCGATAACGATATCTGCATTGGTAATTTTAGCGAGATCCATCGCCATTTCCAAAGCGGCAGGTTCTTCCGGGTTTGGAGAAGCTACGGTTGGGAAATTTCCACTCGGAATCATTTGTTCTTTTACCAAATCAATTTTCTTGAATCCTGCTTTTTCTAAAGCTTTTGGAACTGTGGTATACGTTGTCCCGTGAATAGAAGTGAAAACAATATTCAAATTATCTTTTCCAACGTTTTGATAGGTAGAATTTTCAATACAAGCATCGATATAAACATCATCTTGTTCTTCTCCAATCCATTCGATTAAATCGTCGTTTCCATTAAATTTGATTTCATCAAATTTTACAGAATATACTTCATTAATAATTGCTTCATCATGCGGTGGAACGATTTGCGCACCGTCATTCCAATATACTTTGTAACCGTTGTATTCTGGCGGATTGTGAGAAGCTGTTAAAACAATTCCTCCGTTACATTTTTTGTCACGAACGGTGAACGACAATTCCGGAGTTGGTCTGTGATCTTTGAAAAGAAGCACTTTAATTCCGTTTGCTGTTAAAACATCTGCCACTAATTTTCCAAATTCTCTCGAGTTATTTCTTACGTCGTAAGCAATGGCAACACTAATTTCCTCATTTGGAAATTGCTTTAGCATATAATTCGCAAGTCCCTGTGTTGCTTGCCCTAACGTATATTTATTTAAACGATTGGTTCCTACTCCCATTACACCTCTCATCCCTCCTGTTCCGAATTCTAATTCTCTGTAAAAAGAATCTTCCAAGTCTGGAGAATTGCTATCAATTAAGGCTTGTACTGCGTCTCTTGTTTCTTGATCAAATGTGTCGCTTAACCAAAGTTTTGCTTTTTCTAATGTTGTCATATTTGTAGTGTTTTTTTGAAGTAAGAAGAAGGAAGTTCAAAGTTTCATCTTCAAACTTCATTTTTACAATATTTTATATTTTTGTGATTAAGTATTAATTACTAACTGCAGCAGGAATAAAACCTACAACAACGAAAAGAAGAACACTTCCTGCAACTAAACCAGCCGTTTTACCTGCACTAGGTTTTTTGACACTTGTTACTACTTTTTTGTTGATTTCAATGTCTTTTCCGTTTTGTTTTCCGATAATCTTATCTTCTGTTTGCTCTATAAACTGGAATTTCCTCAATTTTTCTCCATCATTTTTTTGAACAATATAATTTGTATTATTTTGAAGAACAGAATAATCAAAGTTATTTTTCACACTAACTTTTGTTGAAACACAAGATGTGATAAATATAGAACACAAGAGCAAAAGAAAAAATATTTTATTCATCTACAGGTAATTTAAAAATAGTTTTATTGAAGTTTTTTATTTTCCACTTTCGATGTTTTATCAACTTTAAAAGCACGAATTGGATCGTTGTAATATACGAATTTTGCCGTATTTTGAATGTTACCATTTAATGAATCTTTTACGTTTACTTCCGCGTAATTTCCGTTTTTGGAATCTATTTTTAGGTTTTCAATTTTCCAGTAAGGAGCGATAAGACTTGCAGTATCGGCAATTTTTATTACGGCATCTTTGGTTTCACCTAAAAAATTTGCACGACTGCGGTTCAACATTTCAATTTCCGCTTTTCGGGTGTTTACAGAACCCATAAAAGTGGCGTAATTCTTTAAATTCAACCTGAAATTATCCGTTTTAATTTCGCTAGAAATATTCATTTCTACAGAATCTGCAATAGCAACTTTCTCTAGATTATATTTGGAGTAGACCACAATATTGTAAAAATCTACTCCTTTAGTTTTTCTATTTTCTTTGATGAAAAGCGTTTTATCTTTTACTTCAACCTCAAGATTATCGGCAATGTTTGGATACGTTTCTATTGCCACATAATTTTTATTTGATCTCGCATAAAAAATACGAAACTTGCCTTCCAAATTAAGGTTTACAAATTCCTCTACATCAACATCTTTATTTTCAATATTTCCTTTTGGAGAAATTTTTCCGCAAGCGATAAGCGAAACCAAACTTATGGCAAAAAGTACTTTCTTCATTTTAAATTACCTCGTCAATATTATAATTCTTGTGCTCTCTATTGGTTCTGATGATCATTTCACCCAAAAATCCTGCCACAAAGAGTAAAGTTCCCATCAACATCATCGTTAAAGCAATGTAAAACCAAGGGTTGCTGGTAATTAAATGACCGTAAATACCTCTCGCTACATCAATAAGCTTTGAAATACCCAACCAAATTGCAGAAAGGAAACCAACGATGAACATTAAAGTTCCTACTGCACCAAAAAAATGCATTGGTCTACCACCAAAACGACTTACAAACCAAAGTGTTACCAAATCTAAGAAACCTCTGATAAATCTTTCGGTTCCGAATTTTGATGTTCCGTAAGGTCTTGCTTGGTGAGGAACTTCTTTCTCGGTAATTCTTCTAAAACCTGCATTGGCAGCCAAAACCGGGATATATCTGTGCATATCTCCATACACATCAATCGATTTTACAACTTGTTTTTTATAAGCTTTCAAACCACAATTGAAATCGTGAAGATATACCCCAGAAACCTTTCTAGCCGCTGCATTGAATAGTTTTGAAGGAATATTTTTAGTCATTACATTATCAAAACGTTTTCTCTTCCAACCAGAAACTATATCGTAATTGTCTTCGGTAACCATTCTGTACAATTCCGGAATTTCTTCAGGAAAATCTTGTAAATCGGCGTCCATCGTAATTACCACATCTCCGTGAGTTCTTAAAAAAGCGGCATGAAGAGCCTGAGATTTTCCGTAATTTCTAGAAAATTTAATACCGTGAATTTGAGGATATTGTACTTTCATATTCTCAATAATGCTCCACGAAAGATCTGTACTCCCGTCGTCTACAAACCATACTTCATAAGATAAGTTGCTGTCTGTACAGGTCTTATCAATTCTTGTGAAAAGCTCTTCTAAAGATGCTTCTTCGTTTAACAACGGAATAACAATAGATAAATTCATTTAATTTTAATAAAAAATTATTCTTGATTGGGTTCTTCTTGGTGAATTGTTTTTGTTCTGAAAAACGCTCCGAAAAACAATGACAAAACTAAGTAAAATATCAGTATCGCTGCAAAATAACCTGAAAAATGACTTGCTGTAAGCATATCTTTTCCTTTTACAGCATCATCACTTACTCTCTGCAACCCTTCTTTATACTTCTGCTCTAGCTCGTCGATGTCTTTTTGATGTTTAAGAATTTTCTTTGCCGAGGTGTATTCTTTATCCAATTCATTTCTTTGTCTTTCTACATATTGATAGTTCAGCAACTTTTTAGCATCTGTATCTACAAAATTTAAAAAAGCAAAAATGCTAAAAATTGAAAGAAAACCTCCGATAAACATCGGATAAAATGCTCTTTTAAAAGCTTCTCTAAAACTTACCACTCGGGTAACGTTCCAATACGATTTTACCGACCAAAAAGCCGTACCGGCATAGAGAACCGGAAGTAGAAAAGCGTTCACTTTCAGTGAAATATCAAAATAATTGATTCCTGAAAAAAATGAGTAAACTACAAAGAAAACGATCATTGTAGCAATAAAAAGGATAATTCCTAAGGTAGTTGGACTTTTGGTCATGTTAAAAAAATTTACAAAAAGATGAAAAATTATTCACTTATATTTCAGCAAATTAGCCTAAATTAAAGGGTTTTTCATCATTTTTTCTTATGATTAGTTTTGAAGTTTATAATTAATTCCTATCTTTGCAACGGCAAGTCCTAAACAACCAGCTCCTGAGAATCCTCCAGGGTGGGAACGCAGCAAAGGTAATTGGTCGTAGCGGTGTGATTTAGGTAGCTTGCCATTTTTTTATGTCTTTATTTTTATTCTCTTTTTCTTGAATTAAATCATCTACAGTTTTTACGTGACTCCAATTCTCTCCAGTTTTAATACGATGAATTTGCATGTCTGAAACTCCATACTGTTTCGCCAAAGTTCTTAAAGAGTCTCCTTTTTTTAAACGCTGCTTTATTCTAAGAACTTCATTTTCAGTAAGCTTACCCATTTTTGTATTCGGTTTATAATCATCTGTCATAAACTGTTTTTTGAATTTTGCCAAAATTACTTTCGGTTTATTTGGGTAACGTTCTTTAAGATCTTCACGACTTGCCCAAGCTAAATTCTCGACCTCGTTGTTTGTTTTATCAAAATCTTTGTGAATTACAAATTTTTTGTCAGGATCTGTTGGTGCTTCCAAAAATAACGTTGCCACTGCTTTATGAAACATAATGGTAACGTGTATGGTTCTTTTTTTATCGATACGATGGTTCTGCTTTTTTCTTTTCTGAATAAGCTCATCACGTTGTGCGCGTAATTCTTTTTTCTTTTCAAGAACATCATTTTTAGTTCCCAAGCTTTTTATCATTGCCCCCAATTCATCAATTTGAGATTGCAATGTTTGTAATTTTTCTGCATCCACGGCAGATCTCGACTTAAATAATTTAAGCCTAAGCACAGGATAGCCTTCCTGTGTGCTTCCTTTCGCAATTTTTCCTTCTGGAAAATAGGAGTTATAGGTGCGAATTCTACCCAAATTAGAAACTTCTACTTTGGTTTGGTTTTCAAATTCGTAATTTAACGGATATTCCTTCCAAATTTCTCTCTTTCTCATAACTCTTTTTTTGTTATTAAACTTCTATTACTTCACCCAAAACAGGTAAAATAAGCTCTATATTTCGTTCTGCAAACTTATTGAGTGCATCTTCATGGTTTATTTTAATAGGAGCAAAAGTATCGAAATGACATCCAATTACTTTTGGGCATTTTAAAAGCTCTGCAGCTGCAAAACTTGCCTTGTTTGCACACATTGTGTAATGTGCACCAATCGGTAAGATAGAGATATCAATTTTACCAAATAATCTTTGGAAAATCTCCATATCACTCATTACACCAGTATCTCCAGCGAGATAAATGTTTTTTCCCGGAAGTCTGAAAATATATCCACACGGTTCGCCACCATAAGTTCCATCTGGAAAACTTGAGGTGTGAGAAGCTGGAACCATTGAAATTTTCAAATCATCAAACTTCGCTGAACCTCCAAAGTTAATATCGATAGAATGAGGATGATTGTAATATCCACAAATTTCTGGCTGTGCAATGATTTGTGCTTCAGGATGATTAGCTAAAACGTCTTTTACATCTGCGGTATGATCTCCGTGCGCATGCGTAATCAAAACGTAATCAATTTTCTGAGCTGTAATATCAAATCCAGAAGTTTCCTTTTGAAAGTTATAAAAGGGATCTGTTAAAATATTTTTACCGTTATAATTGAACAAAAAACAGTTTTGTCCTAAATATTGTATTTTCATTTTTAATTTAGTTTTATAATTTCTAAAAGATTTGTGAGAGGTGTATTGTAGTACAAAGATCGCAAAGATTTTTTATTGTTAACCCTTTTTTATTTGCGAAGGCCTTAACTCAATCTAAGCGAAGTTGTTAAATTTATTTTGAAGGAAATTTATCTTCAATCAATCTGAGATTAATCCCATGTTCCAAATAAGCTTTACAACCATCTAAAACAGTTGTAAAACCTCCTGTATTGTCGTTTATTACACTAAAAAGCGCTTCTCCTTTCTGAGGATAGCCGTAGCTTTTAATGACAACTAATGTTCCTTTTTCCATTTCCTTAAATTCATAATCAACTTGAATTGCAGGATTCCCCCACTCTGTTTTGATTATTTTATTTTCAATAATTTGATGAACATTTACTTCAGATTTCACTCCGTACATTTCCCATTCCCAAATTACAGTTTTCCCTTCTTCAAGCCTTCCGGAAGATTTTGTAAACCAAAAATTTGTAGTAATCTCAGGATTAATGAAAGCCTCAAAAACTTCCTCAATAGGTTTTCTAATGAGCATTTGTGCCTGAACGTAAATTTCTCTATCCATCATCTTCTGAATTTTTAAACTCCAAAATAGTTAAGACCAACAACCGTAAGAACCGCCATTACTAAAGTTAAAATCCCAACTTGCTTCAAAAAAGGATCAAGCTCGCGAGGATTTTTCACAGCCATAATTTGCCGTCTTACTTTCATTACAGGTAAAAGCAAAATCATCACGATAAACACATAATATTGTTGCGTTTGTAAAAAGCCTTGCAAACAAAGAAAAATCAAGATAAAAATTAATGGCAATTGTAAAAGCACAATTTCGTAAACCATTGCGTATTTAAACCCAATTCTTAGCGCAAAACTATTTTTACCCGATAATTTATCGCTTTCTATATCTCTCATATTGTTCAGGTTAAGAACAGCCATACTCATCATTCCAATTGCTGCGCCTGGAAGTAGCATATCCCAACTGAACGATTTTGTAAAAAGAAAATAACTTCCACAAACCGAAACCAAACCGAAGAATATGAAAACGAAAATATCTCCCAAACCCATATATCCGTAAGGTTTTTTCCCAACTGTATAGCCGATTGCTGCTAAAATACTTGCTACTCCTAAACCTATGAAAATGTAAAATTCATTCATAAATTCTGGGATAAATGCCACATATAAAAGAGCAATTGTCGCCACAAAAGATAAAGCTGAAAATAAAATTACGGCATTTTTCATTTGCTTTGCTGTAATTTTTCCAGAAGCTACCGCTCTCGCTTCTGCTTCAGTAGCTCTTTTCTCATCGGTTCCTTTTACACCATCACCATAATCGTTGGCGTAATTTGATAAGATTTGGTACAGCAAAGTTACCAAAAGTGCTAAAGCAAAAATCTTCCAATCCCAAATACCACCATCGCGATACAACCTCCATTTTGCAATAAAAGAACCCATGATAATTCCGCTTAAAGAAAGCGGTAACGTTCTAAGCCTAGCGGCTTTTATCCAATCTGACATTAAATTTTAATTTAATTATGCTTAGAATTTTCAATTTTATACATACAATAATTGAGCAGTTTCTTGAGTTTTACAAATGGTAAAGCCGCAATTTTAAATTTCCCTGCAGATGTATAAAATGTAATAGTTCCTAAATTTGTTTTTCTTTGCCAAAAATACTGAGAAATTTTCACAGTCTGAAGTTTTTCGACCTCAAAAGTTCGGTTATCTACATCCCAAATTCCCGATCTTACTCTAATAAATCTCTCGCTGTAGAACAACCGTAAGTTTCGGAACGAAATTATAATAAAAAACTCTACAACAACAACGAAAAAAACCACTAAAAACCAATACTTTACAAGCAATCCCTTATCAAATACAAAAATTATTAGAAGCGGAAAAACAATCCATTGAACCGTATGAACAAAAGCAAGTCTAAAATTAGGTTTTAAAAAATCTTTAAAAATTGGCATTTCTTTCCAAATAGAAGAAATTAATTTTTCTTTTTCCTGATTGCTAATCCCTGGAACTGCAGAAACATTTTTTTCTTCATGCTCATTTCTTCCTATTTGAAGAAATTTAACATAAGAAATATTCATTCTTTTTTGAATCCAGTTTTGTGTTTCAGTAATAACCTGTACCTTAGATTTGTTTACAATTGAGTTTCTGGTATTAAAAAGGCCGTATTCAAAAGAGAAACTTTTGGCGTTTTCTGTAATTTTAAAATTGAAAAATTTAATAATTGTTCGTACCGCATTAATGATGATTCCCAACAGAAGTGCAATTACCACGATACCAACTAAAACAGGAATTGAAAAGGCAAGAATCTGTTCTTCAACATTATCATAATCGATTTTTGATTCCCATTCCAACTTTTTCAGAATATTTACAAGCTCTGAAAAACCATAGATTACCAAACTTACCAGTGCTAGAAAACTCTGCAAATAATTGGCAGTTATACCATATTTTAAAATACTTGAGGTAGAAATTTTAATAGCACGAAGTTCTTCTTCCTCCTTTTTTGTTACAGTATTTATAAAATTCTCTGTAATTTCTTCTGATACAAAATTGGTTTCTGTTAAAAGATATTTCTTTAAATCGAGTGCATTTTGTTTGGTAAGTGCAGAAATTTTTACTTCTTTTTTGGAGCTTCCAGGTGTATCAATCTCAAGTTTATAAATATTAAAAAATTGATGGATAAACGGCTGGGAAATATTAACTTCCTGAATATTTTTCTTTTTGATTTTCGTAACAGAGGTATTGATAATCCCTTCGTGAATAATAAATTCTTCATTATCTTCGTCGATATAATATTTAAAGTGAAAATACTGTAAAATTGCGGCTCCCGCTAAAATTAATAATGCTAAAATAACGCCCAAAACAATCATCCACGATTGAATTTGCTGTTTTCGAACTACGAAAAGAATAATGAAAACCCATAAATTTTTGACCGCCATTCCCACATTGTAAAGAAATAAGAGAACGATTCCCGTTTTTGACTGTCTCTGTGGTTCAAAAAAAGAATTACGCACTTCTTCCATCTTCTACATTTTCTTTAGAAATACTTCCTCGTATGTGATGATTAATACCTTCTGCAATGTCTTCAGGTAAACCATTGATAGTAATATCTCCTCCATTTACACCCGCTGTGAAAACTGAAATTGCCTTTAAATGAAGCATTTTTGAGAACCAACCCTGTTCAACTTTTACATGTTGAATTCTATTGAAAGGAACAATAATAATGGTTCTTTTCAGCCATCCATGTTGTGAGACTAAGTCTTTTTCTCTCACCGCGTATTTCCTAAATTTAAAACCAATACAAGCATTTAGAAAAAGTAAAATTATCAAAAGAAAAAAAACTAAAATAATTGCCCAAATTTGGAATACACTAAGTTTTGAATGAAAAAAATACAACGCTACTCCTACTGACCCAGCTATAAACAGTGTAAAAATTGAAAGATTAAATAAAACAATGTTTAAATACTTCGGCGAAACCGAAATCATCTTAAGCTCTGAAAAATCAGGCAAATCAAAATCAAAAATTTGATTGTTTTGAAAGTTTTCTTCCATGTAAAATCGATTCAGTTTAGAGTTTTATAGTATTTTATTCCTTGCAATTATAGTTTAAAAAAAGGTAATGAAACTACTCATTACCTTTCAAAATATATTAAGAAATCCATTTATCTTTTCCGAAGTTTGGCTTTCTTTTTTCAAGGAAAGCATTTCTACCTTCTTGCGCTTCTTCCGTCATATAAGCTAAACGGGTTGCTTCACCAGCAAAAACTTGTTGCCCAACCATCCCGTCGTCAGTTAAATTCATTGCGAATTTCAGCATTCTGATTGATGTTGGAGATTTAGCCAAAATTTCCTGCGCCCATTCGTAAGCTGTATCTTCTAACTCGTCGTGAGGAATTACCGCATTTACCATACCCATTTCAAAAGCTTCTTGTGCAGAATAATTTCTTCCTAAAAAGAAAATTTCACGAGCTTTTTTCTGTCCAACCATTTTTGCTAAATATGCAGAACCGTAACCTCCATCAAAACTTGTAACATCTGCGTCTGTTTGCTTGAAAATAGCATGTTCTTTACTCGCCAACGTAAGATCGCAAACGACATGAAGTGAATGACCGCCTCCTACAGCCCATCCTGGAACAACCGCAATAACAGCTTTTGGCATAAAACGAATTAATCTTTGAACTTCAAGAATATTCAAACGATGTCTTCCGTCTTCCCCAACATACCCTTGATGTCCTCTTGCTTTTTGGTCGCCTCCACTACAGAAAGCCCAACCGCCGTCTTTCGGGCTTGGTCCTTCTCCAGAAAGTAAAACAACACCAATTGACGGGTCTTCAGACGCATCGAAAAAAGCATCATATAATTCTGATGTAGTTTTGGGTCTGAACGCATTACGGACTTCCGGTCTGTTGAAAGCAATTCTCGCTACTCCGTTGCATTTTTTATAGGTAATATCGTCGTATTCCTTAACGGTTTTCCACTCGATCATTTTGTAAAAATTTTTCCCAAATATACGGAATTGAGAAGAGATTTTGTAACAGTTTTTAGTTTAAAATTTGTATTAACCGTTTTAGATTTAAACTTTAAAACATAAAAAAACCGAAACATTTCTGCTTCGGTTTTTAAATTGAATCTAGAAAAAGATTACTTTGCTTGTTTCGCTTCTAATTCAGCTAGTTTAGCTTTCATAGCGGCAGCTTTTTCTGTATTTTTAGTGATGGTATAGATATCTTTTAAAGTAGATACCGCATCAATATTTTCAGGTAAAGCTTTATACCATTGCTCTGCAAAAGGTAATGCTCTGTTGAATCTTGCTCTTCTTTCTTCAATCAATTTCATCCCTTCCGTTTTATTGGTTTTGTTGGTTTCATTGATTTTTTTCACAGCAGCATCTTCATCACCGATAATGGTGTACACAAGATTCATATAAGCGTTAGAATAATCAGGCTTAATTTCAATCGCTTTTTTAAATGCTATTTCTGCATCAGCAGCAGTTGCAGGGTTTTTAGATTGAATAACTCCTAAATTATACCAGTTATCTGCATTTTTAGGATCTTTTGCTAACTGCTCTTTAATAACACCAGCAAATTTATCATTGTTTCCAGACGCGTAATACGCTGTTCCTTGATAATCTTTTAGTTTTGCATTATTTGGAAATTTTGCTAAACCTTTCTCGATTAAAGCGATAGCTTTATCATTTTGCTTTGCATTAAGATACAATGTCGCTAAAGTTTCATACAAATCTTCTTCTACACTAGGAGTTTGTTCTGTCTTAAAATCTGTATAATCTTTAGATTTTTTAACCGCCTCCCACATAGTTTTATCAAACTCCTGAACTTGCCCTTGCTTATCTTTTGCAGTATATTTAGTTTGTATTCCTGTATAACCTGTATTTAGCAAATCCTCATAAATCTTTGTAGCTTCTGGAATATTACCACTTGCGGCATAACTAATCCCTGCGTTATAAAGATATGTTTTATCATCTTGTCCGCTTGTTTTCAAAAGCGTATACACTTCGAAAAACTTAGGACCCGCTGCTGCATAATTTTTTGCATTAAATGCATCAATTGCAGCTTTGTGCGCCGCCTGAACTTTTGCATTAGCGTCTTCTTTCTGTGCAAATGTAAATGATGATACAAGGATAGCCATTCCTAAAATTAGCTTTTTCATACTATTTTTATTTAAATTTTATTCTTCTGAATTAGAATCCTCAGTTTCGCCGGTAGGATTTTGGTTTTCCGTTGGGTTTTCTGAATCAATTTCCAGGTTATTAGCTGTATTTTCTGCTCCTTCTTCTAGTTCTTCCGAATCTTCTACATCTTTATCCATTGCTACTTTTGCAATTGCAGCAATCTCGTCATTTTTCTTAAGGTTAATCATCCTCACTCCTTGAGTATTTCTACCCATAACACGCATTTCATCCATACCCATTCTGATGGCAACACCAGATTTATTGATAATCATCAAACCATCTTCGTCTGTTACATTCTGAATCGCGATAAGATTACCTGTTTTTTCAGTAATATTTAAAGTGATAACACCTTTTCCACCTCTATTGGTTTCTCTATAATCTAAAACGGCAGTTCTCTTACCATATCCTTTTTCTGAAACCACCAAAACAGTTTCATTTTCAAGGTCATTGGCTACAATCATACCGATTACTTCGTCGTTTTCTTCAAGAGTTATACCTCTTACCCCAATTGAGCTTCTTCCTACCTCTCTTACTTTTTCTTCTGGGAAACGAATACATTTTCCATTTTTAGTAGCAATCATAATTTGAGAAGTACCATTCGTAAGATATGCTCCTAATAATTGGTCGTTATCTCTAATTTCAATAGCATTTACCCCATTTACTCTTGGTCTAGAATATGCTTCAAGAGACGTTTTCTTAATAGTTCCGTTTTTGGTAACCATTACAACGCTCATTTGGTTTACATATTCTGTATCTTTAAGGTTATTGGTTCTGATGTATGCTTTAATTTTATCATCAGGCTCAATATTAATTAAGTTTTGAACCGCTCTACCTTTTGCAGTTTTAGAACCTTCTGGAATTTCAAAAACTCTCAACCAATAACATCTTCCTTTTTCTGTGAAGAACAACATGTATTGGTGGTTGGTTGCCGAAACAATATATTCTAAGAAATCTGAATCTCTTGTTGTAGCAGCTTTGTTACCAACACCACCTCTACTTTGAACTTTGTATTCAGAAAGCAACGTTCTCTTCACATAACCTGCGTGAGAGATTGTAAGAACCACCTCTTCGTTCGGAATAATATCTTCAATAGACATTTCACCACCAGAGAAGTCGATTTCAGTTCTTCTTTCGTCGCCGTATTTTTCTTTAATTTCGATTAACTCGTCTTTAATAATTTGGAATCTTCTTGGTTCATTCGCCAAAATATCTTCTAAATCTGCAATTTCTTTCATAATTGCATCATATTCATCACGAATTTTATCAAGCTCCATTCCTGTTAAACGAGCAAGACGTAAATCTAGAATTGCCTGAGCTTGAATTTCAGAAAGTTCGAATTCTGCAATTAAACCTTCTTTTGCCGCTTGAGGATTTGAAGAGTGACGAATAATTGAAATCGCTTTATCTAAAGCATCCTGAGTTCCAATTACCTTCATGAAACCTTCCAAGATATGCGCTCTTTCTTTCGCTTTTCTAAGCTCGTACTGAGTTCTTCTTACGATTACCTCATGTCTGTGCTCTACGAAATGATGAATGATATCTTTTAAGTTCAATTGCTCTGGTCTTCCGTGTACCAAAGCGATATTGTTCACGCTGAAAGAAGTTTGCAGCGCAGTGTATTTATAAAGTAAGTTTAAAACTACATTCGGAATTGCGTCGTTTTTCAATTCATAAACGATACGAAGGCCACGTCTATCCGACTCGTCTCTGATTTCGTAAATTCCAGGAATTTTTTCTTCTTTTACCAACTCCGCAGTTCTTGCAATCATCTCTGCTTTGTTCACTTGGTAAGGAACTTCGTTTACGATAATCGCATTTCTGTTTCCGATTTCTTCGAAAGCCACTTTTGCTCTAAGAACTACTCTACCTCTTCCTGTATGGAAAGCATCTCTTACACCATCGTATCCGTAAATGATACCTCCCGTTGGGAAATCTGGCGCAATAATGTGCTTCATTAAATCATCAATGGTAATTTCCTTATCATCAATATAAGCGCAAATTGCATCAATAGCTTCAGACAAATTGTGTGGCGCCATATTCGTAGCCATACCAACTGCAATCCCTGAAGTTCCGTTTACCAAAAGGTTTGGAATTTTTGAAGGTAAAACTGTAGGTTCCGTTAAACTATCATCGAAGTTATTTTGAAAATCAACAGTTTCTTTATCAAGGTCTGAAAGTACTTCATCTGAAATTTTCTTTAATCTAGCCTCGGTATAACGCATTGCTGCAGGTGGATCTCCATCCATCGAACCGAAGTTACCCTGTCCGTCTACTTGCGGGTATCGTAAACTCCATTCCTGAGCCATTCTTACCATCGCATCATAAACTGAAGAATCTCCATGTGGGTGATATTTACCCAAAACGTCTCCTACAATTCTGGCAGATTTTAAATATTTTCTGTTTGAAAAAACCCCTAATCCATACATACCGTACAGAACTCTTCTGTGAACGGGCTTTAAACCATCTCTTACATCCGGAAGTGCTCTCGAAACAATTACGGACATCGAATAATCGATATAAGACGACTTCATTTCATCAACGATGTTAATGGGGATCAGTCTTTCTCCTTCTTTTTGCATATAAAAGTGTATTATTATGATAATCAGACTTTTGTTTGTATGTCTGAAAATTATTTGTTTCAGTTAAATTATAACGTGCTAATTTAAGAAAAAAATACCGATTTTTGCCCTAGAAATTATCCACAAAATCTTAAATAAATCATAAATAAATGAGCGTTCTTAGCATCACCTTTCATTGTCCAAAAGATAATCTTGAAGCATGGTCTCAATACGTTGACGAAGAGTTGATTACATTAGCAGAAAATCTTCTTGATGTAGATAAATATATCCTATCTGAAGTGCAAAGCGATTATATCGAAGAAGGAAAAAACTACAATCTCCTATTGGTTTTTGAACATAGTGACCTCCGAGAAGATTTCATTAAAAGCGAACTTGAGAACATCGCTGAAAGAATTTTCAATAAATTCGGGCAGGATATTATGATTTTCAATACGTTTCTAGATCCTATTCAATCAAAGATGTAATAACAAAAAAACCGGTATTTCTACCGGTTTTTCTTATACTTTTTGATACATTATGGATTAATAACAATGGCAACTCTTGGTGGTCTTGGCGGCGCTACATAAACGCTTACCGGCGCTGGATGATGCACTACAGGACGATAATATCTATGTCTTACAGGTTCTCTGTAATATACCACCTCTCTTGACGGTCTTGTGTGGCAGTAAGCCACTTTTTTGTAATGTCCTTTTCCGTGCTTATGATGATGCTTCTGTGCACTTACCATACTTAATCCTGCAGAAAAAACCAACATCATTACAGCTCCTGCAATTTTAATCAAACTCTTCATATTTCATTGTTTTAAAAATTCAAAACAACCACAACAATGAAAGTGCCAATAATTGATTATGATTATAAATCCTGCAAATTTTAAGAAACTTTATAATGTTTTATGTTAAAAAATCGATTCACTTCTTTTTTCAAGCATCACTACATCTTTCCATTCACCATTCAGTTTACCTAGTTTCTTTCTAACGCCCACTGTTCTAAAACCGAATTTTGCATGAAACTTCAATGACACTTCATTCTCTGGAAATATATTCGCTTGAAGCGTCCAAAAACCTCGCTCTTCGCTATCTACAATAAGCTTTTTCAACAGTATCGAACCTAAACCTTGTCCTTGATACGCATTATCAAAATAAATACTGATCTCGGCAACACCTTTAAAACATTCTCTTTTGCTTACAGGTTTCAAACCACACCATCCAATAATTTCGCTTTTATCATTTTCTAAAATCCAACGGCATTCTTTTAGAAATTCCATATCCCAAGCTTCAGGTGAAGGACTTACAGTTTCAAACGTTGCAATCCCACCATCTATCCCCTGTTGGAAAATTTCTAACACTCTAGCTTCATCACCGGGACGCATTTCTCTTAGTTCGTAATACATTTTAATGATATTTTCTTTTACTTTTTCTTTTAATTCTTGTGTAATGGGTTTGCTCACCTTTTGCATCCATAGAAATTACACTTATATTCCCATCTACTTCCAAGACCGAAAGTTTTACATTTTCAATTCCATCCACGCCATGTTCTCTGATAGATTCTTCAAGCTCTGCTTTGGAGATTTTCACTCTGTTTAAGGCAGGTTCATCTACTTTTCCATCTCTTACTAAAATTACAGGGTCGTCTTCAATTAAACTATTAAATTTAGGATTCTTAAACATGAATCTTTTAACGATAAAATTAGCCGCAAAAAGAACAAGAGCCGCAACAATCCCACCCTGTAAAGAAGTATCTGAACCAACCATCGCATTTTGAACAGCATTAGAAATAAGAAGCAAAAGCACAACATCTCCCGCATTGAGCTGTGAAAGTTGATTTTTACCAAATACCCGAATTGCGACCATCATAAATAAATAGACACAAAGCGAGCGGAAAACTACGTTTAAAATTTCTTCCAATGTAAAACGATATTAGAAAACAAAAATAACTAATTGGCAGACATAAAAAAAACTGTCTAAAAAGACAGTTTTAAAAATACTATTTTGTTGTATTATCTGTTGTTGATATCTACTCTTACAGGCATTACATAGCTTGATGCAAGAACTTTATCATTCAGTTTTGAAGGATCTATTTTATACTGTAACCCGTTTAAAATGTTTTCAATTTCTTTGCTTACATATTTGCAGTCTCCTGTTGAGTGTACGTTTACAATCTTACCACTTTCAGAAATATCAAATTTCACTTCGGAATTTACAACCCCTTGTTGATAATCTTGATTTGTGAAATCAAAATTAGCCATTAATAAATTTCTAACTTCGTTAAACGTATCATTTTTATTAAGTTTAACTTCTTGAATGGTATTATCTGAAGAAATCTGAGCTTTTACCGTATTGAACATTGCTGCAAAAACGAATAAAAAAACTGATGCTGCTGCTATTTGAATTTTATTTTTCATAACTCTTTGATTTTAAAAATTACTGTTCCTTTTCTATTATCTTAAACCAAAGATATATAAATAAATTCATACAAATTTTACATTCAGTTAATATTGGGTTAACATTAAGTTGTAATATACTGATTGTCAAGTGAATAAATTTTTAAAATAATTAAAAATTTAACATTGGAAGTAAAAAAAATGCCTGAATTTTAGAAATTCAGGCATTTTTTTTATTTTTTTCTTTGCCCTGGAGCAAATGGTTTTGCCGACTTTGTACCGTAGACTTTTTTGGCTTGTCCGGGAGGCATTGGTTTAGAGTTGTAGCTTCTTCCCGCCGGATACGTTCTTACTTCACAAGAAACAAATGATAACGAGAAAATAACTGCTGCTAATATAAATTTTAAAGATTTCATAACAATTTTTTGTCTAAGGATCGCAAATATGGTACCAAATAAGATTTGAAGCCAATATTGAGCTTTTTATATTTACATTCCTTCAATTATTCTTTTAGAATTAAGTTCATCAAGAATAAATTTCGCATCACTTTCTGTGATATATTTACACTCATACAACCAATGAATTCTAGCAATCTGTACATGTGTGGGAATTAAATTATCTACTTTATAATATTCTTTAAGATAAAAATCTTTTTTACTTTCTTTAATATTCGAGATAAACAAGTCAACCATTTCTTTATCGTTCTTATTGTAGTAAAACTTCAAAGGTCTTTTAGCAGAAAGATGTTTCGAAGCTTCGTTTCTAAACTCATTATTACAAAATCCTATTGTAACTAAAGCAGGAATCATGCAAGCAATAAAAACAAAAAGTCCATTAGGATAAGAAAAATTGTAATAATCATTAATTATTATCGATAAAAAAATACCATTGAACAGCATTGAAATCGCCAAAATAATCAATACAAAATCTTTTGATTTTCTTGAAACTGTTTCTTCTTCGTAAATATCTTCAAAATGAATTTTAAATTCATAAGCGTCATTCATAAAATTATCTTTTACAAAAACACCATCATCCTGAATTTCAAAATACTTAGAATTTCTTCCGTTTTTTTGTGTTAAAGTTTTCATTTTACATTACATTTCCTTCTTCAAAAACTTCCCAGTCAAGCTCTTTTTAGACTTAATTATTTCTTCTGGAGTTCCTTGTGCTACAATTTGTCCGCCGTGTTTTCCGCCTTCTGGACCAACGTCTATAATATGGTCAGCAAGTTTTATCACATCCATATTATGTTCAATAATGATGAAAGAATTTCCTAATTCAACCAACTGATTAATGGCATCCATCAAAATTTTTACGTCTTCAAAATGAAGTCCGGTTGTAGGTTCATCTAGAATGTATAAAGTATTTCCGGTTTGTCTTTTTGCCAATTCCGTAGCCAATTTTATACGTTGTGCTTCACCTCCAGAAAGCGTTGTCGATTGTTGCCCCAAAGTAATGTAACCCAAACCAACATCCTGCAAAGTTTTTACTTTTGCAAAGATTTTAGGAATCGGCTGGAAAAATTCTACCGCTTCATCAATCGTCATATCCAAAACATCAGAAATCGATTTTCCTTTGTAACGAACTTCCAAGGTTTCCCTGTTGAAACGTTTTCCGTTGCACGTTTCACAATGTACGTAAACATCGGGTAAGAAATTCATTTCGATCACCTTCAAACCGCCGCCTTGACAAGTTTCGCATCTCCCACCTTTTACGTTGAAAGAAAATCTTCCCGGTTTGTAACCACGAATTTTAGATTCTGGCAATTCGGCAAAAAGATTTCTGATATCGGTAAACATTCCGGTGTACGTTGCAGGATTTGAACGAGGCGTTCTTCCAATCGGAGTTTGGTCTACATCTACGATTTTATCGATGTTTTCGAGTCCTTCAATTTTTTTGTAAGGCAAAGGTTCCTGAACTGCTCTGTAGAAATGTTTATTCAGAATTGGGTATAAAGTTCCGTTAATTAAAGAAGATTTTCCACTACCCGAAATCCCAGAAACCACGACCAATTTCCCCAAAGGAATATCGAGCGTTACATTTTTAAGGTTATTACCTGTAGCGCCTTTTAATACTATATTTTTACCATTTCCTTCTCTTCTTTTTTCAGGAATGGCGATTTTTCTTTTTCCGTTGATGTATTGAGCGGTAATTGTATCGGCTTTCAGTAAATCTTTTGGTTTTCCCTGCCAAAGAATTTCACCTCCGAATTTACCTGCTCTTGGACCGATGTCTAAAACTTCATCTGCTTCCAAAATCATGTCTTTATCATGTTCTACCACCAAAACTGAGTTCCCTATATCGCGAAGATTTTTTAAAGAATTAATCAATCTTTCGTTGTCTCTTTGGTGCAAACCGATGCTTGGTTCATCTAAAATATAAAGAACGTTCACCAACTGAGAACCAATCTGAGTTGCCAAACGAATTCTTTGAGATTCGCCACCAGAAAGCGTTTTAGAAGACCTGCTCAAACTTAAATAATCCAAACCAACATCCAGCAAAAACTGAAGTCGGGTTTCAATTTCTTTTAAAATTTCGTGAGCGATGATGGCATTTTTCTCTGTAAATTTATTTTTTACATCCGCCAACCAATCTTTTAAATCTGCTAAACTTAAGGCATTAATTTCAGCGATATTTTTTCCATCAATTTTAAAACTTAAACTTGAAGGTTGAAGACGCGTTCCTTTACATTCCGGACAAGTTTCTTCTGTGGTAAAATGTCTTTCTAGCAAAATTGCTTCGTAAGATTCTCTTTCCTCGATCAATTCTTCCATAAAAGGAATCAATCCATCAAAACTGATTTTGATTTTCTTGGTAATACCGGCGTATTTTAAGTCTTTATTAAATTCCTTATGACAACCGTTATACATGTAATCTAGCGCTTCTTCAGGAATATCTTGAAAAGGTGTCGCCAAGCTCAATCCGAAAATCTCAAGAATATTTTTAATCTGAGACAAAATCCATTTATTAGATTTAATATCTTCCAAAGGCAACAAACCACCTTGGTTGATTGATAATTTGGGGTTTTCTACAAAATAATCGGTGTTGATTTTTTTAATCGTTCCCAAACCTTTACAACTTGGGCAACTTCCTTTCGGAGAGTTAAAAGAAAACGTGTTTGGTTCTGGTAACGCAAGAGAATTTCCAGTCTCGGCATCCATTAAATTTTTAGAAAAATATTCAATGTCTGTGCTTCCCAATTTTTGAATTCCTATTAAACCTTCTCCCATTTCCATGGCGGTTCTCAGAGATTTTTCCATTCTGGCTTCAGAAGCAGATTCTCCGATAATCCAACGGTCGATTACGATATCAATATCGTGGGTTTTGTAACGGTCAAGTTTCAAATCATATTCAATATCTTGAAGTTCACCATCAATTCTTGCCTGTCCGTAACCTTTTTTCGCCATTTGAACGAAAAGCTCGTGGTAATGCCCTTTTCTTGAACGAACGACAGGCGCCATCAACATAATTTTTTCGCCTTTATAATTTTCCTTAATGGTATCAAGAATTTGCTCTTCGGTGTAGCTTACCAACTTTTTTCCTGTCGTTTGAGAATACGCATCTGAAACTCTCGCAAATAAAAGACGGAGAAAGTCGTACAATTCGGTAACAGTTCCCACCGTTGAACGTGGGTTTTTGTTGGTGGTTTTTTGCTCGATGGCAATTACAGGTGATAAACCTTCAATTTTGTCAACATCAGGACGCTCCAATCCTCCTAAAAACTGTCTTGCGTACGCCGAAAAGGTTTCGATGTAACGACGCTGTCCTTCTGCAAAAATGGTATCAAAAGCCAAAGACGACTTACCACTGCCCGAAAGACCAGTGATAACAACCAATTCGTTACGAGGAATTTTTACGTTGATGTTTTTTAAATTGTGTTCACGTGCTCCGTAAACTTCGATATATTCTGTTGATTTGCTCATAATTCGGCAGTGATTTTAGCTGAAAATCACGAAGTGCAAAAATACGGATTTTTAAATAATTAATAGTAGAGATTACACACTGAAACTTGTTTTTCGGAATATTAAAATAATTTAATCTTCAATTTTTTAATAAAAAAACCACAGCTTAAAAACTGTGGTTTGTATATCGATTTAATAATAATTATTTATCGTCTTTTTCGCCTGTCCAAGTTCCGCTTCTTGCAGGTGAAGGAATGTTGTTATTCCAAGTTCCGTTTCCTGTTTTTTGGATATTCAGATTTCCGTTGAAAGTTCCTTTTACTGGCATTGTAAGTTCTGCAACTAATTGACCTGTTCTATCTAAATGACCGTTGATTGCGTAATTTTCTTTAAAAGTCTCCGAATGCATTGTTCCGGTTACGTCGCCATCACTGGCTACAACAATATTCCAATCTCCTTTATCGTTAGATCCGGTGTACGTTCCAGACCAAGTTCCGATGTAATCAACGATAGTTAAATCATCATCAGAGTTACAACCGATAAACATGAAAGCCATTAAAACAAGTAAAAAATATTTCTTCATAAGACTATGAGGTTTGATAAAGTTTTTTTGTGGAGAATACGGGATTCGAACCCGTGGCCTTTTGACTGCCAGTCAAACGCGCTAGCCAACTGCGCCAATCCCCCTCTTTTGTAAGAAGCGTTACAAAAGTAAGTAATTAAACCATATATGCAAATATTTTGTTAAATTTTATTGAAGAAGTATTGAAAAATATTGCTAATTGCTTACAATTCATCAAAAAAGAAAACGTATGCCCCGAAAAGCATACGTTTAAAACAAGATTAATATAAAATCAATGCGATAGTAAGATTATCTCCACCCGCCACCTAAAGCCTGGTACAGATCTACTGCCGCTTTCATTTTGCTGTATTGTGCATTGGAAATATTCAGTTCGGCATTTAAAGCACTTACATTTGCGGTAAGTACTTCAAGATAATTTGCCATTCCGTAATTCACCAATTCCTTAGAGAAACTTACAGAATTTTGATATGCTGTTAATTCTTTTCTTTTTAAAGCAATAAAAGAATCCTGAACAGAAAATACTCTAATTGCATCAGAAACCTCTTTCCCTGCGGTAAGCATTGTTTTTCTGAAATTAAGATACGCTGTTTCTTTATTGGCAAGACTTACATCATAATTGGTTCTGATTTGTCTTTTATTTAAAATAGGCTGCACTAAACTTCCTACAACACTCGCAAATAAAGAGTTTACACTAAACAAGCGATCTATGTCTACAGACTGCACCCCAGTAGAACCCGTTATTCTTAAAGTTGGATAAAACTGTGCTTTTGCTGCATTGGTTAATTCGAAAGCATTCATCAAAGAATATTCAGCCTGCATTACATCGGGTCTGTTGGCTAAAAGATTTGCTGGATAACCCGTTTTAAGTTCCGTAGGAATAACCTGAACTTCAAGCGTAGAACGTTCAATATTTTGAGACGGAACCGCCATCAACAAACTCATTGTATTTTCTAAAAGTTGAATCTGAGTATCGATGTCTATTAAAGAAGCTTGTGCGTTGTACACTAAAGCTTCGCTTTGCTGAACGGCAACTTCTGTAAGAGTTCCTGCTTCTTTTAAAGCTTTTGATGCTTCAAGATTCTGCTCTCTTACTTTAATGGTTTCCGAAATAATTTTCTTCTGCTGATCCAACGTTAACAACTGATAATACGCTGAAGCGACCGAAGCCACCAAACCGCTTTTAACTGATTTATGTGCCGCAACTGTCCCTAAATAAGTTGCCAATTGCGCTTTTTCTTGCGCTTTTAATTTTCCCCAAATATCGGCTTCAAAACCTAGACTTAAAGTAATATCATATTGATTAATGTAACGTCTCGTCCCGATAATCTGCCCAAACTGTGTATTCACAGACTGAGTCTGAAATGTATAATTTGGTCCTACAGAAAGAGTTGGTTCGTATGCTGCTTTGCTTTGTTTCAGATACGCTTCTGCAGAATTAATACTTTGAAGCGCAATTCTGATATCCAAATTATTCTCTAAAGCTTTCTCGATATGACCTTGTAAAATGGGGTCTGTGAAAACCTCCTTCCAAGAAATCTCTGCCATAGATAGAGAATCTTTAGGAAGCATATCTGTACGGAAAAGATTTTCGCTAGTAACATCCTTTGGTCTTTCGTATTCTTTCCTGATGTTACAAGAAGAAACTACTGCCAAAGTAAGCACCGAAAAAGCTGTTCCTTTTATATAAATTGATAATTTTTTCATTTTTAAAACTCTAAATTTCTTACTCGGCTAAGTTCATGTCTTTTGGCTTGATAGGTTTTACTTTTTCCTGTAAAGCCTGGAAGATTACATATAAAACCGGAATCACAAATACTCCTAAAATAGTTCCGATAAGCAACCCAATTGCTGCACCTGTTGCAATAGAACGGTTACCAACGGCTCCAATTCCGCTTGCCAAAACCAAAGGCAAAAGACCACAGATAAATGCTAAAGAAGTCATTAAAATAGGACGAAGTCTTGCTTTTGCCGCATTTACCGCAGATTCTACAATTGTTTCACCATGATGTCTTCTTTGCACTGCAAATTCTACAATCAAGATGGCATTTTTAGCTAAAAGTCCCACCAACATAATCAAAGCGATCTGGAAATAAATATTATTTTCTAGCCCCATAATTTTTTGCCCAAAATACGCTCCCATAACTCCCAATGGTAAAGAAATAACCACCGTTAAAGGAAGAATATAACTTTCGTACTGCGCTGCAAGAATGAAGTAAACAAATACTAAACTCAAGGCAAAAATTAACATTGTTTGCGAACCAGAAGCTAGCTCTTCTCTAGAAAGACCTGTAAATTCGACACCATAATTTTGATCTAAAGTTTCACTCGCCACTTGTTGTACAGCCGCAATAGCGTCTCCTGTACTGAAACCTGCAGCATTTGCTCCTGTAATTTTTACTGAACTAAATAAATTGTAACGCCCAACAGATTGTGGCCCGTAAGTTTTCGTCAACGTAACAAACTGAGAGATTGGCGACATTGTTCCAGAGCCTGTTTTCACGTATAATTCGTTCAAATTACTTGCATCTTTTCTATCATCCGGCAGAGCTTGAATCATCACTCGGAACTGTTTTCCGTACTTGGTAAAGTCTGCGCTGTAAATTCCCCCAATGTAACCTTGCATCGTTTCTAAAATAGAGTTTACAGATACACCCATCTGTTTTGCCAATGGAACATTGATTTCCATTTGATATTGAGGATATTTTGTATTGAAAGAGGTTTGAGCAAACTCAATTTCAGGTCTTTGCATTAGATTGCCAATAAACTCATTGGTTTTCCCGTCTAAACTTGCAAAATCACCACCTGCTTTATCTAAAAGTACCATCTCAAAACCAGCACTGTTCCCAAATCCAGGTACACTTGGAGGTTGGAAGAATACTACTTTTGCATCTGGAACAGTTCCTGCAAGACCAAATAATTTTTTAGTAATTGCATCAGAACTAAGGTCGTCTCCTTTTCTTTCGTCGAAAGGCTTTAATTTAATGAAAGCCAAACCATTATTACTTCCGTTTCCAGACAACAAACCTCTACCTGTAGAAATCGTCACCCCTTGAATTCCTGGAATTTTCTGAGCGTTTTTCTGCAAAGTTTTCAGAACCGCATAAGTTCTTTCCATAGAAGCACCTGGAGGAAGCTGTACATCGGTAAAGATAATTCCTCTGTCTTCTGTAGGTACAAAACCTTTCTTCATGCTTGAGCTTGCCCAATAAATGATCCCTCCTGTGATTGCAAAAATCAATAAGGTTACCCATTTATGCTTAATCAGGAAATTAAATCCTCTTCCGTAACGTTCTGTTGCGGTTTGGAAAGCGATATTAAATTTATAAAAGAATTTCTGAATGAAATTTTTCTTTTCATAACCTTCATGATGCTCTGCGTGAGGTTTTAAGAACAATGAACATAAAACCGGACTCAACGTTAAAGCATTAATTGCCGAAATAATAATCGCAACAATCAAAGTAATCCCAAATTGCTGGTAAAATACACCGGTTGGACCTGTAATAAACGTAACCGGAATAAATACCGCCGCCATTACCAAAGTAATTGAAATAATTGCACCCGTAATTTCGTCCATCGCTTCTACGGTTGCTTTTTTAGCATCAGGAATTCCCTGCTCCATTTTTGCGTGAACGGCTTCTACCACCACAATTGCATCATCTACCACAATACCAATTGCTAATACCAAAGCAAAAAGTGTTAATAAATTTAATGAATATCCAAATAAATTAAGGAAGAAAAATGCTCCCACAATAGAAACCGGAACTGCAATGGCCGGAATTAATGTAGACCTAAAATCCTGCAAGAAAATATACACTACGATAAACACCAAAATAAATGCTTCGATTAAGGTATGAATTACCTTCTCAATAGACGCTTCAAGGAATTCATTGGTATCAAAGTTGAATGTATATTTTACACCTTCCGGATAAGAAGCTTCATTAGCTTTCAGCTGTTTTTTGATGTTTTCTATAATCTCTTGTGCATTAGAACCAGGTGTTTGAAATACTCCCATACTAATGGAAGGATTGTCGCCATTTTCCCCAACTCCTGAGTAAGAAAGACCACCTAATTCTACTTTAGCAACATCTTTAAGCATTAAATTCTGCCCGTTTGGAAGAGATTTAATGATAATATTGTCGTATTGCTCTTTCTCGTTGAATTTACCTACATATTTAATGATATATTCAAAAGAACTCCCGCTGTTTTGTCCGATAGAACCCGCTGCAGCTTCTCTACTCTGCTCATTAATTGCTGTACTTACATCTCCTGGAGTAATTCCGTACGCCGCAAGTTTTGCAGGGTCCAACCAAACTCTCATCGAGTAGTTTTTACCTCCAAAAACGTTAGCTTCACCTACTCCATTAATCCTTTGAAGATTCGGGATTACATTAATGTTTAGAAAGTTTTGAAGATAAACATCATCAATATTTTTATTTTCAGAATAAAAAGAAAGATACATCAACGCACTGGTTTGTTGCTTTTGCGTAACAACTCCTGAACGAGTAACTTCACTTGGCAAAAGCGGGCTCGCTCTTGATACACGGTTTTGTACGTTTACCGCAGCAATATCGGGGTTAATTCCTTGTTTAAAAAACACCTGAATCTGTGCTGAACCATCATTTCCCGCAGTAGAAGTAATGTAATCCATTCCTTCCACCCCGTTAATTTGCTCCTCTAGAGGAACAACAACGCTTTTCATAACGGTTTCTGCATTTGCACCGGTATAATTTGCTCTCACACTTACCGTTGGAGGAGCAATGTCTGGATATTGTGTAACCGGTAACACAGTAAGCCCCAAAACACCGAGAATAACGATGAGTATGGAAATTACAGTAGACAGAACCGGTCTGTTTATAAAGTTCTTAATCATGTTAGAATTTCGGTTTTAGAGATTTTACCACTTCATCTGTTGTGGTGGGTTGTTTTTTTACTGGAGTTCCGTTTTTCAAACTTCCAACACCTTGTGCAACAACATCATCACCTTGTTTTACACCATCTTTTATCAATGCTAAATTGTCGATTCTGTCGATGATATTTACCACTGTATTTTTCGCAGTATCTTTATCTACTTTATATACGTAAACAATACCTTGTTGCTCGTACGTAGAACTTTCCGGAATTACTAAAACATTGTTGTAGTATTTAGGAAGTCTAATTTTACCGCTGTTTCCGTTGCTTAATAGTTTTTGAGCGTTTGTAAATGAAACTCTAAACTGAATAGTTCCTGTTGAAGAATCAATTTGCCCAGTAATAGCTTCTACCCTTCCTTTTTCAGGATAAAGACTTCCGTTTGCCAATTCTAATTCTACCATCGGAAGATTCTTAATTTTCTCAGGCATCGACGCTCCCGGAGTTTTTTCTAGAAAATCGAAATATTCTTTTTCGTTCATAGAAAAGTAAGCGTAGATTTCTGAAGTATCCGAAACCGTCGTTAAAGCCGTTTGATCTGAAGGGCCAACCAAACTTCCCACTCTTAATGGTAATTTGCCAATCACCCCTGAAATAGGCGCACGAATAATAGAATATTCCACATTCGCTTCTGCACTTTTATAATTGGCAACCGCCTGGCTTTTTGCCGCTCTCGCTTGTTGAAGCTGAGCTTCAGCTTGTGCTAAATTGGCTTGTGCAGTTTGCAATTGTACATTGCTGATAATTTTTTTCTGAACCAAAGGTTGCAGTTTATTCACTTCCACATTTGCGGCAGCAACAGCAGCTTGAGCAGCAGCAATATTAGAATCTGCAGCACCAACTCCTGCTTTTGAAGCAGCGGCCGTTTGGCTCAAAGTATTGGTTTCAAGACGGAAAAGCGGTTGTCCTTTCGTTACATATTGCCCTTCATCTACCAAAACTTGAGTAATGTATCCTTGAATTTTAGCACGAACATCGTTATTTATTTTTCCCTGAATACTTGCAGGAAAAGTTTGATAACCTGTAATGTTTCTGCTTTCAACCTTTATCACCGGATAAGGTTTGGCAGCATCTTGCTTAGGTTCTTCTTTCTTACACGACGCCAAACTAAGAGCGGCTGCAGAAAGTATAAGTAGTTTAGTATTCATTCTATAGTTTATTAAGAGATTCTTGTATATTTTTTATATTTCTACTAAGCAGGTCTTTGTAGGCAATTACCCTTTCGTTGTATTCTTCGTAGTTTTTGTTTTGTTTTTTATTGAAAACATCAAGGTCGTCCAGAAGTTTTAGCTCGTCTTGCAGTTTTTGTACAATTTTTTCAAACCTGATTCTTTTATAATCATCATTAATGTAAAAATAGCGCTTTCTTTCATCAATTTTATTGTGGTCTACAATGAGTTCTGCATTTAAAAGAAGAACCAAACTTGTAGAAACCGAGCTTTTACTCGCTCCGAAAACGTCTACAAACTCATCAAAAGTAACGCCCGCTTTTTCAAAATCGAAAAGCAGGTACGCATAAATTTTTGAAGCTAATGGAGGTAAACTAAAAACTGTGCTGTAAAAACGTACAGCATCCTGAAAAATCTTGTCATCAAACTGAATGTTTGTATCCATAACCAAAATTTTAGCAAAAGTAAATATTGGTTCGGAACAAAACGAACAAACTTGATAGACTTTTTTAATTAAATGTTTAAGAAAGAATCAATGAGAACAGATTTAACTTTTGCCTTAAAAAATAATCTTCTCAAATGCTTTGCGCATTCCACCGGCGAGCATTACTTCGCCACAGTAAGAATATCCTTTACTTTCAAGGATTTTGAGCATCGCAAGATTATCAAAGTTGGTATCTACTTTTATACTTTGAATGTTGTGTGATCTTGTAAAATCTTCAATTTTGTCGAAAAGAATTTTCACTAAACCTTTTCCGTGGAAGTTTTCGTCTACCGCAACACGATGGATTACCACAAACTCGCCATTACTTAGCCAAGCTCCTTCAATGGAAGAATACGCAGGTTCGTCATTTAAAATTAAAGCTGTGTACACCGCAATTTCCTCATCTACAGTTAAAACAAATCCGAAACCTTTCGAAACATCAGATACAATGGTATCTCGGTTTGGATAACCATTTTGCCATTGATTACTGCCTTCGCTTTTTCTTCTAGCAATCGCTTGTTGAATAATTTCCCAAATTCTATCAACCTCTGCATGTTTGGCATTTCTTAATTCTATTTTCTGTTCCATTGAATGTTGATTTGTTATTTTTGAATTAAAACTTTCCACAAATTATAAGCCACAAAAAACCGAAAACTAATGAATTAATTTTCGGTTTCGAAGTAGTAAAATTTAAAATTATGAAATTGTTTTTTATTTAATTTGTTTGACTTTGTTGCAAATAAGCGTCGATAATTTCGAATGCTTTTTTCTCGTCTTTTAAGTCTACCATTACCTTCAAAGTAGTTGCAGTAGGCGTTGTAGTAAAAGTGAGATAATTGTTTTCTGTTTCGCTTGCAATATTTGCGTCGTCTAGCTTTGATTTAATCAACTGAATTTCTGCTGGTTTGTCGCTTTCAAAAACTGATACTCTCGTACTTCTTTCCATATATTTCATTTTGAGTACCTAAAATTAGTGAAAAACTTATGCAAAAGCAAATTTTATTATTTAAATTTCGTTAATGTGGTATATAATTTTATCTAAAACTATCTGAATTTCTTCCTCTGACACAGTAAGATGCGGTCTGAACCTAATCGATTGATCGCCACATGGTAAAATAATCACGCCGTTATCATACAAAATACTTCTTAGATGATTTCTTTGCTCCGGCGTCGGCAAATCTATTGCGCACATTAAACCACGACCTCTTGCATTTGAAATTTTATCCGGGAATTTATTTTGAAGGTCCAGTAAACCATTCAATAAGAACTCGCCTACTTTTCTTGCATTTTCTACCAGGTTTTCTTTTTCAATAACTTCCATTATCATTTTAAAACGAAGCATATCGGTAAAGTTTCCTCCAAACGTAGAATTGATTCTAGAACTTTCTCTGAAAACGTTGTTGGGAATTTCATCAAACTTTTCTTTGTTGGCTAAAATTCCGCAAACCTGCGTTTTTTTACCAAACGAAATAATATCCGGTCTTACACTAAAATGTTGAAAAGCCCACATTTTACCGGTAATTGCGATCCCTGTTTGTACTTCATCAAAAATTAATAAAACTTCGTTATCATCACATAGTTTTCTCAACCCAACAAAAAACTCGTCACGGAAATGATTGTCGCCACCTTCTGCTTGAATAGGTTCAATAATAATACATGCCACTTTATCAGGATTCATCAAAATCGCTTCTTCAATCTGAATTAAAGCCAATCTTTCGTTTTTGATGGTTTCTTCTAAATTTTCTTCGGTAATTGGAAACTGAAGTTTCGGATTTAAAATTCTTGGCCAGTCAAATTTCGGGAAATACTGATGTTTTCTTGGGTCTGAAGTATTGGTTAAACTTAAAGTGTAGCCACTTCTTCCGTGAAACGCTTGTCTGAAATGAATGCAAATTCCTGCTTCTATATCCAAATCTTTTTCAAAATTCTTTCTGGTTTTCCAATCAAAACACGCTTTCATGGCATTTTCAACCGCTAAAGTTCCGCCTTCAATGAAAAAAGCATATTGCAATTCTTCTGGCATCACCACGCGTTCAAATGTTTCTAAAAATTCGGCATATTCTTCGGGATATACATCTGCCAAAGTTGGTTTGTTGATGGCCATTTTTCCAAGCCATTCTGCTCTTTCCAAAAGATACGGATGATTGTAACCAATGGAAGCCGAAGCAAACATCGAAAACATATCGAGGTAGTTTTTCCCTGAAACTTTATCATGAATCCACGAACCTTGAGATTTTTCAAGGTCGATTACAAAATCAAAACCATCCGCTAAAACGTGTTTGGCAACGGTAGATTTTACTTTATTAGGTTGTATTTCTGTGTAATTTTCCATATTAATTTTTGTTTTTCAACGTTGTTCCTATTTTAATTAAAGCTTTACAAATCGAATTTAATTCCTTGTGCTAAAGGAAGTTCCGCTGTATAATTTATAGTATTGGTTTGTCTTCTCATGTAATACTTCCAAACATCAGAACCAGATTCTCTTCCACCTCCAGTTTCTTTTTCTCCACCGAAAGCACCACCGATTTCTGCGCCGGAAGTTCCAATATTTACATTCGCGATTCCACAATCTGAACCTGCATGAGAAAGGAACAATTCTGCTTCTCTCAAATTCTGCGTCATGATTGCCGAAGACAATCCTTGAGGAACATCATTTTGCATTGCAATCGCTTCCTCCAAATTTGAATATTTCATGATATACAAAATCGGTGCGAAAGTCTCGTGCTGAACGATTTCGTAAGAATTTTTCACTTCAGCAATACATGGTTTTACATAGCAACCTGATGAATAATTTTTACCTTTTAAAACTTCACCTTCAACGATGAAATTTCCTCCTTCAGATTTACATTTTTCTATTGCTTTAACGTAGTTATTTACCGCATCTTCGTCAATTAAAGGACCAACATGATTGTTTTCGTCTAAAGGATTTCCGATTTTTAATTGTCCGTAAGCTTTTACCAGCCTGTTTTTAACTTCATCATACACACTTTCATGAATAATTAATCGTCTTGTAGAAGTGCAACGCTGTCCTGCAGTTCCAACAGCTCCAAAAACGGCTCCAATTATCGACATATTCAAATCTGCGTGCTCCGAAATAATAATTGCATTATTCCCTCCCAATTCTAAAATCGATTTACCAAATCTTTCCGCCACTTTCGAAGAAACCATTCTTCCCACTCTTGTAGAACCTGTGAAAGAAACTAAAGAAACTCTTTTATCTTCAACTAATTTTTGTCCAATTTCGTGGTCTGCAACCAAAACGCTAGAAATACCTTCTGGAAGGTTGTTTTCCTTTAAAACTTCGTTCATAATATTTTGGCAAGCGATGGCGCAAAGTGGTGTTTTTTCGGATGGTTTCCAGATGGTAACGTTTCCGCAAATCCATGCTAAAGCTGTATTCCACGACCAAACTGCTACCGGAAAATTGAACGCTGTGATAATCCCAACAATTCCAAGAGGATGATATTGCTCGTACATTCTGTGACCAGGTCTTTCGGAATGCATCGTGTAGCCATGAAGTTGCCTAGAAACACCCACCGCAAAATCGCAGATATCAATCATTTCCTGAACTTCTCCTAAACCTTCCTGAAGAGATTTACCCATTTCGTAAGAGACCAATTTCCCTAAATCAGCTTTGTATTCTCTTAATTTTAAACCTAACTGTCTTACGATTTCACCTCTTTTTGGTGCAGGAATTTGTCTGAATTCTTTGAAGGCTTTCTCGGCTGTCTCAATTACCGTATCGTAATCAGACTCGCCTGAAACCTTTACTTTTGCTATAAGATTACCATCTGCAGGAGAATAGCTTTCTATTGTTTTTCCAGAGGCGAAAAATTTACCTCCTGTAGAAGTTCCTTTATTTTCTTCTTTAATACCCAGATTTTGAAGTGTTTTTTCAATTCCAAAATCTTTAGATTTTTTTGACATAAATATTTAGCTTTTCGTTTTTCTAAAGATAAAAAATTATCGGTAACAAAAAAATTTAAGAGAATTTAGATTGAAAATTATTTGGAATGATTATAAATATGACTATCTTTGTAGGGTAATCATTTGAATTTCAGAGATGGAAAATAACAAAACGGTAAATGAAGCGGAAGACGAAAAGAAAAAGTCTAAATGGAAATCGCTGGTGAAGAAATTTGGCATCGGTGGTATTATTTTCTTTACCGTGAAAGGAATTATTACTTCTACGCTTATTTATCTTTTAGGAAAGAATTTCTGGACGGTAATTAGCAATTATTTTACGACCTTATTTGATTAATTATTGATAAAATCTCTACACAGCGAAACGGCTCCGAATTTTTCGGAGCCGTTTCTTTTATATGATCTTAAAGCACATTAGTATACCAAAGTAACACCTGCACCCCATCCCATTTCGTTGTCGTAATTCCCAGATAATGAAAGCCATTTCTGCACAATGTATCGCAACCCTGTGTTGAACTCACCATCAGAATTTACCGTAAAATTAGCTCTCCATCTTCTAGAAATCGGAATATCTTCTCTAGATAATTCTAATAAAACTTTGCCATTTTGGTCTACACTTGCATCTGCAGTAATTAACATCGGTAAGACGTACTGCATCCCCAAAACAAAAGCACCTTTGGTTTTAGAAGTAGCTTGCTGCCCAAACCAAGTCTTTTTGCCATGATATTTGGTGTCCATATTTTCAGCCATTATTCTTTCCATAATTTCATGGTTTTTCTGAATTCTAAGACCTGCGTAAGGAAGTGCCCACTGAAATTTCCCCAAAAATCTACCCACTTTAAAATTTCCTTCCCAATGGTTAAAATCCCAGTTTGAATGAAACTCGTTCAAATTGGCCCATCTTGGCCCAATCATCGTCATGCTTTCTGCATGGATTTTATTTGAAGCCACATCAAGCATCGCCATAGAACTAACCATTCTGTTGTCTGCAATAAAATTCTTCCAAGCTAATTTTTTATTTGGCAACTGTGGATTAGGTTTTGAATTTTCATAGCTGAAAATTCTACCCATTCCTGCCATCATATGATACAAAATATGACAATGGAAAAACCAATCACCATCCTGATTTGCGGCAAATTCTATCGTGGTGGTTTCCATCGGCATGATGTCTACCACGTTTTTTAAAGGTGAATATTCTCCCTTTGAATTAATTAATCTAAAATCATGACCATGAAGATGCATCGGATGACGCATCATCGAATTATTATACATTTTAATTCGTAAAATCTCTCCTTTTTTCACTAAAATCTTATCTGTTTCTGCCACCGTTTTATTATCCAACGTCCACAAATAATGATTCATATTTCCTTGAAGTGTAAAATTTAAGCTACGAACACTATCCGTCGGAAGAATGGTTTTTTCAGGAGATTTGATAATATTATAAGACAACCTTTTAATATTTTTTTCTTCAACCATGTTCATTCCAGAATGATTAGAATGGTCTACACCTTCTTTTTCCTTAGTTTTTACGCCCATCATTTCATTCATGTGCTTCATGGTTGTTTTTCTTTGGTTTTCAGAAAGCTCGGGGTACATTACTTCATTCATATCCATCATTTGATTTCCCATCGTCATATTCATCGGTTTCATGTTTCCGCTCATTTCCATCATTCCGTTCATCATTTTCATTCCCTCAAAAAGCATTAGTCTGGGTAAGTTAGGAGCTTCTACTTTTTCCCCTGTACCAAGCCAAAGCGACGCATGACCAATCCTATCTTCGGAAGTTGCACGAAATTCAAAACTTTTATCTTCAGGAATAGTTACTTCAATATCGTAGGTTTCCGACACGCCCACAATTAGACGGTCTACTTCTATAGGAACAATATCGTTTCCGTCGTTGCCCACAACTTTTATTTTACCACCGCCAAAATTTAGCCAGAAATAAGTAGAAGAACCTCCATTTGCAACTCTAAGCCTAACCTTATCTCCAGCTTTTAAATTTGAATATTGAGAACTTGGCTGCCCATTAATTAAAAACTTGTCATAATACACATCACTTACGTCCATGGCTTCCATTCTTTTCCACTCGTTGAGTGCTTTTGTGCCGAAATTTCCAGATTTTATGGCTTCCCAATAACTTTGCACCGCATTTTTTTTAATTGCGTACCAATCGGTATTAGCCATGTGCAGACGTCTTGCGATTTGCTTAGGATTGTCATTACTCCAATCTCCCAACAAAACAGGAATTTCCTGTGTATACTTTACTGCAGGATCGCCTTCTCTTTTTTTGAAAACCAAAATACCATTCATCCCAATCTGCTCCTGCACACTTTCGTGAGAATGATACCAATAAGTACCGTTTTGTGAGATTTTAAATTTATATAAATGAGTTTCTCCCGGTTTTACAGGCTTGGTAGTTAAATTTGGAACTCCATCCTGCTCATTTGGTAAAATAACACCGTGCCAATGAAAACCTGTATTTTCTTTAAGCATGTTATGAAGGTAAATTTCTGCAGTATCGCCTTCTGTAAAATACAAAGTCGGAGCTTGTAACTTTCCGTTTACGGCAATTGCACGACGCTCTTTTCCAGTAAAATTTACAATCGTATCTTTTACATACAAATCATATCGTACCGTTTTACCTCCAAAACTTACTTTACCGTTTGAAGAATTTCTTTTTAAAGAAGAATTTGAAGATTCGGTATCATTCTGAGTTTGAGAATCGTCTTCAATTTCTACCAAATTCATCCCACATTTTGGGCATTTACCCGGTTTATCAGAAATAATTTCCGGATGCATTGGGCAAGTAAATTTCTTGGTGTGATTGTGAAAATCCTTTTTAGGTTGAGCCACAACTTCTTTTGATACAGTTTCGCTTTTATGCTGATTTGTGTTTTTAGGATTCAGAACTTCTGTTGATGTCTTAGTTTTAGCAACAGAACTTGTTTTTTTAGGCTGTGCCACTGTATTTTTCTTCTGAATAGTTGGTTTTTTCTGAATTTCTTTTGTTTTAACCTCTGCTTTAGGAATAGGTTTCACTGCTGGTTTTACAACAGTTTTTGGCTGTAAAACAACCGTTTTTTTCCGTAAGGTCATTCCGCATTTTGGGCAATCTCCCGGTTTGGAAGAAACTACTTCCGGGTCCATCGGACAAGTAAAGTACGTTTTTGTCGTTTGAGCAAAACTGAAAACAGAGAACAAAAGCATCAGAAATATTATCGCTTTTTTCATAATATTTCTATGTTTTAAAGTTGTACATCTTGAAGTAAATTTTAAATCAAGACATACAACTTTCAATTTATTAATAAAATAGGATCACTATTTAATTTCCGACTTTACTGTTCCGCAAGACAACATAGATTTGCCGTAGTAAGGATTTAGAATTTTAGATTCGTCGCTTAACCAGCTTCCGTCTGCCATCGGACAATACTGCACATACACAGGTTTTTCAGACACTTTAAACTCTTTTGTTAAAGCAATCATATTATCAGAAAGATTGAAAAAAGTTTCTCTTTGAGCGCTAATATTTTTTGCCTCAGAAATGGCAGTTGCATCTTTTCTTAAGATATTCAGATTACCTTCCGAAACCTGTTTGTAATCGATAGTTGAAGCTGTTTTAATAAATTCTGAAGCTGCTGTAGATGTTTTTTCTGCATCATCTGAAGCCAATGCCGATTTTATAGCGATATAATTTTGGTAAAGCTTTGAAACTTGTGTATCTTTTTTTGATTGTGCTGAAATAGAAATTATTGAAAATAAAGATAATGCTGTTGTAATGATAAATTTTTTCATTGTTGTAAATTTTAATTTTTATAATAGAATTGTTTAATAGTTTCGCCAATGGCAAAATACTTTTATTCATCTAATGAATTGACATTAAATGAAAAACACATTCTATATTCTAAAATTACAAAAACTAATGAAAATCGGAACCGGCCTATTTTCTGGCGGCGCATTAATTTGAATTTGAGTAAATTTTGTTGCAGAATAAGACTTATCTACAAAGAAAAAGACATATGAAGAAAGTTCAGAAATGTGTTGTAACAAATCAATTTTCAAAAAATCTGATTTCTGAGACTCATCAACTTTTACTAATTTGAATTCTGTTTTACAGCAATCTTTTTTGGTTTTCATACCACATTTGCTGCACACATCTTCCAATTTTTGACTTATAGAAGCAAGTTCATCCATGCAATAATGCACACCGAAAACCGCTCCGCTAGAAAATGCGAAGTAGAAAACCGAAAACAATATTGCAAAAATCTTTTTCATTTTAGCAAAGTTAAAAATATCTTCAATATAGTTGTTATAGAATTTTGTATAGTTGTTATAAAATTCTGCAAATAAAAACTGCAGAAATTTTTTCCGCAGTTTTACAAATTTATTATTAAAAAAATAGCCTAACTAATTTTAATTCTTACTTAATTTTAAATTCAAGTTTTACATTAAAAAATCTTCCAGTAAGTCGCACAGGAACAGGATACATTAAACTCGTATTAGAATCTGTAACCCACTGATTGGCAACAGTATTATTAATATTAAATGCGTTAAAAACCTGAACACCTAAAGTCAATTCATCAAAATTACCCCAAAAACCGTAGGTTTTCTTGTTGTCTTTTCTGTCGATAAACACTTTAGAAAGTCCCAAATCTACTCTTTTATAGGAAGGCAATGTTTTTTGATATTGATACGGGTCGGTGAAAACCGGCGCTCCATTTGGAAGTCCCATCGCATAAGTTAGCGTAAGATTTACGCGCATCGAAGGGAATTTCGGCATATAATCCTGATAAAACATCGCAAATCTAAATCTTTGGTCTGTTGGTCTTGGAATATAACCCCTTCCATCAATATTTTCATACACTCTTGCGTAACTCGCAGACAACCAAGAATCTATACCCGGAACAAATTCCCCAAAAAGTCTTGTATCAATTCCGTACGCATAACCTGTTGCATTGTTTTTTCCTGAATATCTAATTCTCACATTATCCATATAATACGGAATTAGATTATCCATTTTTTTATAATAAAGTTCGGTTGTTAATTTAAACGGTCTATCATCAAAAGTAAATTCATAATCATTTTTTAAAATTGCTTGAATCGACCTTTGAGATTTAATATCCGAATTAAAATTACCGCTCAAATCTTTAATCTCTTTATAGTAAGGCGCTTGATAATACACTCCTCCCGACAAAGTAAACAACATATCGGTATTCCAATCTGGTTTGATAGCAAACTGTGCTCTTGGCGAAAAAATGGTTTCGTTATTGAAACTCCAATGTGCGACTCTCGCTCCTGCATTCACAAAAACTTTGCTTGCTCCCCAATAAAACTTCTGAGAATACTGTCCGTAAGCAGAAAGTCTCGTTGGTTGAATGTGGTTTTTCCCAGAAATACTGTAGAACAAATCTAAATCTGAAGCGTCTAAAACTCTTGGATCAAAAGGTAATTTCGGAATGCTGTAACCACTAGAATCTACCAATTTCCACTCATTGGTAAGGTCTTGTAAATTTTCTTTTTCAAATTTGAAACCTAGCTCAATGTCGGTATTTACATTCGGAGAAAAACGTGTTCTGAACTGAGTTCCGTATGTTTTTACATGTAAATCATTTCGGGCATTTTCAATTTGTCCGCCAACATCAAAAGAAGTAACCGGAGCTCCAGTTATTGGATCATAGGTTTGCAAAACGTAGCTTGAAGCTACTGTATAATACTCTCTTTCACGATTTTGATAGGCAAAATTATCGAGCGTAAACCTCCATTTGTCTGATGCTTTATAATTTAAAGAAACTGTGCCCATCATATTTTTATAAGCATCTTCTTCTTTTCCGTTATAATAAACATTCAAATTAATGGGCTGACTTACCGTTCCGAAATTTACTTCTCGTTCTTTTGGAACCATTTCGTAATCATTTTTAGAGTAAAAACCAATAAATGACAACGATAACTTTTCGTTAAAATGATAATTTATATACGATTGAAAATCATAGTATTTCGGGTTGAAATCTGTATCTTCATTCAGTGTGTTAAGAACGAGATTCGTATTTCTGTAACGACATGAAAATAAAGCCGTAAGTTTTTTATTTTTTGAAGCTAAACCTGTCGTTAATCTTCCTCCAATTAAACTTCCTTCCCCAGAAACTTCAAATTTTTCGGGTTCACGGTAATAAATATTTAAAGCGGAAGACATTTTATCTCCATATCTTGGTTCAAAACCACCGGCAGAAAAATTGACGGTAGAAACCATATCTGGATTGATGATACTTAACCCTTCTTGTTGAGAATTTCTAATTAAAAAAGGTCTGTAAATCTCAATATCATTAATGTAAATAAGGTTTTCGTCGTAATTACCACCACGAACCATGTATTGTGAAGAAAGCTCCGTGTTTGAATTTACCGAAGGTAGCGTTTTAATCAAACCTTCAATTCCACCAGAAATACTGGCTACATTTTTAGCATCTTTAGCCGAAATTCTTACTCCAGTAAGGTCTTTGGAGCCTCTGTCTTTCTTTTGGAAAACAACTTCTTCAATATAATGGGTAACTTTCGCAGTGTCTTTCTTCTTAACTTGCGAAAACACAAGCACAGGAAGCATAAGACCGAGTGGTAAAACTAGTTTTTTCAATAGAAAAGTTTTAAGATTTCGGGGAGTGAATTTATTAATTTTTATTTGATAATTCTGCTTTTAAGAAAAATATTTGACCATTCGTCTATAAATTCCTGAGGTAATTTTTTAGCTTTTATCGCCGAAATCGCCATAATAATATCTTTATCACCTTTCACAAAATAATACACTTGAGACTCTGTCGTTTCCGAATCTGAAAACTCTTCAGTTTCTACTGTAAACAAAACATATTCTCTTTCACCGGGTTTATTTCTTGAAATTTCGTTGATGGTAACTCCTTTTGCTTTGTCTAAAGTCATTTTTTTATGACCTTCATACACCGTTTCTAAAGGTACATTTACTGCATTTTTCATGATTAATTTAGTCACGATAATGCTGTAATTTTCCCAATTTTCATGTTCAGGAATGTATTCTAGCATTTTCATCTGCATATTTTGCTTAGAATCGGCAAGTTTCAATTTGTATTTTGCCGGAAATTCTATTTGCAAAGAATCTGTTTTCTGCGAAAAACTAAAAGAAAATATTGAAAAGAAAATGAGAAACGATAGTTTTTTTAACATACAATTAAAAGATAAAAATATTTAGCTAAAACATTAAGATTACGGATAAATTACTCAAACCATTCTTCTATAATAAAGGTAAGCTCTGCTCCTTTAATAAAATTCAATAAACTCATATTTTTGGTTGCGTTTTTATTTTGTAATTCAATAAGATAAAGTAAAGGACTAGCAAAAACACCATCATGATACCAAAACGAAAACCTTTTTGTGGTATAATTTAATTTAAAAAAATCGAGGTGTCTTAAATTACTAATCCCAATAGAATCTTTTTCGAAGGTCTTTAGTTCATTTTTAAATTTAGAAATAAATTCACTTTTATTA
This sequence comes from Chryseobacterium sp. HNCC26DJ239, assembly GCF_057180445.1. Classification (NCBI taxonomy): domain Bacteria; kingdom Pseudomonadati; phylum Bacteroidota; class Flavobacteriia; order Flavobacteriales; family Weeksellaceae; genus Chryseobacterium; species Chryseobacterium sp. HNCC26DJ239. Next base: position 125,378 of record NZ_JBXUGJ010000001.1, read on the forward strand.
ATCTTTGGATTATCATTAAAAAACTTATCAATGTGATATTGAGTGAAAAGTTTAGGATTTAATATTCCGGAAGAAATTAAAAGATTTATTTCATTAGTTCCATTACTACAAACAACTTGATTTTCAAAGCTATAACAATTTTTATTTACAATTATTTTATTTGTAAATTTTTGATACTTGGTTTTTTTATATTCAAATTTAAATTCATTGTAAATTAACGAATCTTGTGTTGTCGCAAAACTTTTCATTTGCGACATATAAAAGTTGGTTATCAAGAAAAATGTAAGACCAATTATTTTCAATTTAAAAAGCTTTACAAGTATCAAAAACTTCTACAAAATCGCTTCTCTTACTCTTGTCAATTTCTGAAGAAGGTCTTCTAATAAATCTAGTCTCAACATATTTGCTCCGTCTGACAAAGCTGTTTCAGGAGTTGGATGCGTTTCGATGAAAATTCCGTCTGCACCTACAGCAATTCCTGCTTTTGCAACGGTTTCAATTAAATCTGGTCTACCTCCAGTAACACCAGAACTTTGGTTAGGCTGTTGTAAAGAATGTGTAACATCCAAAATAACGGGAGCATAGTTTCTCATGGTAGGAATTCCTCTGTAATCTACGATTAAATCTGTATATCCAAAAGAATTTCCTCTTTCAATAATCGCCACTTTAGGATTGTTAGAATCTGTCACTTTTTGAACCGCAAATTTCATTGATTCAGGAGATAAAAACTGACCTTTTTTCAATGAAACACATTTTCCAGTTTTTGCAGCGGCAACCAAAAGGTCGGTTTGGCGAACCAAAAATGCAGGAATTTGCAACACGTCTACATATTGAGCAGCCAAAGCTGCATGTTCGTTTTCGTGAATATCTGTGGTCGTTGGAATATTGAAAGTCTCTCCTACTTTTTTCAGAATTTCTAAAGATTTTTCTTCACCAATCGTCGTAAAAGAATCTACTCTACTTCTATTGGCTTTTTTGAAACTTCCTTTAAAAATGTACGGAATTTCGTATTTGTTGGTTAATTCTACTACTTTTTCGGCAATTCTTAAAGCCATGTCTTCGCCTTCAATAATACAAGGACCGGCAATTAGGAAAAAGTTTTTTGAATCTTTGTGATGTATGTTTTCTAAGTACTGAATCATTTTTTTGATATAATTAAAAAGTTCAGTAAAAATACAGAATTTTTAAGTCATTTTTTTGATGACTTTCTCAAAAGTATTTAAATTTCTGCTGGTAAATTGGTCTTTCATGCTTTTTTTACCCAAAATTTTTCCAAAAGTAGAATCTAAAGTATTTCCTTTGGGAACTTGCCAATAAAAATAACCGTTTACCATTTTTGCTTCTTCATTTTCTGTTTTTAAAGAATTTTGAAATTCTTTCATTAAAGTATTTTCAAAATCTGAGTTGCAGACAAAAGCGTAAATATGCAAACTTTCATCTTTCTGAAAAGGATTATTTCCAAGGCATTCCGTTACTTCAACTTGCGATTTAACAAAAAGAAAAGCTTCATAATCAAAATGTTCAGACATCACTTTTTCGAGTAATGGTTTTAATTCTTCAACATTTTTTTCAGACGAAAAAATTATATTTCCAGAAGCCAAAACAGAAATCACATTTTTCATTCCAGCATTTTCAAAAACCTTGCAAACATCGGCCATTTTCATGTTGGTTCCTTTTACATTTACGCCACGGAGGAAAGCACAGAATTTCATGGGTTTAAAAAGTTACGTTATACCAATTTAGTTAAAAATTTATTCTGAAGAAAAGGATATTCTGCCAATTCTGCTCCAAAACTTTTGAAAAAAACTTCAATTCCACGGATATTTCCTCCCATAAAATTGAAAATTTTCTGCTCTATATTTTGTTCTAAAATTTTATCAATAAGAAACGATGCTCCGTTTTCAGAAATCATTTTCTCATCATTAATTAAAGCCAAAAGATGAAGTTCATTTTTTTCTTCAATCACAACAGCAAGATTTATTATTTGGGTTTCTTTATAAGCGCCAAAAAAATTCACCGCTTTTTTCTCGTTCAAAAAAGTAATATAATCTTCCAATTTTGCGTAATCGCTTTCAGAAAGACCTTTGTAATTATTTTTGATAAAATGTAAGATTTCTGCACTCAATTTCAGTTCAGAAAACTCTAAATATTGCGCCATTTTTACGGTAGATTTCCTGCCTTTAAAATATTTTTTTCTTCTCAGAAAAGCATATTCTGTAATTGGAACTTTATAGTTTTTTCGGCTTTCTAAAATTGTTTTAAATCTATTTTTATCATTAAAATTATAAAGAAATACGAGGAATTTCCCCCTTAAATACTGTAAAAATTTTTCGTTTAATTCTGAATTATCTTCTTTAGAAAAAACCCCTAATTGCTGACAAAACAAAGGCATGTGAACAAAATTGAATCCAAATTTTTTCTTTAAATGTACAGGCATTACCGCTTCGTAATCATTCCAAACTAAAAGCTGCCAATTTCCTGAAAGATGGTCAAGAATTTCTTTCTGTGCATACCAATTTTTCTGCGCAGAATGATTGATGCATTGCGTATATTTTTCAAAATCAATTTCGTGATACTTTACTGTTTTAATCATATCAAACCTTCGTCTGCAAAACTCAAATACGAATTTTGAGTGATAATTAAATGGTCTAAAAGCTGAATATTCAACAATTCTCCCGCTTCTTTTATTTTTTTTGTGATGCCAATATCTTCTTGGCTTGGCTTTAAATTTCCTGAAGGATGGTTGTGCGAAACGATAATTCCGGTAGCAAAATGGTCCATCGCAATTTTGAACAGTACGCGCAAATCTACCAACGATTGATTGATTCCGCCTTGCGTAAGTTGCGAAATATGCAACACTCTATTATTTTGATTTAAAAATAACACCCAAAATTCTTCTGTTCTTAAATCTGATAAATGAATTTTTAGAACTTTATACGCATCTTTACTGCTTCCAATTTGTGGTTTTTCAGGAATTTCTTGTGAAGCTCTTCTTCTCCCAATTTCCAAAGCTGTCGCAATAGAAATGGCTTTTACTTCGCCTACTCCTTTAAATTTCATTAAATCTTTCACGGTAAGCAAACTCAATTGATGCCAATTATTTTCAACCGAAGCAAGAATTCTTCTGGCTAATTCTACAGCAGTTTCGTCTCTGCTTCCGCTTCCCATAATGATGGCTAGAAGTTCAGAATCCGACAACGAATTTTTACCTTTTAATAAAAATTTTTCTCTAGGTCTGTCGTCTTCTGCTAAAAATTTAATAGACATCTTCTACAGTTTTTGATTAATAAAATGCGTACAAAATAACCGTTTTCGAAGAACTGTCGAGATATTTTGCAGTCTCTTGAAAAGCCTTTTGAGAAAGCATTGGGCAACCCAAACTTAAACAAGCCGGCGTTTCAGATTCTTTATCCGAAACACATCCCAAAGAATGCAACACAATTGCACGTTTTCTAGCATTAGAATTTGTAGAATCTAGCCCGTCTAAACGATACGATTTCCCAAACTGACCTTTGTAAGATTCTTTAATTTCGTATTTTCCTAAAGAAGATTGGTAAGAATTTTCCGTATTGCTGAACTTCAATTGTCCGTCACCACCAGAACCTGAACCATGAGAAACAATTGCCGATTGTAAAATTTTATCATTTTTAAGGTCGTACACAAAATACCTGTATTTGCCTGATTTTATTTTAAAATTAATAAAAACCGCAATGTCTTGGTTGTACTTTTTGTCTTTCAAAAATGTTTTTAGTTCAGAAACTTTTTCTTTCGGAATCTGCACAGATATGTTCTGTGAACGACCTTCACAGCTCATCAAAAACAGAATCAACAAAAGAAGAAGTTTTTTCACGACATTTATTCTACAATTAAACCATCTACCATTACCAGTTTTCTGTCGGTAATTTCGGCAAGATTAGGGTTGTGCGTTACAATAACAAAAGTTTGGTTGTATTTGTCTCTCAAATCAAAAAACAAACGGTGAAGGTCATCCGCATTTTTTGAATCTAAATTTCCTGTAGGCTCATCCGCAAAAATAATTTTTGGCGAATTGATTAGTGCTCTTGCAACCGCAACACGCTGTGCTTCACCACCAGAAAGTTGCGAAGGTTTATGGTCTAAACGATGTTCAATTTTCAAATCTCTAAAAATAGATTCGGCTTTTTCAATCGCTTCTTTTTCATTTGAACCTGCAATTTTTGTAGGCAAAAGAACGTTTTCTAACGCCGTAAATTCAGGTAAAAGTTGATGAAACTGAAAGACAAAGCCAATATTTTGATTTCTGAATTTAGAAATCTGTTTGTCGTTCATATTGATAAAAGATTCGCCGGCAATGGCAATCTCTGTGTTGTTTTCTTTTGGGTTTGAAGGACTATCAAGCGTACCCAAAATTTGCAGAAGTGTAGATTTTCCTGCACCAGATTCTCCCACAATAGATACCACTTCACCTACTTTAATATGAAGGTCAACTCCTTTCAAAACCTCTAAACTTCCGTAAGATTTACGGATATTGGTTGCTTTAATCATGCTTCAAAAATAGTGATTTTTTTTGCTTAAATATTTCTGATTTACTTCTCTTCTAAGAAATTATCCTTTTCTAATAGAAATTCTAAAAGTAGTTCCTTTTCCTACTTCTGTTTGTGCAATTTTGATGTCTCCATTATGATATTCCTGCACTACTCTTTTCGCAAGACTTAACCCTAAACCCCAACCACGTTTTTTTGTAGAATACCCAGGTTTAAAGGCATTTCTCGCTTGTTGATTGGTAATTCCGCTGCCGTTGTCTTTTACTTCTATCAAGATATTTTTATTTCTTTCTAACATCCAAATTTGTAAATTTCCTTCGCCTTTCATCGCATCAACAGCGTTTTTTACTAAGTTTTCAATTACCCAACTGATTAGAATTTTATTATGAGGAATCAAAACATCATACATTGGTAAATGCAGCGAAAAATCAATTTTTCTGGAAATTCTGGTTTTTAGATAGTCATAATTTTCAACAATCGTTTGGTTCAGATTCATGTCATTAAGTTCCGGAACAGAACCAATTTTTGAAAATCTTTCTGAAATTGTTCTTAATCTTTCAATATCTTTTTCGATTTCAAGAACGCCTTCAGAATCGGGCGTTTCAAGTTTCATAATTTCCATCCAACCAATCATTGAAGATAGCGGCGTTCCGATTTGATGTGCGGTTTCTTTTGCCAAACCTGCCCAAAGATAACCTTCATCAGTCTTTTTCATCGTTCTTAAAAACCAAAAAGAAAACAGAAAATAACTAAGAATGAAGAAACCTAAAATGTATGGAAAATATTGAATATTATTTAACAAAACCGAATTATCATAATACACAAACTGATTATCTCCCTTCGGAATTTTAATTTCAATAGGAGGATAATGTTTCGCCATCTCTTTCGCTAAAGTCAGTATTTCTCTATCATCATTTTCTACTTCTTTTGGTAGATTTTTATGCCCCATAATGTTATCATTCTTATCTAAAAGAATTAACGGAATGGTATTATTTGAGCTATAAATCTGCAGAAGCAATTCTTGAACCTCTAAATTAGGGTCGCTATATTCCTGCTGAAATTTCATGGCACTTACTAAAATATCAACCCTTTTAATTTCCTCCTTTCGAAGAAAATTAATAAGAATTGTAGTCGCAATAACGAAAGTAAGAACCACTATTGTAATTAAAACAAATACAACCCAGTTATTCATTCTTGATAAAAACGGACGGCTTTTCATGAAGCTAATGTAATTATTTTAAAACATTCAGTATTTTTTGAAGTTCTGCACTTCCACTTCCTTGATAATTATTGATGATGATTGAAAAAACATAATTTTTTCCGTCTTTTGAAGTGTGAAACCCTGCAAAAGATTTGGTATCTCTCATCGTTCCGCTTTTCATTTTAAGACCATTATCTTGCGTAGGAAAACCTTCGTAATATGCCGCAAACCAAGCTTGTTTTTTTGCATACAACAAAGCCTGAACTTCTGCTTTTGCAGAGACATAATTTTGAGGTGAAAGTCCGCTTCCATCAGCAAAATTAATCATGTTTACATTAATCCCTTTCGACTTCCAGAAATCTGTTAGATAAGAAACTCCGGCTTTAAATGAAGGGTCGTTTTTCTTCTCTTTTCCTAAGGTTTTAATAAAATTTTCACCGTACAAATTCACCGATTTTCTTAAAAACCAGTACACAATTTTATCTAAACTAGGAGATTCGTACGTGAAGAAAATATTATTTTTAGGCGTTTCTAAAGCTTTTTTTCCTTGAATTTCCAATTGTGCATTGGTCATCACATTTCCTGAAAATTCAATTCCAGATTCTTTCAACCATTGTGCAACTTCTGAACCCAATTGTAAAGGCGGATTCGGCACAGAACCAGAAACTGTAAGCGATTTTGCAGGTAAAGTTCCATTGATTAAAGCTACATCAGAATGTGGTGCTGTAAATACCAAACTTTGGTCTGAACTTCCGCCAACTTTCACATCGTTCAACCATTTTACGCCAACTAAAGGATAGGAAAAGCTTTTAATTGTGTTTCCATTCATATTCATGTCAAATTGGTTTTCTCGCCAATTCACACCCCAAACTCCAGCTCCGTAATAATTTCCTAAATCGTCCCATGGCCAACCTCCAGGAATGGTTTGATGGTCGAAATAAGAATCATCAATAATCAAATCTCCAGAAATTTTCTTAATTCCAGCTTTTTTGATGGCTTCCATAAACTTTTGCTTGAAATTCTCAGGTTTATATCCTTCATATCTCCAACTTCCTAATGTTGGGTCGCCATTGGACGTGATGAAAAGGTTTCCGTTCAAATTTCCTGAAGAAATTGTCCCTGAATAAGAAGAATTAGTTTTGTAAGTATAATTTTTTCCTAACGTTTCTAAAGCTGCGGCTGCCGTAAAAATTTTCTGCGTAGAAGCGGTAGAAAGCCCTTTATTTCCGTTGTATTCGTAAATTAAATTTCCTGATTCATCTGCTACGTAAAAAGAAAGATTCGAAGAAATTGCCAACGAAGAATTCATCAGACTTTTTGTGGCATCATCTAATTTTTGTGTAATATTCTGCGCAAAAAATATTTGAGTAGAAAAAACCGACAGCAAAATATATTTTTTCATAAATAAATTTCTGGAAATGAAACTTTTATAATTATTTAAATGTATTCAGAAACAAATTCTTTAATTCCTTTAAAATTTGATTACAGCTCAGTTCCTGCTTCAATTTCATAAGGTTCTTTTCCTTTCTCGAAAACCCTCGTCAATTCACTTCCTTGAACGGTAATTTTATTGCCCATTCTTCTTACCCAATTTCCTTCGCGAAGACCAACAACTTTGGTGTCGTTTTGAGATAAAAACTCTAAAATTCGAGTTTCTCTGGTTTCTCCATTGTGTTTCAGTTCTGGATGAGGATCTAAATAATGCGCATTAATATTGAAAGGAACCAATCCCATACAATCAAAACTTGGAGGATAAACAATTGGCATATCATTCGTGGTTTTCATATTTAAACCAGCAATATTGCTTCCTGCGCTGCAACCAAGATAAGGTTTTCCATTTTCTACATTTTGTTTTAAAACAGACATCAAATTCTCTTCATGCAACGTTTTAACGAGCAAAAAAGTATTTCCACCGCCTGTAAAATATCCTTTTGCGGTTTGTAAAGCTTCTATTTTGTTTTCAAACTCATGCAAACCTTTCACTCTAATATTTATAGTATCAAAAAAAGATCTTGCAATATCTGTGTATTCGTCGTGAGACATTCCGTTGGGTCTTGCGAAGGGAACGAAAATAATTTCGTCGATCCCTTTGTATAAATCGATTAATTCGTCTCTTAGATAATCCAAAAATTCGCCGCCAAAAAGTACGGACGTAGAAGCTAAAATGATATTCATTACTTTAATTTTAGTAAAAACAATGTGTTTTCAAATTTGTTTAAAAACAAAGATAACTAAAACTGAGAATTCATGCGCCACAAGAAAAATTCTTTGTAAAGGATTGTTTATCTTTGTAAGTATTAATTCTAATTATACGAAATGAAATTTTTTATCGACACTGCTAATTTGGAGCAGATAAAAGAAGCAAAAGACCTAGGAATTTTGGATGGCGTTACAACCAACCCATCTTTAATGGCAAAAGAAGGAATTCAGGGTGCTGAAGCAATCAAAAACCATTACAAAGCGATTTGTGAAATCGTAGATGGAGATATTTCTGCAGAAGTACTTTCTACAACCTACGAAGAAATGATTAAAGAAGGAGAAGAATTGGCAGCAATTCATCCAAACATTGTAGTGAAAATCCCGATGATTAAAGACGGTATCAAAGCTTTGAAATATTTTTCTGATAAAGGAATTAAAACCAACTGTACTTTAATTTTCTCTCCTGGACAAGCACTTTTAGCAGCAAAAGCGGGTGCAACTTACGTTTCTCCGTTCTTGGGAAGATTAGACGATATTACGACAGATGGTTTGAATTTGATTCAAGAAATCAGATTGATTTTTGATAACTATATGTATGAAACTGAAATTCTTGCAGCTTCAATTCGTCATTCAATGCATATTATTGACTGTGCTAAAATTGGTGCAGATGTAATTACGTCGCCACTTCCTCCAATCTTGAGCTTGCTTAAACATCCTTTAACAGACAGCGGATTGGCTCAGTTTATTGCAGACTCTCAGAAATTAGCATAATTAATTTGAGATTTTAAATTAAAACTTCAAATTGTCATCAAAATAAAAAATCCCGAAACAAAGCTGTTTCGGGATTTTTTTTATTCATGTAAAATACTTTTTACCATTCAGAAGCTCTTCTTCGTTTTTCAATCATATAATCAACGGAAATTTTGCCTGCTCCCAACGTTATAATGATGCTATAAATAGAAAGATAGAGCAAACTCATCTCTTTTTTATCAAAACCTTCGGTTCCAAGAACTACAAAAGCCGCAATTGCCATGGTGAAAATTAAAAAACCTGCTGCAACTCTTGTAAACAATCCTAGAATAAGGAATATTGAACAAACAAACTCTGCAAAAACAGTTAAGATTAACGTTACTTTTGATCCTAATCCCAAGAAATCGAAAAACTCAATATTTCCACCTTCAATAAGGGTTTGAAGCTTTGGAAAACCGTGAGAAAGCATAGCAAAACCTACAAACAATCTTACGATGAAAATTACGATGTCAAAAATTAATGGATTAGTTTTTACGTTTTGATAATTCATTGAGTAAAAATTTAGATTAATACGAATGCAAATCTTTTACCACAACGATTATTATTGAGTTTTCGTTTATCTATATCCAAAATTTTTCAAATCTCGGTCGTTTTTCCTCCAATCTTTTTTCACTTTTACGAAAAGATTAAGGTGAATTTTTTTAGCGAAGAATTTCTCTAAATCTAGTCTTGCTTCTGTTCCCACTTTCTTGATTGCCTCACCTTTATGACCAATAATGATTCCTTTTTGGGTGTCTCTTTCCACATAAATAATAGAATCGATGAAGATAATTCCTTCTTTTTCTTTGAACATTTCTGTTACCACTTCCACCGAATACGGAATTTCTTTGTCGTAGTTCAAAAGAATTTTTTCTCTAATGGCTTCATTTACGAAGAAACGTTCCGGCTTATCGGTGTACATATCTTTATCATAATATGGCGGGTTTTCCGGCAACATCGACTTTAATTTCGGCAAAATAATATCAGTATTGAAAGCATTCAGCGCTGAAATTGGAAGAATTTCTGCTTTAGGAATTCTCTCGTGCCATTCTGCAACCATTTTTTCTAGTCCTTCTTGGTTGGTTTGGTCTACCTTATTTAAAAGTAAAAGTACCGGAACCGGAATTTTATTCAGTTTATCAATCAAAAATTCTGATGGCTCTGCTTTATCGGTAACATCTACAATGAAAAGAAAAACATCTGCATCTTGCAAAGAATCTTTCACAAAATCCATCATTTTTTCTTGCAAGCCGTATTTTGGGTCCAAAACTCCAGGCGTATCCGAAAAGACAATCTGAAGGTCTTCCTCATTATAAATTCCAAAAATTCTATGACGTGTTGTTTGGGCTTTCTGCGTTACAATCGCCAACTTCTCTCCCATCAATGCGTTAAGAAGTGTAGATTTTCCTGCATTAGGCTTTCCAACGATATTTACAAATCCTGCTTTGTGCATGTATTTTATTTACAATTTAATATTTAAAGTTTTGCAAAGGTAGTAAAACAAATCCATCTGCAATTTTTGACGGAACTTAGTTTTCTGTATTTTTGATTTTTTAAATCTAAACAATGAACTGGATTATTTTAGTAATTGCGGGCTTATTTGAAGTTGCTTTCGCCTCTTGCCTCGGAAAAGTAAAAGAAACAAGCGGAACCACGATGTATCTTTGGTTTGCAGGGTTTTTAATTTCACTCACAATCAGCATGCTTCTTCTGATAAAAGCTACCCAAACTTTACCCATCGGAACCGCGTACGCAGTTTGGACCGGAATTGGCGCCGTCGGAACGGTTTTAATGGGAATTTTCTTTTTCAAAGACCCTGTAAGTTTTTGGCGAATTTTCTTTATCGTTACTTTAATCGGTTCTGTTGTTGGTTTAAAAGCGGTTTCTCATTAATTTAATAAATGCAAAGAATTTAATTTTTATCACTTATGGAAGAATAGTTTTTTGTAATTTTAAAGAAAAATATGAAAAAAACTTTACTCCTATTAACTTTGATGAGCAACTTTATTTTTGCTCAAAACCCTGACCTTTTTAGTAACAATTGGTATATTTCGCAGGTTGTTATTAATAATCAGACAATCACTGCACCAGTAATGCAATTGCCAATTGGAGAATCTTTTTTTCAAAATGCTGGAGGTGTGTACAATTTTAATTCAAAATATTTCAATATGGCAGCAGTTAGTTTAACGTTTAATACGTTGACTGATAGTTTTACAAAGTTAGGAGGAAGCTGTACATTAGCAGTTTATAATGGTACAAATGTTGCGACAGCTCAAGCTTTTGATGGAAGCAATTGTAATTTTTATCTTGATTCGACAGGAGGAAGTATTTATAATTATCAGATTATAAATAATGGAAGTTCTAAAACACTTATCATAACAAATCCCACAACTGGAAACCAAATTTATTACAATAATTATTACATTTATTTAGGAACGAAAAATAATATTCTTAAGAAAAATCTCAAATTTTATCCGAATCCTGCGAAAGATTTTTTAACGATAGAAAATATTGAAAGAAATTTAAAATTAAATATATTTGAAATTTCTGGTAAACTTGTTTATGAAACATTGACTTCCGACACATCAATGAGAGTTGATATCAGTCATTTTCAAAAAGGACAATATATTATGATGATTGAAAATCATAAACCTGAATTTTTTATAAAAGACTAATTTCAACCAATGTAAATAAAAAAGTGCCTCAAAAAAGGCACTTTATTTTTTATATACTAAAGGAAGAATTTCATTATGTCTTAACCCATATTTTTTGATTTCCGCATCCGAAAACTTCTGCGAATAAAAATTGGCATCAACTTCAAAACCTGCTTTCCTTAAACGATCGAAATAATCCATTCCGTACCAACGAACGTGATCGTATTGCCCGAAATGTTTCTGTCTTTCTTTTGGATCGGTAATTGAAAAATCTTCATACGTTTTCTCTAAAGAATTTTTCATCGGAACTTGCAAAATTCCCCAACCTCCTGGTTTTAGAATTCTATAGAGCTCACTCATCGCTTTAGCATCATCCTGAATATGTTCTAAAACGTGGTTGCAAAATACCACATCAAAACTTTCATCCGCAAAAGGAAGATCCAGAATATTGGCTTTTACATCTACAATTGGCGAAAAAAGATCTGCCGAAATGTAATCTAGATTTCTCATTGTTTTGAACTTCCTCAAAAATTCTTGCTCTGGAGCAATATGCAGAACTTTATAATTTTTTGTAAAAAAATCTGTCTCATTTTGAAGATACAGCCACATTTGTCTATGTCTTTCAAGGCTTAAAGTTCCGGGAGAAAGTGCATTTTCACGTTGTTTTCCGTATCCGTAAGGCAAAAATTTTCTGTACGATTTTCCATCTATAGGATCGTAAAAATTATCGCCTTTAAAAAACTGATAGATAAGTGGTCTCGCCCAAATACTCATTTTAATAAGTGCAGGACGAGGAATTTTGTTTAGTAAAAGTTTGGTAATCTTTTTCAATTTTTATTTTATAAGAAGCTGCGAAGCAGCGATATATTGGTAGTAATAATATTATTGCTTTGAACAAAGGAGGTGCGAAGCACCGAAATGTAGGTTTAAATTAAATCATTAAAAATATAATCTTCGTTATAATTAACTTCAAATTTATTCAAAAAATCTAAATATTCTTCTCTAAATGATTTTTTATGATGATGCTTTTCTTGATTATTAATATAATTTATAACATCCGACAGTTGAGATTTACCGTATGAAAACGCTCCGTATCCTTTTTGCCATTCAAATCTAAATGGTAGAAATCTTTTTTCGTTAATGAATTTTGACGAATTAGACTTTATTTCGTTTACTAAACTGGAAATTGATTGATTGGGTCTTAGTCCTATAAGAATATGAATGTGGTCGGGCATTCCATTAATACAAATCAATTTATGATTATTGTTTTGGATAATTCCTGTAACATATTTGTAAAGTTCTTCTTTCCAGTTTGTCTGAATTAGGGCATCCCTAAATTTAACTGCAAAAATGAGTTGAATATGGATTTGCGTATAAGTTGCGTTTGATTCGGACATAAAAACCAATATGTCGGTGCTTCGCACCTCTTTTAAAAATATTAATTACGATTCTACCAACATTTCGCGGCTTCGCCACTTCAAAACAACTATTGTCTAATTCATTTAAAAATCCAATTGAAAAGCTTTTTCTTCATCACTTACAATTCCCAAAGCTTCGTAAATATAATCGAATGTTGAAAGCAATACTGGTTTACCATTGATTACAGCAACATCGTGCTCGAAATGAGCCGAAGGTTTGTTGTCCAACGTTGTTACCGTCCAACCATCATTATGGAACTTTACTTTTTCAGTTCCAAGGTTAACCATGGGTTCGATTGCGATTGTTAAACCATCTTTAATTACTTTACCACTTCCCTGCCTACCATAGTTAGGAACTTGAGGATCTTCGTGCATTTGTCTTCCCAAACCATGTCCTACCAATTCTTTTACCACACCGTATCCTTCTTTTTCACAGTGATTTTGGATCGCAAAAGAAATATCGCCAATTCTTTTTCCTCTAATACATTGTTCAATCCCTTTGTATAAAGATTCTTTGGCAACTTTTAGTAATTTTTTGGTTTCGGGAGCTACTTCTCCAATTTCAAAAGTATAGGCGTGATCTCCTACAAAACCATTCAAGATAGCGCCACAATCTACAGAAAGTACATCGCCTTCTTTAATTTCTTCTTTCGTTGGAAAACCATGAACCACCTGTTCGTTTGGAGAAATACAAAGTGAATACGGAAAACCTCCGTATCCTAAAAATGCTGGTTCAGCACCGTGATCTTTGATAAAATCGTGAGCAAGCTTATCTAAATAAAGTGTAGTAATCCCTGGTTTTATTTCTTTAGCAATCATTCCTAAAGTTTTAGAAACCAATCTTGCACTTTCTTTCATTAGACGAAGCTCGTCTATATTTTTTAAATGAATCATTATTCTAAAAATGTAACAATCTAGCAGTGTATCAGTGTAACAATGGCTGATTGGTAGATCGTTATATTAGTAAATTGTTACATTGGATTGTTTACCAAAACAATCCTTTTTTCTTTTCTTTTTTCAATTTTGAATAGGCTAAAACTTCGCCACCCTCCACACGGAATTCTATTCTTTGTGTAATAATATTGTAAATTTCTCCCCACCCAGGAAAACCGCCAATATTTCTGTCGTCTATAAACCAATCTGCATCTATTTTTCTAGATTGCGTTTCAGAGTCAAAAACTTCTCCTTCAAAGCTTGAATTTACTGCGTAAAATTCAATTCCATTTTTTCTGCAAAATTCAATGGCGTCTTCAAGAGCCTGCCCATGTCGATACGTCCACAAAATAAGTCTATATCCTTCAGATTGTAACTTTTTTAGAGTCTCAAATGCAAAAATTTTAGCTTTTCCAACTGCAGGATATGCGTCGTCAACAACAGTTCCGTCGAAGTCTACTGCAATTTTTTTATTGTTCATCATTATTGTCTGAGTTTAACAGCGCAAAGATACTAATAAAAATAAAAGAGTGCGACATTGCTGCTGCACTCTTATTTATAAAATAGTGTTAAATACTAACTAACTTTTAACCCAATTAAACTGAAACTGTAAATCTGGCGTTGAGATTCTGTCTGTAATTTTTTGAAGTCTTGATGGTAATTTCATCAAATATTCTTGTGCTTTTTCTGCTTTTTCATTAAGCCCTTTTACGTGCTCAATTTTCCATTCATCAAGAAGGTCTTTCAAAATATTAATGTAATCTTGCCCTGTATACACCATACATCTTTGTGCTGCATCTGAGAAATGTCCCCAAAGTTCTCCTGCCATTTGACCCGATTGTCTCATCATGTGAGCAGGCATAACGATTTTTTTACGCATCATATCTTCGAATGCTAAAATCATTTCTGAAGGATCAATTTCTAAAATTTTTGCTACGAAATGTTTGTAGGCTTTTGCGTGTCTTGCCTCGTCGGCAGCAATTACACCACACATTTTTGCTAATTTTCCGTTTCCAGATTGCTTTGCAAGAGTTCCTACTCTTCTGTGCGAAATGTTAGTTGCCGTTTCTTGGAAACTTGTATATACGAAGTTTCTGTAAGGATCCATACTTGTTCCTAAATCGAAACCGTCATTAATTAAATATTGAGTAGTAATTTCTACTTCCCTCATATTTACTCTTCCGCAAAGGTAAAGGTACTTGTTCAAAAGATCACCGTGTCTGTTTTCTTCGGCAGTCCAAGCTCTTACCCAGTTTGCCCAACCGATTTCCTTTTTTTCTTGATCTACACCATCAACACCCATTAACCAAGATTCGTATGAAGGCAAAGCTTCTTCTGTAATACAGTCACCAATAAGTGTTACGAAAAGATCATAAGGCATTTCACGAGCGAAAGTTTGAATTTCTTCTAAATCATATTTAAAATCTGCACTTGATGGGTCTGGAAGAAAGTCTGAAGGTTGCCAAATCTTTTCGATTGGCGTTAAAAATTTATCGAGAAAAGAACCGACTTCCTTTTCTAAATTAGCCATTACTTCTTTCCTAACCAAGTGTTGATACATTCTAAATTAATTTTTATGAGGTACAAAGATAAGATTTAATTTATTATTTGTGACATAATAAAGGGAGAGTTATGATGCATATCATAAAAGACCGCTATTTTCATAACGGTCTTCTTTGTTTTATATTGTTTGGTAAAGACTAGTCAACAAGAATATTTCCCGTCATTACTGCTGGGATTTCTACACCCATTACTTTTAAAATGGTTGGAGCCATATCTCCTAATTTCCCTGGCTTTAAATTCCAGTTATGGTCTTTATCCATTACGATTAAAGGAACCAAGTTGGTCGAATGTTGTGTATTTGGTGTTCCATCAGGATTCATCATTACATCAGAATTACCATGGTCTGCAAGAATAAATACAGTATAACCGTGCTCATAAGCCATTGTCGCTACTTTTTCGATACATTTATCAACCGTTTCTGCTGCTTTTACTGCCGCTTCAAAAACTCCTGTGTGACCCACCATATCCGTATTGGCAAAATTTAAGCAAACAAAATCTGCTGTTTCATTTTCAAGTTCCGGAAGAATAGCGTTTGTAATATCGTAAGCAGACATTTCCGGCTTCAAATCGTAGGTTGGAACATCTTTCGGACTTGGACAAAGCAATCTTTTCTCTCCATTAAATTCTTCTTCTCTACCTCCAGAAAAGAAAAACGTTACGTGAGGATATTTTTCTGTCTCTGCAATTCTAATTTGAGTTTTACCGTTTTTTTCTAAAACTTCACCCATTGTTTCCTGTAAAACGTTTTCATCAAAAACTACATGTACGTTTTGGTAGGTTTTATCATAATTCGTTAAGGTAACATAATAAAGATCCAATTTTTTCATGTCGAAATCCGGATAATCGTGTTGGCAAAGAACTTCTGTAATCTCACGTCCTCTATCTGTACGGAAGTTGAAGCAAATTACCACATCTCCATCTACAATTTTAGCCACTGGAATAATTTCTCCCGCTTCGCTATATTTTGTAAGAATAATTGGTTTGATGAATTCATCTGTTACATTCGCATCATAAGAAGCTTGAATTGCCGCTAAAGCATCGGTAGTTTGCTCGCCAATTCCGGCAGTCATTGCATCATACGCTAATTTTACACGCTCCCATCTTCTGTCTCTATCCATTGCAAAATATCTTCCTACGATACTTGCCAATTCGCCGGTAGTTTCAGACATGTGCTGTTGCAATTCTTTAATGAAACCCAATCCAGAAAGCGGATCACAATCTCTACCATCAGTAAATGCATGAACGTAAACGTTTTCGTCTAATCCGAAATTTTTTGCAGCCGTTAAAAGACCTTTTAAATGATTGATATGTGAATGTACACCCCCATTTGAAACCAAACCAATAAAGTGTACTTTTTTGCTTTCTCTTTTAGCGTAGTCAAAAGCATCAACAATCGCTTTTTCATGGCCTAAAGTTCCGTTTTCTACCGCCATGTTGAGCTTTACAAGGTTTTGGTAAACTACTCTACCTGCACCCAAATTCATGTGACCAACTTCAGAATTTCCCATTTGACCTTCTGGTAAACCCACAGCAAGACCACTTGCTTCTAAAGTTGTATGCGGAAATTTTTGATAACAACTATCCATAAACGGAGTATTGGCTTTTTCGATTGCTGAAACATCCGGATTCATTCCCAATCCCCATCCGTCAAGGATCGCTAATATTGCTTTTTTTGACATTCTTTGAAAATTTTAACAAACAAATGTATTTATTTATTCATGAAAACACGAATTTGAATGTTTAATTTTTTTTGAACATCCATTTTATCTTCAAGCAAATTTTAAATATTTATAAAAAGGTTTAGAAGATAATTTTTAATTTTGCCTCATGGATTTAAGAGACCAACTGAAAAACCTTTTTCCTGAACACGAAGAACAGGATTTTGAAATGCCCGAAGAAGCTTTTGTACAAAAAGAACCTTTGGTTTGTAAATTTGAAAAGAAAGGAAGAAACGGAAAACCCGTAACCATCGTTGAAGGTTGGGAAGGAAGCGACGACGAGCTTAAAAAAATCTCAAAAAAAATAAAAACCACCCTTGGAATTGGTGGTAGTGAAAAGGATGGAACGATTATCATACAAGGTGACAACCGTGATAAAATAATGGTTATCCTTAAAGAAATGGGCTTTAAAACCAAGAGAGTCGGCGGATAGATCTAGAAAAAGATCTGGGTTTCCGGCATTTGTTTTTGAAGTTTTTCTATCTCTTCTTTAGGAATAGAATTTCCTGTAATAATTAATGTTTTCAAGTTTTTGAGTCTGGAAATTTCTTCAGGTAATGTTTTTAACTGATTATTGGCAAGATTTAAACTTGCTAATTTTTTCATGTTTTTTATTTTCGGAGAAATCTCAGAGATTTTATTTTCCCCAATATTTAAAAATTCAAGGTTTTTGAGTTTTAAAATTGTTTCAGGAAAATTAATTAACGTGTTTTTTTGAAGTTCCAGATATTTTAAGCTTTTAGGAAATTCAGAATGGTCCAAATCATTAATTTGATTGGCAGAAAGGTTTAAAAATTCTAAATTTTTAATTTGATCTACATCTGAAACATTGCTTATCTGATTGCTATGTAGATTAATTTCCTTTAAACCCGAAATTTTAGTTAAAGCCGGAGGAAATATATTCAAATTGTTGGCGTCCAAATGTACAGCTTTTAGATTCTGAAGTTTTGAAAACTCAGGATTTACCGAAGTAAGCTGATTGAGATTCATTGAAAAAGTATTCAGTTTTTGCAATTTTGAAATCTCATCTGGAATGTATTTTATATTATTTTCGTTAATGTTGAGAATTTGCATTTCTTTTAAACTAAACAAAACCTCATCAATTTTCTCAAAATTATTCCCCATCATATTCAAAAAAAAGATAGAGTCTAGCTTCGAAATCTGCGGCGGAAGATTGAACAAACCTTTATCTCTGAAACTCATACTAAAAACCGTTTCTTTCGACTGTAAAGCAGCTTCAATATCGGTATAGGTTGGATATTTTACGGGATCTATCTGAGCAAAAGCTGTAGAAAATAAAGCAAAAGAAAATAAAATAAGACACTTTTTCATAAATAAAAAAGACCACCGGAAAGAGTTCCGGCAGTCTGTATTAAAATTTAAAATTACTTTTTAAGAATTTTAGCTGTTTTTTGGAAACCGTCTGCTTCAATATTTAAAATTATCACTCTTGAAGCTTGAAGTTGGCTTGTAAAATCCAAGTCTAAATTAGTAACAGAACCATTGAATTTCTTCTGATACTCAATTTTACCATCTACACTGTACGCTGTAATCGCAAGATTTTTCAAAGCTTTTGGAGAATTAATTTTCACTAATCCTGAAGTTGGGTTTGGTGCTACAGTTACTTCTGTTTCCTTAATAACTTCGTTAGTTGCCAAACTTGCTGTTGTTCCCAAGAACTGAGATAATGCAACAACAATAGTTGCAGATTTACCTTTATAATCAATGGTATTTCCTGTTGCATCAATATCAACATCAATCGTTGAATCTGGATGTTGAATAGAGAAGAATCCAAACTTTTTATCTGGCGTGAAAGTTAATCCCGTTGGTTCAGATCCTGCAGGCATTGAAGCGAAAAGTCTTACATTTGGATTAGCTTGTGTATGATCTGGTCCTACTACCCAAATGTAGTTTTTACCACCATCTTGAAGCACCCAAAGGTTTCCAAGTTCATCAAACGTAAGATTATCATTACCATCTCCCCAAGCTTCTGTTTTAATACCTTGTGCTGTATTGAAAGAATATGTAGTTGTAAGACCTCCTACAAAAGTTTCAACATTAGAAAGTGTAGAACCGTTGTCTTGCATTCTATACACTTTGTTTAAACCTTTTGCTGTAAAATAAATTTTACCGTCTAACGGACTGATTTCAACATCTTCAACTCCATTAAAAGAAGTTCCACCTAAAGACTGAGCTAAAGATTGTGTATTGTTTTGGTCTGCCTGAGTTTTATTAGGAACCTGAATCCATTCTCCTGTACTTACAACAGGATCTCCTCCGCTTAAGCCTTGTGTTAGTTTCAAAACATAAAGATTTCCTGAAGCTAGATTATTCGGAGTATCCATCACATATTTGTACACCATGTGCGTTCCACCATCTTCACCGAAATAAGCAATTGTTCCGGCATCATTAATCACCACATTTTCATGGTTCATGATTCCCATTTGCCAAAGTTTATCTTTGGTTCCGTTGGTATTATGAGACATTACCTGTGCTGTTACAGGATTAATTTCTACTAACCAACCATAATCTTTGTATCCATCGGCATTCGAGTCGTTAGAAGTTACCGATTCTTCTGCTGTAACCACTGTTCCCCAAGGTGTAATTCCTCCAGAACAGTTTCTAATTGTTTGCACCAAACTTGTATCTGAAAAACTAACTGCTCTAGATCTTGAAAGCTGCCAAAGTTTTGTCGCTGCATTGTAATTTACTTCAGCCATTGTAACACCTCCAGGATTGGTTTCGTGGTTTACAGAAAGATACCCATCTACACTGCTGTTGTTTTTAGCAACGTAAGCTGTAAAATCGTTTACACCTCCTACAAGACCTCCTCCTTCAGTATAATTATCGCCTTCTTTTAGAATTAATTGATATCTATGCTCCTGAGGAATGATTAGCTTTGAAGTTTGTGTAGTTGGTACGATAGAAGTAAAACAACTAATATGAGTTCCGTTGGTACAGTTTGAAGGAGGCGTTACTACAGTTGAGTTTTTAAGGTAAGCATCAATAGTTAAATCAGAGCTTGTAGTTCCTCTGTTGTGAAGCTCAATAGAAATTCTATTATTTCCTTGTACAAATTTGTTTTTTGGTATTGTAAAAATATTAATTGCGGTTTCTGCAGCACCATCTACTGTAGTACTCGATAACGTTGTATGTGTTACAGCTCCGGAAGGCATGTTATCTCTTATCACCTCTTCTCCATTAAGATAAACAATAATGCCGTCGTCTCTTCTCACACCAAATTCAATATTATTGCTAAGATCGGCAAGGTTTACTGTAAAATCTTTTACAAAATAAGCGGTAAGCAAACCCGTAGTTCCGTTATGAATAATCGTTGTTACAGGATCTCCATATCCTAAAGGTCCGTTCCCTGAAGCCCAAGAAGATACATCAAAGTTGGTGTTTTTCCAGGTAGAAGCAGGTGCTGTATCCGAATCGTAATACTTCCACGAGCTTTGAAGGTTAAAAATTGTAGTTTGTGCCTGTATTGCAGTTGTTGTCATTAACGCCAAAGCTGCAATGGTAAGTAGTTTTCTTTTCACTTTTAATAATTTATCATTGTTGATGCAAAACTATCTTTTTAGAATCAGCAGCTCGTTACGCTACCTTTAATTAAACACCGATGAATATTAATAAAACTGAAAATGAACGTTAAGAAATTTAATTAATTGTTAAATCTTAAATTTGTGATAAAATGAAGTTTATTTTCTTGATTTTGTCGCTTTACTGATATCCGTTAATGTATTCAAGAAACTTATTAATTGTTTCTTCTCTTCATCGGAAAGATTCAGTTTATCTGCGGGAAGCGTTTGGTTTTTCATCGGCAAACCAAGACCTTCTCCTCCGCCTTCATTGTAAAATTCAATCACTTCTTCTAAAGTATTAAAAGCACCATTGTGGAAATAAGGTTTTGTTAAAGCAATATTTCTTACCGTTAAAGTTTTAAATGAATTCTCATAAATCCAAGAATTTTCTTTCTTTACATTCGACTGAATTCTTCCCGGATCTGAATCTAATTCCAATGGTGATTTTTGAATTGGCTGTTTGGTAATTCCTAAAACCTCAGATTCATTTTCATTAAAAAACGGCGGAACTAAACCCGAAAAATGAGGCGCAAAATGACAGGTTGCACAATTTGCCTTTCCCATAAAAAGATTGAATCCTTTTTTGGCATCTTCAGAAATTTGCTTTTCATTTCTCATAAAACGATCAAAATCGCTGTCAAAAGAATACAGTGAAGCCACAAACGAACTCAAAGCTTTAGAAAAATTCTGCTTATTTATTTTTTTATCCTTAAAAACCTTTGAAAATGCAGTTTTATAATCTGAATTTGCACTTAGTTTTTTTACAATTTCTTCATAGTTGGTATTAAACTCATCTTTATTGTAAATAACATGTTCTGCTTGTTGCTCCAAGTAAAAAGCACGCATATCATAGAAAAATCTCTTTGCAAAAACTGCGTTATAAAGCGTTGGAGAGTTCCTTAAAACCGTTCTTCCTTCCACATTACTTACAGATTTTACCTGCAAATCTGTGAAAGCATTCTCTGGTAAATGACAACTGGCGCAACTCATTTTTCCGTTTGAACTGAAACTCGCATCATAAAAAATCTTTTCTCCTAATTTCCTTACATCATCGCCGTCTTCAGACTTTTTCAAAATGGTGTAAAAATAGGGATCAAAAAAATCTGATTTAAAGAAATTGGTATTTGAAACATTCCAACCAGAAAAATTATTCAAATCATCACTTCTGCCGTCCCATTTTCCAAGTTCTTCGTACAAAGGCTGAATGGTATTTTTGTAAAACTCAATTCGATCAAAAGTTTCAAAATCTGTATTTTTTGCCAAATAAAGAAGTGAATTTTCTATAATCTGAATAGCTTTTTCTGTTTTAAAATTCTTAAAATAATCCTCATCTTCAATGTAACTTTTCATCCCCGAAAGCACATGAGAAGTTTCTTCTGAAATATTCAAAGAACCAGGCGTATCAAAACCAGTAATTCCTAAACTGTAAATTCGGATCAACTCTATTCGAAGCGGTAAAGTTTTATTATTCGTATTACTCAGCCCATTTTTAAGCGCACTCAGATAAAAATTCGCATAATTATTATAGAGGAAATTGGTAATGGTTTTAATTTCTTCTTTCTCGTTTTGTGCTTCATCAGAATAAATCAATTCATCTAAAACCTGCAAACCTTCCGGAGGCAACGTGTAAGAAGAAGTTCCCGCTGCTTCAATATGGAAAAGTGGTGCAGCGTTTAAATGCGTTTTGGTAAATTCTGGGTAATGATACGCAACAAAAAACTCGATTTCTTTAAAAGAATTTCTCGTTTTGGTAATCGTTTCTCTTAATTTTTCAACTGAAATTTTATCTTCTGAAAACAATTCCGCATCATTTTTCAAATATTCAAGTTCAATTTTAAACTCGGTAAGTCCTTTATTAATGAAGGATTCTTCTACTTTTTTTCCTTTATATGAAGGGTTAAAAGACATTGCAGAAAATATCAATACTAATGCAGAAATGGTTACAAGGTAGAATCTCACAATTTTTGATTTCGAGCAAAAGTAAAGCCTCTGTGTTATGAATATTTTAAGGATAAATTAAATAATGTTTACATTTATTTTGTGCCAATTTTAGTACTTTTATATTCAGAAAAATAAAATTTATGCTTAATAAACTTGCAGCTTCAGAGCTTATTCTAAATGAAGACGGAAGCATTTATCATTTGAACCTTTTACCCGAAGATATTGCCGAAAAAATAATTTTGGTGGGCGATCCAGACCGTGTTGCGAAGGTTTCAAAACATTTCGATAAAGTTGAAATCAAAAAAATAAAAGAGAATTTTATACGCATACCGGAATTTTAAGAGGTGAAAGAATCACAGTAATGTCTACAGGAATTGGAACTGAAAACATTGATATTGTGATGAATGAACTTGATGCTTTGGTAAACATCGACCTTCAAAACAAAGAATTCAAAAGCGAAAAAAAATCGTTAAAGCTTTTCAGAATGGGAACTTGCGGAAGTGTAAACCCAGATGTAGAAGTAGACAACATGTTGGTAACGCAGAATGTTGTCGGATTAGACGGTTTGATGAATTTCTACCAAGATTATCAATTTGAAAACGAATTTTCAAAGAAATTTTACGAGCAATTTCCTTATGAAAAAATAAAACCTATGCTTTACTTCTCTGAATGGTCTGAAGAATTGGGTACCTTATATAACGATGCAAAATATCACGGCAACACAGCAACTTTCCCTGGTTTTTACGCTCCACAAGGAAGACAGCTGCGTTTACGCGCAACCGACGAAAAATTTTTAGAGACTTTAAATGATCTAGGAATTACCAATTTCGAAATGGAAACTTCTGCCATTTACGCTTTCGCTACTCTTTTAGGTCATAAAGCAATAACTGTAAACAATGTAATTGCCAATAGAAGACGCGGCGAATTTTCAAAAGACCATCACGCTTCAGAGCAACACCTTATTGAATGGGTACTGGAAAGAATTGTGAAATAATAAAAAAAGGATTGCGAATGGCAATCCTTTTTTAGTTTTACATTAGTAAGGGCAGTTTTTTTCGTATTCTTTTATAATATTAATATAAAGCTGAGCTTCATATTTAAGCATTTCTCTACCAATATATTCCGTTCTATCCTCACGATTACCTTCTATGTCATGAGATTTTTTCTTCACCTCTTTGCGGTATGCAATTACATCGTCCCTCATTTTCCTTTGAAACTCTTTGTCATACACTCTTACACCTAGGTCGTCTAAATACTTTGTAAATTCAGGACAATCTTTTCCGGCAACTTTAAAGGCGTTTGCAAAATTATCTAAACTTCTTTCTTTGTTAAAAATTTTAATATCTAATGGTGTAACAGCAAAATTCTCCTGATTATTTTTCAAATAAAACATTGAATATGCATATTCACAAGTTCCTTTTGCTACTTTATTTGAACCTGGAGCCGCTTGACATATAAAATTAGCTTCGCCATACAAATTAATTTTCCCTTCATATATCAAAGGTAAATACATTACCTGCTTTGTATCTTTTAGCACATTATTTTTATCGAAAACCTTAATATGAAGACGTTCAAAAGAAGCTTTTTCCTCATAATCATCATCCAGTATTTTGAAACGAACAATATCCTTGGAATTCATTTTTTCTAAAGGACCATTTTCAGAAGTTTTATAATCGATTCTTACATTTGTATTTTGCTCTCCTCCAAAAAAATATTTAAAAGTACTTAAAGACGGTAAAGAAATTCTTTTAAAAAGAACCGTCATTTTACTTCCATCTGCTTTAATAATTTCTACAGGTGTATAATCGCTTTTTTTCTTATCGGTCTTTTGTGCAAATATTCCTGTGGCAAAGAATAACAAAAATATAGGTAATAACTTTCTCATTTTACGATTTAGAATAGGGTTAATTATTTTATGCGAACATATTAAAAAATATCATTAAATAATCGTTTATTTTAATAATTCAAGTGTAGAAACAAAAAAAGGACTGCGAATGGCAATCCTTTTTTAGTTTTATTTAAATCTTTACCTTAAAATTCAGTAATCGTAACGTAAAAATGTGCAGAATTTAAGCTTTCATTTCCGCTCGATACATTCGTTAAGTTAATTCTAATATTGGAAGTTGAAGTCATTCGCGGATTATTTATTCCAAAAGTTTCATTTCCAGCAAAATCTCCGGCAGGCGAAACAACGATAGTTGCTCTTGTAGAAGAAAGCTGCAAACTCGCAGGAATTGCAATGTCTAAAACTGCTGTACGACCAGACTGTAAATTGTTAATGGATACATTTGGCCAAACCTCAAAACTTACTTGGTTTTTATGTACACTCCCTTTTTGCCCAAGTTTGTACTGACCATTTACATCAATTTTCACATTTGTGTTGGGGGTACTTGTTCCAATTCCTACATTAGCACTGTTGTCACCTAATACAATTGCATTTGCCTGGCTTGCTGTTGCATTAGTTCCTATTGCAACCGCGTTTTGCGCAGTAGATTTTGCACTAACTCCTAAAGCAACCGCATTCAAAGCCGTTGTCATAGAACTATCACCAATTGCTGAAGAACTTTGTCCAGTCGCTTTTGAATCAACTCCTACTGCTAAAGAATTAAAAGCAGTAGTTTGAGCGCTATACCCAATTGCAGCAGAATTTTGACCTATAGCTTTGCTGGTTGAACCTACTGCCGTAGAGTTTTGATTGTTGGTTTGTGTATTAAATCCTATAGCAGTTTCGCTGTTAGAAGTTGTCTTTGAGCCATATCCTACAGCTAAAGATTGATATCCAGCTGCATTAGAATTGTATCCCATTGCAGTACTTTCATTGCTATTTGCTTTTGCATTAGAACCAATTGCTACTGCATCTTGATTACCAGAAGTTCCCGTTCCCAAAAGTATCGATCTATCTGATCCTAAACGTCCAGAAAAATTACTGTTTACTTTGAAAACAAGATCATCATAAGTAGAAGTTCCAATAAACATCGTTGTGTTTTGTCCGGCATTAGAACCGTTATTATTTCCACTTGTATTCCAAGCGGAAGAAGAAGATCCGTTTCCCGGTGAACTGTTTCCCGGAGAGCCCGAATTAGAAGAAGAGTTTGTGACAACACCATTCCATTGGCCTCCATTCCAATAGTACAAACCAGCTGGTGTGAAGCCACCGGTTCCACTATTCCATATCAAAAGGCCATTGGCTGGAGATGAGATGGTTGTATTGTCTGTAGAAGAAGTAAGAGAAATACTGGGTAAAAGAAACCCCTTATTGGAACTGTTTAGGTGGAGTATCGATGAGGTATCAGGCGTGGTCGTTCCTATTCCGACCTGAGCGTGAAGCATCGATCCTCCGATAGCAACCATAAAGGCAGCTATTAGCATTTTTTTTTTTTTCATTTTTACATCAAAATTTGATAACGCAAAAATATAATACATCTATAAACCTTTATTTATGAAAAAAAACTTTTTTTCTGTGAAAAAAATTAATTTTATAAACCTATTCATTAAATAAATGAAAAATTATACTAAACCCTAAATTGTTTGAAAATTTAATAACAAAGTTTAATTTTTATTAACGAAAATTTAACGTTAAGTTTTTAAACTTAGGAATATTTATTGTTTAATCTTTAACATAATCATCAAATAATTATAATTATGAACAATAAAGAGTATAACAAAGCTGAAAATGCAGTAGACAACACAAAAGATTCTGTAAAAAATGCAGCAAACCAAGTTAAATGGAAAGCTAATGAACTTGCAGATAAAGCAAAGGAATATATAAATGAAAAAAGAAATAACGACGAAGAAGCACAACAGGAAGATTGGTTTGAACGTGTAAAAGCAAATGCATCGGAAACTTGGGACGAGATTAAAGATAAAGCAAACGACGCTTGGGAAAAAACAAAAGATACCGCCGAAGATGTAAAAGCTGAATGGAATAAAAAAACAAACTAAACAGTCCTTCTTTATATATTATTAAAAAAACGAAGTCTTTTTGCAAAGGCTTCGTTTTTATTATGCTTTAAACACAAATAATCGTTACATTTGTAGATTAATAAACATTAAAATACTATGTCATACGGTTTACTTAAAGGCAAAAAGGGAATTATTTTTGGAGCCCTTAATGAACAATCTATTGCTTGGAAAGTTGCAGAAAGATGCCACGAAGAAGGAGCAGAATTTATCCTTTCAAACGCTCCTATCGCTATGAGAATGGGAGAATTGAATTCTTTAGCTGAAAAAACAGGTTCGGAAGTAATTGGCGCAGATGCTACTTCTATTGAAGATCTTGAAAAACTTTTTGATGCTGCTGTGGCAAAATTCGGAAAAATAGACTTCATCCTTCACTCTATCGGTATGTCGGTAAACGTGAGAAAAGGAAAACATTATACAGAGATGAACTACGATTGGTTAGAAAAAGGTTGGGATGTTTCAGCGGTTTCTTTCCATAAAGTAATGAGAGTGGCTTGGGAGAAAAACTGTATGAACGAATGGGGAAGCATCGTTGCTTTAACGTATATCGCTGCACAAAGAACGTTCCCAGATTACAACGATATGTCTGACAATAAAGCGTACCTAGAAAGTATCGCAAGAACTTTCGGAAACTATTGGGGAGAAAGAAAAGTACGTGTAAACACAGTATCACAATCTCCTACTCCTACAACTGCAGGAAGTGGTGTGAAAGGTTTCGGTGGTTTCTTAGGATATGCTGAAGATATGTCTCCGCTAGGGAATGCTACAGCTCTTGAATGTGCAGATTACTGTGTAACTTTATTCTCTGATCTTACCAAAAAAGTAACAATGCAGAATCTTTTCCACGATGGAGGTTTCAGCAGCTCTGGTGTTACTCAAAAAGTGATTAGCAAATACGACGCAGAATAATTATTCGTAATGAATAATTAGCAATAAGTAATACTAAACTCCGGAACATTTTGTTTCGGAGTTTTTTTGTTTTAAATAATTAATAAATATCAATAAAAGCGAGCTAAAGCCCGTTTTAACAATAATGGAATCCATTTTAGTTTTGGTCAAAATTTCAAAGACTTTTGGGAAATAGTTTCGGCGGAGCCTATGGCTCCGCCGAAAGTTAAATAAAAATGTTAATATGACGCTATAAAATTATAGTCTGTATAGAATGCGCTGGTGCAGAAATTTTTGCAGCCATACCTTCAATCCAAAGATTCGTATCAATATCATTATCCGAATCGTTCATTACAACAGTTACCAATTGTCCGTTCTCATTCATAAAGGTTGTAGAGGTTAAAGCCGCTCTGTTTGACGAGCTTCCAATTCTCACCGCATTAGGTTTAATAAATTTAGAAACATGACCTATGTAATAATATTCGTACGTATAATGCACTTCGCCTGTTTTTGTATCGGCAATAATTGGAGCAAAGCAAAAATTTCCTACATGGTTTGGACCTCCTGTTTCATCTAAAAGAACATTCCAATCTGTCCATAAAGCAGTGCCTTTATTAAAATCGTTAATCATATTTCTACCATACAATTCACCTAATTTTACATCGTAAATTTTAGACAAATCAAATTGTTCTTTACAACCTTCGGTAAATGCTAAAAATTTATCCGGGAAAGCTCTTTGTGTCTCAATTAAATTATCAAAAAGCTGCGTTTTGTTATTCCATGTTTCATACCAGTGATAGCCAATTCCGGAAGCATATTTTGAAGTTTCAGGATCGCTTAATGTAGTGGTTGCTCTTTGGTAAATCAAATCACGATTGTGATCCCAAATCATTACTTTTTTATTTTTAAAACCGTTTTTCCATAATGTCGGTCCCAAATTATTTTTCAGAAAATCTCCTTCCTCTTCTGCGGTATAAATGCAAGATTCCCAAGTTTGTGTCGCCATAGGTTCGTTTTGAACCGTTAATCCCCACACATTGATGCCTCTTTTTTCGTATTCTTTAATGAATTTCACATAATAATCTGCCCATGTTTGGTAATACGCGTTTTCCAATCGCCCCCCTTTCAGCATACTTTTGTTAGATTTCATCCATGCAGGAGGGCTCCATGGAGAAAAATAAAAAGTAAAATCTTTCCCAATTGCTTTCTGTGCTTCTTTTATTAAAGGAATTTTATATTTTTCATCATGTGCAACATTAAAAGATTTCAATGAAGCATCATTTTCTGAAACATAAGTATAAGAGTCGCTAGAAAAATCACAAGAATTCATGTTGGTGCGAACCACAGTGTAACCTAAACCATTTTTTCCATAATAGGCATCAATAATTTCTTTCTGCTTATTTTTGGGAAGTTTATAAAAAGTTTCTGCAGATGCGTCTGTAATTGCACCTCCTATCCCTATTAATTTTTGATATTTAAAATCCGGATCCACAAAAATACAAGCATCAACTTCTTTTGGTTGAGGCATTTTTTCAAATTTCACCATTCCTTTATCCACCATTTTTTCGTTGGTTTTAGAATTGGTGATTATCACTTTTGCGCTTTTGCCGGTATTTTTTTTCCAATAATTTTGTGCATTTGCATTGAAAGTGATTCCAACCACAAAGCAACTTACAACTAGCTTTTTCATGTATTTCTTCTTCTTTTTTCTAAACTTTGATGAGAAATCACCTTTCTCTTTTTTTATATGTATTATTTATTTTGATACACCCTTACATAATCGATGTAATATTTTTGTGGGAAAATAGTTTCATCTACGCCCTCTTTTCCACCCCACAACCCTCCAACGGCGAGGTTTAAAATAATATAATAAGGTTGATCAAAAGGCCATGCTTCAGAAGTTTTTTCTTTATTTTCATAAGTAAAAAACTTTTTATCGTCTATATAAACGTCTATTTTCTCGGGTGTCCAATCTGCTTTATAGACATGAAATTTTTCGCTCGCATCTTTTACAAAAAGCGTATCAGTTTTCTGAGTTCCGATTACATGGTTGTATTTTTTGGTGTGTACAGAAGCGTGTATAAATCCTTGATTGTATCCTACATGTTCCATAATATCAAGCTCGCCATCATCTGGCCATTGTTTCATACCTTCACTCATCATCCAGATTGCAGGCCAAGTACCGCGACCTTTTGGAAGCTTAGCTCTTACTTCAACGGTTCCGTATTGAAAAGAAAACTTCCCTTTGGTTAAGAGTCTCGCAGAGGTATATTTATTTTCTTCCCATTGCTCTTTCTTTGCTTCTATTACGAGATTCCCGTTCTCCATTCTTGCATTATCGAGTCGGTTTTTGGTGTAAAACTGAAGTTCTTCATTACCATAACCATGGCCACCAACATCGTAGTTCCATTTTTGTGAGTCTGGCAAACCTTTACCGTTAAATTCATCATTCCAAATCAATTTTCTAGATGAATCTGGTTGGTTTGAGGCACAATTTGAAACAGAAAAAAGTAATGTTCCGCTCACAAAAAGGGTGATAAGATTTTGGATTTTCATTGTTTACTTTAAATTTTATCTTTTACAGCTTGCTAAATTGATCTTTTGCCAAAAGAAAACTCTAAAACGTTTAGTCTTTTACCACCAAAAGCGGGTTTTATCCCGCTCCTAGTGTTGAATTTCAAATTTATTTTGACCAGTTGATTCTTTTTGTCTGAACATTCTGAGAATCTGTTCCTATCATAATATCAAATTCTCCGGCTTCCCAATCGTAATTTAATTGATCATCGTAAAACTTCAGATTATCTGGAGTTAATGAGAAATTAACTGTTTTAGTTTCACCTTTTTTAATGTAAACTTTCTCGAAAGCTTTCAACTCTTTTACCGGTCTTACTACTTTCCCAAATAAATCTCTAATGTATAATTGTACCACTTCTTCCCCATCATAATTCCCAATGTTCGAAACGTTTACACTTATATTTAGAGTTTGATTGCCTTTCAAATTGTGGGCGCTCAATTTCATTTCAGAATATTTAAATTGAGTGTAACTTAATCCATATCCAAAAGGAAATTTAGGATCATTATCCAAATCAATATAGGCCGAAACATAGTTTCTATCCGTATTATTTTTTGCAGGTCTTCCCGTGTTGTAATGATTGTAATACACTGGAATTTGCCCTTCAGTTCTAGGAAAAGACATCGGAAGTTTTCCTCCCGGATTTACCGTCCCAAAAAGAACATCGGCAATAGAATTTCCTGCTTCAGTTCCCAACCACCAAGTGTACATAATCGTCGGTATATGATCTGAAGCCCAATCAAAAATCAAAGGTCTTCCTGCGTTAATCATTAAAACAATAGGCTTTCCGGTTTTCTCAATTTCTTTTAACAGTTCTTCCTGAACGCCTGTAAAATGCAGATTACTTCTACTTTTTGCCTCACCGCTCATGGCGTGACCTTCACCTAGAGTCATAATTACAACATCTGCTTTTTTTGCTGTTTCTACAGCTTCTGCAAACATCGATCTGTCTTGGTCATCAACATTTGCACCTTTTGCATACAATAATGTTGAATTTTTATCTAGCTGATTTTTAATTCCATCAAACTGAGTAACAATTCTTTGGTTATCATCTTTAAAAGCAACCGACCAAAACCCATGATTGGCTGTAGTTTCCTTACCGAAAGGACCGATTAATGCAATCGTTTTAGTCGTTTTTGAAAGTGGTAAAATATTCTTTTCATTTTTCAACAAAACAATACTTTTTGAACCAAATTCTCTTCCAAATTTTCTGTTTTCAAGATTATTAAGTTGTGCTTGTTGCCTTTTTTCATCACTGAAACGAAAAGGATCGTCAAATAAACCCATCTCGAATTTTTTCACTAAAATTCTTCTCGCTGCATCATCAATGAACTTTGGATCTACTTTCCCTTCCTGCACCAATTTTGGAAGTTCCGCCATGTATGCACGGCTTTCCATATCCATATCGCTTCCAGCAATAATGGCTCTTTCTGCAGCTTCTTTGTTATCTTTAGCAAAACCGTGAGGAACCATTTCTCCAATACTTCCCCAATCTGAAACCACAAAACCTTTATAATTCCACTTACCTTTTAAAAGATCTCTTAGAATATATTGATTTCCTGTTGCAGGAACTCCGTTGATATCGTTAAAAGAATTCATAAAAGTAGCAACACCTGCTTCAGCTGCCGCTTTGAAAGGAGGCAAATAAGTTTCGTTGAGCTGTCTTAAACTCATATCTACAGAATTATAATCTCTTCCTCCAACAGCTGCACCGTATGCCGCAAAATGTTTTGCACAGGCCATAATAGCATCCAAATTTCCAAGACCTTTACCTTGAAAACCCCTAATTCTTGCTAAACCAATCTGTGTTCCTAAGTAGGTATCTTCTCCTGCACCTTCCATTACTCTTCCCCATCTTGGATCTCTTGCAATGTCTACCATCGGCGCAAAAGTCCAATGAATTCCATATGCAGAAGCTTCTGTAGCAGCAATTCGTTCTGATTTTTCAATTAATTTCAAATCCCAACTTGCCGCTTGTCCTAAATTAACTGGAAATGTAGTTCGATATCCATGAATAACATCCAAACCAAAAAGTAATGGGATGTGTAATCTAGATTTAAGTGCCAATTCCTGAAATTTCCTAGTTTCTTCTGCACCTGCAACATTGAGCATAGAACCTACTTTTCCTTGCTTAATTTCGTTTAAAACATTGGCAGAATTGGAATTCTGAGGTCCAGTTGCGTATTCAAAACCGCTGTATTGAACGAGTTGGCCTACTTTTTCTTCCAGCGTCATTTTAGATAAAAGTTCCGCTACTTTTTCATCAACAGATTTTTTCTGAGAAAATGAGGTGAGACTTGATAATCCTAAAATAACAATAAGAAGTTTTTTCATCGTATTTGATATTAAAAAATAAATGTAGCAGTAGAATTTGCCGCTAAACTTACCGGAGCAGTTTCCTGATTATATTTTATATTAAAACTTTTTTCTGTTGAATTGCTGTTTTGAGCAATTAAAACAATTTTACCTTGCGGGGTTTTGAAAGCTACCGTAGAGATGTTATCAACCTGGGTTGAAGCAATTCTCTGAGAATTTACAGGTACAAATTTTGATGCATGCGCAATAATATAATAAGCAACATTTTTTTCGTAGCTTGTGCTATTACTAATAGTAATTGCGCCTTTACATTGTGTACAACCACCATTAGTATGAGGCCCAAAAGAAGCATTATTTGCAACGTTCCATTCTAGAGCATTTTTACTCCAGTTTCTCATAGAACCTATGATTACATTTTTGGTATGCCATTCTAGATCCCCACTAAAACCTCCTGTAGAGCTCGTCCATTGTTCTGTAAAATATACATTTTTTGTAGGAAATAAATTATGCACCGTAGATAATGCAGAAATATCTCCGGCATAAAGATGAAAAGCAGAACCATCAACAAAAGGATTAGCTGCAGTATCATTCAAAACAGACAACGGATAGGCTGGGTTATCGCAATTATGATCGTACGCAATAATTTTTGTTGAAAGGTTAGCTGCCTGAAGAGCAGGACCAAGATTTGCTTTAATAAAAGTTGCCTGATCTGCGGCATTCATATACATACTCGGATTATTACCGGGATGTAATGGTTCATTTTGAGGTGTAATCGCATCGATGGTAATGCCCTGCGCTTTCATTGCCAGAATGTATTTAACAAAATACTGAGCATATGTAGCGTAATATTGTGGTTTTAAGCTTCCACCAATAGAACTGCCGTTGTCTTTCATCCAAACGGGTGCCGTCCAAGGTGTTGCAACAATTTTAATTGTAGGGTTTATTACTAAAATATCTTTCAGCATCTGAATTAAATCATTATCTTTTGATAAACTGAAATTGGCAAGAGTAGCATCTGTAGAACCGCTTGGCATATCGTCGTAAGTGAAAACCTCACTGTTTAAATCTGATGCACCAATACTTATTCTTAAATAGCTTACCCCGATTCCGTTCGCGCCAAAAAGATCATTCAGTAATTCTTGTTTTTTTGCTGTTGAAAGCTGGTTGATTACTTCTACACTTCCACCAGTTAAAGTATATCCGAAACCATCAATGGTTTGGAAAAGCTGCGAAGCATCTACCTCTACAGTTGAATAATTATTGGCAGCAGAGTTAAAAGTAAAATTGCCTTGTTGCTGTAATTTTACCGACTGATCGCCTTTAGTAAGCCATACAACCACAGGTTTCCCGGATGCGTTTCCTCCGTTATTTACAGGTGTTTCCGAACCTGAAGCATCTGCAGAAGTACTGCTGCAGTGTAAAAAAGAAAGAAGTGCTACACCGCAAAGTGCAGCACCTCTCAAGAAACTATATGAAGTTTGTAATTTCATTTGAAGTTTTTGGGTTAAATTTATGTTGTTCTTCTAAATTCAACTTTGTCTATGCTTAGACCATTAACGGTACCACCACCGCATTTAATTTCAAGATAAACAGTTCCTGTTGTTGTTGCGGTGAATACTCCTGCATTTTTAACAGCATCACAACCAACATTAGAAACTTTACCTTTAAATGCTGAGGTTCCACAACCCGCCCATGTATTGATGTTTCTGTAAACAGTACCTCCAATATCTTGGCCGTTCACAGGTGCTGAATTCAATACATACACTTCAAACCAAGTATTTACCAATGGCGTAGCTGAAGAAGCAACCATATCTATAGAATATTTTTGTCCTGCAACTACGTTTATTGCCTGATAAATTCCTTGTTGATTGCCTCCGTTAGCAACAATTGTAGCTTTGCCATTTGCCAAAACCCATTGTGCACCAGAGCTGCTAATTTGATGTATTGACCATTTTGAAATTTCAGTAGGGGTATCAAACCTTCCTCCTTGAACCATATTTCCAGCAATAGGATCTGATGTAGGAACAACAATCGATTGAGAACCAGTCCCTGCCACAACACCTCCTTTGCCAAGAGCTTGATGCTCTACCAAATATGTTCCTGCATCTGGCAAATATAAATCTTGAATATTTTTACCTACACTAAAGCCTTCATCATCAACATTCCATTTTGTAGTAATGTAGTTGGTTGCATTAGTTTTAAGGACATATCTGTTTTCTGCAGTTTTTGTTACGGTAAACGATCCATCTACAGGTTCTTGTGATAAACCAGCGCCATCGCCTTCAACAGAATCTGGTACACAACTTCCTAGAAAAGCAAATGAAGCTACAAGAAGTAAATTTTTTGTGAAAAATCTATTAATCATTTTTGGTGAGTTTTAATAATTAGGATTTTGTTTAAGAATAGTACCTGTAAGTTCTGTATATGGAATTGGCATTACTTCATTTTTCCCCGCAACAAAACCTTTTGAAGCTAATTTTGAAGCTGCTTCTCCCCATCTTACCAAATCAAAGAAACGATGTCCTTCACCAGCAAGCTCTCTTCTTCTTTCGTCTTTTACAGCTTGTAATGTAACTGGAATTGATGGCAAACCAACTCTAGATCTTACAGCATCCAACAAAGCTTGAGCTCTTGCTCCTGTTCCATTTAAGGCTTCAGCTTCCATCAAATAAGTATCAGCAAGTCTTATTAAGATATAATTTTGACGGTAATTTAGTTCTGAAGGACCAGGCAAAGTTGAAACCTCGTCTTTTGTAGGCATGTATTTGTTTAGGAAATATCCTGTATCCATATATGCTGGTGAATAGTCTGCTTTATTCTGTTGCTTAAGAAGCCCCATATTCAGTACGGTTGCACCAACGCGAGGATCATTTTGTATAAAGTTGAAAAGATCTGTTGAAATTGTATTGAAAGCCCATCCCGAAACAACATCTGGTGCATCTGTGGTTTTTCTAGTATAAGATCTTGGTGCCGTCATAATACAGATAGAATTTCCTTCATCCTTACCTTGCCCCCAAAATCCCCAATCTGAGCTCGCTTTATTGGTGTGCATTACTTCAAAGATAGACTCTGTAGTAAATTTATTATCCGTAACCCAAAGGCTATTATAATCTGCTACCAATTGGTATCCATATTGATTGGTAGTTCCGGGAGTTCCGTTTACCTGTGCTAATTGCGCTGCTGCTTCAGCTTTTTTATTTTGGTACAATAATACTTTACCAAGCATCGCTCTAGCTGCTCCCTGTGTAAGACGACCTCTCTGATCTCCACTCACCGTCATAGGAAGGTAAGCGATTGCTTCGTTTAGATCTTTCTCTATTTGAGCATATACTTCAGCTTTTGGAACTTGAGGTACATTGTAGAAATCATCAGAAACTGTGAAAGTTTTTAAGATTAACGGAATATTTCCAAACATTCTTAAAAGATCGAAATAGTAAATTGCTCTTAAGGTTTTGGCTTCAGATATAAATCTATTTCTCACAGAGTCACTCATTGTAGCAGCAGGAGCTCTTGCGATAAGCTCATTGGCTCTTGCAATCCCTTGATAATAATCTCTCCAATAGCTTGCAGGCATTGTATTGGCATTAAGTTGCCAGTTTGAAACCCCTTGAATTCCGGCTCCATCGGTGGCACTACCTCCTCCTGCATAGAAATCGTCTGATGCAGCATTGAAAAAAGTGACCATATTTTCGAATCCCCCTGCATATTTTCTAACAGGATCATAAGTTCCTATTAAAGCAAAGAAACATTCTTGCTCGTTTCTAAAGAAATTTTCGCCTTCAAAAGCTCCAAGATATTCTTTTTCTTCTAGGGTTTTATCATTACAAGAAGTTGTAACCGCAGGAATTGTTGATAGAAACACTGCGGCAAGACTTATTTTTAAAATTTTATTTTTCATATAGATTTAATTAGAAAGTTATATTAGCTCCAAACATGAAAGTTCTCGCTTGCGGGTAAAATGCTCTGTCGATTCCGAAAGAATCTCCTGCTGCAATCTCAGGATCATATCCTGTGTATTTTGTAAATGTAAATAAGTTTTCACCTGTTACATAGAAACGTACTTTACTTGCACCAATGTTTTCTGAAACTGTTGTTGGCAATGTATATCCTAAAGTTACCAATTTAATTCTAAAATAATCTCCCTTCTGTAAGTACCAATTCGAAAGTCTAGAATAGTTTCTGTTAGGGTCATTTCTAGTAATTCGTGGATTTTCATTTGTTGATCCTTCACCAGTCCATCTATCCAAAATTTTTGTTTGATAGTTGGCATCAAGCATATCTAATCTTCTTAAACCTTGGAAAACCTTATGACCTGCTGCACCTTGTCCGAATACACTGAAATCCCAATTTTTGTAATTAAGGTTTAGCGTTGCTCCGAAGTTATATTTAGGAATAGAACTTCCTAAATTTACTTTATCTAAATCTGAAATAACACCGTCACCATTAGCATCTGCCCAAATGAAATCTCCTGGCTTAGCATTAGATTGATACATTTGTCCGTTTGCATTTACGTAAGAATTAATTTGTGACTGATTTTGGAAAACGCCCAAAGTCTGGAATCCGTAAAAACTATTATATGCTTCTCCTGGCACAATTCTTTGGATGGGACCCATAGATTGGAAACCGGCACCGTCTTCATACAATCTTCCTGTTTCAAGAGATAAAACTTTGTTTTGATTGTATGCGAAATTTCCATTGATAGAAAGAGAGAAGTCGCTCCAGCTTTTTTTGTATCCTAATTCTACTTCTACACCGCGGTTTTCCATATCTCCGATATTTGCTACTGGTGCAACGGTTGCTCCTACATAACCTGGAATTTGAACCGGTCTAAGAATATCATTGGTCGTTTTCTTGTAAAGATCAACTGTTAAGGTAAAGTTTCTAAACAGTTTCATATCTGCAGCAATGTTAGTTTGAGTTGTAGTCTCCCATTTAAGATCTGGATTTGCCAAAGTATTTGGCAGATAACCAATCATTACAGTATTATTTCCGTTTGTGTAATTAGCGCCTGGAACGTAAAAACTTGCAAATCTAAAAGAACCAATACCATCGTTTCCTAACGTACCGTAGCCTCCTCTAAGTTTTAAAGTATTAATCACATTATTCTCTGGCCAGAAATTTTCTTTATCAACATTCCAACCTAATGAGAATGAAGGGAATAATCCCCAGTGATTATTTGGTCCAAACAATGATGATCCATCATATCTTAAAGTCCCTGTGAATAGATATTTGTTTTTATAATCATAAATTAAACGACCAAAATAAGAAGCCTTGTTCCATTCTACATTATCCCATGCATTAGATAGTCTGTTTTCTATAGGTAAATCAAAATTAAAAGAAGCATCAAGATAGCTTGTTACTGGTAAATTAGTATGTGTTACTGTTTGCCCGTATCCAATATTATAATCGTAATATCCTGTACCCGCCATCACATTAATGTTGTGATTTCCGAATTTATTTTGATAAGTAAGCGTGTTTTCCATACTCCACTCAAATTTGGTTTGAGTTGTACGGCTAAGACTGTTATTATTTACATTGCTGTATGTTGGGCTCAAATAAAATAATGGTGTAAAGTTTTGGCTACCCCAATATGCTTTTTTTCCATTTAATGAAGATTTAAAAGTAAAATGATTTAGAAATTTAACTTCTGCATATACATTTCCTATAAAATCATCAGACCAGTTTTTATTCCCCAACTGAGTGTATTTAAATGCAAGAGGATTGGTCATTTCCTGATTTACATATGGTGAAATTCCGTAAGGATTACCATTTTCGTCTCGTACAATGTAAGGGTTAGAATACATGTTTGCATTTACTGTAGACATGTCTGTAACCACCGCTTGAGTAATAGGATCTAAATTTACTGCAGAACTTAATGGTCCTCCAAATTCTCCATTGGCATTAATTCCCTGATTTTTCTGATTTGTGTATGCAAAAGTCTGCCCTAAAGTTAGCCAATTGGTTACTTTATGCGTAGAATTAATTCTTGCTGTTAATCTCTTATAATAAGAAATATCTCTCATTACAATACCAGATTGATCGTAATAGCCAAAAGAACCGTAAAAAGTAGATTTTTCGTTTCCTCCCTGTACACTTACTTCATGGTTTTGTCTATCTGCAGAACTAAATATAATATCTTGCCAATCTGTACCTACTCCATAAGCTCCCGGATTTTGAAATCTTACAGGATTACCATCATTCGCAAATCCTTCATTAATAACAGTAGCGTATTGAGTAGCATTTAAAAGATCTAATTTTCTAGCAGCATTGCTCACTCCATAAAAACCATTGTAATTAAGGTTTAATCTTCCTTTTTTACCTTTCTTAGTTGTTACCAAAATTACACCTCTTGCGGCAGAAACCCCATAAATGGCAGATGAAGCTCCATCTTTAAGAACCTCCATACTTTCAATATCACTCTGTGCAAGCCAACCGATACCATCTACTACAATACCATCTACTACCCAAAGCGGGTCGTTGTTGGAAGAATAACTGGTAATACCTCTTACACGAATGGTAGCTGAAGCTCCTGGTTGCCCAGAATTTGTTATAACATTTACTCCGGCTGCTCTACCTTGCAAAACCTGTTCGGGTTTTCCTGCGGGGATTCTCGCAATATCTTCTTCTTTGATACTGGCAATAGCTCCCGTAACATTAGATTTTTTCTGAGTACCGTAACCAATCATTACGACTTCTTCGATAGCCGTTTCTTTCTTATTCACGGTATCGTTTTTTACATTCTGAGCGCTGAAATTCGCAGTAAAATAAAGCACTGCAACCAGCCCCAAACTTCTTTGTATTTTTACATTCATATACAGATAGTTTTTTAATTCTCAAATTGAGACAATAAAAATATATTTTTTTTTTATTAGTTAACATATTTTTAATAATTATTTTAATTTTTCTTTTATTTTTGGGCTTTCAGAGCATATTCAATTTGTTAAAAAATGAACTTTTACTCTCTAAAAACTGAATAAATAATACCGGAAATGCCCACGAACATTACAAAAATTGCTTTACCGCTCAAACTAACTTTCCTTATCTTTTCTATGGTTTTGAACTGTATGGGAATTATTATCCTTCAACTTTCAGATGAAAATATTTCATATAATAAACTTGGTTTTTTAGAATCTTTTAAAGATTTACCCATTGCTTTTATTTCTCTTTTTGCCGTAAATTTTATTAGCAGAATGGGAACAAAAAAATCAATAATTTTAGCACTTTCTATTGTTGGTGTTTGCTCATTAATATTGCCTTTCGCGCAAGTTTTTTGGTTTTACAAACTCTGGTTTGCTATTATAGGGACGTGTTTTGCTTTAGGGAAAATCTGCGTTTTCAGTATTATAAAGAATAACATTTTGGAGGAAAAAGCTTTAGCGAAAACAATGACAAGTGTAGAAGCTTCTTTTATGATTGGTATTTTTGTAGTAAATACAGGTTTTGGATGGCTTATCTCCAGCAAATACGGAGAATACTGGAAATTTGGCTTTTTTGGAATTTCTATTATAAGCCTCTATACAATTTATCTTTTCTCCAAAATACATCTCGCTGAAACAAAAAATAAGAATAATAGCCTTCTTCCTGATCTTAGTGGCTTCGGGAAACCGGCCTTTATTGCTTTCTTTGGGCTCGCTTTTTTTATTGTTTTTACCGAACAGTCTTTCAACTCTTGGCTACCCTCTTTTTACAAAAGGCATTTAGGAGTAAATTCTTTTTACGCATTGCAGGCATCTTCATTTTTAGCAGTTTTTTGCTACTTGGGAAGGATCATTACTTCGCACATCATTAAAAAGTTTGAGCTTTCGAAATACTTTTACTTCTGTGTATTTATGGTTCTCCTTATATTATCGGTTATCATGATGATCCAGTTTATGGGTGATGAAAAATCTAGATTACTTCTGTTTATATTTCCTATCATTGGTTTTTTTCTTGCACCGCTCTACCCTGTTGCCAATTCAAAAATGATTTCTTTTGCAGAAAAAGACAGAATTAATGTGCTCACTTCTATAATTGTGATTTTTTCTTCACTAGGAAGCTCGGCAAGTTCTGCGATTATATCTATTTTATTCCAGCAAAACCTTCTCAACTTATACGCTGCCTACATTTTTGTAGCTGTAATTGTGGTGTTTATATTAGGATTTTCATTTTTTAAGCTCCTTCATCAAAAATTATAGAAATAATTTTAATTTTACAGCATGAAAACAGATCATAACAAAAGTATTGAAACGCTAAAAGAACTAATCGACAGCAAAGATTTTATTCCGAATGTGTCGGTAGACTGTACTATTTTTGGTTTTCATAACGGTATTTTGAAAGTTTTACTCCTTAAATACCATGATCTAGATTTGTATTCGCTTCCCGGTGGTTTCGTTTTCTTAGATGAAGATTTAAGACATGCTGCCGCGAGAGTTTTGTATGAAAGAACTCGCCTGAAAGATATTTTCTTAGAACAGTTTCACACTTTTGGAAGACTGAACAGAACCGAAAACAATGTTCACAAAATCCTGATTCAAAATAAAGGATTGGATATTACAGAAGATCACTGGATTTTTCAACGTTTTTTAACGGTAGGATATTGCAGTTTGATTGATTTTTCTTTGGCCAATACATTTCCTGATGCCTTCAACGAAACCTGTGACTGGTTTGAGGTAGATAAACTTCCTCAAATGGCTTTTGATCATGATAGAATTATTAAGTCTGGACTAGAATTTTTAAGAGATAACATCGATACTCAAGTTGCTGCTTCTAACCTTCTTCCGGAGAAATTTACAATGAAAGACCTTCAAAGTTTATACGAGACAATTTTAGGAGAAACCTTTAGAAGAAACAACTTTCAGAGAAAAATTTTAAGCATGAATATGCTTGAAAGACTAGAAAAACTCTACGATGGCTCTGCAAACAAAGCGCCTTACTTGTATAAATTTATTGAGAAATACCACTCAAAATCAAAGCCTTACACATATTTAGATGAAGATTTCAGCTAAATATCTCGTCGCACTAAAGATTACAACACATATTTTTTTGTCGGTCTCTAAAAAATCTTATTTTTAGAAAAACAAAAATTCATGTCATATTATCCTCTTACAAGTATACCAGATTATTTTGGAATAGATTCTTTTTTAACCGAAGAGCACAAACTTATAAGACAATCTGTGAGAGATTGGGTTGAGAGTTTTGTAATGCCAAAAATAGATGAAGCTGCCCAAAACCACACCGATTTGCCTGATTTAATGAAAGAATTAGGAAAAATTGGAGCTTTAGGACCTTATATTCCTGAAGAATATGGAGGTTCTGGTTTAGATCAAATATCTTACGGATTAATTATGCAGGAATTGGAAAGAGGTGATTCGGCGGTGCGTTCTGCAGCGTCTGTTCAAAGTTCTTTGGTGATGTTCCCAATCAATGAATTTGGTTCTGAAGAACAAAAAAGAAAATATTTACCCCAACTTGCTTCTGGTGAAATGATTGGTTCTTTCGGACTTACAGAACCTAATCACGGTTCAGACCCAGGTTCAATGGAGACACATTTTAAAGATATGGGAGATTATTATCTTTTAAATGGTGCTAAAATGTGGATTACCAATGCTCCACTTTGTGATATTGCCGTAGTTTGGGCGAAAAATGAAGAAGGAAAAATTCAAGGTTTAATCGTTGAAAGAAATATGGAAGGCTTCACCACACCAGAAACCCACAACAAATGGAGTTTAAGAGCTTCTAAAACCGGTGAATTGGTTTTCAATAACGTAAAAGTTCCTAAAGAAAATCTATTACCCAATGTTGTTGGCTTGAAAGGTCCATTATCTTGTTTAAACTCTGCTCGATACGGAATTTCTTGGGGTGTGATTGGCGCTGCAATCGACTGTTACTGTACAGCTGTACAATATTCAAAAGAGAGAAAACAATTTGGAAAACCAATTGGCTCTTACCAGCTTCAACAGAAAAAATTGGCAGAATTTTTAACTGAAATTACCAAAGCACAATTGCTTTGTCTGCAATTAGGAAATCTAAAAAACGAGCATAAAGCAAGTCCAGCTCAAATTTCAATGGCGAAAAGAAACAATGTGAAAATGGCCATCGATATTGCAAGAGAATCCAGACAAATTCTTGGCGGAATGGGTATCATGGGAGAATTCCCAATGATGCGCCACGCCGCAAACCTAGAATCTGTAATTACCTACGAAGGAACTCACGATGTACATTTATTGATTACAGGATTGGATATTACTGGTTTTAATGCATTTTAAATGACTAAAAAAATGATACACTATCCGGCTTTTAAATAGTCGGATATTTTTTTTAGTTAAAATGTAATAAACTTTTGCTAAAGTTTTTTAAATAGAATTCTGCAGTTATCTATTTTATTATTTTTGAATTCACACAACAAGGATTTTAAAACAATAAATAATAATGATGACAAAAACTTTCATTTTAACTGCTGTATTACTCTCGCTCACTTTCATAAAATCTCAATCGTTGAAGGTTGAATATGCTGTACAGTTTAAAAACCAGAAACTACCAAATTTTGGTAGTGAAGATTTTCGTAAAAGAGCTGAAAAACAACAAAATGAAAAACAAAAACATATCCTTTCTTATCTAGACGGAAATTCAGTTTATGAATCTTTTCCTGCTCCTCCAATATACGATACCGTAAACAAACCGAAACGAATTTATTTAACTGAAGTTCCTTTAAATACTTTTTCAACGCCAAAAATAAAGGCTATAAAACGTAAAGATAATCCAACATTTTATGCTCTTCAAAATATAAAAGGCGAAGAATTTTATCAATCTGGTATTCCAGATGATAAAATATTAGAAATAATAGATTCAAAAGAAAAAGTCTTAGGATACAACTGTAAAATTGCAACAGTAGAAAACCAAAGTAAAATAAACACAAAAGTTTGGTACACAGAACAAATCAAAATAAAAACAGGTCCTTTTACATATTATAACTTTCCTGGACTTGTCTTAAAAGTTGAAACAGATTATTTATCTATTGAAGCAAAATCTGTAGAAAAAGATGCTAAAAATGTTACAGTAGAAGATATTGATAAGAATCTAAAAGTCTACAAT
The DNA here is from genome assembly GCF_057180445.1 of Chryseobacterium sp. HNCC26DJ239. Classification (NCBI taxonomy): domain Bacteria; kingdom Pseudomonadati; phylum Bacteroidota; class Flavobacteriia; order Flavobacteriales; family Weeksellaceae; genus Chryseobacterium; species Chryseobacterium sp. HNCC26DJ239. Next base: position 168,707 of record NZ_JBXUGJ010000001.1, read on the forward strand.
CAGGAAGAATTTAAAGAAAAACTAAGGCAATTGTAAAATTCTTAGATGGAATTTCTTTCGGCGCCGGCGAAGCCGGCGCCGAAAGAAACCAGACGAGGCGGGAGCGAAGCTCCCGCCTCGTCTGGTAACCTCAAAAATCAACTTCCTGTAAAAGTCTTCACATTTTCTGTAAAACCGACTTCAGGATTTAGGATTTCTAAAATAATATTTTTTACCGCAACCATCGCGTCGTCTAGATTTCCTTTATCAAAATTTAAAGAAGCAACGCCTTTTTTAGCTTCGGCAAAACTCCAAATTCCAGTTTCAATCGGGAATCCCCAAAATTCAGGTAAACTTTGCACAACATATTGATAAATACAAAGTTGTAAGGCTTGTTTACGTTCGCTGTTGTGAAAATATTCATCAATATTAGACTCGTCAATTTTCACACTTAAATTTTTGGTTTTTGCTGTCTTGTAATCGATAATTCTTACCGTTCCGTTCAATTGGTCGATTCTATCGATATAGCCATAAAAAGAAATTTTATCTTTCGTTTCTTCATCTAAATAAAAATCTATTTTCTCGAATTTTCTTTCAATATCAATAATTTTCAACTGATTTCCAGTTTTCACCAAATCAAGGTCGAAATTGAGTAAAGAAATAATTACTTTTTTCGCAATGGCTCTATGAATAAAATTCATCCCTTTTTCGTAGAATTCAGGTTGATGTTTTAGCTTATCAATAGCACCATCAACATAAGTATCTACCGCTTTAATTGAATCTTGTAAATCTTTCTCAGTCAAAAACTTACCTTTTAAATTCTCATAAATATCTTGAAGAGAATAATGCACCAAATTTCCATAATTTCTTACAGAAAGTTCTTCTTCAATTTCGTCAGTTTCTGCGGTATTAAGGATTTTAGAAATATAAAAATCTACAGGATTATAAAGATAACTCGTTAAATGTGAAGCCGAAACGCGCTCTTTCCAAAGTTGTAAACGTTCCAAAACCGCTGTTGTCTTTTCGATTTCTACAGGTTCAGTTTTTATCGGTTCGCTGGTGTTTTCAATAATTAAATGTTCAATTTCATGGTTACTTTCCATTTCAATTTGTGTAATGAAACGGCTTTTTTCGCCAGTATTAACACCAGAACTTAACGCATTATATAAGAGATGAACATTTTCTGCATCCTGAATCAGTCGATAAAAATGGTAAGCATAAATACTGTCGTTTTCAAGATAAGTGTGAAGCTCAAAATGACGTCGAATATCAAAAGGAATGTATGTATTTTGTGAATTTCCGAGCGGAAGTTTTCCTTCGTTTACCGAAAGTAAAATCACGTTTTTAAAATTCAGCAAACGTGTTTCTAAAAGCCCCATTACTTGTAAACCTTTCAACGGTTCGCCCTGAAAATCGATACTTTCTGTATTAATGTGTTGATTGATGAGAACCTCCAAAGTTTCCATTTTAATGGCAAAATTGTAGGGAAGAATCTGGTTTTTAATAAGTCTGAAAGCGTTTTCAAAATGCGAAATGTTTTCATATTGAATATCATCAATATCCAACCATTTCAAACCGGCACAAAAATCGATGAGCAAATCGAGATAATCTTGCGCTGATCTTGCTTTTAACAAAAGCTTAAAGTAAGAAAGTTCAGATAAAAGTTCGGCAAAAAGTTTTTGCGAAATGTATACGATGTTTCTTTCTTCAACTTTAGATTTAAAATCGGAGATTACTTTTTCATCGTTTTCGGAAGTAGGAAGTTCTTCCAAAATCGGGTAAATATCTCTGTAATAATACGTTGTTTTTTTCTTTTCTAATTGTTTTTGAAGGTAAAAAAGGTTTTTAATGGCATTTGAAAACGACAGATTTTTCAGAGGAAAACCCATAGTAATATTCAGATATTCAACCGAATGCATTACATCCAAACTTGCGGGTAAAAGATTTTCATCCAGTAAAACTACAGCTGTATCTGAATAAGTTTTGTCGGTATTTTCAGCAAAAATTTCAGGTAAAATTTTAGTCTGACTAATATTTCCCGAAACTTCATATACTTTAAGGTTTTTCTTTTGATTGAAATCGTTCTCAATCCAGTTAAAATCTCGAACATCATTGAACTCTTTCCAAGTGGTATGACTTCTTAAAAATTTCCCAGCTTCTTGCCTTTCATCATCAAAATAATAATGGTCTCCCTGAAAAAAACATTGTGCTTTGTCCCACTGCAAAAGGTTTCTTACTAATTTTTCTTCAACCGGAGTAAAAGCATTAAAGCCACAAAAAACAAATTTCTTATCGATTTCTTTGGCGTATTGCTGTATTTTTTCTTTGGCAATTTCATGAATCATTCCCGAAGTAGCCCAATTTTTTTCCAGCAAAGCAGATTTTAAAACTGGTAAATATTGATTCATGTTTCGCCAAAAATTCAAGAATTTTTTTCTCGGAACATCATCATCACCTAAATCTTGCGCCCATTCTTTAATGCGCTCTTCATCAAACATATATTGTAAAACCGCCGTATCACTTTCAGAAAATTTCAAAATATCGTCCCAATCTTTCTGCAAAGTTGGAAACCATTTTAAAAAATCTGAAAAACTATCCATCGGAACAAAACTTTGCTTTCGGTACACTTCGTAAGCAAAAAGCCACAAAGAAATCCCTTGAATAGGTTGCTGAGCAACAATATCGGTAATGAGCTCTTCAATCGTAAAAAAATCCGGTAAAAAACCGGAATATTTTTTTTCTTCGAGAATTTGCCTGATAAAAACAATTGGTCTTTTTCCCGGCAATACAATACTGAACTGCGAAAGGTCGCTTTCTTGGCTCAGTAATTCTGTGATTATTTTGTTAAGAAATTTCAACTTTCTCGATATTTATTAAGTTTTTGAAGTTCTTCGGAAATCAAATTGTTATAAAAAGCTTGCTTTTCTTTGTCTATGCCATGCTGAGTTTCTTCATCATATTTCTTTTGAAAACTTTTATACTCTGCCAAATTTTGATTGTACAAAGCAGGAAATTTAGTTTGATAATCTAAAGAATTTTTAATGCTTTCAGCGATTTTCTTTCTCAATTTTCTTCCGAAAAGTTCTGCAATATCAAAGTGTTTTTGTTCGTGCAAAAGAACATAATCTGTAACTCTATCTTTTAATTTCCAAGATTTTTGAGTATCAAAATAAACGGAAACATCAATTTTTACAGAAGCTTTCGGATTGGTTGTTGTTTGCGCAGAATAGCCTACTCCACAACTTGCCAAAGCAACTACAGCAGAAGATTTTCCGAGATTCGTATCTCCTTGAAAATCTTTCCAAACCAACTTTCTGCCTTCACTCCAGTTAATTTTTTGTGCAGATAAACCTAAAACCAAAAATGTTGCAATAATCGAAAATTTAAACTTCATTATTGTACAACAATTGTTTTGGTGATGTAATTATTGTCTCCGTTCCAAAATTTGAACGTATAGGTTCCAACTGATTTGGGTGCAAAATTTATTTGATTTCCACCAGAAAAAGTTCCTGTTCCGCAATTGGCATTGGTTTTAAATTTATATGAAGTTACAGTTCTTTCAAAATCTGCAGTATGAACGTAATCGTATCCATAAAAACCTTCACAATTGGCATTATATTGAGAGTATGTTCTAATGCTTTGTACACCAAAAACATCCATTGTATCGTTCACAATCTTCACACTATCAATTTTTACTTTTGCGACAGATTCTATAGTTTCGTAATCGTCATTATCATTACATGATACAAATAAAAAACCAGCAAGCGCCCCTAAAAATCCTAAATTCAATAAAGTTTTCATTGCATTAATATATTTTGTAACTTTTTGTTGTTTTATTAAAATTCAAAGAATAAATGTACGAAATTATGAATTAAAATTACCTTTTGATAGATAAACAACTTTTTTAGTTTCGTAAAATTCTTCTTCAAAATAAGTTTTCAAATTGAAAATTTCACATCTAATTCCTGCTAATTCTTCCGCAAGGTCGCCACCTTTTAAATAAAGAACACCATTATGTTTGGGATTGAACTGCTCTTTTTCAAATTTACCTTTCAACCAACGAAGAAATTCCGGCATTTGAGTAACCGCTCTGCTTACCACAAAGTGGAATTTATCTTTTAATTTTTCTGCTCTTCCGTGTATTGCCGTAACGTTCGTTAAGCCAACTCCTTCAGCAACAGCGTTTACCACCGTAATTTTTTTCCCGATAGAATCAATTAACGTAAACTGCGTTTCAGGAAAAAGAATTGCCAAAGGAATTCCCGGAAAACCTCCTCCGGTTCCGATATCCAAAACTTTCGTTCCAGGTGCAAATTCCATTACTTTCGCTATTCCCAAAGAATGTAAAATGTGTTTTTCGTAAAGAGATTCCATATCTTTTCGAGAAATTACATTTATTTTTTCATTCCATTCATTATACAAACTTTCAAGTTTTGCAAACTGTTCTTTCTGAGTATCAGTAAGATTCGGGAAGTATTTTAACAATAACGCTGTAGACATCTTTTATATTATAATGAGCAAAAATAAACCTTTTGAAGTCTTTTATCAAGTTTAATTTAGATTAATCTTTATCAAAAAAATTAAATTAATAATTAATTTTTGACAATGCACTGTTTGAATTCTATTTTGATGTGATGAGCTTTAAAACAATTCTATTTTTCAATAATAACATTATCTAGAAATACAATTTTATGATATTATAAGATTTTAATTTGATTGTTAAAAAACGCGAAAATAATTTACTCCTAAAAATGTAAAGTGAATACAATTTGATATTTATTTTAAGCAAAAAAGACAAACAATATTTCAACACCGAAAAATGTAACCTCCCGATAATCAAAACCAAAACTACAGATTTAAAACATCTATATCAGCACAAATAAATCACCTTTGCAGAAAAAAAGACAAACGAATCGTTTTTCACTATATTTAGCAACAAATAAATAATAAAAATGAAAAAATTTTCACTTTTACTGTTATTCTTTAACATATTTGTATTAAAAGCTCAATCTATTGGAGATACAATTAAGGTTAAAGCATTTAATTATAACAGTACCACAAGGGATACGGTAATTGCCTTCCCTAACAATCCCAATTTAACTTTCGAAAAAATACTGTTGAAGTACAGCATGCGCTGTAAAGACGGCTTGGTATCCAACTCATCAAATACCAATTTAGGATGCGGCGAGTGGGATTATTCTTGCAATACTTATGTTGTAGACCCTTCCAAAACACATAATGTAAATAACATTACGCCTAGTCATTTCATCACCAATTTTTCAGGGACAAGTTTTCCATACAAAAATACACCCGTTTATAATTATTACAGAGGAAATCAATCAAATGTTCAGATTACCTCCACAAGTAATGAAACCATTGCAAACATTGGCTCTGGAACCAATTCTTTAAATAAAGCATTTAATACTGTAAATTTAGCAGCTAAATCACATTATTTAATTACTGCTTCTGAACTTTCTGCTGCAGGATTAACAGCGGGAGAAATCGACGGTCTAAGTCTAATGATTTTACAAAATGCAGGACAAGCCAAATATTTAAAAATAAAACTAAAACAAACTACAAAGACCGCCTTAAACGGTGCTGTAGATTTAACTGGTTTAACAGAAGTGTATTACCAAAACACTACATTTGTAGCCAATCAACTCAATAGATTTCAGTTTCACACCCCTTTTATGTGGAATGGAACCTCAAATTTATTGGTAGAATTTAGCTTCTCAAATATTGATGCAACTTCTTTGGCTCAAACTACTGTAGAATCAAGTACTACAAGTTTTATTTCGGCACTTAATAGTGTGAATGAAAAGGATCTTTTGTTTGCAAACAATAATTACGTTGAAACCAACAGCTACAAAGGCGTGGGCGGAACCCAAAGCAGAACCATTGAAGCATGGATAAAAACTTCTAATGGTGAAGGTGAAATTTGCAGTTGGGGAAGAGACTTTACAGGCGAAAAGTGGGTATTTAGATTAGCTGCAGGAAGATTAAGAGTTGAAATAAGCGGCGCTGGAGTTGTTGGTAACACGTATGTGAACGACAATCAATGGCACCATATTGCAGTGGTTTTAAACGGAGGTTCATTGTCTAATGTAAGTTTCTATGTTGATGGAGTTTTAGACGGATTATCTGCAACCAGTTCTGCAGCCATTAACACCAATATTTCTCATGCAGATTCTTACAAAGTGAGAATTAGCAAAGGCGTAAACAATCGATACTTAAACGGTTTAGTAGATGATGTTCGTATTTGGAACACCAATTTATCTCAAACCACTATTAGTAATTGGAAGAACTTAAAAATAGACTCTTCTCATCCAAATTATTCTAATCTGCAATTGAACTATCAATTCAATGAAACCGGAACTTCCATTATAGACAGTTCTCCAAACGGAAATAATGCCACTCTTATTGGAAACGAATTCAAAACTTCGATAACAGACGGTTCTTCTCTATTTAAAAATTTCGAAGTCAATAACCAAAGACCAAACTTTAAATTTTACAAAGGAGACTATGTAAATAACATTGTTACAACCTCTGTAGATAGGCCTGTTGCAAAATTACCTACCTATTTAATGGTATCTAGAAGTATTGTATCTCAACAATCATTGGGATTAACAGATCAAATTAACGAAACCGCGCCTCAAGAAATCTGGAGTCTGGACGAAAACATTTACAACGAAACTACAGGAAGTTTAATTACACAAAATACATTAGCTCAAGATGGTGTAATTAATATCGCTAGTTTAAACTACGTCGAAAGAACACCGTATTACAATCAATTAGTTTCATTTGTAACCCCATACGGAATCAATTTAGATTTAGGCATGAAGGGTAAATATTGGTTGATGGACGCCACAGATTATCAAACCATTTTAAAAAATAATAAAAGAATCTTAATGACATTGGGCGGTGAATGGCAAGAAGATATGGATTTAGAATTTTGGTTCATTGTAGGAACACCCCCAAGAAATGTAGTACAATACGACCAAATTTGGCAAGGTACAAACAGTCTTGGTTCAGCTTCCATTGCGCAAATTTTAGCAGATACCAAATTTGAACCGAAATCTATTGCTTTAAATTCTGCAGCAACTGATTTCAAAATGAAATCTTCCATCACAGGACACGGAGCTCAAGGCGAATTTAGCCAAAACGGAGGTCAAATTTATCATAAATTATTGCTAAACAATGTCGAATTGTATAATTGGACCATCACGCAAAGCTGTGGAGACAACCCGATCTACCCACAAGGAGGAACTTGGGCTTACGATCGCCAAGGTTGGTGTCCCGGTGAAGAAACTTTACTGAAAGAGCAGATCTTAACACCGAATGTAACACCCGGAAGCAATGTTACCATAGACTATACAACTTCGAGCCCACCTGTAAGTACGGGAACTTATACTTATCATGTCGCTCACCAGTTGGTTGGTTACGGACCTGCAAATCACACTTTAGACGCTGCAGTTATAGACATTATTACACCAAACAACACTGCACTTTATACAAGAGTGGGAAAAACTTGTGGAAATCCAATCATTAAAATTCAAAATACAGGTTCTACCAACCTTACTTCACTAACGATTAGTTATTGGATGAATGGCAGCACTTCTCCTCAAACGTACAATTGGACAGGGAATTTGGCATTTTTACAAACCGCCGAAGTAGAACTTCCTTCTTCTACAGCACTTTGGTCTGATGTTCTTGGTTCTAATAATAAGTTTTATGTAGAAATTTCCAATCCCAATAACGGAACAGATCAATACATCCATAATAATACTTACAACTCTAAATTTGATTTACCTGAAATTCTTCCTAATACATTCGTTTTAGAAATTAAAACAAATAACTACGCCAACCAGAACAGTTATCAAATTACAGACGTTAACGGCAATATTGTGTATCAAAACAGTTTACCTGCTAACAATACAGTTTACCAACAAACCATCCAAAATACAGGTTGTTTAAAATTAAAAATCTACGATACAGGAAATGACGGTTTGCAGTGGTGGGCAAATACCGCACAAGGAACAGGCTATGCCGTAATTAAATCTACTTCTGGAGCAACCCTTAAAACACTAAATCCTGATTTTGGAAGCTTTTACCAATATGATTTTACAGGTAGTACATTTTTGAGCACAGAAGAGTTAAATTATCTAACGACTTTAAAAGTTTATCCAAACCCGACTGTAGACAATGTTTTCATCAGTTCAAACCAACCATTGGCGAATGCAAAAATTGCTTTAATAAATATGTTAGGGCAAAGATTCAACAGAAACTTAAAGCATGAAAACAAAAACACAGTACAATTAGATGTAAGCGATTTAGCAACGGGTATGTACATCGTGGAAATCATCAACAACGGCATCAAAACAACTAGAAAATTAATGATTAAATAAGTTTTCAACCCAGTAGCAAAATCACAGTAAAATATTTCTTTCAGTTTGCTAGTTTAGAAAATCTATCTTAACAATTATACCCTGCAGAAAGTTTATCGAATTTATTTTCGGTAAACTTTTTTATTACTAAAATTTTGAAATTTATGCCATTAGATTTAATAATTTTTATGTCCAGAAAACATATATTGTTAAACTAAATATAAAATTTTAATATTTTTTATAATTTGTTTTTTCTCACATTCTTTTATTCTATCTTTGTTTAAAAGACAAAAAAATTCATGAATAAACTATCAGAAAGAGTAAACAGATTGGGTTACTCACAGACTTTTGTGATGTCTAACAAAGCAAGAGAAATGAAAGCCAGTGGTATTGATGTGATTAGTTTAACTTTAGGAGAACCCGATTTTGATGTTCCGGATGATATTAAACAAGCTGCTTTCGATGCAATCAACGAAAACTACAGCCACTACTCTCCTGTTCCAGGTTTTCTGGAGCTTCGTGAAGCCATTTCTGCAAAATTAAAAAGAGATAATAACTTAGAATACAAACCTTCTCAAATCTGCGTTTCTAACGGGGCAAAGCAATCAATTATCAATGTTTTGGCTGCGTTATTGAATGACGGAGACGAAGTACTTCTTCCCGCTCCTTATTGGGTAAGCTACGACGAAATGGTAAAAATGATGGGCGGCGTCTCTGTAGTTTTACCAACTTCTTACGTTACAGATTTTAAAGTAACTGCAGAACAACTGGAAGAAGCTATTACAGATAAAACAAAAGCCATTCTTTTCAGTTCGCCCTGCAATCCTTCAGGTGGATATTACACTTATGACGAGCTAAAGTCTATCGCCAAAGTTGTTGCTAAATATCCGCATGTAACAATCATTTCAGACGAAATTTACGAATATATTAATTACGAAACCAAAACTACATCTATTGCGCAGTTTCCAGAGGTTTTTGAGCAAACTGCAGTAATTAACGGAATGTCTAAAGCTTTTGCAATGACAGGTTGGAGAATTGGGTATTCTGCGTGTCCAGAATGGTTGGCAAAAGGCTGTGAGAAAATTCAAGGGCAAATGACGAGTGGCGCAAATACAGTGGCACAAAGAGCTTCGATCACTGCTTTAAAAAATGATCCTTCAAAATATAAATACATGATTGATGCTTTCAAAGAAAGAAGAGATCTTGTATTTGATTTAATTAAAGAAATTCCTGGCTTCAAAGTATTGTTGCCAAAAGCTGCGTTTTATCTGTTCCCAGATGTTTCCCATTATATAGGAAAAACTTTGGATGGAACCGAAATTAAAAACTCAGACGATTTTGCCATGTTCCTATTAGAAAATGCCCACGTTGGATGCGTTGGAGGAGTTTCTTTTGGAAGCCCAGAATGCATCAGATTCTCCTACGCAGCTTCTGAAGCCGAATTGAGAGAAGCTATGAGAAGAATTAAAGTTTTACTTGAAAAGTTTAACTAAGAAAGTAAATAATAGATACAAAGTAAAGTCTGGAAATTTTCCGGACTTTCTTTTTATAGATAAACCCAATCGAACAAAATTTACTTTTAATGAAAATCACGAATTTATAGGCTTCATAATAGATTTTAAACCAAAAACTATTATAGATTTTATTTATTGAAAATCATTTTTATTATAGATAAATCTATATATATTTGCACTCGTAAAGTTTAATTAAAAAAACAAGAAAATTATGTCTTTAGTAGGAAAAAAATTCCCAAATGTAACAATCGACGCAATGTCTGATATGGGTGACGATTTAAGAATTAACGTACTTCAAGAAGCTGTTGAAAACCAACAAAAAGTACTTTTATTCTGGTACCCAAAAGATTTCACTTTCGTTTGCCCAACTGAGCTTCACGCTTTCCAAGAGGCTTTACCAGAGTTTGCAAAAAGAAACACTAAAGTAATTGGTGCTTCTTGCGATACCAACGAAGTACACTTTGCTTGGTTGAACGTTGCAAAAGAAAACGGTGGTATCGAAGGTGTAACTTACCCACTTTTAGCTGATACACACAGACAATTGGCAAACATTTTAGGAATTGTAGATCAGGATTTCGAATACAACGAAGAAGGAGAAGAAGTTTTCACAGGATCTAACGTTACTTACAGAGCAACTTACCTTATCGACGAAACTGGTAAAATCTTTCACGAAGCGGTAAACGATATGCCTTTAGGAAGAAATGTAAAAGAATTTTTAAGACTTATCGATGCTTATACTCACGTACAAAAGCACGGTGAAGTTTGTCCTGCAAACTGGGAAGAAGGTAAAGAAGCAATGAAAGCTGACAGAACTTCTACTGCAGAATATTTAGCTAAAAATTAATATCTTAATTTTAATATAACAATGTAGCAAAATAAAATGTACCAATATAACAATGTAGCAGTTTACCAATATTTTTGAACTGTTAAATTCAATTGTTATATTGATAAATTATTTGATTGCTACATTGTTAAATTTTATTCTAAAATTTAATTTATGTATACAGAATTAACTGAAGATACACTACAAAATATAGTAAACGACAACGAAAAAGTAGTGGTACAATATGGTGCAACTTGGTGCGGAAACTGCAGAATCATGAAGCCAAAATTCAAAAAGCTAGCTTCTGAAAACGAAAACATTCCTTTTCTTTATGTAGATGCAGAAAAATTGCCAGAAAGTAGAAAATTGGCAAAAGTAGACAACTTACCAACTTTTGCTATATTCAAAAATGGAGAATTGATAAACCAAGTACAGTCTAACCAAGCGGAAAGTTTAATTAATCTTTTCAACGAATTATAATGAAGTTACCAATTATAAGACAGTTCTACCAAAACCAAACTCCTGAAAACCTTGAAAAAACACTAGAAGTTTTAGAAAGTTTTTGCGAATTTAGAGGGACGAGCGAAGAAGATTTGAACGTAGCCGGAGAATTGATCACCAATATCTGTGGCGCTCTTGAAGTACATGCAAATGTACAAAATGGCATGAGCGAAAAAGATGCCTTAAACTCTTTTGCACAAAAGGTTTTAGGATCAATAGACAAATAAATTATCGGGAATAAACCGATAAAAAAATCCCGATGAAATAATCATCAGGATTTTTTATGTTATGTATTTTCAATTAGAAAATTTCTCTTCCTGAAAAATGGAATTGAGCCTCAATAAGAGCATTCTCATCAGAATCAGAACCATGTACTGCATTTTCGCCAATGCTTCTTGCAAACATTTTTCTGATTGTTCCTTCAGCAGCTTCAGCTGGGTTTGTAGCTCCGATTAAAGTTCTGAAATCTTCAACAGCATTTTCTTTCTCTAAAACCGCTGCAACGATTGGTCCTGAACTCATAAATTCAACCAACTCACCATAAAATGGTCTTTCAGCGTGTACTTCGTAGAATTTTTTCGCATCTGCTACAGTAAGCTGTGTAAGTTTTAACGCTTTAATTTTGAAACCTCCTTCAGAAATCTTTCCTAAAATTGCACCAATGTGTCCGTCTGCAACTGCATCTGGCTTAATCATGGTGAATGTAATGTTAGACATAAATTGATATTTTAATTATTGTCACAAAAATACGAAAAAAATTGAAAAATCTGTTTTTAAGTTTTTTTTAACATGAAAATAACTTTTATTAAGAAAACGTACCACAATCTTTGGCACAGTAATTGTTTATTATATTCCGATTCTCATGTTTAATTTGAGTTTTCATGGTTATTAGTTTTTACCCAGCTTCGGCTGGGTTTTTTATTTTCAATAAAACAGCATTTTAATTATTAAATCAACAATTTGAAATTGATTTAAAAACGCAGTCCATAAAGATTCAAGTTAAATTAAAGAATATAAATAATCAATTATTGTTGAAAAATAATTATTCCATAGTATTTTCTTCCGCCTCATCCATGAGTTTGATGTAAGTAGAATAACGAGAGTGTTGAATTTCTCCGGTTTCAAGCCCTTCCAACACAGCACATTTTGGCTCATTTACATGAAGACAGTTATGAAATTTGCACTCCTCTCTCTTTTTAAATATTTCTGGAAAATAATGCTGAACTTCTTCTTTTTCGATATCAATCATTGCAAATTCACGAACTCCGGGTGTGTCGATCACATTTCCCCCAAAATGCCAAAAATACATTTGCGCAAAAGTTGTCGTATGTTTTCCTTTTAAATGAGTGTCTGAGATTTCCGAAGTACGAAGATTCAAATCTGGCTGCAAAGCATTTACCAAGGTAGATTTACCACAACCGGAATGCCCGAAAAACACAGACGTTTTATCTTTTAAAATCTCTTGGAGGTCGTCCAGATTTAATTTTGAATAAGAAGAAATTTCTAATGTTTGATACCCAATTTCGTTGTACAAAAACTCAATATCTTTCACCAATTCAATTTCATCTTCATTCAAAACATCCATTTTATTGAAGAGAATAAGCGGTGTAATGTTATAGGCTTCGCAACAAGCCAGGAAACGATCTAAGAAACCAAGAGAAGTTTCTGGGTGTTTTAATGTAAAAATAAAACAAGCAATATCAATATTTGAAGCGATAATATGTGCCTCTTTTGACAAATTGACAGATTTTCTGATCAAATAATTCGTTCGTGGTTCAATTTTCGTAATCCACGCAATATCATCTTGCTCGAGCTGAAATTCTACAAAATCGCCTACAGCCAAAGGATTGGTAAGCCTCGTTTTTATAAGCTTAAACTTTCCTCTAATTCTTGCTTCGAAGATTTGTTGCGTTTCTAGTTCTAAAACTTGATACCAACTTCCTGTAGATTTAATGATTTTTCCTTTCATTTCTTTTACTGGATGCAAATATAAATAAAAAGGCCTGAAAAGGCAGTCAAACGAAATGTTTTTCTACTTTTTCAAGCCTTTTTGCTTCAATTTTAAAACTAAAACTTACTGATTAATCATAATGTTGTTTTGAACTTCAATAGATTCTTCATGAATAGATTTAAAAATTTTCTCGATAAATTCTTGAGACATGCCTGTTTCTCTAGCTTTTTGAGTAGCATATTCTGTAATTTCTTTCCATCTTTCAGGCTGAAAAATAGCAATGTCATTTTCTTTTTTCAATTTTCCTATTTTCTCTGAAATCTTCATTCTCTGTGAAAGCAATTCTATAATTTGGAAATCGATGTCCGAAATTAACGTTCTATGTCTTCCCATTTCACCTGCAAAACTCGCCAAATCTGAATTTCTAACTTTTAAATTTGAAATTAAATCTGCCAAAACTTCCGGTGTAATTTGCTGTGCCGCGTCACTCCAAGCTTCATCCGGATTGCTATGAGTTTCTATAATAGCTCCTTGATAACCAACATTTAACGCTTCTTGGGTAATATCTGCCAAACCTGTACGATTTCCGCAAATATGAGAAGGATCAATCAACATCGGAATATTGGGAAACTGACTTTTGAAATCCAAAGCAATCTGCCAATTTGGATTATTTCTGTACTTCGTTTTCTGGTAAGTAGAAAATCCTCTGTGAATAACGCCAAGATTTTTAATATCTTGTCCTAAAAGTCTTTCCAAAGCACCAATCCATAAAGCAAGATCCGGATTTACCGGGTTTTTTACCAAAACAGTTTTGTTGGTTCCTTTCAAAGCTGTCGCAATTTCCTGAACTGTAAAAGGATTCACCGTAGAACGAGCTCCAATCCACAAAATATCTATATCTGCTTCCAAAGCTGCAAAAACGTGGTGCGCATTGGCAACCTCAGTCGCAGTTTTAAACCCGTATTCTTCTTTTACTTTTTTCAACCAGTTAAGACCAATCACTCCTACTCCTTCAAAACCGTTTGGTTTTGTTCTTGGCTTCCAAATTCCTGCGCGAAAAACCGGAACATTAATGTTTGTTTCACGAATTCTCCTTGCCGTTTCCAACATCTGAGCCTCACTTTCAGCACTACATGGTCCTGCAATCATCAATGGTTGCGAGAGATCTTCGATCCAGTTACTGTTTACATCTTTTAAAGTCATATTTCTATTTTTTTATTTTAAATACAGGGTAAATTCAAATTATAAAAAGGTTTATAATTCTTTTCAAAAAGCCGTTAAATAATTTTAATGGAAACAGAAATCTCACGAAAGCGTTTCTGTTTTTTAGAAAAGAAATTTTAATTAGCTATACCAATAAAATCGGTAATATCCAGTAAAATTTCTATAATAATTAGCAAACAAACCAAAATAACCACCGAAAGTTTCAGCAGTTTGATACCCGAAAAAAGGGTTTGAAAACAGAGATGTAAGAGAAATCTTATTCATTTAAATTTCGTTATAACACCTGTTAATCAATTGGTTATGATTAAATATGCGTTGATTTTTATTTTCAAGAATGAAAATAACGAGACAAATATATAAAATTATGTCAAATCAAACTTCATTAAATCATCTAAATCTTTCAAAAGAGGATTTTTTTCAGCAAATTTTTCGTAGATTTTTCTTTTGGTAAGAACTTCAATTTTAAGATTTTCGAAGTCTCTTTTGTATTCAATTTCAATAGAATAATTATGAACTTTTCTTTTAAAATGATTAAAAAACTCTCCACTAATTCTATCAAACTCGGTTTTGGCAGAATCTGATGGATATAAAACCTGAATGATGTTTTCGCCTTTTTTCTCCAATTTAAAACCTTTTACGGCATTAAAAACGAAAACATTTTTAGTTTGCAATTGTTTCAGTAAAAGGTTCCACTCTGCTTGAAGATCAGTTTCTGTAAAATGGTTTTTGGGTAAATCTTCTGTTTTTGTTACTAAAACTTCCTCTTTTTCAACAGGCTCTGTCTTATTCATAAAAGATGAAATACTCAGTCCGCCCGAAGAACTTGGTCTAGATAACGGTTTTGCAACTTTTTTTACAGGGACAGCCTCTTCAGAAGTCGTTTTTACTTCCGTAGTTTCAACTCGTATAGGTTCTGCTTTTTTCTCTTGGCTAGGTAATTTTATTTCTTGTTTTACTTCAAGAAACGGAGCCAGTATTAAGAACTTTTTTTTTTTAAAACATCTACACCGCCTGTTAGAGAAGATAATTGCATAAGAGCAATTTCTACTGTTAATCTTGGGTTTTTAGAGTTTTTATAATTAATATCTGCATGATTACAGATTTCAATACCATCAATCAAAAGTTGCGGACTCCAGCTTTTTGCTTGTTCGGCAAATTTAGCTTTTGTTTGATCTCCTACTTCAATTAATTCAATTGTAGAAGCACTTTGAGCCATCATTAAATCTCTAAAATGATTCCCGAGACCGGCGATAAAAGTATGAGGATCAAAACCTTTTTTTACAATTTCATTGAAAGCAAAAAGAACTTCTGGTATTTTATTTTCTTTCGCTAAATCTACAATATTTAAATACTGATCGTAATCTAAAATATTAAGAACTTCCGCTGCTTTTGCTAAGGTGATATTTTTATGCGAAAATGTCGATAGTCTATCAAAAATTGAAAGTGCATCTCTTAAAGCACCATCTGCTTTTTGTGCAATTAGATAAAGTGCATCGTCTTCGTACTGAATAGATTCTTTCTCTGCAATTTTTCTTAAATGCTCCTGAATATCCAAAATTGTGATTCTTTTGAAATCATAAATCTGACACCTGGAAAGAATGGTCGGAATAATTTTATGCTTTTCTGTCGTCGCAAGAATGAAAATGGCGTGAGCAGGTGGTTCTTCTAATGTTTTAAGAAAAGCATTAAAAGCTGCAGAAGACAACATGTGCACCTCGTCTATAATATACACCTTATACTTCCCTACTTGTGGCGCATATCTTACCTGATCGATTAATTCACGAATATCATCAACAGAGTTGTTTGAAGCGGCATCGAGCTCATAAATATTATAAGCAAAACCATCTTCTGAAACAGAACCGTCTTTTTCGTTGATTTTTCTTGCAAGAATTCTGGCACATGTAGTTTTCCCAACACCTCTTGGCCCACAGAACAATAAAGCTTGTGCAAGCTGATTTTCTTCGATTGCATGTTCTAAAGTATCTGTAATGTGCGACTGCCCAACTACAGTGTCAAACTGCTGCGGACGGTATTTTCTTGCAGATACTATAAAATTTTCCATTGCCCAAAAGTAAGAATAATTGTTTTAATCTGAAAATATAAAACTTCAGAGTTATCAACAAAAAAAGTAAATCTTCATACGAAGATTTACTTTTTGTTTTCTTTTTTATTATAGGCAAAGTCTACCATTTCCTCAATAGCAGCTTCTATTTCTTTTCTACCTGCTTCTGTTTTTAGATCAATACCACAGAATGTAGTTCCGTTATAACCTGTGTAAAGGTTTAGGTGATAAATCCCAGCAATCATTAAAGCAGTAATTGCACGATATCTCGTTGCATCTTCTCCAAAGTGAGGATCTGTAATGTTTTTGAATAGCTCTTCGCCAATAATTTCGCGCTCATCCATCACTTTTTTAAGCACCGATCTACTTTCTGAAAGCTCCCAAATTAAGATTTTTTGAAGTTCCTTATTTTTCTTAAGGTTTTCAAATTGGTTAATCATTGCGTTTTTAGACAACTGTCTTCCGCCATCAGAAAGATCCAAATCTGTTTCACCGTTAAAATTACTCCAGTAATCTTGCGATCTGATGTACTCATCAATCAGCTTATCTGTACTCCCAAAATATTCATAGATAAGTTTCTTATCGTATCCTGCAACTGCAGCGATTTTACTTACCATAAGACCTGAATATCCTTTCGTTTTCAAAATTTCACCAACTGCACCAAGCAGTTTTTGTTTAGTTTTTTGTTTGTCTCTAATAGGACCTTGTACTACTTTTCTAGGCATTTTGTTTATTATTTGAGGAATTTACAATATTTAAACTCTCAGTATTAATAAGGTTTAACTTAGCTATTGTGTTTGGTGTGAGCATTCCATGCTAGTAAAATTTCAATTCAAAAAACCTTTTTGCGAAATCCAAATCATATTGAATTTATTTTTAAAGATTACTTAAAATCAATTTCTATAATTTTAATAAATAATTTTATCCCGTAGAAGAAGTTTGATATTACCAATAATAAAATATCCTCTCTTAAGTGTTTTTAAATTAAATTAATATTTTGATTGCTTTAAAATGCTAATTAAATTTTGTGAGGTAGGCATAAGACACCATTCAAATTCTATTCCAAGTTTACCTGAAAAAAGTTGAAAAGCATGTGGTAAAGATATAAAATTCTTAATTACCATATAATTTTTTTAATATTTTTTTGATGACCAGAATCATATTATTTAAAAAAAAGCCCATAAATAAACGAGTTTGGCCGAAAAATTGAAGTTATTTTTTTACAAAAAATTCTCCAAAATAATTATGAAAACTAAAATTGCTGTTATTGGATCAGGTTTTTCTGGTCTTTCCGCTGCGTCTTACGCTGCAAAAAAAGGCTTCGAAGTTCATGTTTTCGAGAAAAATAATAATTTTGGCGGTAGAGCCAGACAATTCAAAACTGAGAATGGTTTTGTATTCGACATGGGCCCAAGTTGGTATTGGATGCCTGATATTTTTGATGCCTATTTTGAAGATTTTGGTAGAAAAACCTCAGAATTTTACGATTTAATCTCTCTAGATCCTCAATTTGAAATGGTTTTTTCTGATCATAATTTGCATTTACCTGCAAATTTTGAGCAAATGAAAGCTATTTTTGAATCTATTGAAACCGGTGCAGCTCATCAATTGGAGCGATTTATGAATGACGCCAAAACGAAGTACGAAATAGGCATGAAAGATTTCGTAACCAAACCTTGTATTTCCTGGTTTGAGTTTTTCTCATTAAAAATTCTTAAAAACTCTGTTAAACTAGACCTTCTTTCTGATTTCCGAAGCTTTGTTTCTAAATATTTTAAAGATCAAAAACTTCGTACATTAATGGAATTTCCTGTAATTTTTTTAGGTGCTTCTCCTCAAAAAATCCCGGCTCTTTACAGCCTTATGAATTATGGAGGCTATAAATTAGGAACTTTTTATCCGATGGGCGGTTTTTACAAGATCATTGAAGCAATGATGGCTATTTGCGAAGATTTAGGAGTTCAGCTTCACAAAAACGCCACAGTTTCAAGCATAAATTCAGAGAACGGTAAAGTAAAATCAATCACAGTAAATGGAGAAGAAATAAAGTTTGATAGCGTGATTGCTTCTTGTGACTATCATCACACAGAATCTAAACTTATTGATCACAATCAAAAAAATTATCCTTCAGAATATTGGAAAACCAGAACTTTCGCCCCTTCATGCCTTATTTTTTATTTAGGACTGAATAAAAAAATTAACATTCATCATCACACACTTTTCTTTGAAAACTCTTTGGATGTACATACTTCAGAAATTTATGATGATAAAAAATGGCCTTCAAAACCTCTTTTTTATGTATGCTGTCCTTCACAAACAGATCCAACCGTTGCTCCTCAAAACTGTGAAAATCTCTTTCTTTTAATGCCTGTTGCTACAGGGATTGAAGACTCTGCGGAAATGAGAGAGAAGTATTTTCAAAACATGATGCAAAGAATTGAAAAACATACAAAAACAGAAAATTTGGAGGATGCAATTATTTATAAAAAAAGCTTTTGTCTGGATAATTTTAAAGAAGATTACAACGCCTACGAAGGTAACGCTTATGGACTTGCCAATACTTTAAGCCAAACCGCTGTTTTAAAGCCTTCGGTTAAGAATAAAAAAATAAAAAATCTATTTTACACAGGGCAATTAACGGTTCCGGGACCAGGTGTTCCGCCGTCTATTATTTCAGGTAAAATAGCTGCAAATTTAGTCACAATTTAATCTTAATGATATGAAACAGAAATTCGACGAACTTTCTTATAAAATCAGCAAGCAAACTACAAAGCAATACAGTACAAGTTTTTCGCTTGGGATTTTGGCATTGTCCCCAAAAATTCGAGATGCTGTTTATGCGATATACGGCTACGTAAGACTTGCGGATGAAATTGTAGACAGTTTTCATGGATACGATAAAGATATTTTGCTTAGAAGATTAAAAATTCAGACAGAAGAAGCGTTGTCTGAAAAAATTTCTTTAAACCCCATTCTACAGTCTTTTCAGGAAACTGTTTATCAATATAAAATCGATCATTCGTTAATAAATCAATTCTTGAAAAGCATGGAAATGGATCTTCACAAAATAGATTACAATTCTGAACTTTACAAAGAATATATTCTTGGATCTGCAGAAGTGGTGGGTTTAATGTGTTTACATGTCTTTGTAGACGGCGATTTGCAAATGTTTGAAAAACTAAAACCATTCGCCATGAAACTGGGCTCTGCTTTTCAAAAAGTAAACTTTTTGCGTGATTTGAATGACGATTTTGAAATTTTAGGACGAACCTATTTTCCGGGAGTGAATATTCTTAATTTTAATACTGAAGATAAATTACAGATTGAAAAAGATATACAGGAAGAATTTAGACTTGCTTTGGAAGGAATAAAAATGCTGCCAAAATCCTCAAAATTTGGCGTCTACTTAGCCTATAGATATTATATTTCTTTATTCAATAAAATAAGAAAAACACCTCCACAATCTATTTTAAAGAAAAGAATTAGAATTTCAAACGGAAAGAAAATAGCCGTAATGATGAGCAGTTATCTTCAATATAAAATCGCGATTATCTAATATAAATTTATGATTCACACCCTTAAACGAACTCAGCAACTTCATTGTGATATTTCTACAGCATGGAATTTTTTCTCTGCAGCAAAAAATCTGTCTGAAATTACTCCAAAAGACATGAGTTTTATTGTAAGAACAGACCTAAAAAACGAAGAAATATATGAAGGAATGATTATCGACTACTATGTATCTCCTTTATTTGGACTTAAATTGGAGTGGCAAACTGAAATTACTCAGGTTGAAAAAGAAAAAAGTTTTACCGATTTTCAGAAAAAAGGCCCTTTTAAACTCTGGAACCATCATCACGAGTTTATCCCCAACGAAAAAGGTGTTTTGATGATTGATACGGTAGATTACGAATTGCCACTAGGTTTTCTAGGCGAAATCGCACACAATATTATGGTAAAAAAAAGACTTGAACATATTTTCGATTACCGCTACAAAATATTAGCTAAAAAATTTACACCCTAGTTAAAATTCTATGAATTTCTTAATCGTTTTAATCACATTTTTTATTATGGAAGGCATCACATGGTGCATTCATAAGTACGTAATGCATGGTTTTATGTGGTTTTTACACAGAGATCATCACGATCATTCTAACGAAGGTCATATTGAGTGCAACGATTATTTTTTTCTGATTTTTGCAATTCCTACCATTGCTTTAATGTATTACGGAACCATCAATGGATTTAATGCTTACTTTTATATCGCTTTAGGAATTACGCTATACGGAATGGCCTATTTTTTTGTGCACGACATCTTTATACATCAACGTTTCAAGATACTAAGAAACACACAGAACCCTTATTTACTGGCTATTAGAAGAGCTCATAAACAACATCATAAACACACAGGAAAAGAATACGGCGAATGCTTTGGATTTCTGTGGGTACCTGTAAAATACTTTAAAATGTACTTTAAAAAAGACAAAAAATGATGCAGTATACCTATCTATTAATCAACTTTTTTACCATATTTATATGTTTTATTTTTTCGTTTCACCCGAAGATAAAATTCAATAAGTTTTTTAAAGCTTTTATTTTATCATCATCCTTTGTTGCTTTATTTTTTATTGGATGGGATATGGTATTTACCGCAAAAAAAGTTTGGTGGTTCAGCCATCAATACACCATCGGTCTATCTCTTTACAATCTTCCAATAGAAGAAGTTTTGTTCTTTTTATGCATTCCTTTTTCATGTGTTTTCACCTATTTTTGCCTTGATAAGTTTTTTAATTTTTCATGGATAAAAAAAATAGAAAACCCTTTGCTCTTACTGTTTTCAGCTGCTTTATTTTCAACAGCAATTTATTTCCGTGAGCAAGTCTACACATTTACCGCTTTTACAACTTGTAGCTTTAGTATTCTTATCTTAAAATACGTTCTGAAAGCCGATTGGATAGGAAAAGCATTAATTATTTACCTACTTTTGAGTCCTGGTTTTTTAATGGTAAATGGTTTACTTACAGGAACCGGACTCCCCTCTCCTGTTGTAAATTACAACCCTGAAGAATTTATGGGGTACCGAATTCTTACCATCCCAGTTGAAGATTTTTTCTATGGTTTTGAATTGATTCTATGGAATCTTTATTTCTTCCTAAAATTAAAAAAATATGAGCAAAATAAATATTTTCTGGTTTAGACGAGATCTTCGTTTAGACGACAACACCGCTCTTTATGAAGCATTGAAAAGTGATAAAAAAGTGCTTCCCATCTTCATTTTTGATAAAGAAATTCTTTCTAAACTCGAAAATAAAGATGATAAAAGAGTAGATTATATCCATCAAGCTTTACAAAACATCAATCAGCAATTAAATACTTACGGCAGCAGCACAAGAACGTATTTTGATACGCCACTTGATGCTTTCACAAAAATTCTAAAAGAATTTGAAGTAGAAACCGTGTACTGCAACCGCGATTACGAACCACAAGCAATTGAAAGAGATAGAAGAATTGCAGAGTTTTTAGCAAAAAACAATATCAAAATGCTTGATTATAAAGATCAAGTAATTTTCGAAAAAAATGACATCGTAAAAAGTGATAAATTACCTTATACAGTGTACACTCCTTATTCCAGAAAATGGAAAGAAGCGTATCGTAATTTGGAATTCAATTTTAAAGACTTTGATTTTACGGGCTTTTATCAGAATCAATCTTTCCAAATATTGGAATTAAAAGAAATTTGCTTCAACAAAACAGAACTTGAATTTTCAGTTCCACAGCTGCAGGAAAAATTGATAAAAAATTATCACGAAACAAGAGATTTTCCTTCACTTGATGCTACTTCACATCTCGGTACCGCACTCAGATTCGGAACCATTTCTGTACGAAAATGTGTAGAATTTGCTTCGCAAAACAACGAAACCTGGCTTAATGAACTGATTTGGAGAGAATTTTTCATGCAAATTTTATATCATTTTCCGAAAGTTGTCACCACATGTTTCAAAGAAAAATACGAAAATATAAAATGGAGAAATAATGAAGAAGAGTTTAAACTGTGGTGTGAAGGCAAAACCGGTTACCCCCTTGTAGACGCAGGTATGAGACAATTAAACGAAACTGGCTTTATGCACAATCGCGTTCGAATGGTTGTAGCAAGCTTTCTTACCAAGCATCTCTTAATAGATTGGCGATGGGGAGAAGCTTATTTTGCAGAAAAGCTTTTAGATTACGATCTGTCTTCCAACAACGGCAACTGGCAATGGGCAGCTGGTTGTGGTTGCGACGCCGCACCATATTTTAGAGTTTTCAACCCGGAAGAACAGCAGAAAAAATTTGATAAAGACGCAAAATATATCAGAAAATGGCTTCCCTCCGACTATATTCTTTTCCCTATTGTTGAGCACAAAAAAGCTCGTGAACGTGCGCTGGAAATTTATAAAGAAGCGGTGTCGTAAATGTGATAATGAATAAATATTAAAAAGTTCTTAAAAAACCTGCTACATACCACAAACACTAGATTCTGGGCATACAATTTGTTTGGTAGAGAATATACTTATAATACCACCAAAATCATCATGAATATTACAGAACTTAAAATCACAAATCTGGTAGAATACCAAAACCAGACATTTGCAGTAAAAGAAATATTTGAGCCTAAAGAAAATCATTATTATGTAAAAATAGAAAACGATTTTTCTAATATAACAGTATCTGCGGAAGATATACAACCCATACCTATTAATGAAGATTGGTTGCAGAAGCTTGGTTTTTCTAAAACATACAGTTCGGAACAGAGAATAAGATATGAAAGACCTGAAAATTTTATAAAATATGATTTTGATCTTTCTGCAAAAAAAATAATCGAAGGATTAAAAATTTACGGAAACTCTGTAAAATGCAGATACATCCATGAAATGCAAAATATTTTTTCGAGTTTAATAGGAAAACCAATTCTTAATAACTTTAAAAAAGAAAATACTTTGATTGTGTAAAAGATACGTTTAAAACTAAAAGAAAAGATTCTGAAAAATTTCAGAATCTTTTTTTTATTATGTTTTATCGCACAATCAGCGGTGTTTTTCAATCTAAGAATTTCAATAAAAATGTGAAATTAGAATTTAAACAAGTTCTCGCATTTCACTCGGGACTTTCCCTGTATATTTTTTAAAGAAATTGGTAAAATTTCCTTCATCATTAAATCCTAAGTTATACGAAATTTCAGAAATCGTGTGTGAAGAAAACTTCAAAGCATTTTCTGATTCTTTAATTACTTTCTCGATAATAAGCTGTTTTGCTTTTTTACCGGCAACCAATTCAGAGATCTCTGTAAGCTTCCTTGTGGAGACCTGAAGCTCTCCCGCATAATAAGAAACTTTTTTGTGTTCTTTAAAATCTCTTTGCAACAATACTCTGAAACGATTTACATAAGAAACATATTCAAACTTTTCGTCTTCAATCACAATTTCTTCTTCCTGCGCTAAAAAAGCATGTAAAAGCAAAGACTCGATAAAATTATGAGCTGAAGAAATATAAAGACTTTCATCTTTCAATTTGAACTTTTCCATTCTGTTAGCAAGAGCTGTTTTCTCGTGGAAGCAACTTTCGCAAATAGGAACAATGTAAAAATTTGAATGAGCGTTGAAAAATAGTTTAGAATTAATAAAAAAACTATCTTGAGGTGTTCTTTCGTAAAAACATGATCTGAAAACAATACAAAAAGTCTCTTTTGTAACCTCACCAAGAAGTTCAAATATTCTTCCCGGCCCAATATAAACAACAGATTTCGGATTTACAGCTACTTCGCCCAAGTCCGTTTTCAGTGTTAAAGCATCAACAGATATTACAATGGTGTAATACTGATGATTATTGAATTGTCTAGAATTATTATTAATTTGAATTATCTCAGTAAGCGGTTTTACAAAAAATCCTACTTTTTTTATTTGATAATTTGATGCATCGCTCAGAATCATTCTACAAATGAATTTTAAAAAAGTAAAATTAATAATAAAAAGCATATATAGCAAAGGAATTCACCTTTATTTGACCTATATTTTTAAAATATTAACACAGATTCATTAAAGCTAATTAAAATTCTATTTTTTTACTTTTTCATAGAGATTATAATCTGTCCCAGACGGTTTTAGGCGATAAATTTTTTCCAGAATAACGTTGTCGTTTTTCAAATAATTTTTAATTCGGTATTCTTTTATCAATTTATAGTTTTGCTTATAATAAGCAGAATCTTTTTCAGCGAAAAGATTTTGATACGAAAGAAGGTATTTCGGCTGTCTGTTTTTAACCGTATTTATCCAATAATTTTTTCGGTCTTTAATAATTTCGTTTTGAATTTTTTTATCAACCAAGCCTACTTCATCAATTGTTTTTAAACCGGAAAAATATGGCACATAACCCGCTGGTTCAAGCAAAATCCACTGTTTTTTGTCTTTTTCGTAGGTATGAAGAAACAGACCAATTTGTCTTCTGTAATTCCACTCGCCGTTTCCTGTCGCAATAGAATGTACGGCTTGAAAAGCAACCATTGGCAAAATATAGAAAAAGATAAACAATGTAAGCCAAAGGTTTCTTTTTTCTTTAATTTCCAGAATAAATATAAGTACGGGAACAAATAATAAAATCTGTGGAACCCAGTAATACCAATCGAATAGACTTTTCTGAGAAATAAAAACCAACTGTTTTACCCAGGCGAAAATAAAAATAATCCATAGAAAATAATTTCTGCTATTACGTTGTCTTACAAGATAAATAAAGCACAGCAGCTCGAAAATAGCAATTAATATGGTTATCGGATTAAAAGTTCCCGGTAGTTTTATCATTCCCCAAAAATTACCATAATTGTAATTGAAATACTCCCAACTTTGGGCAACATTGAAGTTTCCGTCATACCTTAATTTTTTAGCGACAATTGTGTTGTTTACCACTTCGCCAAAATAAAACCAGTTGAAAGATAAAGAAACAGCAAGTCCAAAAATTCCTCCGAAAACATAGGTCCAGCGAATTCTTTTATTCCAAATTACATCGATAATAAATGTAATCCCCAAGAAAATAACGGTATCTATTCTTGTAAACATAATGAATGCCGGTAAAAAGAAAAGCACCCATTTTTTCTCCTTTTTGAAACCATAATAAAGTAAAGCCATTTCTAAAAAGAAGACTATTCCGTATTCCATTCCTAGGATAGAAATCTTTATTGAGGGAGGTAAAAGGCCAAATAATACAATGAAAATAGCTTTAAGTTTATTGTTTTTAAACAGGAGATGCGATAAAAGAACGCTTCCTATTGTAAAAAGAATCGAATTAAAAAGTAATAAAGGTTCTATGAAATTTTCTTTGCCAAAAACTAAATTAAAAATGTACGACACAAAAACATACAAGTGCGTTGTAGAGGCAGAAATTTTAGTTTCTCCGTTGAAGCCAATTACTCCGTAATCCAAAAGATTCTGAGCAACCCGCCAAGTAATAAAAGCATCTTCTTGAATATGGTGTGTAAACAAGAAAATAATCTTTACAATAAGAGCCAGAAAAAATGCGTAAATGGGAAGTTTTTTGTTTCCGGAATCGGTCATCGTACTTGAGTTTTTTTGCAAATATAGCCTATTATTGCTGATTTTCAAGACAAAAAAAAACGGAACCGAAGTTCCGTTTTAATTATTGATTTACTGAGTAACGTTCATTATCGCACGTGTAATCTGATTTTCTTTTTCTTTAGCGTAAGTAGAATCAAAAGGCTCCATTACATCAAAAAGATATTGATAATATGGGGTTATCTTTTGAATATCTTCTGCTTTTTGAGTTGCTTTTTCTTTGCCCATTGATTGAAGATCTTTTACAAAAGCATTGAATTTTTTATCAATTGGTTCTATAGATTTCACCAAGTAATTGTAAGCTTTTTGCTTTTGCCCCAATCTTGTGTAAGCATCGGTAACGGCAGTTACAACAAGAGAATATTCTGCTGGTTTAGATTTCATCGCCCTTCCAATATTTCGTTGTTCACCTGAACTTAGAGTTAAATAGAAATCGTATTCTTCAAAAATTCCTTTTTTCAAAACTTCTGCAAGATCTAGCGCTTTCTTTTCCTGCCCCGCCATTAGATACCCATACACCATAGAACTTAATGATCTAGGATCGTTAAACTTCTCTGCAGGAATTTCTTTTGAAGCTAAATCTAAGATTTCTAACGCTCTCTTTTTATCTCCTTTTAAAGCTAAAGCAGCAGCAGCTCTACTTGCAGCTCCTCTATAACTAATGATATTTGAAGTTGCCGTTTCATCAAAATGCACATTTAAATCTTTAAAATTACCCCACTTAAAGTTTTTCACAACATTATAAAGGTTATCTGCATCTACTCTTCCCATTTCGCCATCACTACTTCTTTCTGTACGGATAGGAACCAATCTGTAACTGAACCCATCAAACTGTAAATATTCATTAAGATAGAAAATATTTTCATTGTCATAAACACCTCCAGAAGAGAAATTAATTGATCTTTTCCAGTCGAAGTTTGCCAAAATATCAAACATAATCAAATTGCTTTTATACAAAGTATTAGCTTCATACTTTACTGTAATTTGATCTACAACGTTTGGCAAATCTGCTGCATTAATTGTTCCTGATTTTAATGCATTTGCTTTATTTACAGGAATTACAAATTTATTTACAGGCAAGAAATTGTACTTTTCAAATTTTTCGCTTCCGAAGATTTCTTTTAATACTTCATCTTTTTCCGGAGAACGCATTTTAATAAAGTTTACAGCCTCTTTTACTGTCATAGAATCTTTCACAATATAATTTTGGAAAGCTTTCAAAACACTTTCAGCTGTACCTTTTTCCTGAAGAGTTTCAAAAATATTTTTCCAGTCTCCTGGTTTCATGATATAAATTTGATCATTCACACCATCTCTATAATCATCATGAGTAAGTTGCCCTGGAACTGGCATTGCGTTGTATGTTCTTCTTTTCACCTGATCGATATTCCAAGGTGTTGAAAGCAGTGTAAAGTTTACCACTTTTACATCATCTCTAAATCTTTCAGTTTCCTGCATTGCCCAAACTGGGTACGTATCGTTATCTCCATATACAAAAAGAATGTCGTTTTTCGGTAAAGATTTAAGTACAGAATATGAATAATCGTAAGCAGTATAACGCTCACTTCTATCGTGTACGTTATAATTTTGGAATGCCATTAAGAAAGGAACTCCTAATAGAAGTACTCCAAAACCTACATTTGCTGCGTTAGATTTTACTTTAGATTGCAAATACCAAAGAATGGCACCTGCTCCCAAACCAATCCAAATAGCAAAAGTATAAAACGAACCAACCATTGCATAATCTCTTTCACGCGGCTCGTAAGGTTTTACTCCGGTGTAGAAAATAATACCTATACTCGTTAAAATAAACAAAGAAAGAATGGCATAGAATCTTCCAAAATCTCTGTTGAGCTGAAAAAATGCTCCTAAAAAACCTAATAATAAAGGTAGGAAGAAAAATGCTACTGTACTTTCGTTTTTGAATTTTGCAGGCATCGCGTCTTGATCTCCCCACAAAGCATTATCGATGAAAGGAATACCAGAAATCCAGTTTCCTTTAGTAATTTCCTGGTTTCCTTCAAGATCATTTTGTCTTCCGGCAAAATTCCAGAAAAGATATCTTACAAAATAATACCCATTTTGAAAAGTAATAAAGTAATCCATATTATCGATCAAAGAAGGTTTTTGTACTTTAATCAAATCATAAGGTCTTACTTTTAAATAATCAGAAACAGTAATTTCTTTTTGATCGTATTTTGTTCTAAGCTCATTAAAGATTTCCTGAGCTTCTGGGCTGTCTGCAATATCCGGATTGTCAAAATTGAAAGTAAAATCTGGAGCACCATACATTGCCATATAATTACCCATTACAGCTTTGTCTTCACTGAACATTCTAGGCATTAAGCTTACATGATCTTTATTAAATACATAATTAAACCTTTCACCAGTTTTTATATATCTACCAGTTTTTTCGTCTTTCTCGTAAATGTCGCCAGTTTTATCAGTTTTAAAACTACCGTCTTCGTTTTTCTGAATTCCGTTTGCATCAAGAAAAGCTGTATAGTTTTGCCCGTAAAATGTTGGCCAGTCACCATATTGCTCCCTGTTATAATAATCTTTCATACCAATTGCAGTATCCGGATCATTAAGGTTCATTGGTGGGTTTGCATTTGCTCTTATAGGGATTACCATCCAACAAGAAAATCCGATAATCATAAATACCGCAGAAAGAGCAATAGTTTGATAGATTTTTCTTTTAGTTTTTCTCGCATATTTTATAATGAAATATGAAATAGCAACCATTAAAACAAAACCAACAATAGTCCCAGAATGGAAAGGAAGACCTAATCCGTTTACCATAAAAATTTCTAACCATCCAAACATTGTCATGATTAATGGGAAGATAAATTTAAAGACAATCGCTAATATTACTAAAGTTACTCCATTTGCAACAAGAAAGTTCTTCCAAGTAAACTCGTAGTTTCTTGCATAATAAACAAGACATACTGCAGGAATTGCCAACATACACATCATGTGAACGCCCACAGAAAGACCCACAATGAAGAAAATTAAAACAATCCAACGATCTGAATCTGGAGAAAGATATTCGTTTTCCCATTTGGTTACCAACCAAACCAACAACGCAATAAACATAGAAGCCATAGAGTAAACTTCTCCTTCTACTGCAGAAAACCAAAATGTATCTGAAAAAGTAAAACAAAGAGCTCCAATTACACCAGAAAAAAGTATAGCAATTTCTTGATGTTTTGTAACTTCTTCAAAATCTTTATTCAGCAATCTTCTCACCAAATGAGTAATTGTCCAAAATAAAAAAAGAATTGTAAATGCACTAAAAAGTGCAGACATTGCATTTATTACCACAGAGTAATTTTCTCCATTTCCAAACGCAAAAATTCCTGCCACCGCACCTACAATCTGAAAGAGAGCAGCTCCCGGAGCGTGGGTTACTTCAAGTTTTACAGCAGAAGAAATATACTCGCCACAATCCCAAAAACTAAAGTTGGGTTCTATGGTCGAAAGGTACGTGATAAATGCAATGGCGAAAATCACCCATCCGAGAACGGTGTTCCATTGCCTGAAAGTCCAGTTTTTCATAGTATTAAATCAATCTTGCGAAAATAAGATTTTTAGATGATTTTATATCGATTTTAACAAAATTTAAAAAATTTGGCGTACATTTTGACTGCAAAAACCAAAAAACACGAAAAAAAATATCATTTTTTTTACACATCAATGCTGTAGAACAAAACAAAACTTTATAGTTATAGAATTTTTTGTATTTTTGCGGTCAGATTTTTGTTGAAAAATTAACAATAGATTTATAATGAGTAATGTTTACGATAATATTCTTGGCCTTATAGGGAATACCCCTATGGTGAAGCTTAATACTGTTACAAAAGATATTCCCGCAACTGTATATGCCAAGTTAGAATCATATAATCCTGGACATTCAACCAAAGATAGAATTGCACTTCATATCATAGAAAACGCAGAGAAAAAAGGTTTATTAAACAATGATTCTGTTGTGGTGGAAACCACTTCCGGAAATACCGGGTTTTCGATAGCCATGGTGTGTATTATTAAAGGCTACAAATGTATTCTTGCTGTAAGCGACAAAACCAAACCGGAAAAAATCGCTTACCTAAAATCTCTTGGAGCACAGGTATATGTTTGCCCAGCAAATGTTCCTGCGAATGACCCCAGATCATACTACGAAGTTGCAAAAAGAATTGCAGCCGAAACCCCTAATTCGGTATACATCAATCAATATTTTAACGAATTAAATATTGATGCACACTACCAAACTACAGGACCTGAAATTTGGGAGCAAACCCAGGGAAAAATAACCCATCTTTTTGCTTGTACAGGAACTGGAGGAACTTTATCGGGTTCAGCAAAGTTTTTAAAAGAGAAAAATCCTGATATTAAAATTATAGGTGTAGATGCACATGGTTCAATCCTTAAGACGTTTCACGAGACAGGAGAAATAAATCAAGAAGATGTACACCCTTATCAAATTGAAGGAATGGGAAAAAATTTAATCCCTTCTGCTCTTTTATTTGATAAGATTGATGAATTTGTACGTGTAAACGACGAGATGTCTGCCTACAGAACAAGAGAAGTTGCTTTAAAAGAAGCAATAATGGGTGGTTATACTACAGGGGCGGTTACTCAAGCTTTAATGCAATATGCAAACTCTCATCAGTTTACAGAGAATGATCTTGTTGTTTTAATCTATCCAGATCATGGTTCAAGATACATTACTAAAGTGTATAGCGATAAATGGATGGCTGAACAAGGTTTTGTAAACAACTGTTTTCATAACTACGATGATGTTTTTAAAACAGAAATCATTAAATAAAAAGAATTAAATTATTATAACAAGCCTTTTTTGTAAATCACAAAAGGCTTTTTTACTTAAAAATCACATACGAGACATGTCGGATATTTTTAAAAGAATAAAAGAAAACCCGGGACCATTAGGACAGTTTGCAGATTACGGAGAAGGATACTTTATCTTCCCAAGATTAGAAGGACCAATCGGGCCAAGAATGCAATTTCAAGGTAAAGAAGTAATTTTCTGGAGCGCAAACGATTATTTAGGAATGTGTAATCATCCTGAAGTAAAAGAAGCGGATGCACAAGCTGCTGCAGAATTCGGAATGTTCTATCCAATGGGAGCAAGAGCAATGTCTGGAGAGACAGAACAGCATTTACAGTTAGAAAGAGAATTGGCTGATTTTGTTCAAAAAGAATCTGCATATCTTTTAAACTTCGGATATCAAGGGATGGTTTCTACCATTGATGCTTTGGTAAGCAGAAACGACGTAATCGTTTATGACGTAGATTCTCACGCTTGTATCGTAGACGGAGTAAGACTTCACGCAGGAAAAAGATTTACTTACAAGCACAACAATATTGAAAGTTTAGAAAAAAACCTTCAGAGAGCAACAAAAGTAGCGCAAGAAACTGGAGGTGGTATTTTAGTAATTACTGAAGGAGTTTTCGGAATGAGAGGTCAACAAGGTAAACTAAAAGAAATTTGCGAATTAAAATCTAAATACAACTTCAGACTTTTAGTAGACGACGCTCATGGTTTCGGAACTTTAGGTAAAACTGGAGCTGGAGCAGGTGAAGAGCAAGAATGCCAAGACCAAATCGATGTTTACTTCTCTACTTTTGCAAAATCTATGGCTGGTTTTGGAGCTTTCATCGCGGGAGACAAAGAAATCATCAGATATTTGAAATTCAACTTGAGGTCTCAAATTTTCGCTAAATCCTTAACAATGCCAATGGTAATTGGAGGTTTAAAAAGATTAGAACTTTTAAGAACAAGACCTGAGATTAAAGATAAACTTTGGGAAAACACCAACAAACTTCAAAACGGATTAAAAGAAAGAGGTTTCAACATTGGTGATACCAACACTTGTGTAACTCCGGTAATGATGCAAGGGTCGCCTGTAGAAGCAACTCTTTTGGTAAAAGACCTTAGAGAGAACTACAGAATCTTTACATCAGTTGTAGTTTACCCAGTTATTCCTAAAGGAATGATTTTACTAAGATTAATCCCTACTGCTTCTCACACAGACGCAGAAATCAACGAAACTTTAGCTGCATTTGAAGCAATTCACGATAAATTGGTGAACGGACATTACAAGCAAATGGAGCAACAACTTTTAGCAGAACAAGGTTTAAGCTTTAAAGAAATTTAATTTTTAAACTTTACGAAATATAGAACCTCAGATTTTCTCTGAGGTTTTTTGTGTTTATGTCTTTTTTTTCAAAAAGCTAAAGAACTAAAAATCAATGAAAATTCATCAAAAAACATCGTTATTAAAATTCCTTTTTCGATAAAAACATTATTTTATAGGGAAGGAAAAAATCAAAAATTGAAAATTTGCGATAAGCACAAAAACAATTAATTTTTCTAAAAATTTTATTTATTTCATAATTTTAAAGATTAATTTTAAACAATCAATCACAAAACAAATCATTTTTAATTAAATTATTAAACAATTATTAATTCAAAATTTTTAACAAATTTTAACTTAATATCGCTTTAAAACAGCAATTAGGCGTTATATTCTGTTAAAAATTAGGCACTTAGTTTTCATCGGGGTACATTTGCAACCATGATTTCAAAACATACAATTATGAAACACAATCTAAAGTACTTAAGAATTGTAATTTTGAGTTTGGTATTAAGCTTTGTTTCTTTAAACTTAAATGCACAGCAGAAACAGAACTATATACAAAAAAACAAAACTCTTGCAGAAAAACTTTCTACTAAGTACGGCATCCCAAGTTCTATTATTTTAGCAGTAGCTTTTGTAGAATCGGGAGGTGGAACAAGCAAAAATTCTAAAACATTAAATAATCATTTCGGAATTGTAGGCAAAAACAACATTGGTTCTAGATACAAACAATTTGAATCTAAAGAAGCAAGCTACGAAGCTTTTTGTAAGCTAATTGCCAGAAAAAATTATTACAGCGCCTTAAAAGGAACTGAAGACTTCGGAAAATGGGTAAAAGCCATCGCAAGCGCAGGTTACTCTACACAACCCGGAGAATGGATGAGGAAGATTAATCTCATCATTCACAAATACCAACTTAAAGACTAAATTTTCCTTCCTGGAAAGCACAGAAAAAAGTAAAAATAAGAGCTTCAAAATTTTTTGAAGCTTTTTTTATTTCATCTTGTAAGGAATATGGAAACTAAGTAAATTAGCGTCTTAAATTTCCTTAAATTTTTATGTCTCAAAATAGAAATTGGCGGGTGGTATCACTGGTTACCATTTGTTTTTTTATATATCTTATTTCATCAGTGATTAGCCTTGCTTTCGGCTACAAATGGGAGCCTTTTGATAAAGTAAATCTTTTAACGGATGTATTAGAATCTGATGTTAAAGAAGAAAATAAAGACATAAAAACATTCGCGAAAAATAGTCGAACTGACAATTTAGCGACAGATTTTGAGCTTTATAAAAAGCCAGACCTTATTACTCGTTTTTATAAAGACGAGAATATCAACACACTCTCCCACTTTGCGGAGAAACTTCATCAGCTAAAAACTACAGGAAAAGGGAAAATCAGAATTGCTTATTTTGGCGACAGCATGATTGAAGGAGATATGCTTACACAAACCCTTAGAAGTCTTCTGCAAAAAGAATTTGGCGGTTACGGTGTAGGTTTTCTTCCCATTCATACCAATGTTGGGAATTTCAGACAAACAGCTTCTATTGAAGGAAGCGGTTGGGAAACCACTAATTTCATGGATAAAGATGCGAAAAACATCTACGTTTCTGGTTTTAGCTTTAACGGAGTTGGAAATACACAGTTTAAAGATAAATCTGTTCAAGTTGTTCCTTCCCTGCAAAAATATCTTCTTTACGGAAATTCTAACGCTGCAACTGTTAATTTAAACGGAAAAACGATTCGTCTTGAAGGAAAAAGCATCGTTAATTCACAATTATTATCTTCTGATAGTACAAGAACTGCCAATTTTAAAAGCAACGCAGCAAATTATCGTTTATACGGAATGAGTTTCGAATCTGAAAACGGAATTATCCTTGATAACTTCTCTTTCAGAGGAATCACCGGAATTGAATTCAAAAAAATTGATGAAAATTTCTTAAAATCGGTTCAGGAAGCCAATCATTACGACCTTATTATAATGCAATACGGTGTAAATCTTTTGTGGAAGCCAGACTCTTCTGATTTTACTTTTTATACTAAAAATATGACTCCGGTTTTAGAGAAATTCAATAAAGCTTTTGCAGATAGTGATATTTTATTGATAAGCAGTGCAGACCGAGCCTTCCTTTACAACGGAACTTACCAAACTGCAACAGGAATTCCAAATGTTTTAGAAGCACAGGCAAAATTGGCATTCGATAATCATCTTGCTTTTTTCAATCTTTTTGAAACCATGGGTGGCGAAAATTCAATTGTAAAATGGGCATCGCAAAATCCGCCTTTAGCCAATAAAGATTATATACATCCAAATATGAAAGGGAGCGAATATTTAGCTCAGAAAATTTATCAAGCCCTCATGAAAGACTACAAAAAATACAAACCTAATACTCCAACTGCTCAATGAAATCTTTAGAAAATCTTTTTTCTACCTTCGACTGGAATGCCTTTCTGAGCCAGTTTTTGTATGATCCTAAAAATCCTTTATTATTTAATAATGGTTTTTTCGTGTATTTTTTTACGCTTTTTATTGTATTATTTTTCATTCTAAAAAACCATCATACGGCGAGAAGATATGTTTTCACGTTCTTTTCTTTGTATTTTTTTTACAAAGCAAGTGGTTGGTTTGTAGGTTTGGTTATTATTTCAGCGTTAATAAACTATGCAATTTCCAATTTCATTTATCATACTAAAAACAAATCTGGGAAGACTTCGCTTTTAATTTTGAGCATTGTTATCAACCTTGCCATCCTATTTTATTACAAGTACACCAACTTTTTCATTACCGTTTCGAACGAACTTTTCAATACAGAATTCAATCCGTTGCATATTATTTTACCCATTGGAATTTCATTCTTCACTTTTGAAAATTTGAGTTACACCATCGATGTCTATCGTGGAGATTTCAGACCTGCGAAAAAATTTACAGATTATCTGCTTTTCCTTTCCTTCTTCCCGAAACTTATGATGGGTCCTATTGTAAGAGCACATGATTTTGTCCCTCAAATCAATAAACCTTATCGAATTACGGAGTACGATTTTGCGATGGGATTTTATCTAATTGTTTCAGGTTTAATCAAGAAGTTGGTGATTTCTGATTACATTACTTTAAATCTGGTTAACTATATTTTCGATACGCCGTCTCTTCATACAGGTCTGGAAAATCTTTTTGCGGTTTATGGTTATGCGATGGTTATTTACTGTGATTTTAGCGGCTACAGCGATATTGCGATTGGTATTGCGTTGTGGCTTGGTTTTAAAATTCCAGCTAACTTTATTTCGCCTTATCAAAGTAAAAATATTACGGAATTTTGGAGAAAATGGCATATTTCTCTTTCTTCTTGGTTAAAAGATTACCTTTATATTCCGTTGGGAGGAAACAGAAAATTCTCTATCGGTTCTTTTATTTTTGTAACTCTTTTCTTGGCAGGAGCATTTTTAATGTCTGTAAATCTTTTTAAACTTAATTACATCTACGCTTCAGGAATTTCGGCTATTTTACTCTTAATTTTCCTTCTCCCAGCTATGATTACACGTGATACAAAAGGAATTGCCGCAAACTTCAACCTTTTAACAACCATGCTTTTAGGAGGTTTTTGGCACGGCGCAAGCTGGAATTTCATTATTTGGGGAGCCATTCACGGTATCGGTTTAGGAATTCATAAAATTTGGATGCTTTCCACAGGAAGATCATTAGCTAAAGTAAATAATTCATTGGTTTACAAAGTAATTATGGGAGTTTTCACATTCCATTTTGTATGTTTTGGATGGATTTTCTTTAGAGCCGAAAACTTCGATGCAGCCATGACGATGATTAATCAAATTATCTACAACTTCGATGCAGACGTATTTTTACCGTTTTACGAAAACTACAAAAAGGTAATTTGGATGATTGGTTTCGCGATGATTATTCATTTTATTCCCGACGATGCTGCAAAAAAAACGCTAAGCAAAATGAAGACAATTCCGCTTGTTGCTTACGTTCTTGTCTTTTTTGCGTTCCTAATTCTTTACGGATATTTCAAAACTGCAGAACAGGTTTTACCGATTTACCTTCAGTTTTAAGCATAAAAAACTGCAGATTTTATTCTGCAGTTTTTTTTATCGCTTTCCAAATTGTTTCCGCTTGATTTTCGTAGCCAGGTTTTAAATAGTGAACTCCATCACCACTCGCCTCTTTTTTGGCTTGTGCTTTCTTAAAATATCCTTTTCCGCCCATCGCTGCAAAAAGATTGAAAAAAGCAACGTTATTTTTTGTGGCACTTTCTTTTATCCAACCAATAATTTCTAAAGTTCGAGGTTCTTTTGGTAAATTATCGGGAGGACCAATTAAAACAATCGGGAGTTTAGAATTTTCTTTTCTAAACTGGGAAACAACTTGGTCAATATTCTGTTGAAACTCTTCCTTTTCCACTTTTCCAAAAGCTTCATTCGTTCCTAAAGCAATAAAAAGTACATCAGATTTCAATTTAGATAACTGCCGTAGTTGCAGCGGATACTTCAAAAAATCTCCATAAGTTGCCCCATTTACGCCAACTGTATTGAAAACCACTCCTTTTTTTACATTCTTTAAAAACTGAAACCCGTAAAAAATATTTCCTTCAGGATTTGAAGCTCTCATCAAAAACACATTTTGTGGCGCTTTGTAAGAAACTTCAGTTTTAGAATCTGTAAAACTAAAACGACCGAAAAGGCTAATGCTTTTCTCGAAATCTGAATTATATTGATAATCGTTTTTCTCAACTTTATACACAGAACCAGCGGTAGGATTTAGAATTTTTGTTCCGTTCAACGCGCGAAGTTTTGTGGTTGTTGTATTGTATTGAGAAACAATTTCGTGGAAAGTTTGCCCTTCTTTTGCAGTATGATTTAGCAATTGTGATTTCTTTTCAGCAAAATTTTTAAGGGGTTGATTTTCAAAATATAGAGAAAAAGATTTGCCATTCATTTTTTCATCATGGTAAATCAAAACTTTATCAAAACTGTCTTCTGAATTTTTAAAACTGATTTCTAAAAAAGAATCTTCTTTATTTCCTATCACAAAACCGCTTGCTCCTATTTCGGGAAAAACTTTTTGCTCGTGAACCAATCTAAAGGTTTCCCAAGGTGTATTTGTTGCAGAAGAAAAATCTTCAGAACCATTGGTATTCGCGACTTGATAAGGAAAAACCAAGCCTCGACCAGCATTTCCGTAGCTTTCTTGAAACTCTTTTCTTAAAAATCCTGTAAGATAATCTGCCTGAATGTGCGAATCGCCAATAAATAAAATCTGAGTAACCTGCTCCTGATTTAGCTTTTCTAAAAATGGTTTCAAAACCTGTTCATTTTCAATATTTTGAGATTTTACATTCATTGAAAACGCTAAAAAAGCCGCCGATAAAACGATTTGAGAAAATTTCATAGTGTGAATTTATAAATTTTCTCTAAAACCATTTCTATGAAAGAGTAAAATATGTAAATCTGATTTTAAAACGTAAATTTGCAAAAATTTTTTTATTGAAAGACCTGCTTCTTATTACTCCACCGTTTACGCAACTCAATACTCCATATCCTGCAACAGCTTATATTAAAGGTTTTCTGAATACCAAAAATATTTCAAGCTTTCAGTTAGATTTGGGGATTGAAGTTATTTTACAATTATTTTCAAAAACCGGACTTGAAAAAATCTTCAATAAAAACATCGAAATTTCTTCAATTTCAGAAAATTCACAGCGTATTTTTAGCTTAAAAAACGAATATATCAAAACCGTCGATCAGGTAATTTCTTTTCTTCAAGGGAAAACACCAACTTTGGCAAGACAAATTTGTTCGATGAATTTTTTACCCGAAGCTTCACGTTTCAATCAGTTAGATGATATGGAATTTGCCTTCGGAAATATGGGTTTGCAAGACAAGGCTAAACATTTGGCAACGTTATATTTAGAAGATTTATCCGATTATATTATTGAAGTAATAGACGCAGATTTCGGTTTTAGTCGTTACGCAGAAAGGTTAGGAAAAACTGCCAATTCTTTCGATGAATTATACTCTAAAATTACTGGAAATCAAACTTTTATTGACGGAATTACATTAGAAATTTTAGAGGAAAAACTGCAATTCGTACAGCCAAAACTGGTTTGTTTTTCAATCCCTTTTCCTGGAAATTTATATTCAGCTTTTCGTTGTGCACAGTATATTAAAGAAAATTATCCGTACATTAAAACAGCAATGGGAGGCGGTTTTCCGAATACTGAATTAAGAGAAATCAAAGACAAACACGTTTTTGAGTTTTTCGATTTCATTACGTTAGATGATGGCGAACTTCCGATTGAATTACTTCATCAAAATATTACAAATACAGCGGCTGAAAATTTCGAATTCAAAAGAACATTTCTTATTGAAAATCAAGAAGTTGTTTATAAAAACAATTCAACTCGACACGATTATAAACAAGTTGACGTTGGTACTCCAGATTATACAGATTTACAATTAGACCAATATATTTCCGTCATCGAAATTGCCAATCCAATGCACAGTTTATGGAGCGACGGAAGATGGAATAAACTTACAATGGCGCATGGTTGTTATTGGGGAAAATGTACTTTTTGCGATATTTCTTTAGATTACATCAAAATTTACGAGCCTATTGCGGCAAAAATTCTGGTCGACAGAATGGAAGAACTCATCCAAACAACTGGCGAAACTGGTTTTCATTTTGTTGATGAAGCTGCTCCACCTGCTTTGATGAGGGAAGTTGCTTTAGAAATTCTGCGAAGAAACCTTGTTGTAACTTGGTGGACGAATATTCGTTTTGAAAAAAGTTTTACTCGAGATTTGTGTTTTCTCTTAAAACTTTCAGGTTGCGTTGCGGTTTCGGGAGGTTTGGAAGTTGCAAGTGACCGCTTGCTAAAACTTATTGATAAAGGAATTTCGGTAGAACAAGTCGCAAAAGTAACAAGAAACTTTACCGAAGCCGGAATTATGATTCATGCATATTTAATGTATGGCTATCCTACGCAAACGGTTCAAGAAACTGTCGATTCTTTGGAAATGGTTCGTCAACTTTTTGAAATGGGGATTTTACAGAGTGCTTTTTGGCATCAATTTGCAATGACTGCGCATTCACCGGTAGGTTTAAATCCTGAAGAATTTGGAGTTACTCCAATAAAACAAGAAATACTTTTCGCCAACAACGACATCGAGTTTACTGATAAAACCGGCATCGACCACGGGAAATTTGGATTTGGTTTAAAGAAATCTTTGTTCAATTATATGCACGGAATTAATTTCGAGCTTCCACTTCAGGAATGGTTTGATTTTAAAATTCCGAGAACGACCGTTCATCCAGATTATATTCATGATTGCCTTTTAGAAGAAGAAGATTTTAAATTTAAAGGCAATTCAAAAGTTGTTTTTTTAACTAAAAATGTAATCGCTGAGAATCGCATAAAAAAGAAAAAACAGAATGAATATTCGTACACAAAAATTACGCTTCATTTAAAAACGAATATCGTAAGTATCAATTTAGATACAGAAAAAGCAGATTGGCTGATTAAAATAATGCAAGAAAACAGTTTTGAAAATTCGAAACTTTCGATGTTGCAAAATCTCAAAAATAATTACGAAGAAAGTTTTGATGATTTTGAATTGTTTTGGTTTTCAAAACCGATGCAACAATTGAAAGAAAACGGTGTAATTCTGACTTTGTAAAAGAACCCATATTTCGGAGCTTCGCTCCTCACTTTATAAAAATAAAATCCTGAAAAATTTAATTTCAGGATTTTTATATTTTATACAAAATTAATTTGAAATTATTTTGATAGGTCTTCATCCTATCCTTTACTAAATAGTCCCTTCGGGACTCTTTAAATTTAAATAAAATCTATTTTTTATCTTTTTCAATTCCGTCTTTCACTACTTCACCTACAATAATTTTTTCTTGAATTTTAATAAAATTAGGGTCTAAAATCGCCATTCTTTCGGCAAGAGATTTATAGGTAGGAAACTTTAGAATAGAAGCTCTTCCAGACATGTCTTTATACAAGGTAAAAACTTTTCCGCTCGCGGTTGTTAATCTTTTAGTAGTCGTATTATATCTTCCAATATACTTACTTTTCGCATCATAAATTTCAATATCTATTAAAGTTTTTTCTTCAATAGTATCTCCAGAACCAAAACTGACGGGCAAATTGGTAAAATAACCAACTGGTTTTCCGTTACTTAAAATTTCACCAACATTATTTACAGTAATATTGAGCCGGTCTACTTTAGATTTTACAGTATATGCTTCTTTGGTTCTGTTATCTAATTTTCTTTTGGGAGAATTTGCAAAAACGGCATCGAGATTTTTAATATTAATGCCTCTTTCGTCAATAATTTTTAAATCTTTAATACAAGTAAAAACAGCAGATTTTTCTTCCCCAGAAAATGCGGAAGGAGAAATATAATCCAACTCTAAAGTTTTGTCTTTATTGTAAACCCTATTAAGTTTAATGTAGCTGTCACGAACAGAATCTGTAACGCTTTTATCTACAAACTCCACGGTATAGATAGGAGTTTCTTTGAGATCCATAAAGGTATAGATACCATCTTTATCGTTTACTTTAGCAACATGTACACCATCGATGGTTACAATTCCTCTTTTGGTTTTAATGATTTGAGCATTGCTCAACTGGCTGCAAACCGAAAATAGAATTAAAAACAATATTCTCATGAAAACAGTTTGTGGTTTCTGATTTGGTGATTTTTAAGATAAAAAAAAGTGTAACCAAAGTTACACTTTTTTGAAAATATATTTAGCTTTTCAAATATTATTCGCAAAGGATAATTCCTTTGTTATGATTAAATTCGATTACACCACTTTTGATTGGAAAAGCGTAAACAGTTTCACCTTTTTCAAGTTCTTGAGTGAAGTTTTTAGAAAAAGTAGCTTCTAAAGACTTAGTAAAAACCTTTACTTTTCCACCAGATAAAGAAGAAACAATACCTGCGTGATTTTTCATGATGTGAAATTCACCGTTTTTTCCAGGAAGTAAAACTGAATCTACTTCTCCTTCAAAAACTACCTGTTCTGGTGTTAAAATTTTTATATTCATTGTAATTGCTTTTGGCTTTTGGCTAATAGCTATTGGCTATCAGCAATTAGCAAATTATGCGTTATCCGCTAACATTTTTTCTCCAGCTTCGATAGCTTCTTCGATAGTTCCTTTCAAGTTGAAAGCTGCTTCTGGTAAGTGATCTAATTCACCATCCATAATCATGTTGAATCCTTTGATTGTATCTTTAATGTCTACTAAAGATCCTGGAATACCTGTAAACTGCTCTGCTACGTGGAAAGGCTGAGATAAGAATCTCTGAACTTTTCTTGCACGGTAAACAACAGATTTATCTTCTTCAGAAAGTTCTTCCATACCAAGGATTGCGATAATATCTTGCAACGCTTTATATCTTTGAAGAATTTCTTTTACTCTTTGTGCACAGTTGTAATGCTCATCACCAAT
Organism: Chryseobacterium sp. HNCC26DJ239; assembly: GCF_057180445.1. Lineage (NCBI taxonomy): Bacteria > Pseudomonadati > Bacteroidota > Flavobacteriia > Flavobacteriales > Weeksellaceae > Chryseobacterium > Chryseobacterium sp. HNCC26DJ239. Next base: position 210,379 of record NZ_JBXUGJ010000001.1, read on the forward strand.
AATTTCTGGAGCCAAGATTCTTGACGTAGAAGCCAATGGATCTACCGCTGGATAAATACCTAATGAAGCAATTTTTCTATCTAGTACTGTAGTTGCATCCAAGTGAGCAAACGTTGTTGCAGGAGCAGGGTCAGTTAAGTCATCCGCAGGTACGTAAACCGCTTGTACTGAAGTAATTGAACCATTTTTAGTTGAAGTAATTCTTTCCTGCATCGCCCCCATTTCAGAAGCTAGAGTTGGTTGGTAACCTACCGCAGAAGGCATACGACCTAAAAGTGCAGATACCTCAGAACCAGCCTGTGTAAAACGGAAGATATTATCTACGAAGAAAAGTACGTCTCTACCTTGTCCTGTCTCACCACCGTCTCTGTAGTACTCAGCTAAAGTAAGACCAGAAAGTGCTACTCTTGCTCTTGCTCCAGGTGGCTCGTTCATCTGTCCGAAAACGAATGCTGCTTTAGAGTCTTTCATAACTTCTAAATCTACTTTAGAAAGATCCCAACCTCCGTTTTCCATAGAGTGCATGAAATCGTCACCATATTTAATAATACCTGACTCTAACATCTCTCTCAAAAGGTCATTTCCTTCTCTCGTTCTTTCACCTACACCGGCAAAAACAGAAAGACCACCGTGTCCTTTTGCAATATTGTTAATTAACTCCTGAATCAATACAGTTTTACCTACACCAGCACCACCGAACAATCCAATTTTACCTCCTTTTGCGTAAGGCTCAACTAAGTCGATTACTTTAATACCTGTAAATAAAACTTCTGCAGAAGTTGAAAGTTGATCAAACTTTGGAGCTGGTCTGTGAATTGGAAGACCACCTTCTTTAGAAATTTCCTGAATTCCGTCAATAGCATCACCTACAACGTTGAAAAGTCTTCCGTTTACAGCTTCGCCAATTGGCATTGTGATTGGTTTTCCATACCCGATTACATCCTGACCTCTCTTAAGACCATCAGCTGCATCCATCGCGATACATCTTACTGTATCTTCACCAATATGCTGTTCTACTTCTAATACTACTTTTTCACCGTTTTCCTTAGTAATCTCCAAAGCATCATAAATGCTAGGAATAGCCTCTACGTTAGTAAAAACAACGTCGATTACCGGACCAATAATTTGAGAAATTTTACCGTTTATTTGGTTTGCCATTGCTAAATTTTTTCTTGGTGCAAATATAATGATTCTTCATAAACACGCAATTGCTAAAAAAAAGATTTTTATCATACTTTTTTACTAATTTACCAATGTCCCAGTTTAGCAGTTTACCAATCATTTGGAAATGAAAAACATTGGTACGTTATTGCATTGTTACATTGTTACATTATACTTATATTTGCAGTCAAAAATTTTTCAGGTTGAAAGTTTTCAGAAATTTTAGCGATTATCATTCAGAAAAGCCTTTGGCATTGTCTTTAGGAATGTTTGATGGAGTACATCTCGGTCATAAAAGTATTATCAATGAGCTTATTAAGATTGGTTCTGAAAAAAATCTGGAAACAGCAATTCTCACTTTCTGGCCGCATCCGCGCTTTGTTTTTAACCCTAATGAAGATTTAAAACTCCTTAATACTTTAGAAGAAAAAAAAGTATTAATGGATAAATACGGAATTGAAAATCTTTTCTTAAAAGAATTTGACGAAGAATTTAGAAACCTTACCGGCGAAGAATTTGTACGACAAATATTGGTAGAAAAACTCAACGTAAAATATCTTATTGTAGGTTACGACCATGTTTTCGGGAAAAATAAAAGCGGAAATTTTGAATTGCTGAAAAAACTTTCTAAAGAATTAGATTTTGAGGTAGAACAAATGGAAGCCATCAATATTCATGAAAACAATATCAGTTCTACCAAAGTAAGAAATGCTTTATTAGAAGGACATATTGTGGAAGCGAACGAAATGTTGGGTTACTCCTACTCTGTTTCGGGAACCGTTGCTCACGGAAAAAAAATTGGAAGAACAATTGGCTATCCAACTGCAAATATAGAAACAGAATCTATTAAACTTCTTCCTAAAAAAGGCGCTTATATTGTAGAAGTTTTTGTGAAAAATAAACAATATAAAGGAATGCTAAGCGTAGGAACCAACCCTACCGTAAATGGCGAAAAACTTACGGTTGAAGTTTACATCCTAGATTTCTCTGAAGATATTTATGATGAAGACATTACCGTAAAATTCAGAGATTTTCTTCACGAAGAGATAAAATTTGAAGGTTTAGAAAAATTAATCGAAAGATTAGATGAGGATAAAAGACTCACGGAGGCGTTTGAGTTTTAGTCAATCAATAAATTTTTAATTTCCTCTAACTTATTTTCATTAATAACATAAGTCTTACACATTGCATTATGCTGGTTTCTTCTTAAAGGCAATGGTTCCAAAGCGTACACAGGTTTATATCTGAAGCCACTTAAAACATGTACAAGTGTTAGAAAATTTCTTTTAAAAGATTGTACAATGTTGGATTTTGCGCCTCATCGTTTATCACTCTTATTTTCCTATAAAACTTTCCAATAGATTTTCCAAAAAAATGCTCTAAAAGTGAATTCATTACAACAACGATGATAATAGACATTGCTAAAACATCTAACCAATATGGATTATACGTTTTAGTAATTAAAGCAATTAACACAAGTATAATGAAGCTTAAAACAAAACCAATTAAGACATCTATAATCTTGGCTTGAGTTCTCCTGCTTTCAACATCTTCCTCAGTACGATTATATCTTACATCAAAAACCAAATTTTCCCTATATCAATTTCTATTTTCATCAAATTTTATTCGCGATACTTCCTTCTTTACCGTTAATTCTGATATTTTTTTCATAAAATAATTTCACTTTGCGCTTTCTTCGTTAAAGATTTAAAAACCAAATCATAAGATTGGTCTATCATTTTTAAAATTAAGTCTCTTTTTAAACCATCTACCGAAACCGAATTCCAGTGGGTTTTGTTCATGTGATAAGCGCCGGTTATTTGTGGATGTATTTCACGAAGTTCGAGACTCCATTCCGGATCTGTTTTTACGTTTATAGATAAAGGTTGCTTTTCGAGCGCCATTAAAAGAAAGATTTTTGTTCCTACTTTTAAAACGAGTGTTTCATTATCGAAAGGAAAACTTTCCTTAACTCCTTTTTTAGCTAAACAATAGTCTAAAATTTCGTTGGCATCCATCGTGTTTTTTTTTACGAAAGTAAAGAAAATCTAAATACAGAACCCTTTCCAAATTCACTTTCTACTGAAATTTTTCCGTTTTGGCTCTCGATAAACTCTTTACTGATGCTTAAACCTAAACCTGTTCCCTCTTTTTTACTTCCGGGAATTCTAAAATATCGGTCAAAAACTTTTTCAATATATTCCGGCGCGATTCCTTGTCCATGATCTTCCACTGAAAAAACGACGGCATCAGATTCTTTTACCACAGAAATCAAGATTTGTGAATTCTCATAAGAATATCGAATTGCATTCGACAAAAGGTTATTCAATACCCACGATGTTTTTTCGGAATCGGCAAATACTGTTGTAACATTAGAATCGATATTGGTTTTTATGGTAATATTTTTCTGCTCAGCCAAAGACTTATTGGCTTCTAAAGCATATTGTACAATTTCTAAAACATCAGAAGATTTAATATTCAATTTTACAGAACCACTCTCCACTTGTGTAATATTCAACAGTTCGCCGGTAATTTTCAATAATCTGTTGGCGTCATCTTTTATACCATTAATTAAATTACTTTGCTCTGCATTTAGATTTCCTATTTTTTCGTTTTGCAACAAATCTACGCCCATTTTTATGGAAGAAATTGGAGTTTTAAACTCATGAGAAACAGTTCCCATAAAATTAGTTTTTGCAAGATCGAGCTCTTTAAACGGTGTAATATTCCTTAACATTAATACTTTTCCAATAAACTGGGTTTCATTTTCACCCGTTGGAATGATGTTAATATCTATCGTTTCTTTTTCGAAATAACTTTCTTTACCGTTCGCATAAATCTTCATTGGGTTTTCTACGTCGTCTTTAATAATATTTCTAATCAAATCATTATTTACCGCAACTTCTTGAATTTGTTTTCCCACAAAACTTTCGCGCGTAAGATTTGCAATTTTCAGAGCTTCATCGTTTACGAAAAGTACACGATTGTTTTCATCTACGCCAATAACGGGATCGTTCATATTATCTATGAGCGTTTCAATTCTTTTTTTGCCTTTTAAGATTTTTTCAAGCTTAGATTCTGAATATTCTTGCAGTTTTTCAGCCATTACATTAAAGGAATGCGAAAGATCTCCAAACTCGCTATTGCTATCGAAATGTAGTCTTTCACGATAATTTTGATTGGCAATTTGGCGAATACTCTCCGTAAGTGCTTTTATAGGATCTGCAATATTGGCGGGAAGATTCACCAACAAAATAAAAGCAATTAAAAAACAAAGTGTCCCAGAAACCGAAATCACAAAAATTGCCTGTTTTGCTGTGTCTTCAGCAATTCTACTTTTTTGCTGAATGGCATTCATGTTCAGTTGCATAAGTTCAGAAATATCTTTTCTAATTTTAGACTGAAGCTGAACCTCATCTCTATGATTTTTTAAGGCAGAAAAATGAGAGGTAATTTTATCGGTAACTTCTCTTTCACCTGGTTCTGTAACATTTTTTTGCTGTTTAGAAAGATGTTTTTCAAAAACACCAAAAGCCAAAGAATCCGAATTGATTTCTTCCAAAGCCAAAAGCATATTTCGTGAATATTCCAACGTATTGTAATTGGCTTCGAGAATATTGCCTGTTTCTTTTTTGAGCTGATTGATGTACCAACCGCTAATAACCGCCAAAAGCAAGATCATTACAAAAAGAAGCCCGACTCCTATATTAAGTTTAGTTTTAATTTTCATTCTAAAAGTTCTATCTAAATTTACCTCATCTTTTCAGCTTAAAATAACCAAATCGATGTTTTCCTGAGAAAGTTTATTGAGCAAAGTATTGAAGGTATCTGTTGCAAGAATTACCTTCCATAAATTTAGGTGAGGCTTTCCAATACAGACCGTAGAAATTTTACGTTCCTCACATTGCTCAATGATAGTTTGTGCAATTTTTGAAGATTCAATTTTAATAATTTCTGCACCCAATTCTGTAGCGAGTTTAAAGTTATTAATTAAAAATCTTTGTTTATCCAATGCTATTTTGTCTACACTTTCTTTAGGAATTTGAACATATAATAAATACCACTGGCTGTTGTAATAATTGGCTAATCTTGCCGTTTTCCGAATTACATTTTTCGCCGTTTTCTCGTTCGAACTTATGCAAGCAAGAAATTTTTCTTTCTTTAAAGGTTTATGAGAAATTACCTCAGTTTCTACTTTTCGGGTAACCTGTGAAGCCACCTCTTTTAAAGCCAGTTCTCGAAGCTGTAAAATATTTTCCGGTTGAAAAAAATTGTTAAGCGCAGAATTTATTTTTGCTGAATCATAAATTTTCCCAGCTTTTAAACGGGTAATAAGTTCATCGGCTGTTAAATCGATATTCACCACTTCATCTGCTTGAAAAAGCACCGAATCCGGAATGCGTTCCGAAACTTCAATCCCTGTAATTTCTTTAATCTCTTCATTTAAACTTTCAATATGCTGAATATTCACTGCCGAAATCACATTAATTCCAGCCTCCAAAATATCCAAAACATCTTGCCATCTTTTTTGGTTTTTGCTTCCTTCAATATTGGTATGAGCCAACTCATCAACAATTACCACTTCTGGGCGAAGATTCAGAACCGCTTGAAGATCGAACTCCTCAAGTTCCTTGCCTTTATAAAAAAGTTTTCTCCTTGGGATTATCGGAAGCCCGTCTAACAAAGCATGAGTTTCTTTTCTAAAGTGAGTTTCTACGTAACCGATTTTCACATCAATTCCGCTTTCGATTAAAGCATGAGCTTCTTGCAGCATTCTGTAGGTTTTGCCAACACCTGCGCTCATCCCTATATATATTTTAAACTTTCCGCGTCGTGATTTCTTAATTAAATCAAGAAAATCTTGTGCAGATTTTTCGGTTTCAGCCATTTTTAAAATTTAGTTTTTATTGTTGTGAAAACCCGAATTTTTGAAAATTTGAAATAAATTTATTTAGACTTTTCAGCATTCATTTTTTTCTCAAGCTGTAAAATTCTTTGTTCCAGCTTTTCAATTTTTTCTGAATCTGTAAGTTTTACAGGCGTATTTTCTTCCAACTTCCATTTTTGGTAACCTATATAAATTCCTGGTACAAGTGTAAAAATCAATAAAGTATCCCAAAGAATAATACTTTTAAGACTTCTTTTTTGGTTTTCCAAACTTTTAAACTTAAAGTATTTTGAAAGAAGAAAAGTTGCCCAACCAATAAAAAGACAATTGATGAAATAAAAATAAAAACCTCCAATAAAATAAGTGAAATCGAGATGAGCAATTCCGTACGCCGCAGTACATAAAGGTGGCATACATGCGGTTGCAATGGCTACACCTGCAATAATTTTTACACCTTCACGCTTCACAATCCCAATAAAACCAGCCATTCCGCCAAAAAATGCAAGAAGAATATCAAAAATAGTTGCTTTTTGAAAAGAATTTAAAACATCTGTGGTATGATCAAAAGGGTTTATTAGAAAGAAAAAAGTAGCTGCAATAAGACTTACCAAGGTCATTTTAATCCAATTTCGGATGGCTTCTACCCTCAGTTTTCTATCATTAATTGCCATTCCAAACGAAAAACCAATGATTGGCCCCATTAAAGGAGAAATCAACATGGCGCCAATTACCGCACTTACCGAATTGGTTGTTAAGCCAATACACGCAATAATCATTGCAAAACCTAAAATCCAAAGATTAAACCCTTTAAAAATTACGCCTTCTTTTATTTCTGCGTAGGTTTCCATTTCATGCTCTTCTCGTGCAGCATAAATTTGTTGATTCAAATATCTTCGGTAAAGTTTAAATCTACTCATCTAAATATATTTAGCGAAAGTTAAAAATTATTATGCAGTATTTTCTTCACGAAATCTAAATTCAGTTTAAATTTTCACACTTTTTATTTTCTAATTTTCTCATCGGATTTTTGTCATTAATTTTCAAAAACTCTTACTCAAAAAAAGAGCAAGAGTTATTTTATTCTGTAAGGTATTATTTTAAAAACTTACCGCTAAAGATGTCGTCATAGAAAATACATTTTCTTTAAAATTTTGTTCTCTATTAATAAAAATAGCATCTTTTGAACTCAAATTTTTAGCTTCTACTCTCCAAACCAAATTGGGAAGAATCCAATAATCGGTATTTACAGAGTAACCAAAAGTTTTGAAACCGTTTGTTGTTCCTGTGGAAATTATCACTCCATTTTCATCACTGTAATACTCTACTCTTCCTGCAACACTGAATTTTGAAGTAGGAGAATATTTTCCAATCACAACAGGAGAATACCACGTATTGTATTTTTTGCTTCCTTTTGATTTTTGTTCTGCTCCAATGTCGAAACCTGTAATTAAAGCAAATTTATCACTCAACTGAAAACATCCGTACAAATTATGAAAGTACCTCATCTGTTTTAAACTGTCTGGTTTATCGTTTCCGATAAAAGAGCTGCTGTTCAGGGTAATTTTTTCGTTTGGTTTAAAAGTCAGCTGATGTCCAAAAGCGGGCGTCGAATTTCCATCTACTCGCTGAATTCTTTGCCAACCGTTCAAAACCAAACCACTTAGAAACCATTTTCCGTTATTGGTGGTGTAAGAAATTTTTGCTCCGGTTTCAAAATAAGGCGAATTATCGGCAAGCATACTTCTGGTAAGCGTAAAGCAATCTTTACTTATGGCGCTTTCAAAACCAATATGGGAAGGCATAATTCCGGCATCAATCCAAATATTTTTAGTTTTGGAAATTTTCAAGCCAACGTTGGCTTCGTAAATATTTTTCAAAACACCTGTTTCTGCGGCGTAATTGGCATTCATATAAGTTCCGGCGGCGAGTGCAACGTTGGCTCTTACATTTTCTGTTTCGTAATTGGCTTTCACAAAACCTAAATTCAGATTTACTTCATTATTTCTGTTGTGGCTGTACACAAATCCCGGTCTTGAATTATTTTCCGGATTATTAAAATCGTACTGATAATACACTTCTGCATATCCACTTATCTGTAAAGGTTTTCTTGGCTCTTGCTGAGCGAAAAGTGAGGTTGAAATTCCAAGCATAAAAAATGCTGGTAAAATTGTTTTTTTTGTCATGATTATTTTTTAGAAAATAGCGATGGGAGAAAAAATTTCCTTCGTATAAATTCTAGGTTAAATTTATGATTTATTTTAAATTGTCTAAAGCAATATTTAGTTTTAAAACATTGATTTTTTCTGTTCCGAATAATCCTAAAAATGGCTTTTCTATATTATTGTTAATGAGTTCATTTACTCGAGCAACTTCTACATTTCTTATTTTCGAAATTCTATCCACTTGAACTTTCGCTGCTTCAACAGAAATATTTGGATCTAATCCAGAACCGCTCGCTGTAACCAAATCTGATGGAATATCTTCTTTTTTTACTGACGGATTATGTTTTTGGAAATTGGCGATTCTATCTTCCACGGTTTTTAAATATTCTGGGTTGGACGGTCCCTTGTTGCTTCCTCCTGCTCCTGCCGCATTATAATCTACTGCAGAAGGTCTAGACCAGAAATATTGATCTTGATCGAATTTCTGCCCAACATTTGCATAATATTTTTTCCCATTATGGGTTATAATTTCTCCTTTCCCGCTGTTTGGAGCTGCTTGAGCGATTCCGAAAATAAATAAAGTATAAATTCCTGAAAAAAATACTGCACAGAAAAGAGTTAATCTAATGGCAGATAATATTTGGTTTTTCATTTTTAATAAGTTTTAATTTTAGATAAATAAAGCAACGACAAGATCTATTAATTTAATCCCCACAAAAGGTATGATAACGCCTCCCAAACCATAAATTAAAAGATTTCTTCTTAGTAAAGCACTTGCCCCAAGAGGTTTATAAGCCACCCCTTTTAACGCTAAAGGAATCAACATCGGGATAATAATCGCATTAAAAATAACTGCTGAAAGAATTGCAGATTCCGGAGAATGCAGATTCATAATATTTAAACCTTGTAATGCAGGGATCGAAGCAATAAACAAAGCCGGAACAATTGCAAAATATTTAGCAACATCATTGGCAATACTAAAAGTAGTAAGCGTACCTCTCGTCATGAGAAGTTGCTTCCCAATTTCTACCACCTCAATTAGTTTTGTAGGATCATTATCCAGATCTACCATGTTTCCGGCTTCTTTTGCCGCTTGAGTTCCGCTGTTCATAGCAACGCCAACATCGGCTTGTGCAAGAGCGGGAGCATCGTTGGTGCCGTCTCCCATCATGGCAACCAATCTTCCGTCGTTTTGTTCTTTTTTAATGTAGTTCATCTTATCTTCAGGTTTAGCTTCTGCGATAAAATCATCAACTCCGGCTTTTTCTGCAATGAATTTTGCTGTTAACGGATTATCACCTGTAACCATCACAGTTTTAATCCCCATTTTGCGAAGTCTTTCAAATCTTTCCTGAATACCGGGTTTAATAATATCCTGAAGTTCTATTACCCCCAAAGCTTTTTCATTTTGGGAAACCACCAAAGGCGTTCCTCCATTTTCAGAAATTTCTTTTACTTTAAGATCTAATTCTTTTGGGAAAGGATTTCCTGCTTCAACCACTATTTTTTTAATTGAATCTGTAGCACCTTTTCTAATTCTTACATTTTCAAAGTTAACTCCGGAACATCTGGTTTCTGCTGTAAACTGTATAAATTCAGGATTCTGAATGCTTAAAGATTTTGGCTGAATACCCGCAAGTTCCACAATAGATTTTCCTTCCGGCGTTTCATCCGACATCGAACTAAGTACTGCGGCTTTTATTAAATCATTTTCATCCACATTATTTGCAGGATAAAAAGCGGTTGCTTTTCTGTTTCCAATCGTAATGGTTCCGGTTTTGTCTAAAAGCAAAACATCTACATCTCCCGCAGTTTCTACTGCTTTACCACTTTTCGTAATCACATTGGCTCTCAAAGCTCTGTCCATTCCCGCAATACCGATTGCAGAAAGCAAACCTCCAATCGTTGTAGGTATTAAACAAACAAAAAGAGAAATAAATGCTGCGATAGTAATAGGTGTATTTGCATAATCAGCAAAAGGTTTCAAAGTAATAGTTACGATAATGAAAACCAAGGTAAAACCGGCAAGCAAAATGGTAAGTGCAATTTCGTTGGGTGTTTTCTGTCTTGAAGCTCCTTCTACCAAAGCAATCATTTTGTCTAAAAAACTTTCACCAGGTTCTGTAGTTACTTTCACTTTAATTTTATCTGAAAGTACCTTCGTTCCTCCTGTTACACTACTTTTATCTCCTCCCGCTTCGCGAATAACCGGCGCACTTTCGCCTGTAATTGCGCTTTCGTCTATCGTTGCCAAACCTTCAATAATTTCTCCATCCGAAGGAATAATGTCGCCCGTCTCGCAAATAAAAACATCTCCTTTTTTTAATTGATTCGAAGTAACCAATATATAATCCTGATTGGTAAAATCTAAAAGGTTCTTCACTGCAAGAAATTCTTCTTTCACTTTTTTTGCAGGCGTTTCTTCGCGGGTTTTTCTTAAAGAATCTGCTTGTGCTTTTCCCCTTGCTTCTGCGATAGCTTCAGCAAAATTGGCAAATAGCAAAGTAAGAAATAGAATAAAGGTTACCACAATATTGTATCCTAAACTTCCCTGATTTTTTTCTCCCAAAGCAATCCAAATACAAACACCCGCCATTACTACCGTTCCTATGTAAACCATAAACATTACGGGATTACGAAACATTTTAGAAGGGTTTAATTTTAAGAATGACTGTTTCCAAGCTTCTTTCATTAAATCTGCCTGAAACAGATTGTTATTATTTTCTTTCATTATGATTAAACTGTTATAAGTAAAAAAAATTTACATTGAAAAATATTCTGCGATTGGACCTAAAGCCAAAGCTGGGAAAAATGATAACGCCGCGACAATTGCAATGACAGCAAAAACCATTAAACCAAATGTAGAATTGTCGGTTTTTAAAGTTCCAGCACTTTCAGGGATATATTTTTTTGCCGCTAAACTTCCTGCAATTGCAACTGGCCCGATAATTGGCAAATATCTCGCAATAAGCATCACAATTCCACAGGCAATATTCCAAAAAGGATTGTTATCTGAAAGACCTTCAAAGCCGCTTCCATTATTGGCACTTGAAGAAGTAAACTCATACAACATTTCACTAAAACCATGAAATCCTGGATTATTAAGCCAACTTCCATATTCATTAGGATTTGATGAGACCATGTAACTTGAAATTGCTGTTCCTGTAAGAATTAAAAAAGGATGAATTAAAGCGATAATCATTGCAATTTTCATTTCTCTGGCTTCAATTTTCTTTCCTAAAAACTCAGGCGTTCTTCCTACCATTAAACCGCTAATAAAAACAGCAAGGATGATAAAAATGTAGAAATTAAGAAAACCAACACCTACTCCTCCATAAAAAGCATTCACCATCATACCAAGCATCGTATTCATGCCAGAAAGAGGCGTAAGAGAATCGTGCATTGTATTTACAGAACCGTTACTGGTAACAGTGGTATTAATTGCCCAATACGCAGAAGCTGCAGGTCCGAAGCGAACTTCTTTCCCTTCCATACTTCCTAAATTTTGGGTGATGCCCATCTTTTCGATAGCAGGATTACCGCCCATTTCGTTAATAACCGTTGGAACTAAAAGCAAAAGAAAACCAACAGTCATTACTCCAAAAATAGTGTAAGATAATTTCCTTCTTTTTAAAACGAAACCTAAAGCAAAAACCATAGCAATAGGAATCAGCATAATAGAAACTGTTTCAATAATATTGCTAAAATAGGTAGGATTTTCTAGTGGATGCGCCGAATTGGGTCCGAAAAATCCGCCGCCATTAGTTCCTAATTGTTTGATGGCTACAAAAGCTGCGACAGGACCTCTACTTACCTCTACTTTATCTCCTTGTAAACTTGTGATACTGTCTTTTCCTTCAAAAGTCATTGGAGTTCCGCTAAAAGCCAATAATGAGGCAACAACCACTGCAATAGGAAATAAAACTCTCGTACTTGCTCTTACAAAAAGGAAATAAAAATTACCTAATTTTTCTGTAGTTCTCTCTTTCATTGCGATAAATACAACCGCTGCAATTGCCATTCCGCATCCTGCAGAAATAAATTGCCAAAGCATAAGTGTAAGTTGCCCTAAATAAGAAAGCCCAGATTCTCCCGAATAATGTTGCAAATTGGTATTGGTTACAAAACTGATCGCGGTATTAAAAGCCAAATCTCCGCTCATGGAAGGATTATGATCTGGATTTAGCGGAAGCCAACTCATGTTTGTTAAAACAAACATCGAAATAAGAAACCACACGAAATTTATAATAAGCAATGCTGCTAAATTTTGCTTCCATGTCATTTCTATAAGAGGATTTACACCTCCTATTTTATAAAATAATTTATCGATTGGATCGAAAACTCTGTCGAGCCAGGTTTTCTGATTGGTAAAAATTTTTCCGATATATCTTCCAAGTGGTAATGCGATTGCAAGTACAAGAAGATACATGAGGATAATTCCTGCAATTTCTGTATTCATTTTTTTATTGATTAAAATTGAATGTTCAATTATTAAAAATGTTAGTTTTTACTTTTTTAGAATTTTTCTGGTTTTACAAGCACGTATCCCATATAAATAAATACGGCGAGAGCAACGATTAGTAAGGCAGTCATATTTTCTCAAAAGTTTTAATGGTGAAATAAAACACTGCGTAAAAAGCAGCTCCAAGGATTGTTAAAGTAATTGTCATGTATAAATTAATTAAGTATGTTTTTTAAAATGATTCCCGTGCTTACGATAATGAGGTACAGCAGAATTAAAAGACGCCATGGTCTAAAGATTTTTGCTGCCTGAATTTTCCAGTTTTTCATGATGTAATGTTTTGATATGCCACAATATTCACAATACCGAAACCAAAAAAGCAAGTCAACACCTAAACTATTGTTTTACAACATATTATTTAATTTTTAAAAATTTAATGCAATAAAAAACCCTTTCAAAATGAAAGGGTATAATTATCGTTTTGGAAAAATTTTAAGCCTGAATTCCGTATTCTGCGATTTTACGATACAGCGTTGTAAGACCAATGTTCAGTAATTTTGCTGTTTCGGTTTTATTTCCGTTGGTGTAATTGAGAACTTTTTGAATATGAATTTTTTCGGCACCAGCAAGTTCAAAAGCAGAAAGCGTTTTGTCTTTATTAGATGAAGAATGGCTGTTCTGAAAATCCAAAGGAAGCGACTCACTTCCCAACATAGACGAGTCGGTAAGAATTACACTCCTTTCGATTACATTTCTAAGTTCTCGAATATTTCCTTTCCAAGAATGATTCTGTAATGCCAAAAGATATTCTGAACTGATTCCCTGAATTTTCTTCCCCATTTTTGAAGAAAATTTATGGAGAAAAAACTGTGCGATAGCTTCAATATCAGAAATTCTATCTCTTAAAGAAGGCAATTGAATATTGAAGATATTAATTCTATAATACAAATCTTCTCTAAATCTTCCTTCTTCAATTTCTTTTTCTAAATTACGATTGGTTGCCGCAATAATTCTTACATTTATTTTGGTTGTTTTATTGTCTCCAACTTTTAGAAACTCTCCAGATTCCAAAACTCTAAGCAATTTTGCTTGAAGATCTAAAGGCATTTCACCAATCTCATCAAGAAAAACGGTTCCGTTATTGGCTTCTTCAAAAATACCTTTAGTCTCTTTTAAAGCTCCGGTAAAAGCGCCTGCTTTATGACCAAACAATTCGTTTTCTAAAAGCTCTTTGCTAAATGCAGAACAATTTACAGCAATAAAGTTTTGCTTACTTCTGCCACTTGCTTGATGGATGGCTTGTGCAAAAACTTCCTTTCCAGTTCCTGTCTCTCCCGTAAGTAAAACTGTGGCGTCGGTGGTTGCAACTTTTCGCCCAGCTTCAATAGCGTTTGTTATTTTTTTAGAATTGCCAATCACAGATTCAAAAGAATGTTTATTCCCGAGCATTTTTTCGAGATTTTGAATTCTCTTGTTTAAAGAAACTTTCTCTATGGCTTTATAAACAAGCGGAATGATACGATTATTATCATCTCCTTTCGTAATGTAATCGAAAGCACCATTTTTAATAGCAAGAACTCCATCGGGAATATTTCCGAAAGCTGTTAATAAAATAATTTCGGCAGAATTTTGAATCGTTTTAATTTTCTTCACAAACTCCACACCGCTTCCGTCTGGAAGTTTTACATCGCAAAGCACAACATCTATAGGGGTTTGATTTAATCTTTTACTTGCATTTGATAAATCGGAAGCTTGAAAAACTTCAAAGCCTTCCAAAGACAAAATTCGGGAAAGTAATGTTCTGATTTTTTCTTCGTCATCAATAACGAGTATCGTACTCATGAAGGATAAATTTTAAGCAAAGGTAATTTTATTTAGAATTTTAAAATGTTTTTTTATTGCAATCCGTAAAAATTAGTACTTTTGAAAAAAATTACTTGTATGAAAATCAAATCATTTATTTTAGTTTTAGCAGTAAGTGCTTCTACATTTGCATTTGCACAAGAAGCTCAAAAAGTAGGACCACCTGCAGGAAAAGCTATTGTAGGAGACGTTTACGGTTCTGCTGTTCCTAAAAAAGCTGAATCTAAAGCAATGAATACAGAGCAACTTAGCAAAAAACTAAAAAAAGCTAAAAAAGTAGAAAACGTTGCTGTAAAAGGTAAAGTGGTAGACGTTTGCGAAAAGAAAGGATGTTGGCTAACCATCCAAACTGAAGACGACTCTCGTTTTTTTGTAAAAATGAAAGACTATGCTTTCTTCGTACCAACCGCTCTTAAAGGTAAAACTGTAGTGATGGACGGAAATGCCGAAGTAAAAACAATTTCTGTAGACGAACAAAAACACTATGCAACTGATGCTAAAAAACCTCAATCTGAAATTGATGCTATTAAAGCTCCAAAAGAAGAAGTAAGATTTGTAGCCAACGGAATTAAAGTTGTGAACTAAAAGTTAAAAAATATAGTTAAAAAAATTCGGCGAAGCCTTTGGCTTCGCCGAATTTTTTTTTATTCAAAAGAGAAACTTACCACTTCATCAAGTTTTGGATATTTACTTTCAGAAATAAACTTTTTCCCAGAGCAATCTATTTCGCTCCACCCTTTTTTGTCTTTAATATCTCCTACCACGACAACATACGGAACAAAAGAAATTTCATCTTTCCCTTCTTCATATATTTCTTTGTACTGAACAGCAATGTCTAAAATACATTCGTGATCTGTATTCAAACTTACGTTTCGGTAAATAATATCGTAATGCGTTTCTTTGTTTTCAGGAATATCAAAATAATCTTCCCAACCATTCGTATCAGATTTTAAAGTTGCCATTGCATCCAAAGCATAAAACAAAGCAATAGTGTAATATTTACGAGTTTCTTTTCTCAAATAATCGTTTTCGTAATGCCCTCCTTCAAACAAAACAACAGGAAGTCCTGCCTTCATAAAATTATCTCCGGTAGAGGTCGGGTAAAACTCATCGGAGTATCTTCCGATGTGATGCGGGATAAGCGGCGCCACTTTTTTATGAATCGACGCGATTACAGCCATGCATTTCTTTCTATTTTCTGTAATCCGACGTTCTACCTCTTCGGACGGAGAAAGGAACGATAAGGTGGCCGGATGAACGCCGTCGGTAGTAAAAATAGTCCTTTGCTCATGAAGGTTCAATCCATATTGGTAAGAACCCTCATTAATTACTTCTTTCAAAAATTTAAGCTCCGTACTTTGGTTCGTATGAAAATCACGATTAAGGTCGATCTCTTGAGCATTTAATCGAGTCCATTTTTTAGAACCATCGGGACTCAACATAAAAATAAAATCTAAGCATATTTTTTCAAGCAACTCTTCCTTTACTTTCGGATTGCATTCCAAAGTGTATAACAAATCCAACATCGCATGAGTAGCGTTGGATTCATTGCCATGCATTTGAGACCAGGCAATAATTTTAACATCGCCTTTTCCAAGGCTCATTTTATAAATCGGTTGGTTAAGATAAGATTTTCCAATCTCAGAAATAGAATCGCTGAAATTCTGCTGTAGGTAAATAAATAATTTTTCAGGGGAAATATAGCGATTACAGAAATCAGGATTTGCTGTATACAAACTTTCAAATTGCATGTTTCTAAATTTACAAAGTTCAAAAATAATCTTTTTCAGATTAAAATTAAAAATTAACATCTGTAATGTGATTAAACAGTTGAAGTTGACAAAATGACTGTGGATAAAATTGTTAATTAATAATAATTCAATAATACATATTTAAAATATTTATTTTCAGCCATTTATAAAATTCAAATAAAGCTTTAATGTATATTTACTTTAAGTGTAAAAAATATGATTTATCCGCATTTGAGTGTAACTTTGCTAAACGCGTTACCTTACTTTATTTTTGTTGATATTACAATTGTTACAATTGTAAATTGTTGAAAACTTTACTCGAATTTTAAAATTTTAAAGCGAAATTTAGATGAGTTTACAAATCGTAACTGCAAAAAGAGGCTTATTTTCAATTTTAAATAACTTCATCAAAACCCAAGTCGTAAAATCATTATAAGTGTATAAAAACACCCTAAATAAGCCGTAAAAATGAAAAATATAGTACTTTAAGGGTCGTTTAATAATGTAAATTTCAGTTCACTACTCTATTTTGCCGAAATTTCGCAGAAAACATCCTGTTTAAGGTGTTTAGAAGTGTAAACTATAAAGAACTTTGTAATTTTTAATTTTCTGAAATTTAAAAAGAGCGTTTACTTAAACTATTACTTTAATGTTTAGCTTCAAAAATGTAAAATGTTGAAAAAATGTTTAATAATTTATCATTGTAAATTTTATCAACAATATAAATATCTGTAAAACAAAGATATATATAGTTTACATTTGTTGTTAATAAAATTTCAATTTTGTTTACATTTGTATTTGTGTATTGTAAATTTATTATTTACATTTGTAACTCGTAATTTACACGATGTTTTATGAGTTTAAATGAAAGAATTGCAAAGGTTATTGAATATTCGGGATTAAGTTCTTCAGAATTTGCAGACGAAATAGATGTACAACGTTCTTCTATTTCGCATGTTACTTCTGGTCGAAATAAACCTTCACTCGAATTCATTATAAAGATAAAGTCTAGATTTCCGGAGATTCTTTGGGATTGGTTGGTAAATGGAGACGGAGAAATGCTGAAATCAGAGCTTTCTGACGATGTCTCTGACTCTCTCGAAGAAAATTCAAAACCTACTTCCCTGCCCGATTTATTTACACTTATTAGCAGTGATGAAGAGAAGGAAATTCCTGTGAGAGAAATTCCTTTGCCGAAGGAAGACTTTACGCCTTTTTCAGAATCGCCTGTAGCGCATCAAAGTAAAGTAGAAGAAAAAATATTCGATTCTCAGCGATTAGAAAATTCAAATCAAAATTTTGCTAAACAATTTACTGGAAACCAACAAGATAAAATAAAACGTATCGTAATCTTCTACGAAAACGGAAAATTTGAAAGTTTCGAACCTTAAACTTAATTTTTGAACATAAAAAAAGCTCCTCAACGGAGCTTTTACTTTTTTATCGAGAAATAATTATTTCTTTTTTCTTCTTTCTAATTCTTTTTGAATAAGACCTAATTCTCTTCCGGTTTGTCCGGCAACAGAAGTATTTTCTTGCGCCCTTCTTGTAAGATAAGGCACAACATCTTTTACTGGTCCGTAAGGAAGATATTTAGCCGCATTATATCCTTTATCAGCAAGAACAAAGGTAATATTGTCGCTCATTCCGTATAATTGTCCGAAATAAATATTTGGATGATTATGTGCTAAACCTGCTTCATCTATTTTATCCATCACCAATTCTGAAGAAATTTCGTTGTGAGTTCCAAAGAACGCCGAAACCTTATCTAAATTGACCATCACGAAGTTAATTCCTGCATTATAATTCTTATCAGAAGCCTCTTTTGTTGGCTGAATTGGGTCTGCATAACCTTTTTCTGCCGCTCTTGCTCTTTCCTTTTCCATGTACGCGCCACGAACGATTTTATAACCTATAAAGTAGCCTTTTTCTTTCGCTCTTTGAAGGTTTTCATTCATGTATTCAAGTCTTCCTGTGCGATACATTTGGATGGTATTCCATACAATTGGTTTTTCCTGATTGTACTTTTCCATCATCTCTTCACAAAGATGGTCTGCCGCATCTTGCATCCAGGTTTCTTCTGCGTCTACCATTACTTTTTTATCGTTTTCGTGGCAAAGTTTACACACTTCATCAAATCTTTTCACAACTCTTGCCCATTCTTCTTTTTGGCTTGATGTAAGTTCAGAACCCTTTCCTACAGCTTCATAAAGGTCGATTCTTCCAAAAGCAGTTGGTTTAAAAACGATAAAAGGAATTGCAGGATTTCCTACTGAAAATCTAACGATATCTTTGATTTCTTTGCACACTGCATCAAAAGTTTCTTCGTCTTCTTTTCCTTCAATAGAATAATCGAAAATACTTCCAACCCCTCTTTTGAAGAGTTGTTTCACCGCTTTCATACTTTCCTCACGAGTTTCGCCACCGCAAAACTGCTCAAATAAAGTAGTTTTTACAATGCTTTTTACGAAAGGAAAATTATTGTGAACTGTGAAGTTTAAAACTGAAGTTCCAAGACTTGTAAGAGCCGGCTGTTCAATCATTTTGAACATCCAATACGCTTTTCTTAACTGTGCATCTGTTTTGTCTGCAAACGCTACTTTGGTATCGTTAAAGATGGGCATTATTTAAGTTTGATTAGATTTTTGCAAATGTAAACAAATCATTAATCATGGTAAAGGATAATTTTATATTTTACCACAAATTCCGTTTAAAAGCATAGAAATAATGCCTATAAAAACCCATAACCTCAAGATATTAAGGGTCATAAATTTACTTTTTCGGGTAGAATTTATCATTAAAAAAATACAAAGTATAAAAACAAATAATCCTACGGCGAAATAATACTCCATTATACCGTTAAGTCCGGTTTTATCGATGATTCCTGCGGAGATAATCATAGTGATAATTTGGAGTGAAATAACGATGCTATTTGCTGTCTTTTTGGAGAAAAAATTAGGAATGGTGACGTAGCCAAAAACTTCATCAACCTTCCTGGTTAAGGTATCTTTTACGATGTCGATTATCAATAAAATTAGAAATAAAAACACCGCCATTAGTAAAACTTTTTTAGAAAAAGTTTGGTAATATACCATCATTCCAAAAAAAGGATACAATGTAAGAGCAACGAAAGTGAGGTTATTGATAATTAAAATTCGGCTTAATTTGTGGCTGTAATACCACATTCCAAACTGGTAAAAAATAAAAAAAAGAAATACGCGATAGGAAATTAAAGCCGCAATTCCTAGAGAAACTATCAACAGAAACAGGTAAATATATAAGAAATATTTCTGCTTGATGAAGCTTTGAATCCTGGTTCGGAACGGTTTTACAAGATGATCTTTTTCAAAATCATAGAATTGATTGATAATTCCTCCTGTTAAAATCGTAAGAACGGTGCAAAAAATAATGCCATGAACTTTAAAATCAAAAACAAAACTTCTGAAATTTTCGTCTTGGTTGAATAGAAAAAACGTAGAAACATAAAGGGCAAAAGTAAGCAAACCCGCGACAAAAAATCTTGCTCCCAAAAGAAATCCTACAAACTGTGAAAATCTGTAGAATAAGGGTTTTATAACAATATTTTTCTCCTGAAAACTTTCTTTTTCAGAACCCATTATGTAAGGTGTTTTTTAGAATCTGTAAATCACTTCTTTATGAAATCCATCCAACATTTTCTCTGCTTTTTCGTAATCTTGCGTAAATCCTAAGATATAACCACCGCCTCCGCTTCCGCAAAGTTTTAGGTAATATGCATTAGAATCAAGACCTTTTTTCCAAATATTGAAGATACTTTCCGGAATCATCGGGCGGAAATGTTCGTAAGCCCAATGCGAAAGTTTTTTTAGATTTCTAAAAAACGGATTCATATCTTTTTTCAGGAAAGCCTCAATACAAGCATTGTTGTAGCGAATAAACTCTTCTTTAAGTGTTTTACGGAAACCTTCAGTCTTCATTTTTTCAAAAAAGATCTGAATCATAGGACCAGTTTCACCGGTAATTCCGGAGTCAATTAAGAAAATTGCTCCTTTCCCTTCTTCTCCTTTCGGAATAGCTACCTTTCCTAAATTTTCTTTATTTTCGATTAAAATAGGAAGATTCATGTAGCAAATTAGAGGGTCCATTCCCGAACTTTTTCCGTGGAAATAACTTTCCATTTCACCAAAAACAGCTTTAATGTTTTTAAGATTTTCTTTAGAAATAGTTTCCGGATTGTGTTTTGTGAAACAGTATTTTTCGAAAATAGCAGCAACCAAAGCTCCTGAACTTCCCACACCATAACCTTGTGGAATGTTTGAATCGAAGAAAAGTCTGTTTTCTATATCTTTTTTGAAACGCTCAACATCCAATTTAAAATTCTCAGGAAGAACTAAATTAGTAAGAAAGTCGGCATATTTGTGTAAATGTTGGTTCGATTTTTTCTCAAACTCAGATTGAGAATCTGAAGTTGAAAACTTCAAAGTACCTTTATAAAAACTGTAGGGAACTACTAAACCTTGACCGTCTTCGATCATTCCGTATTCTCCAAACAGGATTATTTTAGCGTAAAATAAAGGGTTCGTCATTTTGTGTTGCAAATGTTATTGCAAATTTACTATAATTCTAGAGAATATTAACAAATTTTAAGCCAATCTACCGTTTTATATTTTAGATTTCAAAAATCTAATCAATATTGCACCCGCTGCAAAAAACGCAGACATCGTGATAAACGCATACTGCATATTGTGAAATTTCTGAATAAATACACTAAAAATAAGCATTCCGCAAATGATAGCAATCTTTTCTAAAACATCATAAAAACTAAAATATGTAGTATTTTCCATAGAGTTTTCAGGTAAAAGTTTAGAGTATGTAGATCTAGACATTGCCTGAAGACCGCCCATTACCAAACCTATTAAAGCTGCTAAACCGTAAAATTGTAACTGTAAATTCGGGTTTTCTTTGTTTAAAGAATAGGCAGAAAGACAACAAACAATCCAAATAATAACAGCGATTGTAATCACGTTTTTGTTTCCTATCTTTTTAGATAATTTTGAGAACAAAAATGCTCCGAAAATTGCAATGATCTGAATCACTAAAATCGTAATAATCAACTTATATTTATCTGCTTCTTTCGGGAAAATTACCGTACTTCCAAACGGAACCGCCATTAAGAAAATAGTTTGCATTCCTACACTATAAAAGAAAAAACTCGATAAGAAAAATTTCAATCCGCGGTCTGCAAAAAGCTTTCTTCCTACGCTAAACAATTCTTTGAAACTTTCTTTTGCAATATCATTATAGAAACTAATATTATCTTTTAAAACCTCGAAGAAACCGCCTTGCTCCTCATGTTTTTTAAAGATGTTTTTGTAGTTTAAAAGTACTAAATCTTTTGGAAGTTTTTCTTTAACATCACCAAATTGAGGCAGGTGTTTGAAAGTATATTGTGAAAAACCAAACCACCAAGCTCCTGTTAATAAAAAACTAATTCTGGTTAAAATCTTTTTAATGTCAGGGTCTTTAGTAATTCCCTGTATTAAAAAAAGACAAATAATCAGAAGGACTACAGAACCAATGTATCCGTAAATAAATCCTTTGGCAGATAAAGAATCCTGTTTATCAGGAGTGGCAATATCCGGTAAAAATGAGTTGTAAAAAACTAAACTTCCCCAGAAACCGACACTCGCTGTAATGCTGAAAAGTAATCCTAGAAATACAGTATTCATTCCTGTAAACATGGCTAATCCCATACAAGAAGTTGCACCCAGATAACAGAAAAATTGCAGAAATGATTTTTTATTGCCAATAGTATCTGCTAGAGAAGATAAAACCGGCGATAAGAGAACTACCAAGAAAAATGATATTGCGTATGAAAAGCTAAGCACTGCATCTGGTTCGTATGTCTCACCGAAAACCGTAATCATATTCCTAATCGGAACTTCCTGAAACTCTTTAGCCTCTGGTATATATACTTTTTTGTTGCTAGCTGTTGTAAGACCTGTATAATAAATTGGGAAAATTGCCGAAGTTATTACCAACGAGTATACCGAATTTGCCCAGTCGTACACCGCCCAAGCTTTCATAATTTTGGGGTTATTTTTTATATGCTGAGTCGGTTGAATATCTGTTTGCGACATTTTTTAATAATATTAGTTTCACAAAAATAGAAAAACCGCTGAATATTCGGAGGTTTTTATTTTTTTAGGATCGAATTTTATTGATTTGTTAAAGTGAAATAGACTTTGAAAAGTATTTTTGATGTAAAGGTTACGCTCCTACGGAGCTTCCTAAGAACTGCGAAATATCCGGTTACAAAGTTTTAGCTCCTACAGAGCTTTAAATCATCAAATTGGTGCTAAAGATTTATAAATAAAAAATCCGGAAACATGAAGCTTCCGGATTTTAAAGATTTATCTAAAAAACAATATTTTACATGTTTTCAATAACGATTGCAGAAGCTCCGCCACCACCGTTACAGATTGCTGCAGCACCGTATTTACCGTTATTTTGCTTCAAAACGTTAATCAAAGTAACAATAATTCTAGAACCAGAACTTCCAAGTGGATGTCCTAAAGCAACTGCTCCACCATTTACATTTACTTTCGCTGCATCTAGACCTAAAATTTTATTATTCGCTAAACCAACTACTGAGAACGCTTCATTAAATTCAAAAAAGTCGATATCTGAAACTTCTAAGCCAGCCTTTTTAAGAGCAATTGGTAACGCTTTTGCAGGAGCTGTTGTAAAGTTTTCTGGCTCTTGCGCCGCATCTGCGTAAGAAACGATTTTAGCCAAAGGTTTTAAACCTAATTCTTCCATTTTTTCTTTAGAAACAAGAATCAATGCAGAAGCACCATCATTTAAAGTTGATGCATTTGCAGCCGTTACTGTACCTTCTTCTTTTTTGAAAACTGTTGGAAGAGTTGGCAATCTATCAAAGTTTACTGCTTTATATTCTTCATCTTCAGCGAAAATTACTGGCTCTCCTTTTCTTTGAGGAATAGAAACAGGAACTATTTCATCGGCAAATTTCCCTTCGCTCCAAGCTTTTGCTGATCTTTTATAAGATTCAATCGCAAAATTATCCTGTTCTTCTCTTGTAATATTGTAATCTGTAGCACATTTTTCTGCGCAAACTCCCATGTGAACTTTGTTGTAAACATCTGTAAGACCGTCTAAAACCATCCCATCTTGCATTTTTACATCACCAAGTTTCGTTGCATTTCTTGCGTTGTAATAATGTGGAACCATAGACATATTTTCCATACCTCCTGCAACAATTACATCCATATCTCCAGCTTTGATGGATTGTGCAGCCATCATTACCGCTTTCATTCCTGAAGCACAAACTTTATTAATTGTAGTAGAAGGTGTTTCGTTTGATAAACCCGCTCCCATCGCAACTTGTCTTGCCGGAGCTTGACCTTCACCTGCCTGTAAAACGTTCCCCATGTAAATTTCCTGAACGTTTTTAGGGTCTAAATTAATTTTATCTAAAGCTCCTTTTACTGCAGTAGCACCCAATTTGGTAGCTGGAACGGTTGATAAACTTCCCATAAAACTTCCCATTGGAGTTCTAACGGCAGAAACGATGAATACCTCTTTCATATTTTTTAATTTTTTATATTTTTAATTTTATTTAAATGATTACTTCCTTCTTTTTACAAAAAGCATTATTAAAGCTCCTAGAAACTCAATAATCCAGCCCCATTGTAATTGTACTGTTCCTGCCAAAGCTTTTGTCCAAGAACTGAAAGGCAAAAAACTGAAGTACTGCAACGCTTGATATTTTACTGCAAACAGCGTAAAAACAAACAGAATAAGCAGAAAAACAGCAAATGTATTGACTAATTTCGAGCGATTATTAAGCATTCCAAACAGGGCAAAACCACAAAATAACCAACAGAAAATAGCCAAAGAATGGTCGAGTTGCCAATAGTTCCAATTTCCAATCACAGGAATGTGCACAAGAGGCAAAAAACTTCCCACAACGACAAGAACCAATCCTAAAAGCTGTAAATTTTTCATTCTTTTAAATACATTTTAAAACGAATCTCCGATTGCCAAAATACAAAAAAAAACATACTTTTTATAAGTATGTTTTAAAATCATTTAATTGATAATGATGATGTTATTTAGATAAAAACAAGGTTTAAAAATTATCAAATAATTAACATTAAATTAATTTTATTGAATTTTTAAAAAGTAAGACTTACTAATTCCAAACCAATTTGTAGTCCATATTTCTTCGTAAGCATCGCATCATTATTAAAAGTTGGCGTAAAATCTTTTTGAATATACAATGCAACAGCTCCATAACCGATTCCAAATTTACCTCCGAAAATAAAGTCATTCAAACCTTTCGTTACCGTCTCTCTTTCAACAATTCTTTTTGAATACTCTGTAGAATATTTATTATAAATAGTACTACCAACTCTTACACCGCCATACAAACCGCCTAAGATGTAAAATTGAGTCTGCCTATTATCAACATATTTCACGCCTTCATATTCGGTATATTTACGGTTAAGAACCCATCTTAACTCAACCGGAAGCATAATATAGGTGCTATAAAGGCTTCTACTTTTCAAACTTCCTTTTGTAAAATCTTGGATAAATAAACTATGGTTATCTTGAGCAAAGACTTTCCCATATTTTGGGGCAAAATTATCCGATCGCATACCAATTCCTATTCTGTAAAAAAGAGGACTCGTGAAATTTCCCAATTGATTTTCATATCTTAAAGCAAAATTCGCAGCATTATATACTCTACTTTTCACATCAGAATCCTTGCTATTAAATCTAAATGGTTCATCTTTAGAGGTTAAACCAGCACTTAAGAAGGCCATCGATAATTTTACAGAATGTAAATAATCTTTGGGCAATTTTACTCTTCTACCTGAAAATCCGATTTTTCCAGAATGTGGCTCAAATGTAAACCTGTACTTAGCATCAGGATTTAAAACCAAGTCTTTAACCATTTCTTTGGTAGCATCTTCTAAAACACCTTTTTCGTTTTCTATCTTTTCATTAATGGTTTTTTCATACTTTTCAGCAATTTCAGTTTTCCTTTTGTGCTTTTCATCGGAAGCTGTTTTTCCTTTAAAATCTTCATCCAATTTATCCAGCTCAATATTCATTTTCCTTTTTTCAGAGAAAATGATGCTGTCTATTTTTCTGCTGTATTGATACACTTCTGAATGCGCTGTTTTATGCTCTTGCCCAAAAGCCCAAAGAGAAAAAAATAAGGCAGAAAACAAGGTAATTTTCTTTTTCATGATAATTATTATTAAGTCGTAGTTTTATATTCTGTCTAAAATTTCAAACAGTTTTTATATTTTTTTTCGTGATTATTTTGATGATTATTTTGAAGCTGTTGAATCGGAATACACCGTTACTCCTAAAATATTTAATAAATGCGGTCGCCTAATTTTTAGCTTTGAAACATCCAAAACACCAAACTGTTTATCGCTTCTCGCCTCTTCTCTCGTTTTATCGAATTCTCGCCCTAATAGCAATTCATTAGCACTGATGTATGAAACTTTTTTACGTTCTGGCGTTTGCGTTTTTACAGCCGAAACTTCGTTTGTTTGAGCGTAAACTGGAGCAATCTGTTCGATTTTAATTTCTTTCTGTTTTAAATCTAAATCAACCTCACTTACATTACTTGTTTCTTTCAGTTTTCTATTCGAAACATTATTTTTTGAGACTTTATCATCTTTTAAGTCGGAAATAGCAATTATTTTTTCGGGAGACTCAACAACTAAATTATGAATAGAATCTTTTTCAAAAGTCATTTCAGATTGCTTTCCAGAATGAGAAACAACCGTTTTTGTAGCAGTTGAAGGTTGATTCGAATTCAAATAAAACAAACCGGAAATAGATGCCAACAAAATGACAACTGCTGCATACTTCCACCAAATAAAAGGTCGTTTTCTGGATGTTTCTACAGAAGAATCCAAACCATCTTCAATCTGACTCCAAAGATGTATTGAAGGATTTATTTCGAGCTTTTCGTACTCAGTTTTTAATTGTTTCTGTATGTTTTTGTCCATTTTCTTTAGCTTTTAAATAATCAGCAATCCATTTTTTTGCTTTACTGAGTTGGCTCTTACTTGTTCCTTCAGAAATATTTAGAATTTCTGCAATTTCCTGATGTTTCCGTTCTTCAAACACGTATAAATTAAAAATTAAACGATAGCCAGTTGGCATTTCAGAAAATATTTCTTCTATATTAATGTTTGTTATATTTCCCGCTTCTTCATCCACGTAATCATCAGCAATTTCAATATCTGCGTAAAGAATATTTTTGTTTTTCCGCACGAAACTAATCGAATCATTCACTACAATTTTCCTCAACCAAAACGGAAATGCTTTCCATTCTTTACAGTCATTAATTTTATTAAAACACTTTAGAAAAGCATTCATCAAAACATCTTCTGCATCGTGAATATTATTGGTGTAAGAATGTGCAATTGCAAGCATTTTCGCCGAAAACATTTCATAAAGTGCCTTCTGTGCTTTACGGTCTTGTTTTTTTGCCAGCTTAAAATTCTCTTCTAATTGCTTCATTGATTAGTTTCTATAGTAAAGACAACCGAATGTAGAAATAGTTGCCTGAATGGATAAAAAAAATTGCACTTTTTATAAAAAAGTGCAATTTACTACTATATAAGAAAAATGTCTATTGAGCGAAAGAATATCTTGGCCCTCCTGATTGGAAGACAGCAAGCATTCTGCTTTTTTGGTCTGCAGAGAACATAAACATTGCTCTGTCGTCTACATAATCCATATAATTCATGGTCATTTCTACAGGAGATCCTGAACATGTACTGTAATGAGGATAAGCCGGAGCTCCGTAATTAGCTGTGTTGTGAGAAGGAGTATCATTACAATAGTCGTTTCCGCAAGTTGTATCTCCCCAAATATGACGAAGGTTCATCCAGTGACCTACTTCGTGAGTTGCAGTTCTTCCCAAATTAAATGGATAGGTTGCAGTACCTGTATTTCCAAAATATTTAGAATCTATTACAACACCATCTGTTGCCGTAGAACCTCCAGGAAACTGTGCATACCCCAAAATACCACCACCAATAGTACAAACCCAAAGATTAAGCTTTGTAGTAGGCGATGTAGGATCTAGCCCACCCTGTTTTGTTTTTTTCATGGCATCTCTGGTTCCCCAAGATGTCTTACTTGTAGATTTTCTATTCACCTGATCTAAAACAAACCTTATCCCCACATTTGCTTTCACTCCCGCAAATAATGTCGGAACACTGCTATAATCGCTGTTTGTAGCATTAAAATCTGCATTTAAAACATCAATTTGCGATTGAATTTGAGCCTGAGAGATATTTTCCGACGTTGTTTTATATAATACATTTACTACGACTGGTATTTCGATAACTCCATTAACCAATCTTGATTCAAAATTTTCAAGAAGTTTTCTTTGTGTAAAAGCTTCGATATCTGCCATTCTTTGTGCAAGTGCAGGATCTTCTGACATCTGATTTTTCAAAACTTCATCGGCAGCACATTTTCTTGCTCCCGAAACGTTTGAAATTTCATTTTCAGGAAGCTGTGTTTGCATTTTTTCGTCAGATTCACAACCTATAAAAATAGCACTTGCTATTCCTAGCATAAAAATTGATTTTTTCATAGTAATTCCATATTAATTAACATTAAACACTTGTTTATTTTCAAAGAAATAACAAATCTTTAACAAATATAATAATTCTACCTTATCATCAAACACTTTATTAAAAAAAAATTAAATAAAACTTAACAAAACTTTAAAATTAGCATACAACTATATAATTAACAATATCATACTACATTTAAGACAAAAAAAATACACTTCAAAAATGAAGTGTATTTATATTTTTTAACTTAATTAATTCTAATGCTGAATTTCTTTCAACTCATTTGGGTCGTGTTTGTGTTTGAAGAAAATACCAAAAAGAATGGTAATAATCAATGCATACCCTGCAAAATACAGCCATATTTCATGCCACATTTTATCTCCATTTGGAAGTGTAAAATAGTTTTGAATTACCCATCCACTCAATAAACTTCCGCCCATAGCACCAAAACCGTTGGTCATCATCATAAATAATCCCTGTGCTGAAGAACGTATCTTGAAGTCTGTATTCGTCTCAACAAATAGCGATCCCGAAATGTTAAAGAAATCGAAAGCCATCCCATAAACAATACATGATAAAATAATAAGAACCAAACCAAATCCATCCGGAACACCATATGCGAAGAATCCAAATCTTAAAACCCATGCAAACATTGAAATGAGCATCACGTTTTTAATACCAAATTTTTTAAGAAAAAATGGTATTGCAAGGATAAATAAAGTTTCGGATACTTGCGAAATAGACATAATTAAAGTAGATCTTTTCACAACAATACTTTCTGCGTACTGTTCCATTTTTCCAAAATCTGAAAGAAATGCATCACCATACATATTGGTAAGCTGTAATGCCGCCCCTAAAAACATAGAAAAGATAAAAAACAAAGCCATTTTACCATTCCCGAATAATGAAAGAGAGTTTAAACCCAATTTTTCTAATACGGTTGCATTTTTTGAAATTGTATTCTGCGGAGGACATTTAGGTAAAGTAAATGCATAAATCCCTAAAACAATAGCGAAAACCGCCGCAATATAGAACTGATTTCCTGATTCTTTATTACCAGTAAGATTGGTAATCCACATCGCAATAATAAACCCTACAGTACCCCAAACTCTAATGGGTGGAAAAACCTTCACCACATCATAATTATTGTTTTTAAGCACATAATAAGCAATTGAATTGGATAAAGAAATTGTGGGCATGTAAAAAAACATGGCAATTAGCATAATCCAAAAAAACTGGTTAGGATCCGCAATTTGAGGAAGGAAAAAAAGAGTTATTCCGTAAAGGATATGCAAAATACCGTAAAGTTTTTCTGCATTCATCCAGCGGTCTGCAATAATACCTGTTAAAGCAGGCATAATAACCGAAGATATCCCTAAAGTTGAAAACACGGCGCCAAACTCTGCACCGCCCCACTTTTTCGTTCCAAACCAATACACCCCGATGGTAATGAGCCATGCTCCCCAAACAAAAAACTGCAGAAAACTGAGTACCGTTAAGCGTAATTTTAAATTCATCTGTAATATAATAGTCTTAATCTATTTTCTTTTTTCTTCTGTTGATTTCTTCCTGAACTTCCAAAGCCGTGTCAAAATCTTCTTCTTTTACCGCATCATCAAGAAGTTTTTGAAGATCTTCCATGGTAAGCGATTTCAGATTATCTTCTTCTGAAATTGTTTCGGAAAATGGCTGATCTTCCTTAGAAACCTCTTCAAGTTCCAGCAAAATACCTGCTTCATTTAGTACTTGCTGAGTTGTAAAAATTGGCGCATCAAATCTTACCGCCATTGCAACAGCATCTGAAGTACGTGCATCCAGAATTAATTCTTCTTGGGTTTCTTTATTTTTGAAATTGATGTTGGAAAAAAATACACCGTCTACAATTTGATAAATGATTACTGAAACCAACTCGAAATTGGCAGAAACGATGAATTTGGTAAACAAGTCGTGAGTAAGCGGTCTTGGCGGATGAATATCTTTCTCTAAACCAAGAGAAATGGATTGCGCTTCAAAATTCCCAATTACAACGGGTAATTTAATGTGTGTTTCTTCATGTTCCAAAAGCAATGCGTAGGCTCCAGATTGAGTCTGGCTGTACGATATTCCGCGTATGATGAGCTGTTTATAATCCATAGCTACAAAGATAAATTAATTTTTTGTTGTAGAATTTACTTTAAGACAAAAATAAAAGCCCAAAAATGGGCTTTTATATGTAGATTGTGAATTAATTATGTTAGCAATTTTACTTTACTGATGAGTTTTATACATGAAAAAACGTCTAAGTAAAGCCAATTGAGCGTTAACAATTCACTATTTTTTATCCTTTGATAGCTTTAATTTTCTCTGTTAATGCCGGAATAATTTCAAAAGCATCACCAACAACACCGTAATCTGCAGATTTGAAGAAAGGTGCTTCTGCATCATTATTAATTACCACGATCGTTTTAGATGAATTTACACCCGCCAAATGCTGAATTGCTCCAGAGATACCGATTGCTACATAAAGATTAGGTGCAATTGCTTTTCCAGTTTGTCCAACGTGCTCTGTATGCGGTCTCCAACCAATATCTGAAACCGGTTTAGAACAAGCTGTTGCAGCTCCTAAAACGTTTGCTAACTCTTCAACCATTCCCCAGTTTTCAGGACCTTTCATCCCTCTACCTGCAGAAACAACTACTTCAGCTTCTTTCAAATCTAGTTTACCAGAGCTTTGCTCGTGAGAAATTACTTTCGTATCATCATTAGCAACAGAAAGGTTTTTCACTTCTTCAGAACCAGAAACTGCATTTTCTTTCACACCAAAAGCGTTTTGAGAAACTGTTAAAATAACTCCAGTTCCTTCTGCTTTAGCATGCATGAAGCCTTTTCCAGAGAAAGCTTTTCTTTTTACCTGTACCGGAGAAAGACTTTCTGGTGCTTCCAAAACGTTTGTAATTAGAGAATGACCGTTCATAACAGCCAACATTGGCGCTACTGAAGACGCATCTGTTGTATGAGGAAAAACGATGATATTTCCGTTTGCAACTTCGCTTAACGCTTGTGCGTAAGCTTTTGCTGAGAAACTTTTTAGACCTTCGTCTTTAATGTTGATTACGTTAGTTGCTCCATATTTATATAACAAATCTGAAGCATCTGTAGGGTTTACAGAGATTGCAGTAACGGTATCTCCCGCCTTATCTGCTACTGCTTTTGCGTAAGAAACTGCCTCAAAAGCTGCTTTTTTGTAAACTCCGTTTATATTTTCTGCGTATACGAATACTGACATAATTTTGAATTTAAGATTTAAAGTTCAAAATTCAAGGTTATTTTTTGAATTTTGAATATTGAATTTTGAATAATTAAATAACTTTAGCTTCTTCGTGAAGTAATCTTACCAATTCGTCTAAGTTATCCGGAGAAACCATTTTCACAGCAGCTCTTGGTGGTACAGAATCGTAAGAAACTCCTTGAACTTTTACTTCAGAAGAAGTTGGTTCTACCACTTGCAATGGTTTTGTTCTTGCAGACATAATCCCTCTCATGTTCGGAATAATTAAATCTTTCTCGTCTACCAAACCTTTTTGCCCCGCAATTACAGCAGGAAGTTTTACAGAGATGGTTTCTTTACCTCCTTCAATTTCTCTCACTGCAGTAGCTTCGCTACCGTTTACATCTAAACCTACAGAAGCATTTACAAAAGGCTGGTTCAATAATTGAGCAACCATCCCTGGAACAGAACCACCGTTATAATCGATAGATTCTTTACCACAAAGTACCAAATCGTACCCTCCATTCTGCGCAACAGAAGCAATTTCTTTCGCTGTAGAATAGCTATCTTTTGGATCTAAATTTACTCTCACAGCATCATTAGCTCCAATTGCCAACGCTTTTCTGATTACCGGCTCTGTCGCCACATCTCCAACGTTAATAACCGTTACTGTTGCTCCTTGAGACTCTTGCAATTTGATTGCTTTTGTTAAAGCAAACTCATCAAGCGGATTAATTACCCACTGAATACCGTTTTTGTCGAATGCAGATTTATCTGCTGTAAAGTTGATCTTTGATGTAGTATCTGGAACACTACTGATGCAAACTAATATTTTCATATCTTGTTGTATAAATTTTTATTTGCTTACAAACCTTTCGGAATGTATTATTTTATATTTTCTGAGATGCTGTTTCTCCTTTAAAATCCACAGCGGTTTTTACCTTTGTTTACTTTGCTAATATAAATAAAAAATATATTATGCATGCATAACACTTATTTTTTTGCTATTCAATACATTAGAACCATTTATTTGCCTGGTTGTGAAGCCCTGAATTCAATTTTACTAGGTAAAACTCTTGGATTCATTTTTAAAACATCTAAAACCAAATTCCCCATATCTTCTGGCTGAATCTTCCAAGCATCTTTTTCCGAAGGAATATTTCCGTTAAAATGTGTAGCCACAGAACCCGGCATTATCACAGTAGATTTAATATTATATTTTCTCAAATCAATCATCGCTGCTTGCGTAAAGCCAACAACACCAAATTTAGATGCATTGTAGCCCGTTCCATTTTCGAAGAAATTAGCTCCTGCCAAACTTGAAATTGTAATGTAATATCCTTCCGACTTCTTCAACTCTTCAACAGATGCTTTTAAAGTATAAAAAACACCTGTAAGATTGGTTTCAATCATATCGTTCCATTCTTCCGCAGACAGTTCATCAACTGGTTTAAAAATCCCTAAACCCGCATTCGCAATAACAAAATCTAGCCTTCCGAACTTTTCTACGATATATTTTACTGCTTCATTTTCGCTTTCCAAACTTCTTACATCAGAAACAATTCCTAAAACATTTGCCGAAACTTTTTTTAAAGCTTCTTCAGCTCTTTCCACATCATCTCTTTTTCTCCCCGAAAATGCCACCGACACTCCATTTTGAAGTAAAATTTCTGCAATTCCCAACCCAATTCCTTTCGTACCTCCTGTAATATAAGCTACTTTACCTTGTATCATTATGTAAAATTTTAATTTCTCTAAAATACAAAAAACGCCCCGAATGGAGCGTTTCTATATGAAAAACACTTGTCATTTATTATTTTTTGATGAATTTGTGCGTCGTCTTACCTTCTTCTGTTTCCAACATCAGTAAATATTGTCCTGAAGGTAGTTTTCGCACATCTAACTTATTGTCTTTAAGGTTAATTTTTAAACTTTTTCCCGCTGTATCAAAAACTTCCGCTTTTAGTATTTTTTGATCGGTTTTAAAACTTAAAAAATCATCGGTAGGATTTGGATAAAGCGACACTGAAACTGCTTTAGCCTGCGCTTCGCTTACGCTTAACGTTGGTCTATCAACAGAAAAAGTATCTATTCCAATCAAATCCGAATTATTTCCCGACGGACCACCGTCAGTAACATAATATCTAAAGGCAAACTTTACGGGAACTGCAGTCGTACCCACTCCTGCAATTGTAAATTGATATTTTGTCCACACTTTAGGATAAACAAATCCTGTAGTCAATGCAGGATTTACCGTTACACCTACATTGGTAAAACTTCCCACTCCAGAAGAACCACCACTTGGAACTACTGTAGTTGCTGCGGTGCTATATCTAAATTCAAGACGATCTGGATAATCCTGAGTTCCGTCGGTTCCTTTTCTAGTGTAAAAGCTAACAATATCTCCATCTTTTACGTTTACAACGGGAGTTATGAGCCAATTACTAATAATTCCTGCGCCGGTTGTGCTATTAAAATTTACCAAAGCAAAAGAATTATTTCCTCCTGCATGACCAACAGGAACTGTTGTTGTGTTCCCGCTTCCAAAAATAGCGTTCGTTAAAGGGGTTGTGTAATTAGCCTTCGTCCACACACTTGTTCCTGCGGGAGAACTTTGGTTGGTTAAAGTCCAATCTGTGGCAAAAGCCGCATCAAAACCGTATGAATAGACATTAATAGTTTGTGAGTTTGCAAAAAATGCAGAAAAAAATGAGGATAATAGTAGAAGTTTTTTCATTTGGATGTATTTTAGTTTTCTAAAATTACAAATAATATTTTAAAAATCAACACCTTACACTCTTAAAAAATAAAAAAAAATCGCCGAGTAGACGATTTTTAAATTTGTGCTATTATTTTTTGATGAATTTCTCAGTTGTTTTTCCTTCTTTCGTTTCAATATTAATTAAATAATTTCCAGAAGGCAAAGAACTTACATCCACTTTATTTCCTTCCAGTTTTACATTAATTTTTCTACCATTAAAGTCATAAACAGAAACGTTTTCTACTTTTGAATTAGATTTAATATTTAAATAATTAGAAACAGGATTCGGATATATTTCAAAATAATCTTTCGCCAATAAACTTTCGTCTTTAGTTGATAATAGATTATTATTAGAATAAGAAAGATTAAAATCATCAAGCGCCCAATTATAAGCAACCGTATTTCCTGAGGCATTAATATTATAGGTACGATATTGGCCAACATCTAAACCTGTAATGAGAGTGTATCCTGTTGGAGGGGTAGAGAAAGTATAACTTTCTTGTGGTGTATACCAATTCATTACACCTGTGGTCATATCATAAGCCATACCTACTGAAACCCAAGTATTTGCAGGGTATGGAGTTGTTCCTAAAGTTTTGATTCCAAAAAAACCTCTAGTACCTGCATTCATTAAAGCTCCTCCTGCTGTAATTGTTTTAGTTGCAACATTATAGATTAGACTCACGATTACTCCAGGTGTAGATGCATCATCAAATAGAGTAATATAAATTGATCCTGTTCCGTTTGCTGAACCAGTGTAAAAACTACATGTTGCTTTAATAATATTATTTCCTGTTGTTGCGTTTACACCAACCACTTTAACTACTGAATGATTATTTGGATCGCTTGTAGCCACATAGCTTGATCCAGCTGTTATTTTTAAAGAATTACCATGCGTTGCATCAATTGTTGCTATTTGATAATCAGAAGCAACTCCATTTAGCAAATAATAACCACCTTGCCCTGCAGCTCCTCCAGTGAAGTTTGTACCTACATTTCCAGCAGTTAAGCTATTAAAATTTTGGCTATCGATAACTTGTCCATAAGCCCCTCCAAACGAAAGAACAGTCAAAAAGAATAAAAACTTTTTCATACCTATTTTTTATTTTAGTTTCCATAAATATAATAATTATCAATCAATTTAAAAACATAATTATAAAAAAAATGAAAAATCCTCAAGAAACAAATCTTGAGGACAATTATATGATAAAAACAACTCTTTTTTTTTTACTTTACATAGTTTTCGAAGAAAAGTGGGATACTTTCAATTCCTTTATAGAAGTTGAACAATCCGTAATGTTCGTTTGGAGAGTGTATCGCATCAGAGTCTAAACCAAAGCCCATCAAAACAGATTTTGCACCTAAAACCTGCTCAAACATTGCCGTAATTGGGATACTACCTCCTCCTCTGTACGGAAGAACTTCTTTTCCAAAAGCGGTTTCCATAGCGGTTTTTGCTGCTAAAAACTCTTTAGTTTCTGTTGGTAAAACGTAAGGCATTCCTCCATGATGTGGCGTAATTTTTACTTTTACATTTTCAGGGGCGATTTTCTTGAAATATGCCGTGAATTTTTCAGTAATCTCTTCCGGAGTTTGATAAGGAACCAATCTCATTGAAATTTTAGCTGAAGCTTTTGAAGGAATCACCGTTTTTGCACCTTCTCCTGTGTAGCCACCCCAAATTCCGTTGCAGTCTAATGTTGGGCGAATTGATGTTCTTTCTAAAGTCGTGTAACCTTTTTCACCTTCAACACCATTTAAACCGATTGATTTTTTGAATTCTTCTGGGTTGTCTTTCAATTTATTCATTTCAGCTCTTTCTTCGTCTGAAACTACGTCTACATTATCGTAGAAACCATCGATAGTGATTCTTCCATCATCATCAATCAATTTTGCAATCATTCTAGAAAGCACATGAATAGGATTTGGAACCGCACCTCCATACAAACCTGAGTGAAGATCACGATTTGGCCCCTCTATTTCAACTTCTACATAACTTAAACCTCTTAAACCAGTAGTTACAGTAGGTTGCTCATTGCTGTAAATATGCGTATCAGAAATCAAAATACAGTCACAAGACAGTTTTTCTTTGTTTTCATTTACCCAAGCTCCTAAGCTTACAGAGCCTACTTCTTCTTCACCTTCCAAAATAAACTTAACATTACAAGGAAGAGCATTTGTATGCATCATCGCTTCAAAAGCCTTTAAATGCATAAAAAACTGACCTTTATCATCCGCAGAACCTCTTGCAAAAATCGCACCTTCCGGATGTAAATCTGTTTTTTCGATATAAGGCTCAAAAGGAGGTCTTCTCCACAATTCGATAGGATCTGCAGGTTGTACATCATAATGACCATAAACCAACACCGTTGGAAGCTCAGAACTGATGATTTTTTCACCAAAAACAATAGGGTAACCCGCAGTTTGGCAAATTTCCACATTATCTGCTCCCGCAGTTTTTAGATGTGAAGCCACAACATCTGCACATTTAAGTACATCGTCTTTGTAAGCGGGATCTGCTGATATTGAGGGGATTCTAAGTAATTCAAACAACTCATCAACGAAGCGAAGCTTGTTTTCGTTAATGTATTTTAAAGTCTCTTGCATTATATTTATTTATTTTGCTAAAAGTAAAAAATTTGATTTTCAGGAACAAAGAAAACAACATATTTTTCTTTCACCTTAAACGAAAATATCCCGCATTACTGCAGGACATTTTAGTATTTTTTCTAACCGTTTAGTGCTCAGCTGGAGCTGCATGCTCTTCTGCTGCTGGCTTTTCAGTAGTTACGCTGTCTGTTTTCGAAGCATCTACAGAATGCGCAGCTGTTTCTTCGTGATGAGCAGGTGCCGCTGCATGACCGTGAGCTTCTGCTCCACCTTGGTGATCATCAGAATATCTTTCTACACCTTCTTCAAGTTTAAGTGTATTTTTGTTTCCTCCGGCCTGAATTTTCTTACAGCT
The DNA here is from genome assembly GCF_057180445.1 of Chryseobacterium sp. HNCC26DJ239. Classification (NCBI taxonomy): domain Bacteria; kingdom Pseudomonadati; phylum Bacteroidota; class Flavobacteriia; order Flavobacteriales; family Weeksellaceae; genus Chryseobacterium; species Chryseobacterium sp. HNCC26DJ239. Next base: position 247,263 of record NZ_JBXUGJ010000001.1, read on the forward strand.
TACTGCTACTGTTGCAATCGCCAAAGCTACCACTAATTTTTTCATATACAGATTTATATTATTAATAATGCAAACTGAAAACTGATGTTGCAAATTCTTACAAGCTGATGTTTTCAGGTCTAATTTTTTATTGTGTCAAAAGTAAGAAATATTGCATTTTTTGGCAAAAATTTTATACTGATTTTAAAATTATTTTTCCTTTTTTGGATTGTGTAAAAATAAGATACGCTTCCCCACCATCTTTCAACTGGTATTTTTTTCTTATTTCTTCTGGTTTTAAAGGGTAATTTTTAGAAATAATATTGTATTGTTCTTTTTTCTTAATAGACTTTGAATCAACAACTTCCATATTTGAAATTCTTCCAGGAAAATCATTATTTTTTTCTGAAGAAGTATAAATATGAGTATTGGGATGAAGTTTTTTTAAACTAAATTTTTCCCCAATTAAATTAAAAATACCTGCTTTCAAAACAGCGTTATTCGGTATATAAATATACTTTTCAGGCTCACCAAAGTCAGAAATTGCATGTTCTTCTTCCCCAAAATGATATTGCAAGCTATTTTCCCCGCTTTCAAGATTCACACAATTACAAATGATTTTTGATGATTTTTCTTTAGAAAGGTAAACCACAATTTCTTTCACATCATTTTTCACCGCAATAATATCAATCTGAAAAACATTTTTAAGAACAGAAACAAGGTATTTTAAATCAATTAAAGGCGAAAGTTTAATCATCACCTTTTCCGAAATTGATAATAATTGCTCCTGAATTTCTAAAATATTCGGTGAAAGGTCTTCCAAAAGGAAAACTTTCTTCTTTTGTTCGTCGCGTCGTGCAGGATCAAGATAAACTACATCAAATTGTTCTTGATTATTTTGCAAAAAACTTTCAAGCTCTTGATTCATAAACCTTGCTTTTCGACCAAGAATTTCCCAGTTGTTTTCTACAATTTTCAGTAAATCAGCGTTTCTTTCAACTAAAGTGATGTCGTCAAAATTTTTAGACAAAAAATAAGCATCAATTCCAAAACCAGAGGTTAAATCAACGAATTTTTTCCCTTTTAAAAGATTCGATTTATATTCTGCCGTTTTATCTGATGAAGACTGTTCCAAATTCAACTGTGGTGGAAAAACAATCCCTTCTTTCATCAAAAACGGAAACTTTTTTTGTGCAACCTGTTTTCCTTTTATTTGCTGCACAATTTCCTGCATCGAAACCTCTTGAAAAGGCGATTTTTTCAATAACAAAGAATGCAAATCTGCGGTAAGATTTGCATTGATGTAGTTTTGGATTTCTTTATTTTTATGCCACGAATGCACGAATAATTCTTTATTAATTTTTATGCAATTATTCTTTTATGATTTGATCTTGAGTTTGCTGGGAGGCTCTATTCAAACATTTCCGCCCAACGAACAGGTTTTATTTCTGTTGCGCTGTACAGTTCTTCTGTGTTTTTTTTCGCGTCTAATTTTGGATATAAGTTTACGCCAATTAGCTTTATTTTACCTTCTTCTACCCATTTTTGCTCTGCAATGGCATGTTCAAAAATAGCTTTTTGAATTTCTCCTTGCTGTACAGATTGTAAATACCCTCCTTTTTCTTCAATTTCAAGGAAACTTGCCCAAGATTTTTCAGCGATTTGTTGTGTAATATTTTCTACGAAATAACTTCCGTTTGAAGCATCTTCAAAAACATTAATGATACTTTCATACGCCAAAACAATTTGCTGTTTGAAAGAAATTTCTTCAGAATTATCGGTGCTTTTTTCAACCAAATAATTATTGCTGTAAACTGCGTCTGCACCGCCAATCATAGCTGCAGCAAGCTCTAAAGTAGAACGAATCAGGTTATTTTCACTATCAGAAACAGATTTATTTCTCAATGAAGTTTCAGAGAAAATATAAGGCGTAAGAGTAATGTCAAATTCTTTTGAAAACTGGTTAAAAAGGAGTTTAAAAGCTCTTATTTTAGCCATTTCAAAGAAATAATTTCCTCCGATAGCTATTTTAAAAATTAATTTGTCTAAAATTTCTGCTCCATAATTTTCGGTAAGCTCCTTTGTTTTCGCCAAAGCTACCGCAAGTTGCTGAGAAATAGAAGCTCCCGCATTTTGATGCAAAGAAACGTCTACACAAATATTTCTTTTATATTGCTTCGACAAAAGTTCTTTTACCAACTGGTCGTTTATCGTACCATTTTTCTCATCAAAAACATCAATTAAAGAGAAATATTGGTCGTTTTCACTCGGACTGATATGTCCTGCCAAATCTACATTATCAATAAAAATGGTTTTCTGCTCCAGGTTTTCAACATTTTCATCCAAAAGAAACGCAAAAACATCATCTTCTAAACTTTCATGATATTTTGCCACCAAATGTGTACTTTCTTCAATTTTTGGAAGATTTACCAAAGGTTTTTGAACCGAAGTGTAAAACGGTTGCACTTCTATTCCTTCCAAATTTTCTTTTTGCAGGATAGAATTAATATCATCTGTTTTAAGCTGTTTTTTAACTAAATTTTCCCAGCTTGAATAAGTTTCTGTAATTGACATAAGTAATGAGTAATGGGTAATTAGCAATAAATTTTCTAGATTTATTTTAACATTGACGGCGAAGCTATTTAAGTATTCACAATTACCAAAAAATTATTTTTTAGCAACATTTGAGCTGTCTGCCACGAGAATAAAAATTTCTTCATTCGGTTTCTTCATAAAGTAATTTTCACGGGCATATTTTTCTTTCTCGTCTTTATTATTCATGAGTTTTTTGTAGAATTTATCGTTCTTTTCGTACTCAGATTTATAATAATTAAGCTGTTCTTCGTATTTATCGATTTCTCCGTTAATCTCATGGATTACCAAAAACGAAGTTTTATCAAAAAAAATCATCCAAACAAGGAAAAGACAGACCGTAATCGTGTATTTATTGAGAACATATTTCCTCAATAATTTCAACGATTCAGACTGTGGTTGTATCTCCTTGATTAAATTATTTTCTTTCATTTTTCTTAATGTTTTCTAAGAGAATTCTTAATAACAGTGGTTAAAAAATCGATGGCAACAGAGTTTTGTCTCATGTTTGGAATAATTAAATCTGCTTCATTTTTTGAAGGTTCAATAAATTCCTGATGCATCGGTTTTAAAGTCGTTTGGTAACGGTGTAGAACTTCGTTCAAATCTCTTCCTCTTTCTTGGGTATCTCTACGGATTCTTCGGATTAATCTTTCGTCTGAATCTGCATGTACAAATACTTTAAGGTCGAATTCTTTCAGCAATTCTTTATTGGTTAACACTAAAATTCCTTCTACTACCAAAACGTTTTTAGGTTCTACAGTAACGTGATCTCCGGTTCTTCCGTGGGTTACAAAGCTGTAAATAGGCTGTTCTATCGCCTGATTGTTTTTTAACGCTTTTACGTGCTCAATCAACAAATCAAAATCAATAGACTTTGGATGATCATAGTTTAACGCTTCTCTTTCAGCTAAAGTTAGATTGTGATTATCGTGATAATAATTATCTTGGGAAAGAATGTTCATTCCCTCAATATCAAGTTGTTGAATAATCTTATCAACAACAGTAGTTTTGCCGGAACCTGTGCCTCCTGCAATTCCTATTACAAGCATTTTTTCTTTATTTATGATTTTACAAATATAGTATTTATGATGGAAGTTTAAACCCGCAAGTTTGATGTTTTTTACATCTTAAAAAAAGATGAAGCAGATTCTGTATTGCGAGGAGCCACGAAGTGGCGACTTAATAAAGAATCGGATGCAGTCCGATTTGAATTTTTGGGTAAAAAAACTCCGACAAGAATGTCGGAGTTCATATTTAAACAATTTCGCTGGTTAATTCCCTTGAAATCAATTTCTCATGCATCGGTTTTAACACATCCATTGAGCCTGTTTTTACAGTACATTTACCTTTAAAATGAACCAAAATGGTGCATTGTTCAGCTTGTTCTAGTGTGTGTTTGCAAATTTCGATTAACGCATCAATTACATAATCGAAAGTATGAATATCATCATTATGAAGTACCAATTTATAAACATCATCGGTTTCTTCAAGCACCAAAACATCTTCTTCGTATTGTCGTTTTGGATCTTCGTAATCTTTTATAGTATGATTAAAAGGCATTTTCTTTATTTAAACTTCACCAATTTTATCTGCAAGTTCGTTCACATCTTCATTCACCTTGTAGACCAATTCTACAAGTTCAACGCTTTTGTTATTCATTTTGAGAATTTTACCACGGTAAAACTCTAATTCAAACTCTTCATTTTCTTCAGGAATATCGCTTAAAGCGTGTAAAATAAGACCTGCAAGAGTATTATATTCACTTTCTTCCGCCAAAGGAAGCTTTTTAGGTAAAAACTCGTTGATTTCATCTAAAGGCTGTGTCGCCTGAATCCAATACGTAACATCGTCTATTTTATCAACAATTTTATCTTCATCATCTTCTTCATCCTGAATTTCTCCAACTAATTCTTCTAAAATATCTTCAAGAGTGATAATTCCTTCTGTACCGCCAAATTCATCAATTACGATAGCCAAATGCTGCTTCTTTTGTTGGAAAGTTTTTAGAAGATCAGAAATTTTCTTACTTCCCACAACAAAAAATGTATCACGCATTAACTCTCTTAAATCATCGTGATTCAGCTCTCCTTTTCTTTTAACGTATTCTCTGATAATTTCTTTGGTGTAAAATACTCCAATTACGTTATCGATAGAATTTTCGTATACTGGAATTCGAGAATATCCGCTTTCCATGATTTCGTTGATAATATCGTTGATGTCGTCTTCAAAATCAATAGAAGTAATATTTTGCCTAGGAACCATAATTTGCTTCGCCGAATGATCGGTAAAATCGAAAGCATTTTTAATGATTTCATAGTTTTCTTCTTCAATCTCACCGCTATCTGCACTTTGTTTTACCAAAAGCTGAAGCTCTTCTGTAGAGTGAATCTCCTGTTCAGAAGCTGGGTGTATCTTTACAATTCTTAAGAACGTGTTCGACATTGAATTCATCAACCAAATAAATGGTTTAAAAACCGTATAAAACACTCTTAACGGAACTGCAGTTGCCATAGTTGTAGCTTCAGCTTTTCTAATTGCAATAGATTTCGGAATTAGCTCACCAAAAACGATATGCATAATGGTAATAATCAGGAAACTTAAAACCAGAGATATAGTTGTAACGGTAGATTCTGTTAGGTTTAAAGTTAAAGCATCCAAAAGATTATCGATAACGTGATGCATTGCGCTCTCACCTACCCATCCTAAAGCTAGAGAAGCCAAAGTAATACCAAGCTGTGTGGCAGAAAGATACTCATCTAGACGTTTAATGATGATTTCTGCTTGTTTAGCCATCGAATTTCCTTCGGCAGCTTTTAATTGAATTTGAGAGTAACGAACTTTAACTATAGAAAATTCTGCGGCTACAAAAAAGCCATTGAGTAATACAAGAAATAAGGCCAGCAAAAGCCTGACTATGTCCGAGTCCATTTAGAAATTAATAAAATTTATCTTGCAAAGATAGAGAAAATATAAATACGCAGGGCTATTGTTTCGGGTTTTAAGTTTAAGGTTTTGAGTTTTATAAAAGGCTAAAGCAATTATAAACAAAAAAGCACCGATACAATCGATGCTTTTGGTATATTTTGAATATTCTATTAAGAATTTTTCAAAGCTTCTGCTCCAGAAACGATTTCTAAGATTTCGTTTGTAATTGCAGCTTGTCTTGCTTTGTTGTAGAAGATTACAAGATCATTCTTCAAAGCTTGAGCGTTGTCTGTTGCTTTGTGCATCGCTGTCATTCTCGCACCGTGCTCAGAAGCTACAGAATCTAAAACTGCTTTAAACACCTGAGTTTTGATTGATTTCGGAATTAGGTTATCCAAAATTTCATTTCTGTTGGGTTCAAAGATATAATCTGTTTCTTCAGACTGATCAGCAGATTCAGGCATTGAGATTGGCAAAAGTTGCTCAGTGGTAACTTCCTGAGTTGCAGCGTTTACAAATTTATTATAAATTAAATAAACTTCATCAAACTTACCTTCTCTAAAGCTCTTCATTACAGCTTCTGTGATGTTGGCAACCGAATCAAAATTCAAATTATCAAAAACACTGCTTTCGTTTGAGTATACAGAGCGAGTTTTTCTAACTGCATCGTATGCTTTTTTACCAATAGTAAGAACCTCAATTTCGTAGTGAGCATTGTTTTGGAACTGAATGTTCAATTCTTTTACAATAGACGAGTTGAAAGCTCCTGCTAAACCTCTGTTTGAAGTTACAGCGATAAAAAGAACTCTCTTTACCTCTCTTTTCTGAGCATACACAGAAACTTGATCAGGATCAGAACTTGCATTAACGTTCTGAATGATTTCCTGAAGTTTTTCAGAATACGGTCTCAACATTACAATGGCATCCTGTGCTTTTTTTAGTTTCGCTGCCGAAACCATTTTCATTGCACGGGTAATCTGCATTGTAGATGAGATTGAGGATATTCTGCCTCGTATTTCTTTTAAGTTTGCCATTCTAAGGATTCAAAATTTTATATTCCGAATTCAAAATTCTGAAATCTTGAATTCGGAATTTTGAATTATTTATTAGTTATATTTAGAAGCTAAATCTGTAGCTGCTTGCTTAAGAACTCCTGTGATTTCGTTATCGATTTTTCCAGCTTTAATTGCAGCCATTGTATCTGGGTGCTTAGATCTTAGGAACTCGATATACTCGTGTTGGAATTCTTTAATTTTTCTGATAGGAACGTTTCTAAGAAGGTTTTCTGTACCTGCATAGATCATTGCCACTTGGCTATCCACAGGAAGTGGAGAGTTTACTGGTTGCTTCAATAATTCTACGTTTCTTTCTCCTTTAGAAATTACTGCTAAAGTAGAAGCATCCAGGTCTGAACCAAATTTAGCAAACGCTTCCAATTCTTTATATTGAGCCTGGTCTAATTTAAGAGTACCAGAAACTTTTTTCATAGACTTGATCTGAGCGTTACCTCCTACTCTCGATACAGAAATACCTACGTTGATCGCAGGACGAACCCCTGAGTTGAATAAATCAGACTCCAAGAAAATCTGTCCATCTGTAATAGAAATTACGTTTGTTGGGATATACGCAGAAACGTCACCTGCCTGAGTTTCGATAATTGGAAGTGCAGTTAAAGAACCACCACCTTTTACGATTGGCTTCAAAGACTCTGGTAAATCGTTCATTTGGCTAGCGATTTGATCATCAGCGATGATTTTCGCAGCTCTTTCCAATAGTCTTGAGTGAAGATAGAAAACATCTCCAGGATAAGCTTCACGACCCGGTGGTCTTCTCAATAGAAGAGAAAGCTCACGGTAAGCTACCGCTTGTTTAGATAAATCATCATAAACGATCAAAGCTGGTCTTCCGCTGTCTCTAAAGAACTCACCGATTGCAGCACCTGCCATTGCAGAATATACCTGCATTGGAACTGGATCTGATGCGTTAGCAGCAACAATTACTGTATATGCTAAAGCTCCTTTATCTGATAATGTTTTTACGATTTGTGCTACTGTAGACGCTTTTTGCCCGATAGCAACATATATACAATATACTGGTTTACCAGCATCAAAGAATTCTTTTTGGTTGATGATTGTATCGATCGCAACAGTAGTTTTACCAGTCTGTCTATCACCGATGATCAACTCTCTTTGCCCTCTTCCTACAGGAATCATAGAGTCGATTGCTACGATACCAGTTTGTAAAGGTTCAGTAACCGGCTGTCTGTAGATAACTCCCGGTGCTTTTCTTTCCAATGGCATTTCGTATAAATCTCCTGTGATAGGTCCTTTACCGTCGATAGGATTACCAAGAGTATCTACTACTCTACCCAACATACCTTCTCCTACTTTAATAGAAGAGATTCTGTTTGTTCTTTTTACTGTATCACCTTCTCTTACCAATTTACTTTCCCCAAGTAGAGCAACACCTACGTTGTCTTCTTCAAGGTTTAGTACGATACCTTCTACATCACTTGAAAATTTTACCAACTCACCGTATTGTACGTGTTCTAACCCGTATACACGAGCGATACCATCACCGATGGTAAGAACTGTACCTACTTCCTCAACGTTTGATTGAGTATCGAAGTTGGCCAATTGCTGTTTTAAGATCGCAGATACTTCTGCTGGATTTATTTCTGCCATTGTATGGTTGTTTTTTCTTCTTTAATTTAAATGAAAATCTTTTTTAATACTGTTCAGCTTAGCTTTTACAGATGCATCTATTTGCTGGTCTCCAACTCTTAAAATATAACCTCCTAAAATTTCAGGTTTGATGATATGTACAAGATCAGCGTTTGAATTTGCATTGATAAGATCAGTAGATTTAATAATCTGATCGATATTTTCTTTTGAAATCTGTGTTGCTGTAGTAAGAGTAATTCTCTGTACTCCATTGATGTCTTCAACTTTGTTGATGAATTCCTGCGCAATGTTTCTCAATTGGTTTTCACGACCGTGCTTAATTACCAAAGTAATAAGGTTTTGAGAGACTGGTGAAAGACTTTTGAAGATTTGAGAAGCTACTTCAGTTTTCTTTTTAGAATCAATATAAGGAGTAAGGAAGAATTTGTTTAAATCTTTAGATTCAGCCATCAACTTCACTACATCTTTCATTTCAGAAAACACAGCATTGGTTTGCCCTGATTCGTTGGTGAAATCAAGTAAACCTTGTGCGTATCTTTTAGCTACTTTAGAGGTAAGCATTTTTAGTTAAGATTTGATTTGTTTAAATAATTCTGAACCAATTCGTTTTGAGCTTCGCTGTTATCAAGCTTCTGCTTCAAGATAGATTCTGCGATGTTTACAGACAAAGTACCGATTGTAGCTTTAATATCTGCCATTGCAGCATTTTTCTCTGCAGCGATTGTTTGTTTTGCAGCTTCAATTAGTTTATCTCCTTCAGACTTCGCAGCGTCTTTAGCTTCAGCAACGATTCTGTCTTTAATTTCTCTGGCTTCTTTCAAGATAGCGTCTCTTTCGATCTTAGCTTCACGCATAATTCTTTCGTTATCCGCTTTAAGATCTTCCATTTCTTTTTTAGCTAGTTTAGCTTGATTAAGCGCATCCTGAATATTATCTTCTCTTGTTTTTACTGCTGCCAAGATTGGTGCCCAAGCAAAAGATTTAAGAAGAATAACAAGTAATAAAAATACTACTGCTGTCCAGAATATATTACCAATTGAAGGAGTTAATAAGTCCATTGTAAATCAATTATTGTTTTTTGTTTCTTTTTTTAACTTTTTTAAAAGAATTCTACAGACCAACCGTCTGCAGAATTCTGTTTGTTTACTATCCGTTTCCTAGTAACGCTACTACGATACCGAATAGACCAGCACCCTCGATAAGAGCTGCTGCGATAATCATTGCAGTTTGGATTTTTCCTGATTGCTCTGGTTGTCTTGCAATACCTTCCATTGCGCTACCACCAATTTTACCAATACCTAATCCTACACCTAGAACTGCTAAACCAGCTCCGATTGCTGCGATACTACCTGTCATAATATTATAATTTAAAAAGTTGTTTTGTTTAATTTCTGATTAATGATCGTGGTGAGGCTCTTCTACAGCCGAACCAATAAATAAAGCTGTCAACATCGTAAAGATATACGCTTGTAAAGCTGCTACCAATACTTCCAATACATAAATGAATAATGATAAACCTAATGATACCGGCGTAATCATGTATGTTTTCATGATGAAGATCAAAGCGATCAAAGACATGATAATGATGTGTCCCGCTGTCATGTTCGCAAAAAGACGAATCATCAATGCGAAAGGTTTAGTAATAATTCCTAATAACTCTACTGGTACTAAAATAATGTACACTAAAATTTTACCAGCGAAAGGCATGTTTTTCCCTAGTGGATCAAACATGTGCATCCAATATGTTTTTCTACCACTTACATTTACAATAATTAAAGTAAATACCGATAAAACCATTGTGAAAGCAATGTTACCTGTTGTATTTGCAGATCCTGGGAACAAACCTAAGATATTCAAAACCCAGATGAACAAGAACAATGTAACCAAATAAGGAACATATTTTCTATATCTTACAGAACCAATGTTTTGTAAAGCAATTTCGTCTCTTACAAAAACTACGATTGGCTCGATGAATTTCGCGATTCCAGAAGGAACTTGAGATTTTTTATAGCTAGCTGCAGAAGCAAAACCAATTAATAAAAGAATAATTGCTGCTACAAACATTTGCGCCACTACTTTTGTGATAGAAAAATCTAATGGCTGGTTGTTTGTTGGGTGACCTTCGTGCATTTCAAGATCTCCCGCAGCGTTTGTAGAGTAAATTTTATTGTGGTGAACTTTATAAAAGCTACCATCAACTTCAGCAACCGCCTCTTCTTCATGCTTTTCGTTCATGAATTTCTCAGAGCTGAACACTTTTAAACCATTATCCCAAAGAATTACAGGTAAAGAAATCCCTACCGAATTGTGACCTTCACCCCAAAGATGCCAGTTGTGGCTGTCCTGAATGTGGTGCATAATAAAAGGAACCGGATTGTACTTTTCATCCTTTGAAGCTTCCGCAGTACCTTCGTGCGTTTCTGCAAATGAAAAGCAAAAAACAAAAAGATAGAGGGCGATTAACAGTTTTTTAAAACTCATGACTAGATTCTATTTCTAAAATTTTTGCAAAAATATAAATTTTTATTCGATTTTTAGCAATTCTGCAATTTAAATATGATATGATATTAATCTTGTTTTTTTACCATTTTCAAAACAAATACCACCTCTACCGCAAGGTATATCCAATACAAGATAAAATACGGAACAATATGCAACCTGAATTCTTTCTGAAAAACAGCAACATATCCCATTGCGAAAAATTTAAAAACCACAAAGCCCAGGAAAATAAATCCTATCACATCTTTTTTGCCTGTAGCAAAAACAATCAGAATTGTAAGTAAACTGATTAATGTCACTACAAACATCAAGACATGAATTTTGTAATCAAGCGCTACAACACCATTTTCTGCCAATTGCCACTGTAAACCGAATAATACAGCCGAAATCAGTAAAAATAATGCGAGACCTTTTAAAACAATCAATACTTTTCCCATGGGTTGCAAAACTATTAAAATTTATTAGAACCTTCGAATTTCATCAAAAAATTAAAAATGATTTTTTACAGAACGACATTAAAATTCACACTCAATTAAAATCTATATATATAATAAGGTATGCTAAAGCCTTTGTTAAAAGGCTAATCATAAAATAACAAGTAAAAAAAGTCAATTTGTTTTCCTCGAAATTTCATCCATTAAAGCAATAATTTTTTCAAAACATTTTAAATATCAATCATCTCAAGGTTATTAGATTTAAAATTATTATTTTTGCAGACCATATAATATAGATAACGTATGTTTAATAGTTTACAGGATAAATTAGACAAAGCCCTTCATAATATTTCCGGAAGAGGAAAAATCACGGAAATTAACGTTGCAGAAACCGTAAAAGAAATTCGTAGAGCATTGGTAGATGCCGATGTTAACTATAAAGTTGCAAAAGACCTTACCAAAAGAGTTCAGGATAAAGCTCTAGGAGAAAACGTTCTTACATCGCTTACTCCAGGACAGTTGATGACGAAAATCGTTCACGACGAGTTGGTAGATTTAATGGGAGGATCTCAAGAAGGAATCAATCTTTCAGGGAAACCATCTGTTATTTTAATTGCCGGTCTTCAAGGTTCTGGTAAGACTACTTTCTCAGGAAAATTGGCTAGTTACCTAAAAACTAAAAGAAATAAAAAGCCATTATTGGTAGCATGTGACGTATATCGTCCTGCAGCGATTGATCAGTTAAAAGTTTTAGGAGGTCAAATTGGCGTTCCAGTTTTCACGGAAGATGGTTCAATGAATCCTTCAAGCATCGCTCAAAACGCTATTAATTTTGCTAAATCTAACGGTCACGATGTTGTAATTGTGGATACTGCAGGTCGTTTGGCGATTGATGAGGAAATGATGAACGAAATTAAAACCGTTCACACCACTATTGTTCCAAACGAAACTTTATTCGTAGTAGATTCAATGACGGGGCAAGATGCTGTAAATACTGCAAAAGCTTTCAACGATACATTGAATTTTGACGGAGTTGTCCTTACAAAATTAGACGGTGATACTCGTGGTGGAGCCGCTTTAACGATTCGTTCAGTGGTTGAAAAACCAATCAAATTTATCTCTACAGGAGAGAAAATGGAAGCTTTAGACCTTTTCTACCCAGAAAGGATGGCAGACAGAATCTTGGGAATGGGAGACGTTGTTTCCTTAGTAGAAAGAGCTCAGGAGCAGTTTGATGAAGAAGAAGCGAAAAAACTTCACAAAAGAATCGCTAAAAACGAGTTTGGTTTTGATGATTTCTTAAAGCAAATTAATCAAATCAAAAAAATGGGTAACATGAAAGATTTGATGGGAATGATTCCTGGAGTTGGAAAAGCCATTAAAGATGTTGAGATTAGCGACGATGCCTTCAAACACATCGAAGCTATTATCTACTCTATGACTCCGGAAGAAAGAAGAAGACCTTCTATTATCAACACGCAAAGAAAAAGCAGAATTGCAAAAGGAGCTGGAAGAAAAATTGAAGACGTAAATGCATTAATGAAACAGTTTGACCAAATGGGAAAAATGATGAAAATGATGCAAGGTCCACAAGGAAAGCAAATGATGCAGATGATGAGCAAAATGCCAAATATCCCAGGAATGGGCGGAATGTTTGGAAAATAATTAATCTAATTGCGACAAAATACAAACTCTCAGAAATTTCTGAGAGTTTTTTTTGTGTTTTTAAAAATCTTATAATTGCTGAGAATCTTTTGTACTGATCTAGCCCCCAAAAAAAATCCTGAGACGAAATCTCAGGATTTAATAATAATTTGTGCTTTACTAATTATTTAGATTTAGCAAAAACATATTTTACTCCGAAAGTTACTGAAGATAAGTTAAGACCGAAGTTGTAGTTATTTACAGCTTCACCATCTTTTGGCTTATAATTGTTATAACCAAACTCACCAATTGTAGCTTCGATAGTCCAGTTTTTGTTTAAGAAATAATCTAAACCTGGTTTTACTGTTACACCTACTGCAGTGTATTTAGCTTCAGTAGAAACAGAAGAAGTTACCGTAGTATTTCCGTTTGTGCTTACTGCTGAAACTTCAGCTTCTTCTTTACCAAACTTCATTGGAACTGCAAGCTGACCGAAGAAATATAATTTATCAGACAAAGTCCAATATTTTCTTGCGAAAGGCTCAACAACAAATGCTGGTTGTTTTACCACAGCAGTTGTAACCGTAGTTACATTACCTGATGTTACAGTATTGATGTCTGTACTTTTAGAAGTTTGATAACCAACACCAACACCTACTGCGAAGTTATTTGCTACGAAATATCCAGCTCTTGGCAATACATTAAATTCTTCTTCTTTATTGTTTCCGTTGAATTTTTCCTCTTGAGAGTACCCAACTGAACCTGATAAGTAAACTGTTCCTTTAGCAATCTGAGCATTAGATAATCCAAAAAGCGCGATTGCACCCGCCATCATTAATTTTTTCATTTTAATATAATTTTATACTTTCTTGGTGCAAATTTATAGTGACATTTTTCAATATCAAAATTTGTTAACATGATTGATGTCACGCATGAATATTGAGTTTTACAGGGAAAAATCTTATAGTAAACAAGTGTTTAAATTTTCAACAAAAAATTCCAAAAAAAATTCCGATTTTGCAACCAGAATTTTTGTAATATTAATTTTATATGAATTTTACTTTAAAAAGAAGTTAACACCTAAGTTAATAGCACCAAAATTTGAATCAATTCTTCTGTTTCCGTACCAATCTGGTCTTTCACTTCCAATATTTTGGTATCCTAAATATAATTCTGCTTTAGGAAGCTGGAAACCAACTTTTGGATATACATACAAACCGCTATTAATACCGTCTTTTACAGAAATCGCACCTCCAAGATCCAATCCTACAAATAAAGGAATTTTATCAAATTTATATTTTCCAGAAGCAGCCAACGGAATAAATCCGAAGTCGTCCCAATTATTTTTTCCGAAGAAATGTGAGTAACCAGAAGCAATACCAATATCAAGACCTTTCGTAATATTCCACATATACGCAGCATCAAACCCCATTGTAAATGCAGAGATATCCGAAGCATCTCCTACCGGCGCACCAATGTGACCTCCAATTTTAAAACCTTCCTGTGCCTGAGCAACACCTCCGAATAAGGCAAATGCACCCAATAAAATCAACTTTTTCATTTCGTTTAAATTTTAGTTATTATTTGTTGGCTACCATACTACAAAAGCAATGCCGTAAAAATTACTGCATAAAAAAGCAGGGTTAAAACCCTGCTTAAAAAGATGATTATTTTCTAAATATTAAAATTTAATTGCGTAGCCAATGTTAATTGAACTCAGCTCTGTTCCTTCTTTACTAATCCCTTTGTAACCTGCATAAACCGTATGCTTTTCTGCAAAAGTATATCCAGCTTTTGGTTGATAATAAAATCCTCCACCATCAGCATCGCCTGTAAGAAAAGCATATCCTAAATCCGCTCCAAGATTGAATCCTCCATCAAAATTATACTGAGCTGTTGCTGCTAATGGAATTGAACCAATATTGAATTTATAAGTTTGGGAAGGTATATTAACACCCATATAGTTTATTCCAGCTACTGTTATTTCTTTTCCAAAATAATATGAGTAACCAGTTGTTGCACCGATTTCAAAATTATCAGAAATTGGCCACATATATGCAACATCTACACCAGCATTGAATGAATAATTATCATCAAACGGCAATCCTACATGAGCACCAATTTTAAATCCTTTTTCTTGAGCATGCATTAATGCTGTAGTTCCCATCATCGCAAAAGAGGCGATAAGTAATAGTTTTTTCATTGTTAATAGATTTTTTTTTCCGAAGGCTAATATAACACATTTTAAAGATTATCCAAATTTTTCTTTACTTTTTCATGAAAAAAGCATTCTACATTAATAAAAAAACTCTATTTAAGCCAGAATTAACAGCAAAAAATAGAGTTTTTATATTTATTTGATAAAAAGTTAAAATTATTCTCTCAACTTTTTCTCTTCATCGTTGTAAGCTAAAATAATTTTCTTCACTACAGGATGTCTTACAACATCCTCCTCTGTAAGATGTACGAAACCAATTTCTTTTACTTCTTTCAAAATACGCATGGCTTCACGCAATCCAGATTGCTGTTTGGGAGGAAGATCGACCTGACTTGGATCTCCTGTAATGATAAATTTAGCATTCATCCCCATTCTGGTAAGGAACATTTTCATCTGTGAATGCGTTGTATTTTGAGCTTCATCTAAAATCACAAAAGCGTCATCCAAAGTTCTTCCTCTCATAAATGCTAAAGGCGCTACTTCAATGACTTTCTTTTCGATAAAACCTTCTAATTTTTCATGCGGAATCATATCTCGCAACGCGTCATAAAGGGGCTGCAAATAAGGATCAAGTTTTTCTTTCAAATCTCCCGGAAGAAATCCTAAACTCTCCCCTGCTTCTACAGCTGGTCTTGTAAGGATAATTCTTTTCACCTCTTTATTTCGAAGAGCTCTTGCTGCCAAAGCCACACTGGTGTACGTTTTCCCTGTTCCTGCAGGTCCAATCGCAAAAACCATATCTTTTTTCTCGGTTTCTTTTACCAGTTTTTTAAGATTGGTTGTTTTAGCTTTAATAACTTTTCCATTTACACCTTTTACGATAATATCTTGGTCGAAAACCAATTGCTTCTCGTTTTCGTCTTTTATATTAAGGATATTTTCTACATCCTTTAGCTCAATGTAATTATTATTAGAGATAAATCTTACGATATCATCAAGTTTATTTTTCAGAATATCTAAAACCTCTTGATTTCCCATAGCAAAAATAAAATGATCTCTTCCAGTGATCTTTAAAGTAGGAAATGTAGATTTTATCAAGTTGAAATATTGGTTATTAACCCCGTAGAAGATCTTTACATCAACATCTTCCAAATCATACGTCAGTTCAAACATGCAAGTAGTTTATTTTAGATTTTTTAAAGTTAAATTATTTTTTCTGAAATTTTCTAAATACTTTTCCACAATTTCGGTTCATTTTTTTTAATTTTTAAATATCTTTGTGTTTTGCATTCCACGCTTTTCAATGTCTATCATTACACTTACATCAGATTTTGGCACTTTAGATTACAGAGTTGCTGCTATTAAAGGCAGCATCCTCTCGCTGAACCGTGAAGTAATTATTACAGACGTTACTCACAGCATTCAGGCTTTTAACCTTGTACAAACCGCTCATATCGTGAGAAATTCGTATAAGTATTTCCCGAAAGGAAGCATACATATTGTGGCTACAGATAGTTTTTATCATAAATCTCGAAAAAACATTCTTTACAAAGCAGATGGTTCTTACTTTATTGCGGCAGATAATGGTGTTTTAAGCCTCATTTTTTTCGATATCAAACCAGAAGCCATTTATGAGATTACACTCAATAACAGATTCGACGACGTGGTAAATTTTACATCTACCGATGTTTTTGTTCCTGTCGCTGTACATTTAGCCAATGGAGGATTACCGGAAGTAATTGGTAGGAAAATAACAACAGCAAAACAACTCTCTTTCCCAAAACCTGTTTACAATGAATCTGAGAAAATAATTGTAGGCGAAGTTACTTACATTGATAATTTCGGAAATATAATCTCAAATATCGGCAAAGAGTATTTTGAAACGATTGCGCGCGGACAAGAGAACTTCACCATTAAATTTAGGAATTTAAGTTTATCAAAAATCTTTGCTACACACACAGAAGTTGTGTCTGATTGGGAGCGAGAAACTGAATTCCATGGGCAATCTGCAGCAATTTTTAATGACAGTGATTTACTGGAACTTACCATTTACAAAGGCAGCAAAAAAAACGGAGCCAAAAGCCTTTTTGGGCTAAATGTAGGTGAAAAGATTTTCATTCAATTTTCATAAAATTATACATTTCGTAAAAAAACCGATTTTTTTTATATATTTGTCAAAATCTAAAAATTAAAAATGGCAGAGTATAAATTATTACTTCCTTCAATGGGGGAAGGTGTTATGGAAGCTACGGTAATCACTTGGTTGTACAACGAAGGCGATACTGTAAAAGAAGATGATTCTGTAGTAGAAATTGCAACTGATAAGGTAGATTCAGACGTTCC
This sequence comes from Chryseobacterium sp. HNCC26DJ239, assembly GCF_057180445.1. Taxonomy (NCBI): domain Bacteria; kingdom Pseudomonadati; phylum Bacteroidota; class Flavobacteriia; order Flavobacteriales; family Weeksellaceae; genus Chryseobacterium; species Chryseobacterium sp. HNCC26DJ239. Next base: position 264,524 of record NZ_JBXUGJ010000001.1, read on the forward strand.
GACACCAGTTTCGGGGAAAATTGTAAAAATCCTTAAGCAAAAAGACGAAGTTGCAAAAGTTGGTGAAGCCATCGCCATTTTAGAAATTGAAGGAGAAGGCGGAAACACAGCTTCGGAAGAAACAAAAACTGAAACTTCTACAGCTACTCCAGATGCTGAGACTCTACAAACTATTGAAGAACCTTTAAAAGTAGCAGCTTCTACAGAGTTTTCGGGAGACATTTACCTTTCACCTTTGGTAAAATCTATCGCTCAGGAAGAAAACATTTCTGAAGCAGAGCTTAAAACCATCAAAGGAAGCGGTCTAGAAGGAAGAATTACAAAAGAAGATATTTTAGCATACGTTAAAAGCAGAGGAAACCAACCAGCTCCACAAGCGGTTGCAGTGCAACAAACGGCTCCTGCAACTCCAGCGGCGCCAGTTTCTGCTCCTGCAGCAACGATTCCTACTTCAGCAGGTGATGAAATCATTCCAATGGATAGAATGAGAAAAATTATCGCTGAAAATATGGTGAAAGCAAAACAAATTGCTCCTCACGTAACTTCTTTCATCGAAACAGACGTTACCAACGTTGTAAAATGGAGAGCTAAGCATAAATCTCTTTTCGAAAAACGTGAAGGTGAAAAACTTACTTTCATGCCTATTTTCGTAAGAGCGGTAGTAAAAGCGATTCAAGATTTCCCAATGATTAATGTTTCTATTAATGGTGAAAACATCATCAAGAAGAAAAACATCAACATTGGTATGGCAACAGCTTTACCAGACGGAAACCTTATCGTTCCTGTTATTAAAAATGCAGACCAACTTTCTCTTTCTGGTTTAGCAAAAGCAATTAACGACTTAGCGTACAGAGCAAGAAATAAAAAATTAAGACCTGAAGATACACAAGGGGCAACATACACTATTTCAAATGTAGGAAGCTTCGGAAACTTAATGGGAACACCAATTATTCCGCAGCCGCAAGTTGCTATTTTAGCAATTGGAGCGATTGTGAAAAAACCTGCAGTTCTTGAAACTCCAGATGGCGATGTAATTGCTATCAGAAACTTAATGTTTATGTCGCATTCTTACGACCACAGAGTTGTAGACGGTTCTTTGGGAGGAATGATGTTGAAACACGTTCACGATTACCTAGAAAACTGGGATATGAACACGGAAATATAAGTAATAAGCAATGAGTAATCAGTAATTTTTACTTGCTGCTATTTTAAATATAGACCTTCGAATTTTTTTTCGAAGGTTTTTTTTGTTTTATCAATTCGAAAATATTTAGTCATAAATTAATACTTAAATTTTATTTTCAATAATTTTTAATGTAAATTTGACGTATGTTGAAAATTTTCACGTACTTCAGAAGAACTCTCAAAAAATCATTCGACAATATCCGAAACGAACAATTGAAGTATAATTTACTTCAAGCGATTCCTTTTTGGATTGGCTCGGTAATCACAGGTTTCTTTGCCGTGATGTATGCAAAAATTTTCTCGTGGGGAGAAAACCTACTCCATTTTATCCTCGATTGGCACGATTGGATGATTTTCATTATTGCACCCATTGGTTTTGTACTTTCGTGGTGGTTGGTAAAAGAATTTGCACCCAACGCAAAAGGCAGCGGAATCCCTCAAGTAATGGCATCTGTAGAACTCGCCAATCCGAAAGAACATAAGCTGATAAAAGGTTTTTTAAGCATAAAAATTATTTTTTTCAAAATTATTTCTTCTGTAATTTTAGTAATTGGTGGTGGAGCCGTTGGTAGAGAAGGTCCAACAATTCAAATTGCGGGTTCGGTTTTCAGAAAAGTAAATGAATATCTTCCCGATTGGTGGCCAAAAATCTCTAAGAAAAACATGATTATGACAGGAGCTGCAGCCGGTTTAGCAGCGGCTTTCAACACACCACTTGGAGGAATTGTGTTTGCGGTGGAAGAATTATCAAAAACGCATATTAACTACTTTAAAACAGCTTTATTTACGGCCGTAATTATTGCAGGTTTAACAGCGCAAACTTTGGCTGGTTCTTATTTATATTTAGGCTATCCTAAAACCAACGATGTTTCGCTCATGGTGATGTTTCCGATTATTTTGGTGGCGGCAATTGCGGGAATTTTTGCGAGTCAACTTTCTGTTGTAATGCTTAGAATAAATAAATGGAAAAGTAAAAAACTAAAATCTAACAAAGCCAACATCTTATTTTTGGTAGTTTGCGCTTTGTTTATCGCTTCCATATCATTTTTTATCAGCAGAGAAATTCTTGGTTCTGGTAAAGAAATTATGGAAAGAATTCTCTTCACCGAAGAAAAACATGAATCTTGGTACATCCCTATTTTAAGAATGATGGGACCAGCTTTGTCGTTTACTTCTGGCGGTGCAGGTGGAATTTTTGCTCCAGCTCTTACCGCCGGAGCAAGTATTGGTTCAGTAATTTCAGGAGTTATTGACCTTTCTAATAACGAAACCAACGTGGTTGTTTTAGCAGGAATGGTTGCTTTTTTAACAGGAATTACGAGAGCTCCGTTTACATCGGCAATCATCGTTTTGGAAATGACCGACAGACATTCTTTAATCTTCCATTTGATGTTAGCAGGAATGATTTCTTCTATCGCATCACTTTTGGTAAGCAGACATTCTCTTTATGATGTTCTAAAAGTGAATTTCTTGCATGAAATAAGAAACGACAAAAAAAATTATGATTAATCCCTTTTAAGAATAAACTGCAAATCTTTCATCGCAAAAAGAACGTCATCTGCCGCCTGGAAATCGGTAAATTTAATCACCAATTTATCTACTTCTGTTGCAGATTTTTTGAATCTTTTGGTTACAATATTAAGGTAATACACATCTTTTCTAGGAGAAAGATCATGAAACTTAATCACATTGTGGAAATCCCACTCATCGCCGTCGTCTGTTACTTTTCCTTTTTTATTTACAGAATTTATTTTTAAATTATCTCCGATAAACTGAGCAGAAAGTCTTTCATTATTATTATCTCTGTCGATTCCAAATTCATTAATTTTGCTAATGATAAAATCTTTTGCAGCGTCTGCAGTTGGATATTTTCCTAAAGTTTCTTCTGTCTTATCGTTGAAAATTATTTTATAAATCTCAGCTTTATCTACAACATAGGTTGGTCCATCTAGATTATCAAATTTTTTGTAGGAAATTTTCCATTGTCCGACCTCTGTAATTTTGGCATCAAGCGAAGTTCCGTTTTTCTTAATGATTTGATCTTGTGCATTTACAAGTAAAGTTGCGAAGCTGAAAGCCAAAAATAAAGTATTTCTCACGGGTTTAAGTTTTTAATTAAAAGCTAAAATACAAAAAACAACGGTTGAGAAAAGATAAAACTTGCATATCCAATAAATAATTTCTACTTTTGCACCTCGAAATAATTAACAAATTCATTTAACATTATGAACAATTACGAAACTGTTTTCATTTTAACTCCCGTTCTATCTGAAGCTCAGGTGGAGGAAGCAGTGAACAAGTATGTAGATCTTATCAAAGAAAAGAACTGCGAAATCGTTGCTAAAGAAAACTGGGGATTAAAAAAATTAGCTTATCCAATTCAATTGAAAAAGAATGGATTCTATACTTTAATCGAATTTAAAGGAGAAGGTTCTGTAGTAGCTGATCTAGAATTAGCATTCAAAAGAGACGAGAGAGTTATCCGTTACCTTACTACAAAACTAGACAAGCACGCTGTAGACTACGCTGTAACTAGAAGAGCTAAAGTAAAAGCGGCTAAAGCTTAATTTATTTATTAACCCAATTTTTAAAAGACAAAGACATGGCAATTGACGATATGGCTAAACAAGCCTCTGCTGGTGGAGAATCAGAAGTAAAATTCCTTACACCACTTGATATCAATACAAAATCTGAAAAGAAATATTGTAGATTCAAAAAATTCGGAATTAAGCACGTAGATTACAAAGATGCTGATTTCTTATTACAGTTCGTAAACGAACAAGGTAAAATTTTACCAAGAAGATACACAGGTACTTCTTTAAAATATCAAAGAAAAGTTTCTGCTGCTATCAAAAGAGCAAGACACCTTGCTTTACTACCTTACGTAGCTGACTTATTGAAATAAGACAAAAAATTGCAATTAGCCATTAGCTTCTCGCTTTTGGCTTTTTGTTGCTGAATTAATTAATTAAATTCTAACGAAGTAATGAGCAAACCGGAACTCAAAACCCGGAACTCGGCACTCTAAAACGGACAACAACAATGAACATTATTCTTAAAAAAGACGTAGAAAACTTAGGTCTTGAATTCGACATCGTAAGCGTAAAACCAGGTTATGCAAGAAACTTCTTGATTCCTCAAGGTTTTGCTCTTTTAGCTACTCCAAAAAACATTGCAGCTCTTGAAGCTACTTTGGAAGCTAGAAAAGAAGAAGAAGCTAAATTAATCGCTGCTGCAAACGCTGTAGTTGAGCAATTGAAGAAAACTTCTATCTCTATTCCTGCTAAAGTTGGTACTGGTGATAAATTATTCGGTTCTATCAACAATATCGATTTAGCTGAAGCTCTAGGTAAAGCTGGTGTATCTGTAGATAAAAAATACATCAAAATCCCTGGAAACACAATCAAAAGAACTGGTAAATTCACTGCTTTGGTTAGACTTCACAGAAATGTTGAGTACAACTACGAGTTTGATATCGTTTCTGATGCTCCAGTTGAAGCTCCTGCTAAAAAAGAGGAAGCTAAAACTGAAGAAGCTTAATCAAAAGGTAAATTACCAAAAGATTATACAGCCATCTCTATTGAGGTGGCTTTTTTTATGTAAAGGCACAAAATTTTCATTAGCTTTAGAAATAAAAATTATGCAGATTCACGAAATTGTAAAACTTCAACGAAGTTTTTTCCTGACGCAACTTACTAAAGATATAGAGTTCAGAATAGTACAGCTAGAAAAATTTAAAGAGTTAATTATTGAAAATCAAAATTTGCTGTACGAAGCAATAGCATTAGATTTTGGAAAATCTAGTTTTGAAACTTTTACCACCGAAATTTCTTTTATACTGAATGACATAAATTTTTACATAAAAAACATTCATTCTTTATCCAAAAATAAAAAAGTGGGTACGAATCTTGCGAATCAACTTGGATCAAGCAAAATTTATTACGAACCCTTAGGAAATGTATTGGTTATTGGAGCCTGGAACTATCCTTACCAACTCTCCTTCTCTCCTGCTATTGCCGCAATTGCAGCCGGTAACTGCTGCATTATTAAGCCTAGTGAAATTGCAGAAAATACAATGATTGCAATTGCGAATCTGATTAACGAAAACTTCCCAAAAGAATATCTTCACGTTTACAAAGGCGGAATTGAAGAGACTACTGAAATTTTAAAAGAAAGATTCGACAAGATTTTCTTTACAGGAAGCACAAAAGTTGGGAAAATAGTCTACAAAGCTGCTGCAGAACATCTTACTCCCGTTACTTTAGAATTAGGTGGAAAATCGCCCGTTATCGTAACCAAAAATGCCGATATTGATGTGGCTGCCAAAAGAATTGTTTGGGGAAAATTTTTGAATGCAGGACAAACATGCGTCGCCCCCGATTATATTTTAGTAGATGAAAAAATTAAAAATTCTTTTTTAGAAAAACTTACTTTTCATATCAAAAAATTCAAATATGAAAAAGGTTCAGAACAATATACTCAAATCATTAACGAGAGAAATTTTGACCGCCTAATTTCGTTAATTAATCCTGAAAAAACATATTACGGAGGAAATTCAGACCGACAAAACCGATGGATAGAACCTACAATTCTTCATCATGTAAATTGGAATGACACGATCATGCAAGAAGAGATTTTTGGGCCAATTCTGCCTGTTTTAGAATTTAAAAATTATAATGATGCTTTGCATGAAGTGATGATTCGGGAAAAACCTTTAGCTGCGTATTTATTTACCAACAACCCTGAAGAAAAAGAAAGATTTGTAAGCACCATTTCTTTTGGCGGCGGTTGCATTAATGATGTTATAATGCATCTCAGCAACGAAAATCTTCCTTTTGGTGGCGTTGGAAACTCAGGAATGGGAAATTACCACGGCAAATTCGGTTTTAAAACTTTTTCGCATGAAAAAGCCATTTTAGAAAGAAAAAACTGGGGAGAACCAGATTTGAAATACCCACCTTACACAGATTCTAAAAAGAAATGGATTAAAAGATTATTATAAAAGCAAAAGCCGGAACGATGTTCCGGCTTTTTTTCTTTTCAATTTTTTTATTAAGAGAAACCTCCAAAATATTGCTAAAATTTAAAATCCATTACGATTTTGGCTTCCATTCGTTGAAGAAAGTCTTTACTTTTTCAAGGCCATATCCTTTTCCTTCTTCCAGAACAGCGCTATCTTGCGTATGAATTTGCTTTCCGTTTTTATCTAAAACAATAAATACAGGATAACCATATTTTGCTCCTGGATTACCATATTTCGCAAAAACTTTTTCATTTTTATTTTCCGGAGAATAATTCAAATGATAATACAAATAGTTTTTATCTACAATCGTTTTCAATTCAGGTGTTGTCTGTACGTATTGATTGAATCTTAAACACCAAATACACCAGTTTCCACCGGCTTGTAATATGATATTTTTATTCTCTTTTTTAGCTTTTGCAATTAGGTTTTCGATGTCTTTTTCAGCATTTGCATTCGCATCGTAAGGTTTGGGAAGCTTTGCTTTTTCTTCTGCTGCTGCTTTTTTCTTTGCTTCAGCATCCAATTCTTTGTGCTCAGTTTTTATAAGCAAAGATTTATCTTTTTCTTGTTTCTCAACTTTTATATCGCTTTGAGCAAACATTAAGCTTCCTGTAAAAAGTAATCCTAAAGCTGCAACTAGTTTTATTTTCTTTTTCATATTAATTAAGATTAAAAAATGTCAGCGAAGTTAAATAATTATGTGAAAACAGTGTACATTTTAATCAATTTTTAATCCATAATTGCCATCAAAAAATACAATGTACTTTTTTAATTCTTACCTTTGCATACTTTATGAACTTCCTCATCAAAATACTATATCTCATATCGAAGCTTCCTTTGAAGGTTCTGTATATTTTTTCCGATATTATTTTCTTCCTAAACCACTATTTTATCGGGTACAGGAAAAAAGTAATAACTGAAAATCTTAAAAATTCTTTCCCTAATAAAACCGATGCCGAGATTGCTAAGATCCGCAAAGACTTTTATCGTAATTTTTCTGATTATCTTGCAGAAACAGTAAAATCTTTCAGCATTACTGAAACAGAAACAAGGGTAAGAATGCAACACATCAACCAACAACTTTTTCACGATGCAAAAGCAGAAGGGAAAAATATTATTCTCTTGGCGGGACACGTTTTCAATTGGGAATGGATGAATGCTTTGGCGAAAATTATACCTCAAGCGCATTGTCATCCTGTTTACCGAAAAGTAAACAGCAGCTTCTGGGAAAACCAAATGAAAAAAGTAAGAAACAAATTCGGAAACGAAGCCATTGAAGCCAAAGAAGTAATCATCAACATCTTTAGGACGCAAAATAATGGCGATTCTGCTTATATGTTTGTTGCAGACCAAACTCCTCATGTTGCCCACGTAAACTACGGACTTGAATTTTTGAACCAACGAACACCAGCTTTTATCGGTTATGATAAATTGGCAACAAGAATGGACCTTGTTTTCATTTATTGTGAGCTTAAAAAGGTAAAACGTGGATATTATCAAACAAATTATATCCGAATTTATCCCGATGGCGAAAAATTTACAGAACATGAAGTGGTAAGAAAGTTCCATAAACTTCTTGAAAACACCATCAATAAACATCCAGACAATTATCTGTGGTCACACAGAAAGTGGAAATATCAATCTGCGATCAAAAATTTCGATTCACAGAAATAATAAAACATGAAGCCAACAACAGCAGTAGTCATTTTAAACTGGAACGGTACACAATGGCTAGAAAAATTCTTGCCTTCTGTGGTTACTCATTCTTCAGAAGCAAAAATCTACGTTATAGACAATCATTCTGATGATGATTCAGTCGTTTTTTTACAAAAGAATTTCCCTACTATAAAAATTGTTCAAAACGATAAAAACTATGGTTTTGCAGGAGGTTACAATGTTGGATTACGAAAAATTGAGGCAGAATATTATTGTCTTTTAAATTCAGACGTAGAAGTTACCGAAAACTGGATTTTGCCGGTTATTGAGCTTTTTGAAGCTCACCCTGAAATTGCAGCAATTCAACCAAAGATACTTTCTTATCATCAAAAAGATTCTTTTGAATTTGCCGGTGCGGCAGGAGGGTTAATCGATAATTTAGGCTATCCATATTGTAGAGGAAGAGTTTTTGACGATGTGGAAAAAGATCTCGGACAATACGACGACGAAAAAGAAATTTTTTGGGCTTCAGGATGTTGTTTATTTATTCGTTCTCAAGATTTTTGGCAACAAAAAGGTTTTGATGAAAGATTTTTTGCACACCAAGAAGAAATTGACCTTTGTTGGAGATTAATCAATTCTGGCCGAAAAATATTTTATACAGGAAAGTCTAAAGTTTATCACGTGGGTGGTGGAACTTTAAACAAGCAAAGCGCACAGAAAACCTATTTAAACATCCGAAACAATCTTTCGATGATGCTTAAAAACCTTCCATTTCCCAAGTTGATTGCAATAATATTTTTAAGATTAATTCTAGACGGAGCTGCTTCTCTATATTTCGGTTACAAAAATGGATTTTCACATTTTTGGGCTGTTGGAAGTGGACATTTCGGTTTTTATGCTCAACTTCCAGGAACTTGGAAACGCAGGCAAAAAAATCAAAAAAAGGAGTACTATCAATCTAAATGGTTAATTTTTAAACATTTTTTGTAAAATGAATCTCGTTTTTGACACCTTTTATTTTGAAGAAAATAAAGCCAACACCATTTGTTTAGCCTTTGAAAACTGGGAAGACGAAAATCCGAAGCATCAGTTTTCGGAGATAAAAGATGGCGTTTGTGAATATATTCCAGGAGAATTTTATAAAAGAGAATTACCTTGCATTCTAAGTCTTTTAGACAAAATTAAAAGCGAAATTATCGAAATTTCAACCATCATCATTGATGGTTTTGTTTATCTTGATGATGATAAAAAAGCAGGTCTTGGAAAACATTTATACGATAGTCTTGATGAGAAAATTCCGGTAATTGGTGTTGCTAAAACAAATTTCGCAACCGTTCAAAAAGAGAAAAAAGAATTAAAAAGAGGCACAAGCGAAACTCCTTTATACATTTCCAGCGTTGGAATTGACGTTGAAACCGCGACAGATTTAATAAAAAAAATGCATGGAAATTATAGAATCCCTACTCTTTTAAAAAAAGTTGATACCTTGACAAGACAATACTAAATTTGATATTATAGCTATCAAAAAATTTAAACATAAAACGTTAAACATTAAACAACCGAATGGATTTTTGCGCAATAGATTTTGAAACCGCTACTTTTGATAGAAACTCTGCTTGTGAAGTAGGAATTTGTGTGGTGCAAGATTCTCAGGTTGTCGAAACAAAAACGTGGCTCATAAAACCACCGAGCTTCCCCTATTTTAGTCAGCGAAATATCGATGTACATGGCATTCTTCCTTCTGATGTAAAAGATGCGCCAACCTTTGATGAAATCTGGTACGAAATTGAAGAAATGATGTACGGAACTTTAATGATTGCTCATAATGCGGCTTTCGACGCAGGAGTTTTGCGCGCATGTCTTAATCATTACGGAATTTTCACACCGAATATTAATTATTTATGCAGCATTCAACTCGCAAAAAAATCCTGGAATTACCTTCCAAAATATGGTCTGAAACATCTTGCAGAGTATCATGATTTAACCTTTAACCATCACCGAGCAGGAGATGACGCCGAAGTGTGTGCAAAAATTTCTCTTTTAGCCTTCGAAAAGCTTTTCATAAGCACAAACGATGAAGTTTTGCAATTGATGGACAAAAAGATTAAAAAATTGTAGAAATTAAACTTTTAAGAACAATTTAGTAAGCGTATTTCTTCCAAAACTTCAATCATTTTCCACATTTTGGAAAAACATTAGTTGCACAAAACTTCAGACAACAGGTTAAATTTCGGAATATCAATTTCGAAATTCTCATCTAAATCAAGGTTTTTTACAAGGTATTTTCCACTCATATTTCCCACACCGCTTCTCAGCATTACATTAGAAAAATAAGTAAAAGTTTCACCAGGTTTAAGCTCAGGAGTAAGCCCTATTACACCATCACCCATCACTTCTGTATACCCGAAACCCACGTCGAATATAAGCCATTTTCTTTTAAGAATTTTGATGGAATAATCGCCGCTATTTTCGATAATGATATTGTATTTAAAAACGTATCTGCTTTCAGACGGATACGAATTTTTTGTATCGTACTCGGGAACAACGGAAACTTTAATATTGGAAGTAGTTTTTGAAAACATCACAATAATTTTTTTTTACAATTTTAAAATACAAAAATCCCGCCTTTTTTTAGACGGGATTTGTAAAGTTTTATTTTTAACTAAAATATTAATTAAAGACCAAGACCTTTTCTCTCGTCTCCGCCTAATAAGACTTCAACTGGGTTGTCAATACCTTCTTTTACGGCAACAAGGAATCCTACAGATTCTTTACCGTCAATAATTCTATGGTCATAAGACATTGCCACATACATCATAGGTCTAATTACCACTTGCCCATCCACAGCAACTGGTCTTTGGATAATATTGTGCATTCCTAAGATTGCAGATTGTGGAGGGTTGATGATTGGAGTAGACAACATTGATCCGAAAGTACCACCATTAGTAATTGTGAAGGTACCACCAGTCATTTCATCAACAGTAATTTTACCGTCTCTTACTTTGATTGCTAAATCTTTGATGCTTCCTTCAACGTTTGCGAAAGACATATTTTCAGCATTTCTCAACACAGGAACCATTAATCCTTTAGGACCTGAAACGGCAATTGAAATATCGCAGAAATCGTAATTTACTTTGAAATCACCATCGATAGAAGCGTTTACGTCTGGATACATTTGAAGAGCTCTAGTAACCGCTTTCGTGAAGAAAGACATGAAACCAAGACCTACTCCATGTTTCTGAGCAAACTCATCTTTATATAATTTTCTTAATCTGAAGATTTCAGACATATCAACTTCGTTGAAAGTCGTCAACATTGCAGTTTCGTTCTTTACAGAAACTAATCTTTGAGCGATTTTTCTTCTAAGAACTGAAAGTTTTGTAGTTGTAGTAGATCTAGAACCTGTAGCTGTAAGAGAGTTTCCTCCAAAAGCAGGTACAGCAGCTAATTCTGCATCAGATTTAGAAATTCTTCCGTCTCTTCCAGAACCTGAAACTTGAGAAGCATCGATTCCTTTTTCGTCAAGAATTTTCTTTGCAGCCGGAGAAGGAGTTCCTGTAGCATAAGTTTGAGGAGCAGCAGGAGCAGCTTTTGGAGCTTCAGTTTTTGCAGGTTCAGCCGCTTTTGGAGCCTCTTCCTGTTTTGGAGCTTCAGCAGCAGGAGCAGCGCTTCCGGCAGGTTTAGCAGCATCCATATCGATTAAACATACTACCTGACCTACTTGTACCACATCACCTTCTTCTGCTTTCAAAGTGATAATACCACTCTGCTCTGCAGGTAATTCAAGAGTCGCCTTGTCTGAATCTACTTCAGCAATTGGCTGGTCTTTTTCTACATAATCACCGTCTTTTACAAGCCAAGTTGCAATTTCAACTTCCGTGATTGATTCTCCCGGTGAAGGAACTTTCATTTCTAAAACTGACATATCTTATTTTTTATTTTTAATAATTAATTATTTTTTGGAATTAAGCCGTTACCGGTCTTTTTGCAGGAGTATCTTCCCTATCGAAAACTCTGTTGATAACTCCGTTTTGGTTTTTCTCAAACATCTTATGGCTACCTGGAGCTGGAGCACCACTTGGAACCGGCGCTACCACTTGAATTCCGGTATCTCTAAAGTTTCTAAGGATATAAGACCAAGCTCCCATATTTTCTGGCTCTTCTTGTGCCCAAACAATGCTTTTTGCGTTGCTATATTTAGCGAAAACTGCATCAATAGCATCTTGCTGAAGCGGATACAACTGCTCGAATCTCACCAAAGCAATATTCTCTGCATTAAGCTCTTCTTTCTTCGCTAAAAGCTCATAATACAATTTACCTGTACAAAGAACCAATTTTTCAACTTTTGCAGCATCTGCAGTAGCATCGTCTATGATTGGCTGGAAGCTTCCCGTAGCGAAATCTTCAAGTGGAGAAACCACTCTAGGATGTCTTAATAATGATTTTGGGCTCATTACAATTAATGGTTTTCTGAAAGACCACTTCAGCTGTCTTCTCAACAAATGGAAGTAGTTTGCAGGCGAAGTAATATTCGCAACAACCATATTTTCGTTTGCACAAAGCGTAAGGAATCTTTCTAATCTTGCTGAAGAGTGTTCTGCACCTTGTCCCTCAGAACCGTGTGGCAACAACATTACCAAACCATCCTGAATTTTCCATTTTTCTTCTGCAGCAGCCAAATATTGGTCTACAATAATCTGAGCTCCGTTTACGAAATCTCCAAACTGTGCCTCCCAAATCGTTAAAGTATTTGGTGATGCCATTGCATATCCATAATCGAATCCTAAAACACCATATTCAGAAAGGTGAGAGTTGAAAACATCAAATCTGCTTTCAGAAACCTGTCTTAATGGAACATATTCTTCTTCTGTATCTTCAGTTTTTACTACTGCATGACGGTGAGAGAAAGTACCTCTTTCTACATCTTCACCAGAAATTCTTACGTTGTGACCTTCTGTTAAAAGTGTTGCATAAGCTAACCATTCTCCTAAAGCCCAGTCTAAAGAATTACCTTCGATAGCTTTTAATCTGTTTTCAAAAAGTCTTGTAATTTTATTCAAGAATTTTTTATCTGCAGGAAGAGTCGACATTTTAATTGCCAATTCTTTAAGCTTCTCGATGTTATATTTTGTATCTACTGGAGTTTGAACTGCACCTCTTTTAGCTAAAGGAAGATTAGTCCAGTCTTCTGCCATGAAGATATCCATTACGTTTTTCTCGATTTCTTTAGAAGCATCAAAGTCTTTATCTAAAAGTTCTTTAAACTGCACTTCCATTTTTTTAAGAACCTCGTCAGAAATTACGCTATCTTGGATAAGCTTGTTTTTATAAATTTCTCTTGGGTTCGGGTGTTTAGAAATTGTTTTATAAAGGTTTGGCTGAGTAAATCTTGGCTCATCACCTTCATTGTGACCATATTTTCTGTACCCTAAAAGGTCAATATACACGTCTTTACCAAATTTAGCTCTGAAATCTGCTGCAAAGTGAATTGCATGTACAACAGCTTCCGCATCATCTGCATTTACGTGCATTACAGGAGATTCTGTTACTTTAGCAATATCTGTACAGTAAGTAGATGATCTTGCGTCTAAATAGTTTGTAGTAAACGAAACTTGGTTGTTTACTACGATATGAACAGTACCACCAGTTTTGTAACCTTCCAAAGTCATCATCTGAGCAACTTCATAAGCAATACCTTGTCCTGCTAAAGCACCATCACCATGAATAACGATTGGTAAAATTTTAGAATAATCTCCTTTAAATTTATCGTCTACTTTTGCGCGGCAAATACCTTCTACTAAAGCAGCCACGGTTTCTAAGTGAGATGGGTTTGGAGTTAAATTAATTGAAACTTCTTCTCCAGACGCCGTTTTTATTTTTTTCGATGAACCCAAGTGATATTTTACATCTCCAGAGAATACATCTTCTTCGAATTCTTTCCCTTCAAATTCTGAGAAAATCTGTTTGTAAGATTTCCCAAAAATGTTTGATAACACATTCAGTCTTCCTCTGTGAGCCATCCCTAGAACCACCTCATCAACACCTAATTGAGAAGATCTTGAAATTAATTGATCTAATGCAGGAATTAAAGTTTCACCTCCTTCAAGAGAGAATCTTTTTTGCCCAACAAATTTTGTATGAAGATAGTTTTCGAAAGCAACTGCTTGATTTAATTTAGATAAAATCTCAGTTTTTTCGTTAGCTGAAAGACTTGGATGATTTTCGTTTACCTGAATCCACTGTTTAATGAAATCTTTTTCTGCAACGTTGTTGATGTGCATATATTCAACCCCAATAGAATCGCAGTAGATATTTTCAAGATGCTTGATGATGTCTCTAAGACTTGCTGCACCTTTCATTCCTGTTTCTACAGCACAGTTGAACTGTGTATCAAGATCTGCATTACTCAATCCAAAATTTTCTAGATCCAAAGTTGGCTCATGATGCCTTCTTTCTCTTACCGGATTGGTTTTTGTGAAAAGATGACCTCTCGTTCTGTACGCTTCAATAAGATTTACTACCTTAAATTCTTTCTTGATATGCTCCGGAACTTCACCACCAGCAACCGCCTGCGAAACCTGTTGTACAGGAGCCGATGGAGCTTGTGTAGTTGTATATTGAACAAAATCTTCGTCGCCGTAGTTCTCTAAAGCAAAATCAAAACCTTGGAAGAAAGCTTTCCATGATGGTTCTAAAGAATCGGGATATTTTAAGTATTGTTGGTAAAGATCCTCAATTAACTGAGAATGAGCTGCGTTTAGGAATGAAAATCTGTCCATTATTACAGTATATCTGTTATTAAAATTTATTATACGATTTAATCTCCAAATTTAACAAAAAAATGCGAGGTGAAATGTTAGAAAAAGATTAAAAAATGAAAAGAAAAATATGATTTTTGACATTTTATTTAAAAACTGTTAAAGAAATCTTCACATTGATGTCTTGATTCTCAATGGGTGGCTCTATAAATGTATGAGAAACATCACCATATCTAAACTCATCTTTTTTCGCTTTTTGAACCAATTGTTGGATTGCCTTTACAGAACCCGCAAAATTTCCTTTGTAGTACATGATATATTTTTCGGCTCCATTAATGGTTCGGAAACTAAAGTTATTATCAGAAATCCCTTCCTTTTTACTGATAGGAATTCCCACAAAATAAGAAAGTTCTTTATCTTTAAAATTATCCGGGTCTGCAATCATCATGGGAAAACCAAACTCGTCGTCTTTTTTTCCTAAATCTATGGTAACAAAGTTGTAGACTTTATTATAGTTCATCAACAGGTTTTTGTGCAGTGCGTCTTTTTTATTAGAAGCACTTACGTTAATCCCTAAAAGCATCTGGCTTTCATCTTTTTCAATCATAATGCTATCGTATTTAATAGAAGCAAGTTGATTGTCTTTTTCCACCTTATTTCCAAGAACATTTTTAAGATTTACCATGCTTTTATCAATATTTTCAGTAAATCGGTCTTCTGTCCAAAAATTTTGAACACGTGTCCAAACTGGAAGTTTAGGAGTGTGAACCATCCATTTAATATGTGTTTTACTTTCAGAAACTTTACTGAATTTCACATCGATAATGGTAGGATTTTCATTTTTGCCTTCAAAAAGTTGATATCGTAAACCTTTATTCTGAGCAGCAAATCGAATGAACATTTCGCCATCTGTATCTTTCATTTCGTCTTTATAACTTATGGCACTCCCTTCTCCTTCGTAAGGCGAATAATAGGATATCTTAATAGTTTTTGAGCTCGAATAAAAATTATTCCAACGGGTAAAGCTCTGTAAATTATCAAACTGAGAATACACTTTTTCTAATGGGTAATCTACATCTCTTTCGATGGTAAAATCTTTGTTTTCATCAACAAAAAAATACATTGAAGCTGTGTAAGCTCCCAACAAAACAAGAGCAAAAATGAAGAAATATTTCAGTAAACGCATGATGCAAAATTAAGACAATTAAAAAGAGTGACCAATATGTTGATCACTCTATATTTCTATGTTGGAAGTTTAAAAAAACAATGATGAATGTCTGAATTTAGAACTGTGCTGAAACAAGTTTTAAACAACCAACTTTCATCCTCAGACTTCCGATTCATTATCCTATATGAGTTCCGGGTTTTAAAACAGCACCTTTTTTCACGACTACAATTCCGTCTTGAACAGAATGTGTACCGTAATCTCCGTCTGGAATGTGTTTTCCTCCAATAATCCTCACATTATCTCCGATATAGCAGTTTTTATCAATAATTGCTCTTTCAATATAGCAGTATTTACCAATTCCCATGTTAGGTAAACCTTTACTGTCATTGCTTACAATCTCTGCTGTATTTTGATAGAAATCAGAACCCATAATATAAGAATTAACAATGGTACTTCCTTTATCAATTCTGGTACGGTTTCCAATAAGAGAATTCTCAATTTTATCAGCCATAATGATGCATCCATCTCCAAAAACAGCTTTACTTACATAAGAACCATTAATTTTTGATGGCGGAAGCATTCTCGCTCTCGTAAAAATGGGCGATGAAGAGAAAAGGTTAAATTGTGGAAAATCTTGGCAAAGATCTAAATTCGCTTCGTAGAAAGATTCAATGGTTCCAATATCCGTCCAATATCCTTCATATTGATAGCTCAACGTGGTGTATTTCCCAATAGAATTAGGAATAATATCTTTTCCAAAATCGTCTCCTGCTCCTTCTTCAAACATTTTTTTCAAAATATTCTTTGTGAAAATATAAATCCCCATTGAAGCAAGGTATTCTTTTCCTTTATGTTTATTTTCTTCAGAGACTTCAGATTGAAGCCCATCCAACATATCATACCCAGGCTTTTCTACGAAAGAAGTAATATTACCTTCGTCATCAGATTTTAAAATCCCAAAACCTGTCGCATCTTTTGCATTCACCGGAATAGTTGCAATGGTTACATCTCCTTTTTGTTTGATGTGATAATCCAACATTTCCTGAAAATCCATTTGATAAAGTTGATCTCCCGATAAAATTAAAATATATTCATAATCATATTTTTCAAGATGCTTCATCGATTGTCTTACCGCATCGGCAGTACCTTGATACCAGTTTTCATTTTCTACATTTTGCTCTGCCGCCAAAATATCTACAAAACCTTTACTGAAAATATCAAAATGAAAAGAATTTTTAATATGCGAATTAAGCGACGCTGAATTGAACTGAGTAAGAACAAGAATCTTGTTCATCCCAGAATTTAGACAGTTAGAGATAGGAATATCTACCAACCTGTATTTGCCTGCGATTGGAACAGCAGGTTTTGATCTCGTGTACGTAAGTGGAAACAATCTTGTTCCTCTGCCACCTCCTAGAACGATCGATATGACATTTGGATTCATAAATTAAATGCGGCTTTTCACCTTTTTGTTTTATTTGTTATTATTTTTTTATTCTAGTAAGCAAATTATTAAAATTCATTCAAATAAAAAATCAATTCTCTGAATAAATTCAATTAAAATCACTCTTTTTTCTTATTTCTTATACAATTCAATGTATTTTTCGGCAGATTTTTCCCAAGCAAAATCAAAACTCATATTCGCCTTGATTAAGTTTTCCATTATATCTTTCTTATAATAAATGCTAAGACATCTGTGCATTGCGTGCAAAACATCGTCTACACCTGCATACGTAAAGTTAATCCCCGCTCCGCCAGTAGAAATATCCTGTACCGTATCTCGCAAACCACCTGTATATCTCACCACAGGAATGGTTCCGTATCGCATCGCATACATTTGATTAAGACCGCAAGGTTCAACTCGCGAAGGCATCAACAAAAAATCTGCCGAAGCATAGATTTTATGAGAAAGATATTCTTTGTAACCCAGATCTAAAGCGAAATTGCTGAAAGTGTGGTTCAGTTCTAAAAGACGATTTTCTATGTGCGTATTCCCAGAACCGAGAATCATAATATTTAAACCTCCATAATTTTGCTGAATACTTCTCCAAACTACATCAGGTAATAAATCTGCTCCTTTTTCTGTGGCAAATCTACCGATAAACCCAAACAAAGGAAGATCAGGATTCAAACCATATTCTTTACAAAGTTTCTCTTTATTCTGCCTTTTCTTTTCAATTACATCTTTAATGCTAAAATTAAAATCCAACATTGGATCTGTTTTAGGATTCCAAACTTCGGTATCAATTCCGTTGATGATTCCGTATGCTTTGTAATGCTCGTCTCTCACCAAACCTTCAAGACCTCTAAAACTTTCGAAAAGCTCCTGTAAATATCCTTCAGAAACGGCAGTAAAAGCATTTGCACATTTTATCATCGAAGCTAATGGATTAATAACACCATCCCAATCCAACAACCCCCATTTGTATTGATCGAAGGCTGGAAAATAATTTGCCATTCCCCAACTCATCAAACCTTGATATTCTCCGTTGTGAATGGTTCCTATTGTTTTTACCCCTTTTAAAAAGCTAAATTCAGGGCAATATTCTATCATAAAAGGAACTAAACCTGTATGATAGTCATGACAATGAAGTACATCCGGACGAATTTGCATCGCCGTTAACCAATGCAATAAACCGTGCTGAAAAGCCAAAAACTGAAAACTTTCATCTTGATATCCATAAGGATTATCGCGATCCAAAAGCCCAGGAATTCTCACCAAATACAGTTCAAAACCAAGAACATCGGTTCTTTCTTTTAAAATCTGTACTTGCAGCATATTTCCTCCTTGATGAATCCACCCATCAAAAACAATTTCAAAATCATGATCTCTCACAAAAGGTTTATTATACCAAGGCATTACAACTTTAGCATCAATTCCTTTTATTTTGTTTTGATATTTTGGCAACGCTCCAACAACGTCGGCAAGACCGCCAACTTTTGCAACCGGGTAACATTCTGTACTTAGGTGGAATATTTTCATTTCTTTTTGTTTTTTGATTGTGTTTTTGGCTGAGAAACAGCTTTTACAACTTTCGTTTTTTGAGGTTTAGTTTTAACCTTATTTTTTCTTAAAACAACTCCCGACAAAGCCGGAAGATTGATTGATATTGTATTATTTTTATTTTTAAATTGCTCTTCATCTTCACGGAAGATATTTGCTTTTACGCCACTTCCTGCATATTTTTCATCATCAGAATTAAAAATCACTTCCCATTTCGTATGCTCTTCAACACCAATTTTATAATCGATAACTCTTGGGGTAAGATTCAAAATCACCATTAAGGCATCGTGTTCTTCCTTTCCTTTTCTTAAATAGATAAATACAGAATTGTCTGAATCGTTGGCTTCCACCCATTCAAATCCAAAAGGATTAAACTGATTTTCGTAAAGCGCCGTTTCTGACGTGTATAAATGATTCAAATCTTTCACCGCTTCCTGCAAACCTTTATGAACAGGATATTGAAGCAAATGCCAATCTAAACTTTGGGTAAAATTCCACTCATTCGTTTGCCCAAATTCATCTCCCATGAAAAGAAGCTTCGCACCCGGATGTGTAAACATATATACATACAGCGCTCGAAGATTAGCAAATTTTTGCCATTCATCTCCTATCATTTTATAAATTAAACTCGCCTTTCCGTGCACAACTTCATCATGCGAAAGTGGCATCATGTAATTTTCATTATACATATACATCGAGGCAAACGTAAGCTTGTGATGATGATATTTTCTATGAATAGGATCTTCTTTGAAATACTTCAATGTATCATGCATCCAACCCATCATCCATTTCATTCCAAAACCTACTCCACCATCGTGAACAGGTTTGGTAAGCATCGGAAAGTCTGAGCTTTCTTCAGCAATCGTCATGATTGATTCACCAAATTCTTTATAAACAGCAGTATTAAATTCTTGTAAAAATTGTTTGGCTTCTAAATTTACGTTTCCACCGTAAATATTCGGTTCCCATTCGCCTTCGTTTCTAGAATAATCTAAATGAAGCATGGATGTAACGGCATCTACACGCAAACCATCCACATGGTAACGGTCGAGCCAAAACATAGCGTTCGAAATCAAGAAAGCTTTCACTTCATTTCTTCCGTAATTGAAAATATGTGACTTCCAATCTGGATGAAAACCTTTTCTTGGATCTTCATGTTCATATAAATAAGAACCATCAAATCTGTGCAAACCATTTGCATCACCCGGAAAATGCGACGGAACCCAATCTAAAATAACACCAATATTGTTTTTATGAAGTTCATTAATCAGAAACATTAAATCTTGTGGTGAGCCAAACCTTGATGTAGCCGCAAAGAAACCCGTAATTTGGTATCCCCAACTTGGATCATAAGGATATTCCATTACCGGCATAAATTCAACGTGGGTAAAACCCATTTCTTTTATATAAGGAATAAGTTTTTTGGCAATGTCGCGGTAGTTTAAAAAACGTTCAGGCTCGTTTTCGTTTCGAAGCCAAGAACCAAGATGCATTTCGTAAACAGAAATTGGAGCATTCAAACTATTGTTTTTCCAACGGTTTTGCATCCATTCTGTATCTTCCCAATCGTACCATGTAGTAGAAACCAAAGAAGCCGCCTGAATATTCTGCTCCCAACTTAGAGCATAAGGATCACTTTTTTCTAGAATTTCTCCTTTTGTAGTCTCAATAGCATATTTATAAAGAGTTCCCCAAGATAAACCTGCAATAAAGCCTTCCCAAATACCAGATTCGTCCCAACGCGGGTAAAGTACAGATTCTTTAGTATTCCAGTGATTAAAATTGCCAATTACAGAAACTTTTTTAGCAAAGGGTGCCCAAACTGAAAAATAGACACCTTTTACACCATCTTTTTCTACAGAGTGTGCGCCAAATTTTTCATAAAGCATATAATGTTTACCTTCCCTAAAAAGATACACATCATGATCGCTGAAAAGCGAATGATTTTTTACAGAATTCATCTATTATGTTTTTTTCTCCCTATACTTAAGATGTAATGCATCTTCCTGCCGACTAATCCCTACAAAGTTTGAGATTGTAGTAAATATATAAAAATTTATTATGCAAAACTTCATTCATCAAAATTTTTATCACGGAATATTGTTACACTTTAATAATCATACCAAACAGCTCCTGTCCAATTCAAAAAACGAGGTTTAATTTTTAATGTTTAAAAAACACAGAACACTTCTTCTTTCTGAAAAGTTTTTATATTTTTAAAGAAACAATTTTTTATATAAATGATATTTACTTTAAAAACACAGGAAAATGATGACAGACCCATTTACATTACAGGAAATTTTAACAGCTGGAATCCCAAAGATGTAAAATTCAGACTCTGGAAAAAAGAAGCCAATCTTTCAACCATAGAAATAAACGACAGCTTACTTCCTGATATTATCGAATATAAATTTACTAAAGGCGGTTGGGAAAATGTAGAATTAGATGAGTACGCCAACATTACCCCAAACCGAAGAATAGAAAAAAGCAAATCTATAACCAACGATACTGTAAACAAATGGCGTTACAATTGGGGTCCTTTCAAGAAAGAATTTTACCCAATCGCAGAAATTATTTCTGAAAAATTTTACATTCCGCAACTCGATCGATACAGAAAAGTTTGGGCTTTACTTCCGCATGATTATTATACTTCAGACAAAAGTTATCCTGTACTTTATCTTCAAGATGCGCAGAATCTTTTTAACGAAGGAAGCGCATACGGAAACTGGGAAATCGATAAAAAGCTTTCTATTTTAGCAGAATACGGAAGAGGCGACCTTATTGTAATTGCCATTGAGCACGGCAGTGAAGACCGAATTAAAGAATACATTTTCGATAATGACAGCGTTGCGAATGGTTCCGAAGGAAAAAAGTACATAAGATTTATCACCGATACATTAAAACCATACGTTGATGCTAATTACAGAACTAAAAAAGATCGCGATAACACAGGAATTGGCGGAAGTTCTTTAGGAGGATTAATAAGTATTTACAGTGGATTTCTTTATCCCGAAGTCTATTCAAAACTATTAATTTTTTCACCTAGTCTTTGGGTGGAACCAAACAATAATTTCCCCATGATGAATTTCAGAGTTCCTTTTAAAACTAAAATTTATCTCTACGGAGGCGAAAAAGAAGGCTCAAAAATGGTCAACAGAATTAATGTTTTTGAACAATATTTAAAACGCTGGGAAAAGAAAAACTTGTTTGATTTTGAATTCAAAACCAATATTAATCCCGATGGTGAACATAAAGAATTTTACTGGTCACAAGAGTTTCCAAGAGCGGTAGAATGGCTATTTTACAACAATACAGAAAATCCGGTAGAAGTAACACCACACCAAGATTAACCTTTTAATAAAAATTATAAAATGAATCTTCTTAATAAAAAAAACAAAAAATACACTCAAATTTTCCACCTCTTCACAGAAGAAAAATGGAAGAAAAATTCGAAAAAATTCAATAGCAATCTATCATTGGTTTTTAGCGGAAAGAAAAATGAAGTTCACCTGCAAACCACAGAAGACAGCCTCACTTTCTTCATTGGATTAGGAAATTCTTCGGCAGCTGATTTTGAATTTCAGCAAGTGGGGCAAAAGTTTTCTCAAACCCAAAAAGATAAAATTCAGGCTGTAGCTACTCAAATTATTTCTGATGATATTACTGAAAAACAATTCAGAGAGTTTTTCAAAGGCCTTTATTTAGGAACTTATTCTTATGCATCAGAAAAATCACATGTTTTATGGAATTCTAAAACAGAAATTCATTTTGAAAATTTCAGTCAGAAAAAATTAGACCAGATTAAAGAAATAACTGCCGCAATTTGCGAAGGTCAGTTCACCTGTATGGAATGGCTGAATAAACCTGCAAACTATAAAAAAACACCAGTTTTAGCTTCTTTCCTAAAAGATTTATCTAAAAAATACGACCTTAAATACACCTCTTTCAACAGGAAAAAATGTGAAGAATTAGGATTAGGCGCTTATTTAGCCGTAAACCAGGGAAGCGACCAAGACGCAGCATTTACCATTTTAGAATATAAAACCAAAGCAAAAAACGCCAAAACCATTGGCTTAGTAGGAAAATGTGTTACTTTCGACACAGGTGGAATTTCTATTAAAGGATCAGACAATATGCACTACATGAAGTCTGACATGGGAGGAGCAACTGCTGTAATCGGAACTATTATCTATGCCGCTGAAACGCAGATTCCTGTAAATATTATAGCTATCCTACCAATTACCGATAACGCGGTGTCTGAAAATGCATACCTTCCAAGTGATGTAATTAAAGCATACAATGGCAAAACCATAGAAGTTCTAAACACCGATGCAGAAGGAAGAATGACTTTAGCCGATGCACTGTCTTATCTTTCTAAAAATTATAAAACAGATGTACTTATTGATCTTGCCACTCTTACAGGAAGTAGTGTAAGAATGTTTGGAGATACTTGTGGCGCAATGTTTTCCAATAACGAAAGCCTGAAACAACTTTTAATTAAAAGCGGAGATAAAACAAACCAGAGACTTTGGAATCTTCCTCTTTGGGATATTTGGAAAGATGATTTCAAATCTGATGTCGCAGATGTAAAAAACATTTCTATGAAGCCAATCGGCGATTGTATTGTGGCAGCAAAGTTCCTTGAAGAATTTATTGAAAACCACCAAAACTGGGCACATTTAGATATTGCAGGTGTCGCATTCGGAAATACAGGATATTCAAAAGAAAAGGCAGCAACGGGATACGGAGTGCAATTATTGGTGGATTTAATTGAAAATTATCATTAAAAATTAGGTTTTTAAAAAACTTATTCATATAATTGATAAAGAATTTATAAAAACATACCGAATCTTTATTTTGTGTATCAAATTTATAAAGATCGGATTATTTTATTTCAAATAATCGACTGAATTAAAAAAAAACACTATATGGATAAGAAAACTATTGTCTGTATCTCCTGTTATTACAAGGGGTATGATTTCATGGATGAAATGCACAAACTTTGTAACAAAGTTATCCTTATTACTTCCGAAAATATTAAGGAAAAAGACTGGCCTTGGCATGCAATAGACGAAGTTTTCTACATGCGCGAAGTAAAACCTTCTGTCTGGAATCTAGACCATCTCGTTCAAGGATTTTCACACCTTATGAAAACACGAAAAGTAGACGCTGTAATCGCATTAGATGATTACGACGTAGAAAAAGCCGCCCTCATAAGAGAAACCTTTAGAATTCCCGGAATGGGACAAACTACACACAGATATTTCCGTGACAAACTTGCAATGAGGCAGAAAGCCAAAAGTTCTGGCATTAATGTGCCAGAATTCACCGCAGTTTTTAACGACCAAGAAGTAGCCGATTTTGCAAAAAACGTACCTGCTCCTTGGGTTTTAAAACCAAGATCAGAAGCTTCAGCTAGCGGAATAAAAAAGATAAAAACAGAAAAAGAATTATGGCAAGCCTTAGAAACTTTAGGTGAGGAAAGACATTTATTCTTGCTAGAAAGTTTCAAACCTGGAGATGTCTATCATGTTGATAGTTTAACCTTTAATCAAGAAACAATTTTCACATCGTCCTCACGATATTTAGCACCTCCAATGCAGGTTTCGCACGAAGGAGGAGTTTTCCGAACACGAACTTTAGGCAGGTATTCTGACGAATTTAAAGATTTGGAAGAAGCGAACGTTGCTCTTCTTACAAGTTTTGGATTACAAAACGGAGCAACACACACCGAATTTATTCGTGGAAAAGAAGATGGAAAATGGTATTTTTTAGAAACATCCTCAAGAGTTGGAGGAGCTCACATCCCCGATCTTGTAGAAGCTTCGAGCGGAATCAATATTTGGCGCGAATGGGCAAAAATTGAAAATGCATTACTCAAAGGTTTAGAATACAGCATCTCTAAACCAACAGGATATTACGCTGGATTAATAATCGCTTTAATTAAAGAAAAACATCCAGATTACCAACACTTTGAATCAGAGGAAACGGTGAAATTTTTGCCAATTGATTATCACGTAGGAATTGTTTACAAATCTTCAGATTCAGACACAATTCAAGCAAGATTAGATGAAACGGCAGAGAAAATACACTCTGAAATGCTGAGTATTATCCCTCCAAAAGACAAACCGACGTCGTAAATTCATTTTTAATTTTAAAAGATTTAAACTAATGCCACAGATTACGCATACAGATTATTATTCGCATATTTTAGGAACGAGCCTTAAAGTAGAAGTAACGGGACATTACGGTTATCCAATCATCATGTTTCCTACTTCGCAAGGACAATATACCCAAAACCATGATTTTCATCTTAACGGAAGCATCAATTGGTTTATTGAACAGGGAAAAGTAAAACTATACAATATTGAAACTATCGATAAATGGAGTTTTTACGACAATAATATTTCGCCAAAACAGAGAATTAGAAACTATGAATTGTACGTACAGTTTCTTTTAAAGGAATTTATTCCTTACATCCAGAAAATGCATCAAACACATCGTGTTGCTATTGCAGGAGCAAGTTTTGGAGGTTATCATGCAGCAAATTTCGCCTTTAGATTTCCAGATTTAATTTCACATTTATTTTGCTTATCGGGCGCGTTTAGCATTAGAAATTTTATGGATGGTTACAACGATGATCTTGTATATTTTAACTGTCCAAGAGAATTTGTAAAAAATGATGAAGCTTGGAAATACAAACACATGCACATTGTTCTAAGCACTTCGGATGAAGATATATGCAAAGACAAAAACGTAGAAATGGCAGAAATCTTAAGTGCAAAAGGAATTGATTTTTGGTACGACGAAAGAAAATGGATCAATCACGATTGGCCACTTTGGAGAATGGTTTTCCCAGTATTTATCGGAAGATTTTTCTCTTGATTAAAAATATAACTCTAAACAAAAATAAACACATTAAAACTTTAAAATTATGGCAAAAAAAGTAGGAATTCTATTTGGTATGGAAGACACATTTCCGTGGGCATTCATCGACAAGGTAAACGAATTGGGTAAAGGAGAAATCGTTGCTGAACCAGTAATGATCGATAAACTTGAGCAGGGTGCAGACTACGGATATGCTGTGATTATCGACAGAATTTCTCAGGATGTTCCTTTTTACAGAGCATATTTAAAAAATGCAGCATTAAACGGAACTTACGTCATCAACAACCCTTTCTGGTGGAGTGCCGATGAGAAATTTTTCAATAATGCACTCATGTCTAAACTCGGCATTCCACTTCCGAAGACCGTTTTACTTCCTTCAGCAGAAAGACCAACCAACACCTCTGAAACGTCTTTCAGAAACTTAAAATTCCCTCACGATTGGGATTATATTTTTGATTATGTTGGTTTCCCAGCTTATATGAAACCTCATGACGGAGGCGGATGGAGAAATGTTTACCGTGTAGACAGTCCGGAAGATTTATGGACAAAATTGGGAGAAACAGAACAATTGGTAATGATGGTACAAGAAGAAATTGTATTTGAAGATTATTACAGAGTATACTGTTTAGGCAAAAAATACGTGCATATTATGCCTTACGAACCGAGAAACGAGCACCATTTAAGATATGCAACAACCCATAAAACTGAAGGAGCAAAGCTAAAAAAACTCTTAAAAACAATTGAGGATTATACGATTAAAATGAATCAAGCTTTAGGATATGATTTCAACACTGTAGAATTTGCAGTAAGAGACGGAATTCCTTACGCTATCGACTTCTGTAATCCTGCTCCAGATGCTGATAAAAACTCTGTAGGAGAAGAAAATTTTGCTTGGATTGTAGAACATGCTGCAAAACTAGCAATAGAAAAAGCTAAAGAATATGTTCCAGGAAAAGCTAATATTTCTTGGGGAACTTTCGTAAAAGATTCTGCGAAATAATTGTTAATGAAAAAAAACACAAGTATGCACACATTCACCATAGGAATTGAAGAAGAGTACCAGATTATCGATGTTGAAAGTCGTGACCTCATTTCCCATGTATCAAAAATTATTGAAGGCGGAAAAGCTGTTTTAAGTGAAAACCTAAAACACGAAATGCACGAATCGATGATTGAAATGGAAACTGGAATTTGCCAAAATATCCAGCAAGCCAAAGAAGAACTTACCAGTTTGCGCAAACATCTTATTGCAACAGCTCACGAACAAGGACTTCGCGTTTCGGGAGGTGGCACACATCCTTTCTCTAATTGGGAACACAATACAATTACCAACGGAGAACGCTACCTAAAAATCGTGGATGATATGGGAGATGTTGCACGAGGAAACCTAATTTTTGGGCTTCACGTTCACATCGGAATTCCAAACCGTGAAGAAGGGGTAAGAATTCAGAATGTGATGCGTTATTTCTTGCCACATATTTATGCTTTGTCTACCAACTCTCCTTTTTGGATTGGAAGAAATACAGGTTTCAAATCTTACAGACAAGAGGTTTTTGTGAAATTCCCAAGAACCGGAATTCCAAGTTACTTCAACTCATTAGCAGAATTTGATAGCTATGTAGACCTTCTTGTAAAAACAGGAACGATAGACAATGCCAAAAAGATTTGGTGGGACTTGCGTGTGCATCCTTTTTATCCAACAATAGAGTTCAGAATTTGTGATATGCCTTTACGAATCGATGAAACGGTTTGTTTGGCAGCAATTATGCAAAGTTTGGTGGCTAAAATTTATAAGTTACATCAACAAAATTTAAGTTTCAGAAGCTACAGAAGACTCCTTCTTGCGGAAAATAAATGGAGAGCTTCAAAAGACGGTATTCATTCTAAATTGATTGATTTTGGTAAAGAAGAATCTGTACCTTATGCACAGCTTTTAAAAGAACTTCTTGAATTTATTGACGATGTAGTAGATGAATTAGGCTGCAGAAAAGAAGTAGAATACGCATGGACAATTTTAGAAAACGGAACTGGTGCAGATCGCCAATTACAAGCGTTCCGCGAAACTGGAGACCTTTCAAAAGTAGTAGATTATATGATTTCTGAAACAGAATTTGGCATCACACATAGCCAAGCAGCTTTGTAATTTTTTATAACTTTGCGCAAATTATGAAGTTATGAGTGAGATTAGAATAGCGTTGCTGGATATGAATAACAACAAGAAAAATCAAGGATTTAAAAATATCCGCGAGATTTCTGAAAACTTTAAAGCAAATTCTGAAGAAGAAATACACATTACAACCTTTGATGTAAGACACTTGAATGAAATGCCCAAAATTGAAGATTTTGACATTTTTATTTCATCAGGAGGTCCGGGAAACCCACATAAGGAAGGTCATGAATGGGAACAAAAATTTGCCAATCTTTTAGATGGAATTTTTGAACATAATAAAAACTCTGTTCAGAAAAAATTTCTATTCCTGATTTGCCATTCTTTCCAAATTGCAAGTATTCATTGGAAATTAGGCAATATATGTTTAAGAAAATCTTATTCTTTTGGAGTAATGCCTATCCACAAATCGGAAGAAGGTGAAAATGATTATCTTTTTAAAAATCTTCCAGAACCTTTTTATGCTGTAGATTCTAGAGCCTATCAATTTATAGAACCTAATCAGCAAAGGTTTGATGAATTAGGAATGACAATTGTGGCTCTTGAGAAAGTAAGGCCACACATTAATCTTGAAAGAGCGGTAATGGCAGTTCGTTTTTCAGAAGAGATTTTTGGAACCCAGTTTCATCCTGAAGCCAATCATGAAGGAATGCTAGAAAACCTGAAAGAGGAAGAGAACAAAATTGCGATGATAGAAAATTATGGTGAAGAAAAATATTTAGAAACCATCGACAGAATTGACGACGACGACAAAATAAAACTCACTCAATCGCAAATTCTACCAAGATTTCTAGCTAAAGCAAAACAAAAAATTCTACAGCCGGAAACTGTTTAGAAATACAGCAAAATCGGGCATCTTTTGCCCGATTTTTTAATTTTAAAACATCAAATATGATCAAAAAATACAGAGAAAAATTCAATAGCCAATTTTCATCAGAAAATTATGACCAGGTAAAAGAAATTCTAAAGGATAAAAGCGGAATTTACACGAGTTTTAGACTATCTGAAAGTCCTATTTTCCTAACCGCAGATTTTAAAGACAAACTTTTGGATGCGAGCAACAGTATCTTAGATCAAATTATTGGTATGCCTCCCCAAACTCTACAAAAAGCAATACCAGATAACTGTAGAGTTCCTAAAGACACGATAAAACCACATTTTTTCACTATCGATTTTGGGATTTGTAAAAATTTGAACGGAGAAATTGAACCTCAACTTATCGAGCTTCAAGCATTTCCGTCTTTATACGCATTTCAAAAAGCTTATGAAAATACTTTTTGCCAAGTGTACCCTTTTTTAGATGAGATTAAAAGCGAAATGAGTGACGACGAATACGTTATCCATTTCAAAAAATTAATTCTAGGAAACGAAAACCCCGAAAACGTAATTCTTCTTGAAATCTACCCCGAAAAACAGAAAACCGCCATAGATTTTTTAATAACAGAAAAATATCTCGGTATTAAAACTGTTTGCCTTACTAAAATTAAAAAGGAAGGAACTAAACTTCTCTATGAAAACGATGGAAAACTCATTGAAATTAAAAGAATCTACAACCGAGTAATTTTTGATGAGCTTGATAAAATTCCTGATTTAAAAACAGGATTCGACTTTAGAGAAGAGGTTGATGTAACTTGGGTAACGCATCCAAACTGGTTTTTTAAAATTTCAAAGTTCCTTTTACCATTGCTTCAACATCAATTTGTACCAAAAAGTTATTTCCTAAATGAATTTCCTGACGATGAAAACTTAGAAAATTTTGTTCTAAAACCACTCTTTTCATTTGCTGGAAGTGGTGTAAATCTTCACCCAACAAAGGAAATTACAGACAAAATTACAGACAAAGAAAATTACATTCTTCAAAGAAAGGTAGAGTATGCTCCTATTTTTGAAGATATTAATGGGGAATTTTCGAGAGCCGAAATTAGGCTTCTCTATGTTTGGCACGAAGACGAAAAAAGACCTTTTTTAGTACAAAATCTTGTAAGAATGACTAAAGCAGCGATGGTAAATGTTGATTTTAATAAAAAAGACGCAATCTGGATTGGCAGTTCGCACGCTTTTTTCGGAAAGGAATAAAAAATTTCGGGCTCGCCTTTGGCGAGCCCGAAATTTTTATCATTAAAGACTTTTTTAAAGCCTATTGTTTTCTTCAAGCAATTCTCTGGCTTGATATTCTTGCACCAAATCTATTGCATTTGAAATTACATCACTCAAAGCTGTGATAAAAGTACCTTCTTCAGCCATGCTCATTGCATGCTTCAAAGCTTCAATTTCCTTTGGGATAATTTCGTAGCTTACATCTCTACCAGACTGATGTATGCCGTCGATAATTAAACCGTTGATTTCTTCTTCGGTTCTTCCACGAAGATGTTTTTCGTTTCTGATGATAATATAATCGAACATTCTTCCTGCGATTTTTCCGCATTCGCGAATATCTTCATCACGACGATCTCCTACTCCACTAATAATACCAATTTTCTTGGTAGATTCTACATTTTTCAGATAATCCTCAATAGCTTCATAACCTGAAGGATTGTGTGCAAAATCTATTAATACTTTGAAGTTTTTAAATTTAAAAACATTCAATCTTCCTGGTGTAAGCTGTGCACTTGGTATAAAAGTTCTCAAAGAATTTGAGATATCTTCAATCGCAAAACCATAGAGATAGCAAGCCAAACTTGCAGCAAGAACATTTTCAATCATAAACTTCGCCTTTCCTTCCATCGTAATAGGGAAATCTTTGGCTTTCCCGATTCTAATTTTCCAATCTCCTTTCTTTATAGTAACGTAACCTTCTTCGTACACGCATGTTGTTTTACCCTCTTTAGCAAACTTTTTAATGAAGGGATTATTTTCATCCATACTAAAAATCGCAACATTACTATCAACATCATTTACGATTTTCATAGAATACTCATCATCGGCATTCATTACACTCCATCCGTTTTTCTTTACGCTATCAAGAATAACGCGTTTTACTCTTGTTAAATCTTTTAGTGAATGAATATCATTAATACCTAAATGATCTTCTTTAATATTCGTAAGAACACCAATATCACAATTTGAAAAACCAAGTCCAGATCTTAGAATTCCTCCACGTGCAGTTTCTAATACGGCAAATTCTACAGTAGGATCTTTCAGAATAAATTCGGCAGAAATAGGTCCTGTTGTATCACCTTTGGTAAGCATTGTATTTTGAATATAAATACCATCTGAAGTTGTAAAACCAACACGGTATCCATTATTTTTAACGATATGAGAAATTAATCTTGTCGTAGTTGTTTTCCCATTAGTACCCGTTACAGCAATAATAGGAATTGTAAATGGTTTTCCTGGTGGATAAAGCATATCTACTACGGGAGCAGCTACATTTCTTGGTAAACCTTCGCTTGGAGCCAAATGCATTCTAAAACCAGGAGCTGCATTTACCTCAATAATAGCACCTCCACTTTCTTTCAATGGTTGAGTGAGATTCTCAGCCATTATATCTATTCCGCAAACATCTAGACCGATTATCTTTGAAATCCTTTCCGCCATCGTAATATTTTCAGGATGTACCATATCGGTCACATCAATAGAAGTTCCGCCAGTAGAAAGATTTGCAGTTGATTTCAAGTATACAATTTCTCCCTTTTGAGGAACTGTTTCTAATGTATATTGAAGTTTCTCTAGAAGCTCGGTGGTGTCTTTATCAACATCAATTTCGGTCAATACATTTTCATGTCCATATCCTCTTCTAGGATCTTTATTTTCTATTGCGATTAATTGTTCAAGATTATGTTCGCCATCTCCTACAACATGTGCAGGAACTCTTCTTGCTGCTGCAACCATTTTGTTGTTGATAACCAAAACCCTAAAATCATATCCCGTAATATACTTTTCAACAATCACACGTCTTGAGTACTTCTGTGCATGCTCCAAACCAATTTTAGCAGATTCCCAATCTGTAACGTTAATCGAAGAACCCTTTCCGTGATTCCCATCCAATGGTTTAATTACAACAGGATAGCCAATTTTTCTTATTACAGACTGCAAACCTTCTTCATCTGTAATTAAATCTCCAATCGGAACTGGTATTGCGGCATCATGAAGCATTCTTTTAGTCTGCTCTTTATTACATGCAATATCAACCCCTATACAGCTTGTATTTCCTGTGATAGTTGCTTGAAACCTTTGCTGATTGACCCCATAACCCAACTGCACCAACGAATTGGTTCCTAATCTTATCCATGGAATATTTCTAGAAACCGCTTCTTCTACAATACTTCCTGTAGAAGGTCCCAATCTTACTTTTTCCCTAATTTCTTTTAGCTTTTGTATGCATGCGGGAAGATCATAATCTCTACCTTCTATTAAAGCTTCCGCAATTTTCACAGACTCTTCTGCTGCAAAAACCCCTGCATTTTCTTCCAGATAATTAAAAACTACGTTATAAACTCCTGGTGTTTTTGTTTCTCTGGTTCTTCCAAAACCTACATCCATTCCTGCTAAAGTTTGAATTTCGAGAGCAATATGTTCAATCACATGCCCCATCCAAGTACCTTCTTCAACTCTATGGAAGAAACCACCTTCAACCCCTTCAGAGCAACGATGTGAAATTAATGATGGAATCAGTTTTTCGATTCTTTCTCTGAATCCATCAATTTTGTTGGTAGGAAAATTTTCCATCTCCTGCAAATCGAGCCTCATCTGAATAAGCTTTTTTCTTCTAATGCTCCAGATGTTTGGGCCTCTCAACGCTTGTATTTTCTCAATGTTCATATAAATGGTATCAGATTTTATTTATCAAATTTATGTTCTATACTCAAAGATAATGCAAAACATTAAACGATTGCAAAATCGGGTTAAATATTTGTTAACAATTTAATTAATATCATAATCAATCTCCAATGAAAATCAATCTGTTAAATTGAGATTAACATTTCATTAACCCAGTAATATTTTTTACTTTTGCACACTATGAAACCTGTTGGAAAATTAATTATTATTGGAGGAGCTGTAAATAAAGGCAGCTTTACGGAAACTGAGTACGACCAAAATGTAGAAAAAAATCTGAATTTTTTTGAAAGAGGAATTTTAAGAAAAATCATCACAGAATCTAAACACAAAGAAGATTCGGTTATTGAAATTATTACTACAGCTTCCCAAATTCCGCATATCGTAGGAGCAGAATACAAAAAAGCTTTTGAATATCTTGGTGCTAAAAATGTAAACATTTTAGATATCCACAACCGCGAAGAAGCAAATTCTGACGCTATTGTTGCAAGAGCAAATGCAGCAGATGTCGTGATGTTTACTGGAGGGGATCAACTGAGATTAACCTCGATTCTTGGCGGTACAAGATTTCACGATACTATATTACTTAAATATCAAGAACAAGACTTTATCTATTCGGGAACTTCTGCAGGCGCTGCAGCTGCATCCGAAAATATGATTTACCAAGGAAGTAGCTCTGAAGCTTTACTAAAAGGCGAAATTAAAACCACACAAGGTTTAGGGCTTATCGATAATGTAATTGTTGATACCCACTTTGTACAACGAGGCAGAATTGGACGTCTGTTTCAGGCAGTTGTAAACAATCCTAGAACTTTAGGAATTGGTTTAGGTGAAGATACAGGTCTTTTTATTCATAATGACGTAATGACCGCGGTAGGATCTGGTCTTGTGATTTTGGTAGACGGAAGATTTATTAAAGATACCAATCTTACCAATATTAATTTAGGAGAACCCATTTCTATTGAAAATCTTACGGTACATGTAATGTCTATGAACGATCATTACGACCTTAAAACCAAGGAAATGACCATTGAAAACTCGCAATTTAACCCAATACCACAGGTTTAAATTTCACTATAGAAAATTATATACACCTTATTAAAATTTAATGAAACTAATTATCCACGGCGGATTTTTTTCTGAAAGCAGCCAAACTATAGAAGTAAAAATAGCCAAGCAAAACGCTTTAAAAGAAATTGCGGCACAATCGTTCGAATTTTTACAAAATCATTCAGCGGTAGAAACAGTAGCTTTTGCGGTATCGCTTTTAGAAAATGATGACCTTTTCAACGCGGGGATTGGATCGCAAATTCAAAGTGATGGAATCATTAGAATGAGCGCTGCCATAATGGATGGAGAAACTCAAAAAATGAGTGGAGTTATTAACATTGAAAACGTTAAAAACCCTGTTTTTGTCGCTCAAAAATTAATGTCAGAAGACGACAGAGTTTTAGGAGGAAGTGGTGCAAAAAAATTCGCTTCCGATAATGGTTTCGACGATTTTTCTACTGAAATACCACAAAGAAGAAAAGAGTACGAAGAAAAACTAAAAAACGGTGGAAAAGGAACAGTAGGATGTGTTGCCCTTGATAAATATGGCAAATTGGCTGTCGCTACCTCTACTGGCGGAAAAGGCTTTGAAATCCCAGGAAGAATCTCCGACTCTGCCACAGTGGCAGGAAATTTTGCCAACGAAATATGTGCCGTAAGCTGTACAGGCGTTGGTGAAGATATTGTGAGTAATGCAACTGCCGCAAAAATCGTCACAAGAGTTACAGATGGAATGAATATTCGGGAAGCTTTCGAAAAAACATTCACCGAACTTAAAATGATTGATGGCTTTGCAGGAGCGATTGCTATTGATAAAAACGGAAATATTTTCCATCAAGATTCTCATCCAAAAATGGTTTTCGCGAGCTATGATGGGAATGAATTCGAAATTTTCGACTAAAAACCTAAACTATTAAAATCTAATTTTAACAAAACTTTATGCAGACAAAAAATCTTTTGGCATAGATTTTACATATTTCTAAACATCAATTAATTAACAATTAAAAAATAGAAATCATGGGAAACAAAACAAAAGGTTTATTAGCCTTAATCGGATTGGGAGCTTTAGCATTTTGGAGATACAAAAAAGCAACTCCAGAAGAAAAACAAGCGGTAAAAGATAAACTAAACACAGCGAAAGATAACCTTAATAAATGGGGAAGCGAGCTGAAAGATAAAGCTAATGAAGTTGCGTCGCAGGTGCAAAGTAAAGTAGATGAGGCCAAAAATTCTGTTGAGCAAAAAGTAAATCAGAACTAGAAATTAGTTAACATTCATATACAGTAGAAAAGGTAAGTTTTTTATAAAGCTTACCTTTTCTTTGCTTTTAATGCATAAACCATCGGGATTTTATTTCCAAATTTTTCAATTCTCCACTTCCCTTCTTCAAACTCTTCAATATGGCGGAAACATGGATATGGCGAATAATTATACTCCTTAAACTTTGTAATCTCCAAACCTGCCCCTATAAGACTTTCCACTATTTCGGTAATGGCATGATTCCAAGTCATTGTATGATTTACTATAGGAGCATCAGGATTTGCATATGTTCCTTCACAAATTTCAACGATAGGTTCTTCTTTAAAATAGCTGTATTTTACCTCCTCAAAATCATCATCAAACATCCAAATTACGGGATGAAACTCAGCAAAAACAAGCTCTCCTCCAGGTTTTAAAAAATGATAGATAACTTCTGCCCATTTTTGTAAATCCGGAAGCCAGCCTACAACTCCAAAAGACGTGTAAACCATATCAAACTTCTCTTCTAAAACTTCAGGAAGACTATACACATCCGAAACCAAAAATTTAGAGTTAGAACCTATCTCATTCGCCAACTCCTGCGCTTTCAGTATCGCTTCCTCAGAGAAATCTATTCCGGTAGAATAAGCGCCTAATCTGGACAGTGAAATTGTATCCATTCCAAAATGGCACTGTAAATGAAGAATTTTTTTGCCTTCGATTGTACCCAAAATTTCCAAATCAATTTCTGTGAGAGATGATTTCCCTTCTAGAAACGACTTCACATCATAGAAATCAGAATCAACATGGGTTTGAACTTTGGAATTCCAAGACGTTTTGTTAATTTTTATATAATCATCCATGAAGTAAATATAAATTTTTTATTAAATAAAATTATCAATGACAAATAAAAAATCCGCTTACAAAATTCGTTAAAAATAATTTTTGTGAAAAAATAAACGTTTACTCATATTGATAATGTTAAAAATAATAAAAAATTAATGTAAAAATTATGAATATCGATATTTTTCTGTTTAACTTTGAACAAAAACAATTAATTACTAAGAAACGCAATATAATTCTCTATTAAAAGAATAAATTTTTAACAGAAAATGCAAACCTTGGTGATTAAAAACTAAAACTGTAAACCTATGACTTCACCCTTATTGAAAAATGAGACAATTGACCTGTCTCAAAATTTCGATGTGCCGTTAGAACAATTATCGATAGCCACCAATTGGAACCCTACAAACATCTATTACCGTAATTTTTTAGGTATTAAAACAAAAAAAGTTGTTGAAAATGTAGATCTTGATTTTACATGTTTTATGTTTAATGAAAACCAAACATTGGTGGATTCTATATACTCTCCCAAACACAACAGCTGGCTTATAAGAAATAATTTCCCACTGGGAAAAACTGCTTCAAATGATGGAGCAATACAGTATCATGACTTTGAGTCTGAGTCTGAAAACACTTTCAAAAAAGCCATGACTATTGATACTAAAAAAATTAATAACGAAATTGATTCTATCTTTTTCTACCTTACATTTGATCTTAGAAAAGTAAAATCTCCAGATTTTTCGTCTGTAAAAGAGTTACAGATGACCTTTTTCGGAGATAAAAATCTACAGAAAAAAGTTTCTGAATACAACATCAGTACAGAACAGAGCCCTTCAAAAAATGAAGGAATTTTGGTTTTGGGAAAATTGGTTCGTAAAAATGGCAACTGGAAATTTAAAACAATCGGAAAAACAATCGAAGAAAGCGATTTTATACAAACAAAAGGAATTTAGTCTTAAAAAAAAATCAAATTACGGAAAACCGTAAAAATCTTCGAACAAGCTGTTTTACATTTGCCAATGAGAATCTAAAACACAAAATCATGCCTCTTTTTTGATTAGCAGTTATGATGAAAAAATTCCGGCTCGAAGAGCCGGAATTCTTATTATATAGCTTTAAAATTGATGCCTTGAATAAAAAGAATTAAAAGCATAACTCCAAGGTAATAACAGGATTAAAAGAACTATGAGAAGAAAATTTCTGTTGCTTTTTCGCTTTTCATAGTTGTACACGTATTCATCATACTTTTTCAGATAAAAAACAGGGATATAGGAATTTACAGGATATTTTTCACAAACACCCGAGCTTAATTTTATATTATAATCTTTATGCTGAACATTTATTGTAATACTTGACTGTGATTTTGGCGAGTACCTACAAGTTTGGTTTATAACTTTTTGCAAACTTCCTACCCCAAATTCAATAGTTTCATTGTATTTATTATCCTGATACTTTGAGTATATTAAACCAATAATCACCATTCCAATAATGAAAAGGTGATTATTCGTATAATATTTTTGTCTTTGAAACTTCAAGATTTACCCCAAAAACTCATGTCTAGAAACCGTCGTTTGCTCTCCTTTTTCAAGGTTTTTAAAGGTTACTGTATTGTTTTTCAACTCTTCTTCACCTAAGAAAACTAAGTTTTTAATTCCTTTCTTTTCTGCGTAAGTAAACTGTTTTCCGATTTTTGCAGCTTCAGGATATAACTCTGCGGAAATTCCTTTTTCTCTTAATTCGCGAACTAATTTTAGAGCTTCAATCGTTTCTTCACCTCCAAAATTGGCGAAAAGATATTCTACGTTTGAACTTGCATCTTCTGGGAAAAGATTAAGCTCTTCCAACACCAAATAAATTCTATCCAAACCAAAAGAAATCCCAATTCCCGGAATGTTTTTTACGCCAAAAACCTCCGTAAGATTGTCGTAACGACCTCCTCCACCGATAGAACCCATCTGAACGCCTTCCGCTTTCACCTCGAAAATCGCTCCTGTGTAATAATCTAAACCACGAGCCAAAGTAATATCGAAAACTAAATTTTCAGATTGTACACCCAATTTCTGAGCTTGAGTTAAAACAAATTCTAATTCTTCAACACCTTTTAAACCAGTTTCGTTGCCTTCAAATTTAGATTTTAACTGTTCTAAATTTTGAAGCGCATTCTCGGTTTGACTGAAAAGGAAATCTAATTTATCAATAGATTCCTGAGAAATTTCTCTTTCTAAAAGTTCTTTTACAACTCCATCTTTTCCAATTTTATCCAGTTTGTCTAAAGCTACTGTAAAATCGATTAATTTATCGGTGATTTCTGCATATTCTGCTAAACCAGAAAGAATCTTTCTGTTGTTCATGTGGATTTTTACAGAAACTTTTAACTCTTCAAAAGACTTCAAATACAATTGAACCAAATCTACTTCCTGCCAAAGACTTTCACTACCTACAACATCGGCATCACATTGATAAAACTCTCTGAATCTACCTTTTGCGGGTCTATCTGCTCTCCAAACCGGCTGAATTTGATAACGCTTGAAAGGGAACGTGAGTTTCCCATGATTCATCGCTACAAATCTTGCAAAAGGAACTGTTAAATCATAACGAAGGGCTTTCTCAGATATTTTTTTTGTTAATGCTTGATGATTTTCAACAGTTAATTCTTCAGGAGAAACTTTATCTAAATAGTTTCCAGAATTTAAAATCTTAAAAATTAAACGGTCTCCTTCTTCACCGTATTTCCCTGTTAAAGTTGATAAGTTTTCAAAACTTGGTGTTTCCAAAGGCTGAAAACCAAAAAGTTCAAAATTCTTTTGTAGAATATTAGTGATGTATCTTCTTCTTATAACTTCCTGTGCAGTAAAATCTCTCGTTCCTCTAGCTAAGCTTGGCTTCATATTTATGAGTAATGTGTAAATTTAATGAGTAATAATTGGCAAAAATACGCATTTACAAGGGATTCTGAAAACTGAAAAGTTTGCAAAAAACTATTTGCAAACTTTTCTAAAATCATTTATTTCCATGGTTTTGTGTTTTTACCCTAAACGCTTTCCAAAATATCGATAATTTCTTCGCCGTAGTTTTCAATTTTATGTTTTCCGAAACCTTTAATTTCTAGAAGTTCTTCTTTTTTTGCGGGTTTATATTTCGCAACAGACAGCAGTTCTTTATTACTGGCGATAAAATAAGTGGGCAAATTTTGTTCTTTTGCTTTTTCTGAACGCCAAAGTTTAAGAGCATCCAAAATTTTAGCTTCGTCCAAACTCAAAGTTTCTTCTTCCGCAGAATATTTCTGTGTTTTGGCATCTTTCACAGAATTTACAAATCCTGAAAACTGTCTGTAATACAATATTACCGACCAAAACTGATCTTCCTGTACAAAAGCAGTTTCAAATTTTATAATTTCGTTTTCTACCAAAAACTGATCTACTTTTTGCTGATCTTCGTATAAAAATTCATCAGCAATTCTTACTTTAAAAACTTTTATATACATGGCGAAAGTTTTATCCGTTAAACATTTTTATTGCCCAAAAGCAACAATTCGTCTACTCTAATTTCGGTAATAAATCTCTTATTTCCGTCTTTATCGTCGTAGGATCTGTACATCAATTTTCCTTCTACGGAAATTTCTTTGCCTTTGTGTACATATTTCTCCATGATGTCTGCCAATTTCCCGTTCACAACGAGATTGTGCCATTGTGTTTCTTCTACTCTTTCGCCTTTGGCGTTGGTGTAATAATCGTTGGTAGCCAAAGAAACTTTAGCAACTTTACCATTTGCGAAGTTTACGATTTCTACTTCTTTTCCTGTGTAACCGATTAATGTTACGCGATTTCTTAGTGACATAGCTTTGTATTTTTTTTATTGAACATTTAGAAATGAGAGGCTCACTGTTTTTCTCAAATCTCTGTTGCAAAGATTCATCACCATGAGAAAATTAGTCGGTTATAAACTATTTAAATTCGTTTGTAGTCGTTTGTAAATGGATGTTGATAATAATATTTTTTTTATTACAATTATATTGTTATATTTAATTCAAATTCAATTTAAGTTAAAAAATATCCTTTCATTTTTAATTCCAGATAAAATAATTAAAAAAAAAACACTATGAAGAAAATTACGACAATGGTAATCATTATTGGGTTATCAAGTTATTATTATGGCCAAAAAAAAGTTGATTTTGATTTCAAGAAATATCCTGCAAAGGTTATATCTGTAAAAAAAAAATGCGCCATTAAAAAATTTAACTAATAGTTTGACAAAATCATACGCAACTGAATCAAAAAAGATGTACTATGGACGAAGTCCTAATTTTGGAGGCCATTATATCTTAATTGAAATTGGTGATGGTTCAGAATCTAAAGCTGTGATTGCAGACATAAACACTGGAAAAATTTATGATACTCCTGACAATTATGGTGATGACTTTCTATATTCAAATGACGTATATTACTGTATAAAACAAAACGCTATTCATTACGAAAAGTATAGCAACTTATTGGTAATAAACAAAGGTGGTTATTATAACGAGGATAAAACCGTTAATAGAAATTATTATTTATGGAATGATAAAACTAAAACATTTAAAAAAATAAAGTCAGAAAATCAAAAATGCTTAAAAGAATCAGAAATCAACTATTAATATTAAAGCTCATAAACTATGATATTAATATAATTATTATTTTGGCTACCAAAAAGTTCAAAAGCGAGAAAGGAACTATTGAATTTCTTTCACGAACAATGGCTACTCCAGAGCTTGAGCATCATGAGGAGAAAGAGGTTTTGAAATAATTAACAATATTTTTTTTCTAAACAAATGCAACAGTTTTAATTTTTTTTAAAATTTAAAACTGATTTTATTTTACAAATATTTACATATTGAAATAAAAAACTTTAATTAGTCAAATTTTCACAAACCAAAAACACAAAATGACAGACATCAAAAGAAAGGGCGCAAAATCTGCCAAAGATATTACGGATGACATTTCAGAAACATTCAACACAAAAATGATAAAACTCTTAAGCCCTTTATTCATCGGGATTTCTTTCTTAAGTTTCGGGCAATCTGCGAAACTTGCCAAAAAAATTGATAGCCTTGTGGAAACTAAAAATCCGAGACTTTTCAACGGCGTGATTCTAATTTCTAAAAACGGAAAAACAAAATATACAAAAGCACACGGTTTTGCTAATGTTAACGACAAAAAACTAGTTACGCAAGAAAATCAGTTCGAGATTATGTCGAACACCAAACTTTTTACCGCAGTTTTAATTCTAAAAGAAGTCGAAAAAGGTAAAATTAATCTAAAATCTTCCATCAAAACTTATCTTCCGGAGCTTAGTCAGAACTGGGCTGAAACGGTTACCGTTCATCAATTACTGAACCATACACACGGAATTTCAGACACAGAAAAACCTTTACTTTTCGCAGCCGGAACTCAGTTTAAATATGGCAATATTTCTAATATTCTTCTCGGAAAAATTTTAAAAAACCTTAATAAAAAGACCTATTCTGAACAGGCAAATGATTTTTTTACAACAATTGGTTTAAAAAACACGTTCTGCTATTCTGAAACCGACAAAAAGAACCTCGCAAAAGGCTATATGAACAAAAATAATATTCTTACGGCTGTTGAAAAAACCTTTATCAACGAAGAAAATATTCCTGCAGACGGCGTAATTTCTACCGCCAAAGATTTAGCTATTTGGGACGCCAAACTTCATCAAGGGAAAATTTTAAAACCAGAAACCTACCAACTTCTCATTCATCCCGATGTTTTGTCGGAGCACGATACTTTTGGAACTGAAAAACATGGATATGGTTACGGAATAAGAATTACCAAAGAAAAAGGTATCGATTATCTTGGTCACACTGGTTTAGGCGACGGTTTTTCTTCGATGAATATTTACATTCCTTCAAAAAAAATTAGTTTAATTATCCTCGAAAATCAAATGAGCGAAGACGATAAA
Source organism: Chryseobacterium sp. HNCC26DJ239 (assembly GCF_057180445.1). Lineage (NCBI taxonomy): Bacteria > Pseudomonadati > Bacteroidota > Flavobacteriia > Flavobacteriales > Weeksellaceae > Chryseobacterium > Chryseobacterium sp. HNCC26DJ239. The sequence goes on from NZ_JBXUGJ010000001.1 coordinate 306,242, forward strand.
ATCTACTACTATATGGAAAAAGAAATTAAAAACTTACTTTTGGAAGATTTAAAAAACTGATATAAACAACAAAAAAAACACTCATGAAATCTATTTTTAACATTGAAACGGAAAACGAACTTATTGAAAGAATTAAAACCTTAACTCCTGAAAACAAAGCGCTTTGGGGAAAAATGAATGTGTATCAAATGGTAAAACATTGCACTTTATGTGAAGATATGTATCTTGGAAAGCTAAAAATTAAGCGAGTTTTTATCGGAAAATTAATCGGAGGAATGGTTTTAAAACAAGTTTTAAAAGACGACAAACCATTTTCTAAAGGCTCTCCTACAAGCAAACTTCTGACCACAACAGTAGACAGCGGTGATTTGGAACAACAAAAATCGGAGTGGATTAACCGAATCCGAGAGTACAAAAACTACCAAGAACAAAACTTTGTGCACCCGTTTTTCGGTCCCATGACGAAAGAGCAAATCGGCTATTTAGACTATAAACACATCGACCATCATTTGAGACAGTTTGGAGCTTAAATTTTTCGTTCCATTTTATCAAAAAACTTTTATCTCATGAGAAATATTAATATTAAAATACTTAATATTTTTACTTTAATATTTTCAAAACTCTTGTTTTCACAAATAGTTATTGGAGATGATTTTAAAAAAATTCCTGATAATTTATATAGTAAGAAAAATAATTACCAGTTTATTATTCCAAAAGAAAAATATCAGTATTGGAAAGTTTCTCAAAAAAAGGGTGAAATAAATGAGGATTTGATTTATGAAAATAAAAGTTCGAAAAACATACATTATCTCACAAAATACTCTCCTGAAGAAGGATTTTTTGGAGAATGTTTACCTGATTGGTGTTTTTCATATATAGTTGCTTACAAAAACAGAAAACCACAATACATTACCAATGAAAAAGATTTAATAGATTTTATCGGGTATGTAGATAATCTCTCTGAAGCTCTTTTAATTTCCAAAACATATGATTTCTGGATTGATAAAAGAGACAAAGTTGGAAGTTCTTACAAAATAGACAAAGACTATATATATTTATACCTTACAAGGTTTAAGAGTTGCTTAGTAACTAAAGAATCCTTTTTCATTAAAATTAACAGAAAAACCCAAGAAATATATTATGAGAGTAATGGAATATACTATAAAAGTAATGATTGTTTTTCTCATTAGCACCTACAATCAGTTGCAAAGTCAAACAGCCGAAAAAAATAGATACGAACTTGCTTACAATACAATAACAGAAAAGACAAAAGATACGAAACCTTTTTGAGAAGAGTTTCAATGCGATGCTTCAGGAACGAAAATAATTCCGAAAACGTATCAATATAAAGGCATTTATGAAAACTATATTTTTGATAATGAAAGCAAAGAATCTAAAAACTTAAAAATTTATCTAAAAAATATTCAAAATCAAACTGGCGAAAAGACAAAAAATACAAAACTCTAAAACCCAATGAAGTTAAAGATTTTCATGGTCCTTTAAATTACATCTATTTTACTGAAATTAAAAATGATACTTAAAAGCGCAAATTATCTCAAATCCATTCGGAAAATATGAAATGACAACTTGCGAAAATTATCTTTTGGTCTTTGAAAACAACAAAATAAAATCGTTAAAAAAATGGCTTGGTTATTACGAATAAACGAAACTTCATAAATTCATTACTTGAGTTATTTTTTAAAGAATTCTCCTAAAATTTGAATGTTGCGTTGCCGTAAAATAATCACAAAACACTTGATAGATTGATGAATCTGTATGTGTTGCTTTTACGCCCAACTGAAAGTAAATATCCAAAATATGATGTGATAATTTCTCCAATTCGCTTTCACAGAAATGATGAATTTCTGTTTGTTTTTCAGAAGAAATGACTTGAAAGGATTCTAAAATTGCTTCAACTTCTTCTGCAAAATTAATGATTTGATGAAAAGTTTCTTTTACCGATTCTTCAAATGTTTCCAGATTCAATTGCGGTCTTATCTGCAAAGCTTCTTCGGAAAAATGATGAGCCATACCGAGGTAATTAACCATTAAAGTAAGGTCTGCAAAAATTCTAAAAGGAACTGAATCTAAGATGTCTTCCGTAAAAAACTCGTCGTAAACGAAGCTAAAATCTGCCTGAACTTTCACCTCTTTTACCTCGAAAGAGTAAGTTCCGGTTGCTTTCATACCCATCGATTTCCAATCCCGAATCACTTTCGCATCTTTTTGTGGAATCACAAACGAACGAATCATTTCTTCGCCGTTTTCGTTCAATAAAGGCTTTCCATTTTCCGTAAGTTTAGCGTTTAAAGTAAAATGACTTAAATGTGGAGCTCCTGTTGCAAAATGCCACAATCCGTTGATGAGAAAAGTCCCGTCTTGTTGTCTTTCAGCGGTTCCGCCAATCATTCCGCTTCCTCCAAAACAGGTTTTAGAATTTGAAAAAAGCTCTTTGGCAATAGAAGGTTTCAGATTTCTTGAGAAAAAATTCGCGCCAGAACACAAAGTAAGCATCCATCCTAAACTTCCATCAATTTTCGCCCAATCATAAAGAATTTTTAACCCTTGATGAAGACGCAAACCTAAACCACCATACTTTTTCGGAACCCAAATCTGAAGCAATCTTTCCTGATGAATTTGCCTCATAATTTCAGAAGAAACCTCTGTTGCTCCTTGCATTTTTGTTCTTATTTCGTCGGGCGTAAACATTTTTATATAATTATTTTTAAAGGTATTTTTTAAAACTTTGCGTTTAAATAATTAGTCTAAAACTATTGTTTTAGATTTCAAAATTTTCCTCCATTCTAAAAACCCAGAAATTGCAACCACGAATAAAAAAGCGGTTAAACCTGCATACAAATACAATTCTTTATGAATTAACAGCGGAATAGCGATCATATTGCTGATGTTTAATAAAATCCAGTTCTCAATTTTTCTTTTTGCCATTAACCACATTCCTGCCCACGCAAAAGCACTTACCAAAGAATCGAAAATCGGAACATCTGAATCGGTAAAATGAGTAAGAAAATACCAAAATAAAGCGAAAGTTCCTGTAACAATTCCAATCGTAATCAGTTTTTCTGAGCCAGAAGTTTCAGTAATGGTAGTTTCTGTCTGTTTTTTTCCAAATTTCCAGTACAACCAACCGTAAACGCTCATCACTAAATAATAGAGATTGAGTGTAAATTCAGCATAAAGTTTTGCGAAAAACATCACGTAAAGCGAAAGCAAAATTCCCGCAATACCAAAAAGATAGTTGTTTGAATTGTTTTTTCTTGCCAATAAAACCTGTACAATCGAAAAAGAAACACCCAGCCATTCTTGCCAAGTTGTTTGCTGTAAAATTTCCTGCATCAAATTAACTTTTAAAAAATTAAATGATGAGATGATAAATCAAAAAAATCCCTACGTCGGCATTACCCGAATCAGGTGCGGAAAAATTTCCCGGGTATCATCTCAGCCGCTTTCGCAGCACCCCATTGATGGCGCAAATGTGAGACTTTTTTTTGAAAGATAAAAGCAATTAGCTCAAGTATCTTTTCGTTTAGCCGTTTACAAACGTATAAATTTTGTATCTTCCGTATACAAAACACAAAGTTTATGGAATGCCTAGAATGTGGCGAAAAAATAATCGGTCGGTCTGATAAAAAATTCTGCAATGACGCCTGTAGAAACGCTTTCAATAATAAACAGAATAAAGATTCTACCAATTTAATGCGCAATGTAAACAATAAACTGCGCAAAAACCATCGTATTTTGGAAGAGCTTAATATAGAAGGCAAAACAAAAGTTTCTAAAGCTAAATTAGATGGCTTAGGTTTTGATTTTAATTTTTTCACCAATATTAAAGTATATAAAAACGGCTCAGAATACAAATTTGTCTACGACCAAGGATATAAAATGTTGGAAGATGAATTTATTTTGCTCGTAAAAAACTAAATCTAATGAAAGAAATCGTTCTGATAACAGGCGGTGGCGGAACAATTGCCAAAAAACTCTCCGAAAAATTAAAGTCTGATTTCGAAGTAAGATTTCTTACCCGAAAGAAAAAAAATCCAAATGATTTTGAATGGGATTTAAAAGCAAAAACCATCGACGAAGCGGCTTTAGAAAAAGTTTCACACATCATTCATTTAGCCGGTGCAAATATTGCCGAAAAAAAATGGACAGATGAACGAAAAAAAGAAATTATCTCGAGCCGGGTAGATTCAGCAAAACTTCTTTTAGATACTTTAAAAAAGAAAAATTTAAAGCTAAAATCTTTCATTTCTGCTTCCGGAATTAATTATTATGGAACAGAAACTTCAGAAATAATATTCAAGGAAAATGACGCTCCAGGAAAAGATTTCCTTGCCGAAGTTGTTGTAGTTTGGGAAAAAGCTGCAGACGAATTTACAATAGAAAATATTGCTGAAAGAGTAGTAAAAATAAGAACCGCAGTAGTTCTTTCGAATGAAGAAGGTGCACTTCCCAAAATGTCGGCGCCAATAAAAATGGGTATTGGTTCTCCGATTGGAAGTGGAAAACAATTTATGCCATGGATTCACATTAATGATATTTGCAGAATTTATGAATGGGCCATTAAAGACAATTCGGTTTCAGGGGCTTACAACGCGGTAGCTCCGGAACATTGCGACAATAAAAATTTCACAAAAAAAATTGCAAAAATTCTAAAAAAACCACTATTTATGCCAAATGTTCCATCATTGGTGCTAAAATTGCTATTTGGGGAACTATCGGTTGCACTTTTGGAAGGCTCTAGAGCTTCTTCAGAAAAGATCGAAAAGGAAGGATTTCAGTTTGAGTTCCCTACTCTAGATGGTGCACTCCGGAATCTTTTAACACAATAAACGCTAAATAAACACTTTTATATTATGAAACTTCAGTATTCATTCATTCTATGTTTAATGCTTTCCACGGGAGTTTTTGCACAGAAAAATGAAACATTGTCTTCTAAAGACAAAAAGATAATTGCATATTTTGAAAAAAATTACAAGAAGAAAAATTATAAAAAATTTGATGGAAAAATTACCGTCAACAAAAATTATGTAAGTTTTGATTCTAAAACAGTAACTTTTGATACCAACGAAAAAACAATTCAGAATATTTTAAAAAATGGCTTAATCTATCCTCAACTTATTTCGGATTATCAAGCAGAGAAATATAAAGAAGAAACTACAGACCGTACCCAAAAGAGGTTTATGAAACTTCAAAAAGACTGGAAAGCGGCTTTTGATATCCAAAGTTTGAAGATGAGCCAACTTCAGGAACTTACTTATTTTAAAGGAAATGAAAAGGTGAAACGTTTTAAAGTAATTTCTAAAAACAGTAATTTACCTAATTCTGTAACGTATTTTTTCGAACTTACCAACGATAAAGCCGATGCCAAAACTTCTCTTGAAGATTTTATAAACGGTGCAAAACTTACCTATTTTGAGCAGGAATGGTATGATTAAGAAATTAGATTCTATATCTCCTTAATATTAACAGAAGCCTTTTTTAGCTTCTGTTATTTTTTTAGTTAAAATTTATGTAAATTTAAAAAAGGCATTAAAATATTTGCATTGTGAAAAATCTCAATAATATAAGTTATTTTATTTTTAGTTTACATACTATACAATAGTTTTTTAGCTTTTAACAAAATTTATTCTATTTTTGAAGAAATATTAATATCATTGATTATGTCCAATAAATATATAAGCTATGTTTCAGATGAACATCTTTTAGAATGCATTAAAAATCTTCACAATTCATATTTAAAGGCAAAAAATAATGTTTCGAAAAAAAGCTTCTACTCCAACAAAGTCGATACTATCAAACTTACTTTTGATTCAAAATTTAACAATATCAATGAAGAAAATTTAATTCAAGCTGAAATTTTAAGACAAATAGATAAGTCTATTAATAATTCTATTGGAACATTTCATGAGCAAGTTTTAGGTGGAATTGAGGGATATGAAGTTGGTAATCTAAGTGGTTTTGACATTAAAGCGAAGGATGAGACTCTTTTTGCTGATATTAAAAATAAGCACAATACTATGAATAGCAGTTCAGCTGAAGCTTTATTTCAAAAGCTGGCTCGATATGCAGATACTTACAAAAAAGCAAAATGCTATTGGGTTCAAATTTTAGCAAAAGGAAGCTTTAATGAAAGCTGGAAAGGGGAAATTAATGGTAAAGAGTATAGTCATAGCAGAGTTTTTAAAATCTCTGGTGACCAATTTTACGCACTTCTTTCAGGAGAAAAAAATGCTCTTTTCCAATTGTACAGATCTTTACCCTTCGCAATTTCCGATTATCTTCAATCTATTGAGGAGAAAGGTTCTAAAAAAGAAAATTCAGCTTTAGAAGAAATAACCTCAGAAACCGAAAAAACTAATAGAACTATCTTAGACCAAATCACCTTTGAAAATTATAGTTATTATCTAGGATTTAATGAATTATAATACGAGTTTAAAAATTTAACAATAGAATAACCGACTTCTCGTCCCAGATTAACAGGAACTGCATTTCCAATTTGTTTATATTGTTGAGCTAAAGAACCTGCAAAATCCCAATCATCCGGAAAAGTTTGAATTCTTGCGTATTCACGTACTGTAAACGGACGAGTTTCATCTGGATGACATCTTTCTGTTTGTTTTTGAGCAGGGCTACAAGTAAGTGTTAAACATGGTTCATCCCAACCAATTCTTCTAGCCATCCCTGTTTTACCGCCCCCCAAATGAAAACTTCCTCCCATGTATTCTTTTTGAATTTCAATGGGTAAATCTCTCCAATATCCTTTTGGTGGAACTAAATCTAAAACGTCTTTTTTACTTTGAGGATATTTTGCACCTCCTGAAACAGGAACATCAGTATCAAACAATTCCCCTTTTTTTAAAGCATCTCTCAAATTATAAATCTTTGAAAAAGGCTTAGGATAATTAAATTTAATTGAAATATCTTTTCTAATTCCTACCAAAATTAACCTTTCCCTTTTTTGAGGAACTTTATAATCAATAGCTCTTAAAACTTCTATAGGAACTACATTATAACCAATCTCATCAAGAATAGAAATCATTCCTTTGAGAGTATTTCCATTATCATGGTTTAAAAGTCCTTTTACATTTTCTCCGATACAAATTGGTGGATTAACTTCTTTTACAGCTCGAGCAAACTCATAAAACAATGTTCCTCTTGCATCTTCAAATCCTAATCTTTTACCGGCATAGCTAAAAGCTTGGCAAGGGAAGCCACCTGTAACCACATCAACCCTATCTTTGTACTCTAGAAAGCTAAAATTTCTAATATCTCCCTCAAGCACATTCCAATGAGGACGATTTTTTCTTAAAGTTTGACACGCAAATTTGTCAATTTCATTTAAAGCTTCACATTTCAAACCTGCTTTTTCCAAACCAATTGCTAATCCTCCTGCACCTGCAAAAAGTTCTAATACTTTATAATCCTTTTCAGCTTTATGAAAGTTATCTGTAATGTTTAAATTATTGTTTAAAAATTCGGGAAATAAATTTTCAATATCATGTCTATGATAAACACGATAATTGCTTATAGGCTCTCTTACAGCTACTAATTTCCCTTCATCATCCCATCTCCTAAGTGTTTTAGTGCTTTTATTTAATAATTCTGCTGCTTCAGAAATTGTATAAAATTCTTTAATAACCATATTAGACAACATTAGACATTGGTTACAAATTTATTTTAATTTTATTTAAATAACAATATAAATTTTAGCAAAAAAAGTTTAAGAGTAAAATTCAATCTGAAATAATATCCGATTATAAAGATCAAGAAAAACATTACAAAAAATTAATATTCAACATCTTACAATTTTTACGATAAAAAACCTTACTTTTGCACCGCGAAAAATTTAAAGGATAAAGCAATGAAAAAAATTGGTGAATACAGAAAACTTCTTGAAGTTGACCAAAAAGTAACTTTAAAAGAGTTGAAAACCATTTACAGAAATGCGATGAAAGACACGCATCCTGATAAATTCATCAATGATGAAGATGGAAAACTAGAAGCGGAAGAAAAAAGCAAATCTGTGATTGAAGCCTACCATTTTTTAGTAAGCATCAACCCAGAAACACAGGAAAAATACAAAGAAGAATATACAGAAACGATTACAAAATCTAATATTCAGGATTTTTATTTGGAGAAATCTATTCTTACGGTTCAGCATTTAAATGGGGTAAGCTACGAATACATGGGCGTTCCGAGAAATACTTATATCAAAATGATTAATTCTGATTCTCCGAGCCGTTTTGCAAGAAGACACATTTACGGAAACTTCGTATACAGAAAAGCAGGTGAAGTAATGCAGGACTAACTGTTTTCTGTTTTAAAATATCAAGAGCTTTCAAAAATTTTGGAAGCTTTTTTTGTTTCTAAAAAGAAACCTATATAAACGTCACTGCATTAAACTTAAAATGAAAGACTTTTCCCTAAACAAACAATTTGTTTAATTTCTAAAAAAAAAGCTTTCGAATCTCTTCGAAAGCTCATCGTTTAGTATTTATGAAGTAAAAAAATTTATAAGTTGAGTCGTTTTGCCAGTTCTTCATTTTCTGGCGTGTTTATTTTTTTCTTGAGTCTGTATTTTTTGCTTTCTACCGACTTTATTGAGGTATTGGTATACAAAGCAATTTCTTTTACGGTGTATTTCATGCTTAGATACATGCAGAATTTCACCTCAGAATCCGAAAGTTTGGGCAAGAAAGCCGTCAAATCTTTTATAAGTAGTGGGTTGTAATCTGAAAATTTCAAATAAAACGCATTTTCATTGTTTTTAGAAAGTTCTACCAACTCATACAAATCATCTGGTGAAAGAACATCTACAACGGGAGGAAATGAAACAGTTTCTACTTGTACTTCCGGCTTACTTCTTCGAAGTTTTTTAATTGAAAAATATAATAACACAAGCACCGCTAGAACAGACAAAACACTGATAATAAACATCTTTCTTTTTGTTTTTCCTTCTGCTTCCTTTTCTTTTGCGTTTACAAAATTGGTTGCTTCACGTTGTGTGCTTAGAATTGTATCGTTTGTCATTTTGTACTTCAACATATATTTAGCGGCAGATTGAAAATCTCCCAATTCGTTGTAAGAAGTATTTAACACTGGATAAATATTTCTTAAAAAACGGGTAGAATGGTACTTTTCAGAGATATGAATAATTTTATGGTAATATGTAAGCGCTTCATGTGGCTTTTTTTTGTTGGCAAGAATTAATCCTTGTATGTAATAGGGATAAACTTTGTAATATTCAACATTCGTAGAATCAAGATATTCTTTGGTTAAATCATTATAATATTGCGCTTTATCATAATCTTTATGATCTATAAAATATTCTGCCAAAAGATAGGTAGAACTTCCTTTTTTAAAATAATAATTGGCATCTCTATAAGCTTTATCAACATGCTCTAAAGTGTCTAAAGACTTCATCAACAGCTTCCTTAATTGCGGCTGATCTAGATTACTTGTAGCAAAAAATTTATTTTCTAAAAGACAATAATCCAGCATAATTTTTTGCGCGGGATGCTGCACAGATTGCGCAATTTTAAGCAGACGTGCATCTTCTTCCTGATAATTTTTACTATCATTAATTTCTTCAAAAAGTAAACCTTTGTAGTAAACCAAAACTCCCATATCGTAAGAGTTTTCTTTAAGTTTAGGCTCAAGATTATAAATAAGCTGAGCTAGTTTTACCAGTTTATACTGTCGATAATAAATTTGCAAACTGTCTACTTTAGCAGAATATTTTGTTCTAAAAGCAGAAACAGCTTTCTTTTGATCTTGCTTTGCTGTATTTTCGGCTTTCGAGGCATCGTTACAACTTATAATTAAAAAAATAATTACACTTATATAAATGCTAATCTTTTTAGCGAAACTAGTAGAGTTTAAAATCATATATTTTCTTTAACAAAAAGCACTTCCAACCTTATTAAGAAAACTTTATTTCTTTAAAATGAATGACCGAAGTGCGTATAAAAAACTACAAATACACAATTGACACATTAATTGCAATAATTCAAAATAAATTAATATCAAACAATAAATATTGCTTTTCATTAATTATTCAACTACTATAATTAATATTATCAAAATAAAAAAATTTTGATCGCGATAATTAAAGTTACAAAAAAAATAAACTTGAAAACTGTTTAATAATTAAGTTTATTTTTACCAATCATCAATCTTTTCCAAACCATAATTTGAGAAAATCATTATTCTATTGGAATAAAATAATTTTAATATTTAGATTTTTTTATTAAAATTCAAACAGAAATAATGACAGAATTAGGACTTATTTCTTCAGCAAAGATGTATGAAAACCGCAGCAAAAAGATAGTAACAGATCTGAAATGCAATTAAATAGCCGATAAATAGAAATGAAAAAAGCAGCATTTTAGGTTTAAAATTGCTAGACGCTTTAGCAATGAACTATCAAAATTTCCTAAAGCGTCTTCACAATTCCACTCAAAATTCAACATCTTGAGTCTCAATTTAAGAGGGTAAAACACATATCATACATCTGATTTCTAAAAATCTTTTTTTTGCTTTCTCGATGTTTTCTCATGCTCTTTGAAATAAAAAGTAGGGCTCGGAAAAGACAAAAATAATCACAGCCTAAATACCAAGATTCTATGAAAGCTTGAAATGGCAACGGAAGCTGTTTTTGGTTTTGAAGAAATTTTGGAAACGAGGAAAGTTCTAATCTTCGTTTTGAAATCTTGTATTTTTCTTAATGCAAAAACGTTTGTTTTTACAATTTGCGTATATGAAAAAGAGACGCACAGTACGAAACAACTAATAATAGATTTTATTAGAGGCACTTGTTTTTTTCTCATCATTTTGTTTTTATATTTTTTTTGATTGTTCTAGCTCATTATATTCTATTTTAATCAATTAATATTACGCTTTGATGTTTTGCACTTTCTTAAAATTACCTTCGCAGGTTATTTTTTTGATAGTGGACAAAATTAGCAACAACCCCAATAATACAATCATTTAGAAACCCTTGTTTACCCTCATTTTTACACTTGAGTGTCCTCAAACTACTTATTTTAACGAATTCAGGCAGTTCTTAGCACTAAGGTAATATGTATTATCTGAGAAAAATTTAAAATTATAGCAATTGTATACATTAAATATCTTAGAGATAATTGTTTTGTTTAAAAGCTATCACATTTTATTTATTAAAAAAAATACTTGTTTTATATATTGTATTATTTAAAATATTTAAACAAAAAACCGCATCATTTCTGATACGGTTTACAAGGTTAATGTAAGGTTGTTATATTAATTAATCTACGTGTTTTGGGGTAAACCCATCTTCACTTAGCTCTCTTTTTTTATAATCAGCTTTCATTTCAGCATCATAATCTATTGTTTCATTCTTACCCATTCTTCTTAGAACAGAGTCGAATAAAGAGTACACTACTGGTACAATAATCAAGGTAAGGAATAATGACGATGTAAGACCACCGATAATTACCCACGCCAAACCGTTGTTCATCTCCGCTCCTGCTCCTTTTGCTATCGCAATTGGAATCATCCCGAAGATCATCGCAATAGTCGTCATCAAGATCGGACGAAGACGTGCATGGTTTGCCTGAATTAAAGCATCATATGTACTTGCTCCTTCTGCTTTTCTCATGTTGGCAAAATCGACAATCATAATCGCGTTTTTCGCCACCAAACCAATCAACATAATCATCCCCAACATCGTAAAGATGTTTAATGAATTTCCTGTAATGGCAAGAATCAACATTACACCAATTAAAGCCAAAGGAATTGAGAACAATACCACAAAAGGATATACAAAAGAGTCGTACAATGATACCATTACCAGATAAACCAATACGATAGCTGCTGCTAAAGCAATTCCTAATGTGCCGAAACCTTCGGTTTGGTTCTCCATATCACCACTCCAAATGTAGCTTACTCCGGCAGGTTTTGTTTTTTCGTTTTCCATAAACATTGCCGCCCATTCATTAGCAACATCTCCTACAGGACGACCTACTACTTTAGATTTTACCTTTACAGAAGGAGCTTTATCTCTACGTTCTAGCAAACTTGGACCAGAACCCATTTTAACATCTGCAAACTGACTTAGTCTAATTTGCTCTCCTTGAGGATTTGTAAACATCAAGTTTCTTACATCTTCAATAGATTGTCTGTTGGCATCTCCGAAACGAATGTTGATATCGTACTCGTACTCTCCTGCCCTGAATTTTCCGTCTGTGTTTCCACTGAATGCAGTCTGCATCGTTTGTCCTACACTTGAAAGATTCAATCCCAGAGAAGCCATTTTATCTCTGTCGATATTTACCTGAACTTCCGGATTCCCTGAATCTGTTGACAATTCTGCGTCTACTGCTCCCGGAACTTTTTTAAGCAATTCTAAAATTCTGTTCGCTTCTTTATTTGCAGTTGCGTTATCTTGTGCAGTTACTACCAATTCGATTGGTGCATTATCTGCTCCCATCAAACCGATTGGTGCCGTTTTGAATTCAACGCCTGTGAATTTTTCTTCTAACGCTCTTTTAATTTTAGCTGATTTAATATCTGTACTTTCTGTACGTTCAGATTTATCCGTTAAGATTACCTGAATTTCTGATTGATACAAAGTAGCTTGAGCTCCTCCGAAACCAGAAGATTGTTGACCAACCGTCGTAATCATATTTACAACATCTTTGTCGTTTCTTAAGAATTTTTCAACTTCTAGAGTAACTTGGTTGGTTTTTTCAACAGAAGCGTCTTTTGGCAACTCCATCTGAACAAGGAACTGACCTCTATCCATCTTCGGGAAGAATTCTCCTCCGATGTAACCACCTCCCATTAATCCGATAGTTGTAACGATAAGTACAATGAATGTAAACACTACTGTTAATACTCTTCTAAGGGTTGTTTTCAGACACCATTCAAGAATTCCGCTAATCCAGTGTGTGAATTTATCCAACTGCTTTTCAAACCAAAGAATAAATTTCTCGAAAGGATTTTTACCTGTAAGATGTACCAGTTTTCCGAATCTTGAAGACAACCAAGGAATAATGGTAAATGAAGCCAATAATGATAACAAGGTAGCAATTACTACCGTTACACAGAACTGAGCCAAAATGTTTGATACCAAACCAGAACTCATCGCAATCGGCAAGAATACCACCACAATTACCATCGTAATCGCTGTTACCGTAAAGCCAATTTCTGAAGCACCATCATAAGCTGCACGAATTCTGCTTTTCCCCATCTCCATGTGACGGTACACGTTTTCCAAAACTACAATTGCATCATCCACAAGAATACCTACAACTAGCGAAAGTCCTAATAAACTCATCAAGTTGAGGGTGTACCCCATTAAATACATTCCAATTACCGTCGCAATCAAAGACATCGGGATAGAAACCATTACAATAAATGCGTTTCTGATATTGTGAAGGAATAATAACATTACCACCGCCACAAGAATAATCGCCAAGAATAAATCGAAGATTACGTGATCTGCTGCTTCTAGAGTAAAGTCTGTAGTATCATCCACAATATTTACTTCAAGCGCTTGAACTGCATAATTTTTTTCTACCTCACCAATTGTTTTCTTTATCAATTCTGAAACCGAAACAGCGTTCGCATCAGACTGCTTTTTTACCTGAAGTAAAATTGTTGGCAACTGGTTGTATCTCGCTACTTTCTCTACATCTTTTTGAGTATCGAAAACTGTAGCAATATCAGACAAACGTACTTGTGCTCCGTTGGTATTAGAAACCACAAGATTGTTCATCTCTTCTACATTTTTATATTTTCCAGAAAGTCTAATGGTAGACCTAGACGTTCTCGTTTTTAAAGCTCCTGTAGGAAAATCTAAGTTGGAAGACAAAATCGCCTGCTGAACATTGGCAATAGAAAGCCCATATCCCTGCATTTTCTTTTCATCTAAATTTACCTGAATTTCTCTTTCCTGACCTCCAACTAAATCTACTTGAGCCACCCCGTTTACACGAGAAAATACGGGTTCAATTTTTTTATCTAAAAGGTCATAAAGCTCTTTATTATTCAGTTTATCACTCGAAATACTCAAAGTCATGATAGGTAAATCATCCAAAGAGAATTTCTGTAAAGAAGGTGCATCTGCATCTTCCGGAAGGTCTGCTAAAATTGCATTTACCTTTCTTTGAGCATCATTCAATGCATAGTTTACATCCGCTCCAGGATTCAACTGAACCATGATTACAGATAAACTTTCGTAAGAAGAAGATTCTACTTTTTTTACGTTTTCCAAAGCACCAACGGCGTCTTCAATCTTTCGGGTTACCGAAGTTTCTACCTCACTTGGCGAAGCTCCCGGATATACCGTAGAAATGGTTACCATGTTGGTTTCAAACTTAGGAATCAACTCGTACCCCATCATGGAGTAGCTTAATAAACCACCCAGCGTAAGAATCGTAAAGAGTACGATTACCAGCGATGGTCTTTTAATGGATATTTCTGCTAACTTCATCTTCTGCTTACTTTACGATGTTGATTTTTGAACCGTTGTCTAGGTTAATTTGTCCACTGGTAATTACTTGCTCACCACCGTTTAATCCGCTAAGGATTTGAACTTTATCTCCGTAAACTTTTCCAGTTTGTACTTTAATTAATTTTGCAGTACCGTTACTTACGATAAACAATTGCCCAGAACTTACTCCGTTTACGAAAGCTTCTGCAGGTACGGTAAGCATATTTTGAGTTTCAGCACCATGATTGGTTTTGAAAATTGCTGTTGCATACATCCCTGCTTTTAGGTTTCCTCTGTTTTGAACCTCAATTTCTACTGGGAAATTTAGATTAGCATCACTTTTAGGAGCAATGAAGGTAATTCTTCCGCTGAAAGATTCGTCTGGTAAAACGTTTACGTTAATGGCAACTTCCTGTCCAAGAGAAATTTTTCCAACCTGGCTTTCGTCTACCAAAACTGAAAGTTTTAAAGAATTAATGTTTACAATTTCGAAAAGAGCCGTTCCCGGAGCAACTACCATTCCCGGTTCTACCATTTTTTTGTTGATAGTACCACTAATTCCTGCTCTTACGCTTGTATCATTCATTTTTACGCTTTGTGCTCTTACGGCAGCTTGAGCGTTTTTCAATTGCAATCTTGAGTTATCCAACTGTTGTTTTGTAACACCTCCTGTTTTGAAAGCATTTTCATAACGTTGGTTGTCCATAATTGCATTTTGCAAATTATTTTGAGCCTGAGTAACATCTACTTCGATGGCATCTCTTTTAATGGTTGCTAAAACTTGTCCAGCTCCTACTCTAGAACCTTCTTTCACCAAAACGCTTACAATACGCCCTGAAATTTCAGAAGATTGATTAGACTCTTGTTTTGGAATAAACGTTCCATTTGCAGAATAATCTGTATCGATATTTGTTCTTGATGCTGTTACAACATTTACGTTGATTTTATCAACCTGTTTTGCAACTTCTTTTACTTCAGTTTCCTGTTTCTTTTTATTGTCTGTAATTTTCCAAGCGGCTAAACCAACCAGTACAGCTGCTACAACGATATATATTAAAGTTTTTTTCATGTTCCTATGGGTTTTGTAAAGTATTGAGTTCTCCTTTAGCTTTTATTAATTTAATTTCCGCTTGTTTATAGTCTAATAAAGCATTGGCGTGGTTTTGTTTTGCCTGAGTTAAAGCATTATCTGCATCTAAAACTTCAGTAAGCGTCGCTAAACCGTAACGATAGTTTGATTCTGTATCTGCTCTCACTTTTTCGGCAAGAGTAACGTTGTTTTCCATGCTTTCGATGTTGATTAAAGCATTTTCCATATTGGTAATTGCATTTTTATAATCAAGATTTAAGGAAAGCTCAGTGTTTTCGATATCCAAATCTAAATCATCAATATCCATCTGTGCCTGTGCAATTTTAGATTTCGTAGAACCTCCTGTAAAAATTGGAATATTTACATTAAGACCTATCGCAGAATAGTCACTCCAAAGTACACCGTTATTCAAGCCGTTGGTTAAAGGAAATTTAGCACCAGTTGCGCCCCATCCATAATTTCCTACTAAACTTACAGTTGGATACAAATAAGCTTCTGTTGCTTTTTTGTTGTACTGCAGAAGCTCTCTGTTTTTCTCTAAAACTTTAATTTCTGAACGATTTTTAACATCTAAAGTAGAAGCTAATAATTCTGGTCTTGGCTGAATTTCCTTTTGTTCAAGCGTAATATCTGTCTCAATAGGAATTCCCATGTAGAATTTCAAAGCATTTTTAGAAAGCTCTAAACCGTTGATGATGGTTTGTTTGCTAGAACTTACGTTGGTTAAACGCACATCGGTTCTATCCAAATCGATTTTCTTTGCTAAACCGTTATCTACCAAACTTTTAATTACTTTTCTAACTTTTTCAGTGTTGGTAAAGCTTTCATTTATCGTTCTTAAATTTTCTTCCTGAACGAAAACCTGATAATAAGCGGTTGCTACATTTTCAATCAATTGTTCGTTGGTAAGCTGTGCATTAAGAATATAAAATTCTCTTGTAGATTTTGCCGCTTTTAAACCTGTGAAAACTCTTTGGTCGAAAATCGCTTGCTGAACCTGTACGGAAGCAGAAGAGTTCCAAGGTTGACCCAATTGCGCTCTGATTTTTTGGCCGCCAAACTCCAGCAAAGACTCCTGAATAATAGGATTGTAGGTAAGACCTGCCGTTGCAGTAACCTGTGGTAAAGCACTTGCTCTTGCTTCATCTATTTTAGCTTCCGCTTTTTTTATCTGTAGACTTGCTTTTTTAGCCTCCGCTTTGTTTTGAAGCGCCTGCTTAATGGCTTCTTGCAAAGAAATCTGCTGTTGTGCAAAAACAGATGTAGAGCCGAAAATCATAAATGCTGCAGCTATTCCTAGTCTTAGCTTTTTAGCAGATATTATTTTTCTTTTCATAAATATAATTACTTCGTTAATTTTTCTGTTTATATTCCTAATAGTTTTTATTCCTAAAAGACGATTGGTTTTCCGTTTTACTTTAAAGAATTTTTATTTTTTAAATAACATGTTGAGGATAATCTCTTTGCGGTCGGCAATAAGACGGTCAAATTCTTTATCATCAATCATCATATTTTCTTTAAATAGTGGTCTTACCGCACTCGGAAAAACCAGAAGGGAAATCATATTAAAAATGAACTGTACTGGTTCCATTTTTTCTATAGTTCCCGCTTCCATTTCCGCTTCGATGTCTTTATAGAATTTTTTAAGTTGTTCCTGAGAGATTTCTCTTTCTTGGCAATTCCCTTTATTAATTTGCGAAACGATATAAGTTTCTAAATAAGGGTACTTAAGACTTGTCTGAAGACTATTAGTGATGAATTTGGTAATTTTTTCTTTGAAAGCAAGATCAGAATCCATAATAAGCTCCGACTTTTGCTTTTCTACTTTCTGAGCGTCTTGAAAAATAATCTGCAACAGATTATCACGCGACCTGAAGTAGTAATTTATAAGCGTTCTATTGACACCTGCCTCATCTGCAATCTCCTGCGTAGTAGCGTCAAACCTTCCCTGCACGAAGAAAAGTTTCTTAGCAGTTTCTTTTATCAGCTCTTGCGTCTGGTCTTTTTTTTGTTTGATTTGACATTTTTGTTAAACAATTTTGTGCAAATATATATCAATCATTTGTTTTGACAAAATTGTTAAACAAAAAAATTAAAATGATAATAATCAGTTTACATAAAAAAATAACGGGCAAAAACATCGTTTCTGCCCGGACCATAGTATAAACTGTTAAAAAACCTTTTACAACAATCTAACTTTATCTTCCAAAATATCAATTACTTTGTCTTTATAAAGACCGCCGATTGCTTTTTTGAAGTTCTTTTTACTCATTTGTACCTCATCTTTAATTTCTTCTGGTGTAGATTTGTCTGAAAGATAAAGTAAACCGTAATTTTCTTCTAGCTTGTTAAGAATTTTCTGCTTGAATTCGTCGATATTTTCAAAACCTTGTGGTTGTAGAGAAACATCAATTTTGCCGTCTTCTCTAATTTCTTTAATGTAGCCACTTTCTTCCGATAAAGGATATAGTTTTTTGAAAACATCTGAAGCATAAATCAATCCGATATATTTTTTGTTGATGACTACGTTCCAGCCTAGTTCGCTTTCATTCATCATGATTAAATCTACTTTATCGCCTTTCTGAAAAGGCAAATCTGTATATTGCGGATTTCTTTTAAACTTCGTTGTACCGGTAATCAATTGATGTTCATCATCAATGTATAAATAAACCAAATATCTCTTCCCTTCAACAATTTTTGTTTTCTGTTGTTTGTATGGGATAAAAAGGTCTTTAATAATTCCCCAATCCATAAAAGCTCCACTTGGAAGGCTTTCCACACAAGTCATTACCGCAAACTCACCTACTTCCGCCAAAGGAATTTCTGTGGTTGCTTTCAATTTATTATCGTCTTGATAAATGAACGCCTCTACTTCGTCTCCAACTTCTTTCTCTTCCTGAATGAATACTTTTGGTAAAAATGCTTTCCATTCGGTATCATCTACCAACATCCAGCCTGAACTATTTTTTTCTGAAATTTTTAAAGTTTGAGTTCTTCCGATTTTCATTAATGATCAAATTAGTCTACAAAGGTAAGGAAATAAGTTGGAGGGTTTTAGAATTGTTGAATTTTAGCATTGAAAAACCTTTGCTAAGGCTAAATCAAAACTAATAATCAGCTAAAAAATTCACTAAAATCCAGATTCATAACTCTGTAAAATTATTGTGAAGTTTTGAAATTAAATTTTAAGCATAAAAAAACCGCTGCCCTTCAACAACGGTTTTCTATATTAAGAATTGGCTACAAACTCTCTCAATTGTCTTTTGGTACTTTCAAAATCAAAAGCTTCACCCACGACAAAGTATTTTTGCTTGTCTACACATCTTGAGAATAAAGTTTTCGCTAAAGTAAGTCGATTTTTATCAAAACTTAAATCTTTCACCATTATACTGATTTGGTCTGAAGTAAACATGGCATGACGAGCTTGTTGAGCAATAAAAGTAATTTTCTTATCATCGAACCACGCTTCATTTTTCATCTGAGCCAAAAACTGTGTAAAAGTTTGAGGATCCATTACGTTGGGATAATTTATGTAACCATTTCCCATTGAGCCTCCGTTTCCGTAAGGATTATTCCACACATCGTTCCAATTATCAAAACCGTAATAACCATTTTGAATTGGATATGAATCTAAAAGATACAAGCCTTCATTGCTGAAAAAATCTAATACCAATCTGCTGTTATTTCTCACATTTAATGTGGTTTTATACATCAAAAAACCATTATTGTAAATAGAGATAGGAATTCTTCCTGAAGGCAAATCAAAAAATCTATATCTTCCAGAATTATTTGAAATCACTTGATCTGCAAGTTCAACACTAAAATATCCTTGTTCCGGAATTCTCAGAAAAACTTCAGAATATCCATAGTTTTGATTCCATTGATAGTTCGGAGTTCCAGGTCTTCTCCTTTGATTATTTTGACTGTTCTGATTGTTTTGACCATTCGGATTTCTAAATCCCCAAGAATTATTTCCAGCCCCATTTCTATCTGAATTTTGTTTTTTTACATTTGCAGATTCCATTTCACTTTTTGAAGCTTCATTTTTCAGAAGCTCTCCTGCTTTTCCTGCTTCTTGTGCAAAAGAAGCAATACTACCGAAAAGCATCAAACCAATAAATATATTTTTCATAACAAAAATTTTATTTATGAACCTCTATTTTCATGCCATAAATAGGGGATTTTATCAAAATTAAAAATAAAATTTAATCCATTTAACTTACATTAAAATTACGAATCAAAGTGATTTTTAAACAAAAAAAAGAGAAGCCGAAACTTCTCTTTTATAAAATACCAATATTTGGTTTTTCTACTTTTTATTACACGTGAAGTGCTCTTTTCCCTGTAGCATCCAAAGCAGCTTCTTTAATCGCTTCTGCATACGTTGGGTGAGCGTGAGAACTTCTTGCGATATCTTCTGCACTTGCACGGAATTCCATAGCAATAACCCCTTCAGCAACCAAATCTGCCGCTCTCGCTCCTATCATGTGGAAACCTAAAACCTCATCGGTTTTTTCGTCTGCAATAATTTTCACCAAACCATCGATATCCCCACTTGCACGGCTTCTTCCTAAAGCTCTCATTGGGAAAGTTCCTACTTTGTAAGCAACACCTTCTTCTTTCAATTGCTCTTCAGTTTTACCAACACCTGCAACTTCTGGCCAAGTGTACACAACACCAGGAATTAAGTTATAATTGATGTGTGGTTTTTGCCCTGCTAAAGTTTCAGCAACGAAAACTCCTTCTTCTTCAGCTTTGTGAGCCAACATTGCGCCTTTAATTACATCACCAATTGCATAAATGTTTGCAACATTGGTTTGTAGGTGGTCGTTAGTTTTAATTCTTCCTCTTTCGTCTAATTCTACTCCTGCTTTTTCAAGACCAAGACCATCTGTATAAGGTCTTCTTCCGACAGAAACTAGACAGTAATCTCCTTCAACAACTACTTCTTCTCCTTTTTTATCTTTAGCTGTGATTTTTACAGAATCTCCGTTTCTTTCCACTGCAGAAACAGCTGTAGAAAGCATGAACTTCATCCCTTGCTTTTTAAGAACTTTTTGAAGCTCTTTGCTTAGAGCGCCATCCATTGTAGGGATAATTTTATCCATAAACTCAACAACAGTAACTTGAGCTCCTAATCTTAGATAAACTGAACCTAATTCTAGCCCAATTACACCCCCTCCAATTACTACTAAATGCTTAGGAATTTCTTTTAAATTTAAAGCTTCAGTAGAAGTAATTACTCTTTCTTTATCTAAAGTAATGAAAGGCAAAGAAGATGGTTTAGAACCAGTTGCAATAATAGTATATTTAGAATCGATAAGTTCTGTAGAACCATCGTTTTTTGTTACTTTAATCTGAGTTGCAGATTCGAAGCTACCAACACCTTCAAAAACAGTGATTTTGTTTTTGTCCATCAAAAACTGAATACCTTTAGTAGTTTGGTCTACTACTTCATTTTTTCTGGCAACCATTCTAGCAATATCCGCTTGTGGCTCGTTGATGATAATCCCATGGTTTTCGAAATTATGTTTTGCGTTTTCGAAATGTTCAGAACTGTCTAAAAGCGCTTTTGAAGGAATACATCCTACGTTAAGACAAGTTCCGCCTAAAGTAGAATATTTTTCAATAATTGCTGTTTTGAAACCTAGCTGTGCTGCACGAATAGCCGCTACATACCCTCCAGGACCGGAACCGATTACGGTAACATCGAATTGACTCATTGTATATTGTTATTTATTATTATCTGAAGATTAATTCTTACAAATTTACAGATTAATTGGCATTCGGGAAAGTGAGTTTTGTCAAGTTTTTATTAAGCGAGAAGATAGAAGTTGGATGATGGAAGTTTACGTTATTGAGAATGCATTTTATTAGGCTAAATCTTCCTGCGCCTTGCTTCGGGCTTCCAACTAATGTAAATCAAGATTCAAGTTTCCTTCTCCAAAAACTTCCTTATCCCCAAAAAATTCTCCTCCACAAACATACCACGGAAGATTTTCCAAATATTCTACGGCATTTTCGGGCTTCATTTCTGCAACTTCTTTCTTGGCAATTATTCCTTTGAACCATCTATTTTGTTCGGTTGAATTTGAATTTTCAACAGAATATTTAAGCCAGATTCTTTGGCACAATCTACATTGGATAATGCTTACTTCAGCATTTCTACCATCGGTAGAATCTGTTCCAACAATTGAAGTTCTATATTCTGACTCCACTAAATCGTGTTTTTCGCAAGCACAACCTAATTTTGGAAGTTTTTTCATGATTTTTTTGTTTGAATTTTAAAGTTTCAAAAGTAAGGAAATATAAAAAATCAAGGGATAAGAATTCCGTCACTTATCCAATCAAACTTAAGAAGAAAGAAACCTACCGAAAATACAGACAACGATAAGAGTTTCAATATAATTTTCACCGATCTATTTTTTCATTACATCCAACAAAACTCTTTCATAAGTATCCAAAATTATTTCTTTAGAAAATCTAGATTTTATGGAGTTTTTAATAGATTCTGCGTTGTAATCTCTATGGATAAGCGTAAGTATTTTTTGAGAAAAATCTTCGTAATTTTCGATATCGGCAATCTCACCATTGGTGTTATGCTGAATAATTTCATTAATCCCTCCCGGACAATTATTGGCTAAAGAATAAGTTCCGCAAGCACCGGCTTCAAGCAAAACATTAGGAAAACCTTCGTAACGTGACGACAAAATAAAAAGGTCTGCAAACTTTAAAAACTGATACGGATTCTCTTGTCTTCCATGAAAAACGACGTTATGCAAACCAAGAAAATCCTTCATTTGGTGAAGCATTTCTCTGTCTTTACCGTCTCCTAAAATATGGAGTATAATTTTTTCATTTTTAAGCCTCGAAAAGACTTTCAAAAGGTTATCGAACCCTTTTCTGGCAGAAAGATTACCAATTGCGACTACGTTTTTGTAATTCAGTTTAAAACTTTCGGGTTTGTGAGCGGTATGTAGTTTAGCTTCAATAAAATCAAAATCTACAGGATTGTTAATTTTTATAATTTTCTCTTTTTTAATCCCGAAACTTTGGATTAAATCCCTTTGCATATCATCGCTTTGCGCAATAATCTGTTGATAATTATTGTAAAAATGGTAGAAAAATTTGATTTCTTTTCGGGTAACGTGTTGGGAAACAACATTGGTTTCTCTTGCTATAAATTTTGTAGAAGGAAAAAGCTTTATAAACAACGATAAATACGCATTTACTTCACCAAATCCCGAAAAAACGATGTCTGGTTTTCGCTTATAAATTTCTTTTAAAATAGGTTTAAGCGAATGTCTGATTCTTTCGGTATCAATATCGATAATTTCTACATCTTTTCTGAGGATATTTAAGTAGCCACCTTGTTTACGAAGAAGCAAAATCTTAGGTTCAAAACGATCTCTAGAGAGATGATTTGCAATGGTGGTAACGATTCTTTCTGCACCTCCGGTTTCCAAATCCGGCAGAATAAATATGACAGAAATTTTCTTGTTCATAATAAAAAAACCTTACCCTAAAATTGGATAAGGCTGTATTTTCTAGTTAGCAACGTCGCTGATGAATTTAATTCTCAACATTCTTACTTCTTCATCAGACAATTCGTCTCCGAACTCATCAAGAAGTACTTTCATACTGTCGCTTTCGGATTCGTTCATAAATTCCATGAAACCGTCTACAATATCTTCATCAAAATTATCTTCAATGTAATAATCGATATTAAGTTTTGTACCTTGGTAAACGATACGTTCCATTTCTTTCAAAAGCTCGTCCATTGATAGATTTTTTGCTCTTGCAATATCTTCAAGGTCAATTTTTTTATCGGTACTTTGGATGATGAAAACTTTGTGGCTCGATTTGTTTGCCACCTGTTTAATCACCATATCCTGGGTTCGCTCAATGTTGTTTTCTTCAACATAAGCTTTGATAAAATCGGCAAATTCTTTCCCGTATTTTTTTGCTTTACCTTCGCCTACACCGTAGATTTTGGCAATTTCATCCAAAGAAATAGGATATTGCACCGTCATATCTTCCAAGCTTGGATCCATGAAAACCGTATAAGGCGGAATTCCATGTTTTTTAGCAACTTTCTTACGAAGCTCTTTTAGCTGATTGAAAAGATTCTGATCCAATCCGCCACCACTTTGCATTTGTACTTGGTCGCTTTCTGCCTTGGTTTGAGAAAGGTCGAATTCACGGTCTTCGGCAATAATAAATGAATGTTCAAGTTCTCCACTTAAAACTTTCTTACCTTTTTCAGAAATTTTTAAAACACCGTACGTTTCAATATCTTTTTGAAGAAAATTCTGTACAGTTGCCTGTCTAATGATGGTTTTCCAGTAATTTTCTTTTTCTTCTTTTCCAAAACCGAAATGATCCGTTTGTTCCAATTTATACGACTTCGTAACCGCATTTTCTTTCCCAACAATCGTCGAAATCAAGTCTTTTGCTTTGAATTTTTCTCCTGTATCTTTTATCAGTTCTAAAACTTTCTTCAAATCGTCGGTTGCATCCTTCAATTTTGGAGGGTTTGATGAATTGTCGCACATTTTTGCCCCATCTCCTTTTTCAGGATCAAAACTTTCTCCGAAATAATAAAGAATATATTGTCTTCTGCTCATTGAAGTTTCGGCATAACCTACAACTTCATTCAGCAACTGAAGACCAATTTCTCTTTCAGACACTGGTTTTTGAGCTAAGAATTTCTCAAGTTTTTCAATATCTTTTGGATCATAGAACGCCAAACAATGACCTTCACCACCGTCTCTTCCTGCTCTACCCGTTTCCTGGTAATAGCTTTCCAAAGATTTAGGGAAATCGTAATGAATTACAAAACGTACATCCGGTTTATCGATTCCCATTCCAAAAGCGATGGTTGCTACAATTACATCTACCTCTTCCATCAAGAATTTATCCTGATTGGCTACACGTATTTTTTGGTCTAAACCAGCGTGATAAGGCAATGCGTTAATTCCGTTTACCTGAAGAAGTTGGGCAAATTCTTCCACTTTTCTTCGGCTTAAACAATAAACGATTCCAGATTTGCCTTTATGTTGATTGATAAATTTTACAATTTCTTTATCAACATTCACTTTTGGGCGTACTTCGTAGTAAAGATTGGGTCTGTTGAAACTTTCTTTATACACCACCGCAGAAGTCATTCCCAAAGTTTTTTGGATATCATCCTGTACTTTCGGTGTAGCGGTTGCAGTAAGTGCAATTACTGGTACGTCTGCAATTTTATCAATTATAAATTTCAAATTTCTATATTCCGGACGGAAATCGTGTCCCCATTCAGAAATACAGTGCGCTTCATCAATTGCAAAGAAAGAAATCTTTACATCTTTGAAAAATTCGAGATAATCTTCTTTAATTAACGATTCTGGTGCTACATAAAGCAGTTTGGTTTTACCTCCTTTAATATCATCAAAGACCTTTTTGGTCTGCGTTTTATTGAGTGAAGAATTCAAAACGTGGGCTACTCCGTCATCTGAAGAAAGACCGTTTACCGCATCTACTTGATTTTTCATCAAAGCAATTAGCGGAGATACAACGATTGCTGTACCTTCAGATATCAATGCTGGAAGTTGGTAGCAAAGAGATTTACCACCACCTGTAGGCATGAGTACAAACACATCCTTTCCTTCTAGAAGGTCTCCTATGATCTGCTCTTGCTGACCTTTGAAAGTAGAAAACCCAAAATATTTTTTTAATTCGCCCGATAAATTGGCTTTTTTTGCGCTCATCTAATTTTGTATTGTTAAATTTGCATCTATCCCAAAGTTACAAAAATTTTGCTTAAAATAAAAGCGAGCGAATTTATTAAAATTATATTTATAGTGAATACAAATTGGCTTGGGATCTTTTTTTTCACAAGAAATTAAATACAAAAAATGCAGGCAACCGATATTATTTCAACCGCAAAAAAAACTCTTGAAATAGAAATTTCTGAACTACAGAAGCTTAAGAACAGAATCGACAACAATTTTGTAAAAGCTGTGGAAACCATACATGCCGCAACCGGAAAATTAATTATTGTAGGCATAGGAAAATCTGCACACATTGCCAATAAAATGGTCGCTACATTAAACTCTACCGGTACTCCTTCTCAATTTTTACATGCTTCCGAGGCAATTCATGGGGATTTGGGTGTGATTCAGAAACAGGATGTCGTATTATGTATTTCAAATTCTGGAAACTCTCCGGAAATTGTAAGCATTGTTCCTTATTTGAAGGATTATTCTTCGTGCCTAATTGGAATGACGGGAAATAAAAACAGTAAATTGGCAGAGTTTTCAGACATTATTTTAGATACTTTTGTGGAAGTTGAAGCATGCCCTATTCAATTGGCGCCAACAAGTTCTACCACGGTTCAGATTGCATTGGGAGATGCTTTAGCTGTAAGTTTAATGGAATTAAAAGACTTTAAAGCAAATGATTTTGCTAAATTTCATCCCGGTGGAAGTTTAGGAAAAAATTTAATTTCTAAAGTTGATGATTTCCTTTCTTCACAAAAACCTCAGGTTTCTGAAAACGACAGTGTAAAAGACGTAATTATCTCCATCAGCAGTTCCAGACACGGAATTACGGTTGTGACTGAAGAAAACAACATTATCGGCGTAATTACCGACGGAGATTTGCGTAGAATGCTTCTAAAAGGTGATGATATTTCTAAAGTTTTAGCCAAAGATATTATGTCTTCCCATCCGAAAACCGTTGAAAAAACAGCTTTAGCAAAAGAAGCGATGAAAATCCTGAAAGACAACAACATCGGACAATTAATTGTAACCGAAAACGGAAAATATTTCGGAATTATCGATTTGCATAAACTGTTGGATGAAGGGATTAATTAGATTGCGGTTAAGGTTAAGGTTAAGGTTAAGGTTAAGGTTAAGGTTGAAGTTAATACCACATTTCTAAATCTTCAATTATAAATTTTGAATCCTAAACATTAAACCATAAATTTGAACTCTTAAAAAAAATTCTGTGAGTGAAGGGAAAGACATGTCTTTTTGGGGACACATTGGCGAACTGAGAGCGCATCTCATTCGTTCTATTATTGCGATCATCATTGCGGCATTTATTATCGGTTATAATATTGAATGGATTATGGACCACGTATTTTTTGGTCCCACAAGAAACGATTTTCCAACCTTTAGAGTAGCCAATCATTTTTCTAGAATGATTTTAGGAGAAGACAGCATTACTCTTCCAAAAGACTTTCCGGTGCGTGTGCAAAGATTGTATCAGCAATTTAATGTAATGATGGCAGTTTCTATTTTTGGCGGAATTGTAGCTGCTTTTCCTTATATTGTATGGGAACTTTGGAGATTTATCAGCCCAGCTTTACATCCTAAAGAAAGAAAAAATTCAATTTTCATCATCAATTCTGTGTGGATGTTGTTTATGGCAGGAGTTCTTTGCGGATATTATTTAATTTTACCTTTCGCAGTAAACTTTGGAGTAATTTTTAAAATTTCAAATATTATTGTCCCGCTTTATGATTTAAGCGACTATACTACTTTATTTTTACAGGTAGTTTTAGGAATGGGAGTGGTATTTTTATTCCCTATCTTAATTTATTTCCTTACTTCCATTGGGATCTTAACCCCAACATTCATGCGTACCTATCGCCGTCACGCCATCGTTTTAATTATGGTAGTTGCTGCTATTATTACACCTGCAGACGTTTTAAGTATGATGATGGCTGCATTACCGCTATTATTCCTTTACGAATTTAGCATTCTTGCATCCTCTTACACGTATAAAAAAGTACAAAAGAGAAACGAAAATCTCCCTGTACAGAGCTAAAAAATTCTTATAAAATTATATTGAAGCAGTTTTACATCGTAAAGCTGCTTTTTTATTTTCTTCACGGCTGTTACTTTCAGCAATAATTAACGACTAACAAAAATTAATTCTATTTTTGAAATACAAAATATCCGTTATGAAAAAACTTACTTTCTCGCTTCTTTTCGCCTCTTCAATCGCTTTCGGGCAGTTTTTTGAGCACGATAAGAAATTCACCAAAGAAGATACTTTAAAGGGTTCAAACACTTCATACAGAAACTTTTGGGATGTAAAAAAATACGACCTTTCTGTAGAACCTGATTTCGATTCTAAAAGTATAAAAGGAAATAATAAAATCACTTTTGAAATTACAAAAGACATTTTAAACCCCGTATTTCAGGTTGATTTACAAAAACCTATGAAAGCCGATAAAGTGGAATGTAGCTTCCCAACAATTGACGGCTTTAAGCAAGAAGGCGATTTTATATTCATTTCAGCTAAAAAAAGTTTCAAAAAGGGAGAAAAATACACCATCAACATTATGTATTCTGGAAAACCTACAATTGCTAAAAACGCTCCTTGGGACGGCGGTTGGGTTTTTAAAAAAGACAAAAACGGCAATCCGTGGATGAGCGTTGCCGATGAAGGAATTGGCGCATCAATCTGGCTTCCAACAAAAGACATTTGGAGCGATGAACCTGATAACGGAATCACCATGAAAATCATTACCGCCAACGATTTGGTAGGTATTGGAAACGGAAAACTCATCAGCAAAAAAGCTGAAGGCAGCAAAACCGCTTACACTTGGGAAGTAAAAAACCCAATTAACGCCTACTCTATCATCCCGAACATCGGTAAATATGTGAATTTTAATGAAGTTTATGAAGGCGAAAAAGGAAAATTAGATTTAGATTATTGGGTAATCGACTATAATTTAGACAAAGCTAAAAAGCAATTTACGCAGGTAAAACCAATGATGAAAGCATTTGAATTTTGGTTCGGACCTTATCCTTTTTATGAAGATTCTTACAAATTGGTAGAATCTCCTTATTTGGGAATGGAACACCAAAGTAATGTTGCGTATGGAAATAAATTTGAGAACGGGTATTTGGGAAGTGATCTTTCCGGAACGGGTGTTGGTCTAAACTGGGATTACATCATTATTCACGAAAGCGGGCACGAATGGTTTGCCAATAATATTACAGCGAAAGATCAGGCAGATATGTGGGTTCACGAAGGTTTTACCATGTATTCTGAAGTACTTTTCACTGAAAAATTCATGGATAAAAAATCCGCAGATATTTATGCACAAGGAATACAAAGATCGGTTCAAAATGATGCTCCGATTATCGGGAAATACGGCGTTCGAAACGAAGGAAGTGGCGATATGTATCCGAAAGGAGCAAGTATGCTTCACACCATTCGACAAGTGATTGATAATGACGAAAAATTCAGACAGATTTTAAGAGGAATCAACAAAGATTTTTATCATCAAACGGTAACAACAGAGCAGATTGAGAAATACATCTCAGACAAAGCCGGAATCGATTTCTCTACTGTTTTCGACCAATATCTTAGAACAACAAAAGTACCTGTCTTAGAATATTCTCAAAAAGGAAAAGAATTGAAATTCAAATATTCTAACGCAGTTAAAAACTTCCAGCTTCCAGTAAAAATCGATGGAAAATGGTTAAAACCAACCGAAAATTGGCAAACAGTACAATTACAATCTGAAGAACCGGTAGAGTTTAATAAAAACTATTACGTTTATTTTAAAGAAGTGAGGTAGATTAAGGTTAAGGTTAAGGTTAAGCTAAATATATAGTTTTAGTTTTAAAGCATTTCTAAAATAATTTTTGTAACAAAATCAATTTTAAAACAACTATTTAATCAAAATAATAAATCCGAATGAAAAAAATTGCAATAAGCTTAGGTCTTTTATCGGCTTTCGTATTGAATGCCCAATCGATAAAGACACAAATAGATTTAGTAAACGTAAAAGACGACAAAATAAATGTAAGCCTAGAATTTCCTAAAATGAAATCGGGCGACGTAAAGTTCCACTTCCCAAAAACCGTTCCAGGAACGTATTCTGTGGATGATTACGGAAGATTTGTGGAAGGTATTAAATTTTTAGACAACAAAGGAAAAGAACTGGCTTTCACAAAGGTGAATGACAATTCTTACACCTTAAAAAACGCTCAAAATTTAAGCAAAATTACGTATCAAGTAAACGACAGTTTTGATGACGAAATGGTGAACACAGCGCACAAAGCTGTTTTCTCGCCTTCTGGGACAGACATTGAAGAAGGGAAAATTTATTTAATCAACACTCATGGTTTTGTAGGCTACATCGATAATATGCAAGATGTTCCGTATCAACTTATCGTAAAAAAACCAAAAGATTTCTACGGAACAACCGCTTTGGTAGATCAAGATAAATCTGAAGACACGGACACCTTTACATTAGCCAACTACGCCAAACTTACAGATTCTCCTTTAATGTACACAAAGCCAGACTACATCACCTTCAATGCAGGAGGAATGGATTTGGTTTTAGGCGTTTACTCACCAACAGGAAAATATAAAGCAGCAGATTTTAAAGAAAATCTTGAAAAAATGGTAGTGGCGCAAAAGAAATTCTTGGGCGACATGAATACCAATAAAAAATACGCCATCATGCTGTATCTTGCAGGCGCAGATGGGCCTCAAATAAAAGGTTTTGGAGCTTTGGAACATCACGAATCTACAAGTGTTGTTTTACCAGAAATGATGCCAAAAGAAGCCATCGACCAAACCATTACAGATGTGGTTTCTCACGAGTTTTTCCATACGGTAAACCCACTGAAAACACATTCAGAAGAAATTCATTATTTCGATTATGCAGATCCTAAAATGTCTCAGCATTTATGGATGTATGAAGGGGGGACTGAATATTTTGCTAATCTTTTCCAAATTCAGGAAGGTTTAATTTCTAGAGATGAATTTTTAAAAAGAATTGGTGATAAAATTGCGAATTCTAAAAGCTACAACGACACCATGCCTTTCACGGTTATGAGTAAAAACATTCTGAAAGAAGAATATAAAGACCAGTACAGAAACGTGTACGAAAAAGGTGCTTTGCTTACAATGTGTCTAGATATTGAGCTTAGAAAATTATCTAATGGTGAAATGGGATACCGCGACATGATTAGAAAACTGTCGCAAAGATTTGGGGAAAACAAACCTTTTAAAGACGACAAATTAATTGATGAATTGGTAGAAATTACGGGATATCCACAAATAAGAGATTTTTACAATAAATATATTGCAGGAAGCCAACCAACACCTTACGAACAATATCTAAATATGGTAGGTGTGGAAATTCAGAAGCAAGAAACTCCGCCTATTTTTTGGTTTGTAAAAGACCCACAACAAACGGGCTACAACGATAAAAACAACACTTTTATCTTTGATGAAAGCACAGCGCTTTCTCCTTTCGGAAAATCTATTGGTTTTAAAGCAACAGATGAAGTCTATGCTTTAGACGGAAAAACCATTAATATTCAGAACATACAAGAGTTTATTGAGTATGCAAAATCGATTAAAGAAGGGCAAAACGTAACCGTAACCATCCAAAGAAACAACAACGGAAAATCTGAAAAAATAGACCTAAAAGGAAAAGCTATTTTGGATAAAATGACTGTTGAAACTTTAGGATTTAAAGCCAATCCTACTGCTGCAGAAAAGAAACTTCAAGACCAGTGGATTACCGGAAAAAAATAATTATTTAATTTCCCATAAAAAACGAAACCCAACCTTTTTGAAGGTTGGGTTTTTGTTTGTTTTATAGATGATAAAATCTTTGATAAATATTTTTTTTTATAGCGGGAATTTCAACAGGGTTTTCTTTGCTGATTTTGCAAGCCCGACGAAAATTTGGTTATTATATGTAATATTTTAATTCGGATTGAACTGAATATTGAAACGCTTTAAATAATCCTCTATTGGTTCCAGTCCCATTTCTTTTCTTCTTTCGTTCACAGTTTCAGGATTTTCTAATTTATACAATTTACCATTTTTTATTTGTGAACCATATATTTGGGGGTTTCCTTCGTCCATTAACATCCTATCTTTCATCAATGCGTATTGTTGTTTAGATAAGTCTCCATTTTTAACCGCTTTTTCTACATAAGGAAAATACTTTATTCTGATTTCTTTAGTACTATGTTGCAGTCCCAACCAGATAGCATCCATTCCTCGTTGCCCCACCTCCTTTAATGTTGGCATACCACACTTTTCAATAATGCTAATCACTAATTCCTGATTCCTATGATCTTCTTTAGCATATTTGATGAGTTCATTTGATTTTCTAATCCTTTGGTCACTTTCAAAAACTTCGCTCAAGATTTGAAGTTTTTTGCTGCAATCGACTTCAATAATATCTACTGAACCTACGTAGACAAATTTATCCCTATTCATATAAAGGAATATTGATATCACTAAAACAAGAGCGGTTAATATACTGAATAATATTTTTTTCATTTCTATTTTTGTTTTATACTCACATAACATCCATCTTCACGCACTGCGTAAAGTCATTGGATTGAGGCGTTGCTTCAATCCAAACAAAATTTTGTCTAAAACTAATGAAATAAAAAATAATGGCAAATTAATTTTATTACAACAACCCCGTCTTAATTTTCTCTGAAAAATAATCCACCCCTCCAAAGGAGGGGAATTTTGAGTATAATTTTGAGTTAACTTGGTTGTTTTATTTTTGAAGGTCGGGTTCAATTGGGGTTTGCGGATTGTAAATTTGCGGCATCGGGGTTTAATGCAGGAATTCTGGTTGCTAAGCTTTTCGAAGTAAAGCCCGCTTTTTGAGAATGCGATTAGCTGTAGTTTTTTCTTTTTAAGGTATTTGTTAGAAATTTTATTAGCCAAATAAATGAAATCAAAATAACGCTTAAAATCAAGTTAATTATAATATATTTTGGTTCAGCTCTACTTTGAAAAATATTTGTATCCAATTGTAAATCTATTGTTATTGCACTTGTAGGAAAACCAAGCCGTATTCTGTACCATTTTTCTATATCGTCAATTTTGCCTTTCGATTTTATTATAATGTCATTTGTTTTGGTAGATTTTGTAAAATTGTCATAAGTCCATAAATTATCTTGATACGCATTTTCATAAATCGTAAATTTTGGAAAAAATAAAAATAGTGTTACTATAATAATTGCTAAATTTTTCATTTATCCTTTCGATAGAGCACATTTGTAAGCTTGTTTTCTACTAAAGTGAATGCCACGGATTGTAAATTTGCGACATTGGGCTTTTTATTATTGGCTTTGAAAGCATATTTAAAACTTGGTTATTAGCTGAAAGCAAAGTTTACTATTTAGTTGTCTCTGCCGTATAAAATTGCTACGCCATTATTATTTTGCCCAATATAAAACAAAGCTTTTCGAAATTCATCGATTGCATTTGGTTCTACAATTATCTCAAATTGAATTTTGTACTTTTCTTCATCTCTTACGTGTTTTTCTGTTTCCATTATTATTTGAACACCAATATGAGAAATTGAATCTGGAGGATAAAATTTTATTGAAAAATAAGAATCATTCCATTCTTTTGTTCCTAATTCAAAAAAAATTAAATCATTAATATTTTTAGGAAAGTCTGTTAATTTATTAGAGAAATCAATTAATAATTCATTTTTAGCAAAAACATTTGTTTCACCCATAAAATAACAGTTAGAACCAACAATTTCTAAAAATAATGTTCCATCAACATATTCAGTTTCAATTTTCAAAAATGATTTTAGAGTCATATTGTCACAATTTTGGTTTTGCTTTCAGCTAACTTTCATCTTCACGCATAGCATAAAGTCGTTGGATTGCCTCTTTTAATCAATCCAAAATATATTTGTCTAAAACTAATGAAATAAAAAATAATGGCAAATTAAATTTATTACAACCACCCCGTCTTAATTTTCTCTGAAAATTAAGAAACCCCTCCAAAGGAGAGGAATTTAAAATATTGTTTTGAGTTAGCTCGGTTGTTTTATTTTTGAAGGTCGGGTTCAATCGGGTTATTATTCTTTTTGAAACCTTCTTTTGCGTTTTTCTCCATTTCTCTAAAGACTTGATTGGGGTCTGAAATCTCTCTTCCATCCGAAGTTTTAGTTCTAAAAACCACTTTATTGGTATCTGAATTTTTCGACATCATTTCACGCATATTTTTTGTAGGGTCATTCACGTAGGCTTTCCAAACTTTTCGAAACTGGTCTTCGGTTACTTCAATTTCGTTTCCTCCAAACCCGTAAACACGCATGTTTGAAGGGATATTCAAATCCTTTTCTTCGGTTGGATTATTTATTTTTTTATTCCCGGTTAAAGTCATGATGTGCGAACCGGTTGTATCTTCAATTTTCACAATCAAACCTGGCAAACCATAGAATTTATACGGTCCATCTTGAAAAGGAATCTCCTGTGTAAACCAAGCAATCCAATCTCTTCCGCCAAAACTTGTGGTGGCTTTTTGGGTATTGTACTCTCCTATTTTCTGTTTTTCGCTGCTAATTTTCCATTCCGGTCTAGAATCTTCGGCAATTTTATAACGGTCGCTTGAAATCTTTCGATACAGAAAAGTGGTGTAATCCGGATAACTTTTAGTTACCTTAAAATTAATTTGTCCGGGTTTATCTGTTCGTTTAATATTGATGCTTCCCGGAGTCATTTGCATTTGCTTTTCGATGTCTGCTCTTTGGGTAGAATCTGCCACAAAACTTGCATGGCTAAAGTAAGAAGAACCTTTTGCGTTAATATCCAAAACCATCAAATCCGACTTTACATCTTCTCTATTGTTGCTATCCGGAATGTATTTGTAATCGTAAAAGAAGCGGTTGGTTTGTGCTTGCAACGCCAAAATCCCAAGAACAAAACCTAAGGTTAGTATTTTTTTCATGTTTAAAATTACTTAATTTTTAGTAATAATTTCCATTCTTCTTGCGTAAGACCTTTGTGAGTTTCCAATTCTATCTATTTTTAAAGTTTTCACGTTACTTGGTGCGTCATTTTTAAAATCATCATCGCTCATTTTATATTTTAAAAATTCTTCTTTCGTCACTTTCACTCCATTTACAAATAGTTCAGGAGCATCTATAGCAATTCCAAACATTTCAGATTTCCCCGAGTTGAATTTTGAAGTTTCGTTTTTCAATTGACGACCATCCAAATCATAAACTTTGTTTTCAACAACATCTACTCTAAAAAAACCTACACTATTTTTACCAATATTGTTTCTGCTTTCTTTCGCTAAATCTTCAATGCTTTTCGCATCTTTTTTCAGCAAAGCAATTTCACTTTCTGTTAAAGGATTTTTATCGTAGTTTCTGCTTTCTGGGAAGGTTTTACGAAAATTCGTTTTCAATCTTGCTTCTTCAATACTTTTCTGCATTTCAAATTGAGCTTCTTTCCTTTTCAAAGCAGCTTCTTGTCTTTTTACTTCAGCTTCTTTGTAGAATTTTTCGGATTCGTTTTTGGCTTTATCGGCTTCTAATTTCGCCTTTGCAACTTCATGTTGAGATTTTTCTGCCGCCAATTGCTCTTCTTGCGCTTTTTGTTGTTCTGAAAAAGCTTTTTGCATTTCAATTTCAGCTTTTTTCATCTCGATTTCAGCGGTTTTCATTTCAGCTTCTGCCTTTTTCATTTCTTTTTCGGCTTTCGCTTGTTCTTTTCGGATTTGTCTTTCTTCCTTCTTTGAAAGAGGTATCGTATCATTTTTAATGACTTTCACCATTTCTGAAATCACCAGATTTGTAGCTTCTATTTCTTTATTTTTAGCATTCACGAGGTAGACAAAAGCAACCGTGAAAACCAATGGCAATGCCAAAATTCTTGTAGCATAACCAGATTTAGTATTGGGTTTTTGTAACATTTGTAGTCTTTTTTTAATATTTGAACTCAAAAAAGGGCTCGTCGCAGGAAGCTGAACTCCGGAAAACTGACTCGCCAAAAGCATTTGTGCAAAAGCTTTAGTATCGTTTTTCTCCACCGCTTTGTTGTCGGCAAGATATTCGTGAAGCAAACTAATTTCTTTTTTAATTAAATGAAAAAACGGATTGAACCAAAACAGAGCCGTAAAAACCTCCACAATCAATTTATCTAAAGTGTGATTTTGTTCAATATGAACCATTTCGTGTTTCAAAATTTGTTTTCCGAGATCAGATTCCAGTTCGATAGAATCTTTCCAGAAAAGGTTTTTGAAATAAGAAAAAGGCGCGTTGTGAAGATTAGTACGGTAAAATGTAAGCTTTTGAAAAGTTTCACCTTGAAAACTCTTTTTCAACCTTTGAATTTTAATAATTCCTGAAATAAATTTCATCATTAATACTAAAGAAACGACAAGCAAAATAGCGACAGGAAGCCAATAGAAAAGAGGTTTTTCTGTTTCAGTTTGAAATTGTACAGTTTCTAAAAATTGATAGATTTCTGGGTTGACTTCAATCGTAAAATCTTCAACATTAATTATGGGAAGAATGATAGAAATCGCCATACTTCCCAACAAATAAAAGCGGTTGTAATGATGGTAAGTTTTGTCTCGCAACGCCAGAAAATAATATCCAAACAGCACTGCAGAGAAAATACAAACTTTCAAAAGGTAGAAAAAAAGAGTTTCCATGGTGAGTTTATTTGTAATTTATTTGGTTTCCACCCAAATTTCTCCTGATTTTCTATTATCTGTATTATTTTTTTTAACAGTCATGCTTTTAATATTTTTAGTATCAATGCTTTTGAAATCAGATTCTTTAATTTCTTTTCCGTTAAGATAATACTTTATATTTTCGTCTATATAAGATTTCAAATCAGCTTTATAATTAAAGTCATACTGTCTTCCAAGGTCAATTTTCGGAGTTGCAGGAGCATCTGGAGTGAACTGTGAAGTTGCTACATAAGTTGAAGTCTTTTTAGGATAAGCGTTCACAGAAACAATCCACGGATTTCCTTTGATGTCTCTTTCTTCTTTTCTGATTTCTTTCAGCTTGCTTTCAATTTCGGCTCTTTCTTTCGCTAGTTTTTCAAGTTTTCGTTGCTCTTTTTTGCTAAGTTCTTTTCGTGGAATTGTAGGAGAAATACTCAACGGACTTGTCCCGGAATAAACTTTCGCAAGTTTTTCAGCATTTTTTGCATCTGTAGAAACTCCAACTCCGTTAATATAAAATCTATTCACTTTTGCTAAGTTTTCTCTAAACTCAGGAGTGTTTAAACTTTCTTTAAACTTCTTGAATTTCTCTTCGCTAAAACCAAGTCTTTCTTTAAATTCTTTAGAATCAAACAATTTATCTAAATCAAGATTTTTTTCACCTTTTACAATAATTGTGTTTTCACCTTTTGGAAACTTCGATTTTAAATCTGTAATGATGATTTTTTGGTCATCATTCATCACATCATCAAATTCAAAAACTTGTGTGCTTCTTGACACCTTGTCCATTTCTGCGGAAAGCTGTTTCAATTCTTTTGCTTTTAGCTCAAAATCGTAGCTTTTTTCGCCTTTTTCTTTGGCTATTTTTTGAAGTTCTGCTGCTTTTTCTTTAGATTTTTCGCTTAATGTTTTCAATTTATCAGACTGAATTTTAAGCTTTTCGTTGGCTTTAGAAATTTTTTCTTCTTGTAATTTTACAATTCTATCGGTTTCATTTTTAGGTGAAATTGTATCTTTTTTAAGTTCTGCAACTGCTTTTTCAATTTCGATATTGGTTTTTGCGATTTCTTTATTTTTTGCATTCACCAAATACGCAAAAGCAACGGTGAAAACGATTGGCAAAGCCATTATTCTTCGGGCATACCCGAATTTTGTATTGGGTTTTTGTAACATTTGTAATCTTTTTTTGAGATTTGAATTAAGAAAAGGACTTGCTCCTGGAATTGCAGCTGTAGAAAAATGACTGGCTAAAAGCATCTGCGCAAATGCTTTCGTGTCTTTTTTCTCTACCGCTTTGTTGTCGGCAAGATATTCGTGTATTAAACTGATTTCTTTTTTAATTAAATAGAAGAACGGATTGAACCAAAACACCGCCGTAATAACTTCTGCAAAGATTTTATCGATGCTGTGTTTTTGCTCAATGTGCACCATTTCATGTTTTAAGATTTGCTTTCCAACATCAGAATCTAACGTAATGCTGTCTTTCCAGAAAAGGTTTCTGAAATAAGAAAATGGCGCGTTTATAAGGTCTGTCTGATAAAAGTTGATGCCTTTTATCTCCTCTTTTTTGAAACTGCTCTTTAGTTTTTGAATTCTAAAAATTCCCAGAAGAATTTTCCCTACAAAAAAGAAAGAAACCAGTCCCAGAGACGAAAAAATAATTCTAAAATAAATGTGGTCATTGGTATTGTTTTTTTGGTTTTTAAATTCTTGCACCTGCTCCAAAAGAAGATAGATGCGGTTGCTCACTTCTATGGTAAAGTCTTCAATCTTCAACAAAGGAAGAAAGATAGACACCAACATCGTCCCTAAAAGATAAAATCTGTTGTAGTGATGAAAGGTCTTGTCTTTTAAAGACAACTGATAATACAGAAACATTACACCAGAGCAAACGGTAAGTTTCAAAAAGTAAATCAATAAATTTTCCATATCAGCTTTTGTTTTTTAATTCGTTTAGAAGCATTTCTAAGTCTTCAACGCTCATTTGGTTTTCTTCTACTAAAAAAGATACGGCACTTTTATAAGAACCTTTAAAATAATTTTTCACCAAACTTTTCATGGTTTTACCAGAATATTGTTCCTTAGAAATCAAGGCAAAATATTCGTGTTGTCTTCCTACAACGCTATAATCCACAAAGTTTTTTTCTTTTAAAACTTTTAAAATTGTAGAAACTGTATTGGTGTGAGGTTTTGGCTCAGGAAATAAATCGAGAATATCTTTTAGAAAACCTTTTTCAAGTTTCCATAAATATTGCATGATTTGTTCTTCTGCTTTTGTAAGGGTCTGTATTTTCATTGAGATCGAGTCTGATTATTATCACTAATTAATTAGTTATACAAATGTAGAAATTAATCCAATCCTTACAACTAATTTTATAGTGATACAAAGTAAACTAAATATAAAACACTGATTATCAACATTAAAATTTTAAAATTTAACACAAATTAATACTTAGTTTAAACTAACAAATCTTCATTTATAACCAATAACCAGTCTGAAATTCTTAAAACTTGTTAAAATTTATTAAATAAAATGGTTATGAATTTGTAAAAAACAAGAAAAAATATTTATTTTAGTGCTCTAAAAAAAATTTATGAAAAGATATACTCTATTGGTTGTGGTATTAATGTGCGTTTCTTCGTTCAGTTTTGCACAATCATCTGTGTTTGGATCGATTACTGAAGCAAAGTCTAAAATTGAAGGAACTGTACCTGTTGTAATGGATTACCTGAAGAAGACTAGCGAAAAAGAGAGTAACCAAGACATTTTAAATAATGGTACAGAAGCTCTAAGAAAACAATATAATGCGGTATCTCAGGAGTTTGATTTATACAAAGGTAATTTAGCCAGCTGTTTGGTAAACCAAAAAAAGAAAAAAGCTACTAAATGCTTAAATTATCATACACAATATTTCAGAAATACATTAATTAACTATGATAATTTCATTTCTTACCTTACAAAGAAAAATGGATATTTAGGAGTGGATGATGAAGAAGTAAAAAAAGATTTTAAACCTACAGAGATTGCCACAACAATCGATAAAGACTTTACTGCTGCTGCAGGTGCGGTAGAAGAAATGAAAGGAAGCGAAAAAGCAAGATATTTTGATAATTTAAAAGCAGACGATTTGAAATTACAAGATTTCAATACTTTGATAAACTAAAAAAAATAAAAATCCGTTTTCAGAAAACGGATTTTTTGGATCATAAAAAAAGAGAATCTTCTGTGAGATTCTCTTTTTTCATTTTACCATGTGGTTTAAGATAAACTTACCAAATATTCCGAGATAACTGGTTTTTCGTTCTTACTGTCCCAGAAAAGTTTCCAGTCTTCTATTACCTCCATATCGATATTGGCTTGCTTCATATTGGCAATGTAATGTACTTTAAAATTAACATCAAATTGATCTCTCTCAATTTCTTTAATCTTGATATTAGAAATATCATGCGTTGTATTACCGAGCATATTGTTTTTCGAATCTGTAAACCAATCGCAAAATGCTTCGTGGCCAATAAACAAATCATTCCCCGGAAATTTCATTTTCACGTCGTTTGACAAGTACTGAAGAAAGAATTTATTTTCGTCTAAATGATCAAAATGTTTAAACCAATTATTCATAAACTCTTCAATCTTCTTCTCTTTTGTTTGTTTTAAATCCTCCATAGATCTTTTATTTAGTATGAAAATTAAGTTACAATACACCTTCAGCTAAACCCATCTTATAAGTATAAACTCAACCTATTTTTAAACTTGCTTTAAAGAAATCTATAAAACAGCATTAAAAATAAAACTGCAACCCATCAAGAAAATTTGAAAAGGAAAAAAAAAGACATGAGCAACTAAAGTTGCAACATGATGAAAAGAAAGAAACAAGCTTTAAAAAGTTTCAAACTTCAATAACCAGAAAAGACTCTTATCTGTAAGACAAATTAAAAATTCAAAACTTTAAAAACAGAAACCCTCCATTTTATTCTCCTCATTTTCTCAAAAGTTTTCGTGTTTAGCCTCTAAAATATTATCTATTCGATAAATAAAAAAAGGAGAACTACTTTCGTAATTCTCCTTATAGTAGCGGGAACCGGACTCGAACCGATGACCTTCGGGTTATGAGCCCGACGAGCTACCTACTGCTCCATCCCGCGGTGTTTCTTTTAAAACGCACCGACTAGCGTTTTTCCTATTTAGTAGCGGGAACCGGACTCGAACCGATGACCTTCGGGTTATGAGCCCGACGAGCTACCTACTGCTCCATCCCGCGGTGTTTCTTTTACAACGTACCGACTGACGTTGATTTAAATTAGTAGCGGGAACCGGACTCGAACCGATGACCTTCGGGTTATGAGCCCGACGAGCTACCTACTGCTCCATCCCGCGATATTGGACTGCAAATATACGACAATATTTTAATAATCCTAATTTTTCTTTTAAATAAAGGATTTTGTTGAAAACTATTTTAATATCCCTATCTTTGTTCTATGGCAAAAATCCTAAAAATACATCCCGAAAACCCACAGGAAAACCTTCTCGATGAAGTAGTTAGAACTTTAAACAATGGCGGGTTAATCATCTATCCCTCTGATACAATTTATGCATTAGGTTGCAATATTTTTGACATTAAAGCGATGGAAAAGCTCGCGCAAATCAAAAAACAGAAGCTCGAAAAAGCAAAATTCTCTATTATTTGTAATGATTTGAGCCATCTTTCAGATTTTACGAGACCTATTGACACTTCTGTTTTCAGATTTTTGAAAAGCCATCTTCCAGGCCCTTTCACATTTATCCTTGAAGCCAACAAAAGTCTTCCTTTAGCCTATAAAAACCATAAAACAATCGGGATTAGAGTTCCGGATCATTCGGTTCCGCAGCTTATTGTACAAAAACTGGGACATCCAATTGCCTCAACATCCATTCATGATGATGATGAAATTATTGAATATTCTACCGATCCTGAATTGATTGCCGAAAAATACGATCATCTTGTAGATATTGTTATAGACTCAGGTTATGGCGATAATGTTGCTTCAACAATTGTAGATCTTACTTCAGGAAGCCCAGAAATTATTAGACAAGGAAAAGGAATTCTGTAAATTCAAGATTCGAAATTCAAGATTCAATATTTAAAAATGTAACCATTTATAAATATTGCTGAATATTGAACTTTTAAACCTCAAATTTTATACATGAAACTGATTACATCACCTGCAAAATTGATGAATGTAGAAAACACGACCGAATTTTTAAGGTCTTCTACTCCAACATTTATTGAAGATGCGGCATTCATTCAGAAATATTTAAAAGAAAAAACACCGAAATACCTTTCGGAACTCATGGAAATTTCACCCAAACTTGCTGATGAAAATTGGGAAAGAAATCAAAAATGGAAAGCAAAACCAACCACGAAAGAATCTGCACCCGCTTTGTTTGCTTTTACTGGAGAAGTTTATCGTTGTTTAGACGCAAAAACTTTAGATAAAAACGCGGTAGATTATCTTCAAAAAAATCATAGAATTCTTTCTGGTCTTTATGGCTTGTTAAAACCTTCAGATAAAGTAATGCT
This sequence comes from Chryseobacterium sp. HNCC26DJ239, assembly GCF_057180445.1. Lineage (NCBI taxonomy): Bacteria > Pseudomonadati > Bacteroidota > Flavobacteriia > Flavobacteriales > Weeksellaceae > Chryseobacterium > Chryseobacterium sp. HNCC26DJ239. The sequence goes on from NZ_JBXUGJ010000001.1 coordinate 347,871, forward strand.
TTATCGTTTAGAAATGGGAAGACATTTCGAATTCGAAAATTATAAAAATTTATACTCTTTTTGGACTGAAAAAGTAACTGAACAGCTTAATTCTGAACTAAAAAAGAACGAAATCGTCCTGAATTTAGCGAGCAACGAATACGGAAAAGTAATCGACAGAAAAAAGCTAAACAACAAGATGATTACTTTTGATTTTTATGAATTAAAAGACGGAAAACCCAAAACAATCGTGGTTTATACAAAACACGCAAGAGGTTTAATGGCTCGTTTTTGTGCTGAAACCAATGCAAAAACTTTAAACGATGTGAAAGCTTTTAATTATGAAGGTTACAGAATTAACGAAGAAAAATCTACCGATACTAACTTGGTTTTTGTGAGATAGAATGACGTTTTCAGCATTAAAAAAACATTTTTCAGAAGAAATATCAGAACTGTATTCAGAATCTGAGAGTCATTTTATTTTTCAAATTTTTGCAGAAAAATTATGGAATTTAAGTGGTTTCCAACTGCGGCAAATTTCCCATGAAGAAGTTTCTCCAGAAAGGTTTTCTGATTTTGAAAATATCATTTCTGAGCTAAAAAATGGAAAACCTTACCTCCAAATTTTAGGTGAAACTGAATTCTACGGCATGAAGATTTTCGTTGACGAAAATGTTTTAATTCCGCGTCCTGAAACTGAAGAATTGCTTGAAATTGCCATTGAAAAAATTTCAAATCTAAAATCTAAAATCTCAAATCTAAAAATTTTAGATATTGGAACCGGAAGCGGGATTATTCCTTTGGTTTTAAAGAAGCATTTCCCGGAAGCTGAACTTACTTCCATCGATTTTTCTGAAAAAGCGTTAGAAACTGCAAAAAAAAATGCAGAATTTCATCAACTCGACATTCGTTTTATTCATGCAGATTATCTGAATTTTGATTTGAACGAAAATTATGATGTTATTATCTCTAATCCGCCTTACATTGGGATTGATGAAGAAAATGAAATTGCAGATTCTGTAAAAGAATTCGAACCCAAAATGGCGCTTTTTTCCCCAACTTCAGATGCTTTAATTTTCTATAAAAAGATTGCAGAAGACTGTGAAAAACACCTCAATAAAGAAGGTTTATTATTTTTAGAAATCAATCAAAAATTAGGTGAAGAAACTTTAGATTTATATAAAAACCTTTCCGAAAGTCGTTTAATAAAAGATTTAAGTAAAAATGATCGTTTTGTGATTGGAAGAAAATAAAAAGGTTTTCAAAAAAATAAAAACTCTGCCCTATTTTGATAAGGCGGAGTTTTATTTTTTTAACAAAGGGAAAATTAATTTTACCCGATTCTTTTTCTTATAAATATTTCGTAGGCTAAGTAAATGAGTGGCGCCGACATTACTAATAAATAAAACACATTGGAAACTGCTAATTGAGGGTAAATTGCTACCGAATAAACCAGCCCAAAAAATGCTCCTCCTAAATGTGCAGCATGACCGATATTGTCATTCATTCTTGGGTTTAGCATACTGTAGACAGAATATCCAAAATATAAAAATCCAAAAATATAACCCGGAATACTCACAAAAGGAATAAAAATAATACCCATTTTAATGAGATCCGGACTTAGCGAAACCCCAGCAAAAATAATCCCTGCAACTCCTCCACTCGCTCCAATCGCGGAATACCAGCTTTGATTTTTGTAAACCAAAAGTGAAAATAAGTTTCCGATTAAGATAGATCCTAGGTAAATGACCAAAAATCCGACAAGACCGAAAGCCTCCATTACATAAGGTCCAAACATATATAAAACATACATATTTAAAGCTAAATGAATGAAATCTGCATGTAGAAAACCTGCAGAAAGCAATCTCACGTATTCTTTTCTGTATTGTATTGCCCCAACATTGAATTTGAATTTTTCAAAGTTTGCAGAACCAGCCGGTGCTGCAAAAGTTGCCAAACACGTAAGAGCAATAATTAAAATAATAAGATTCATTTTGTATTTTTAGTTTTCTCCTTCTTCAAAAAGATCTCCAATTGTACCCCCTTCATCATCTCCGGAAGGAGTAAAGTCTGGTTCTTCATAAACTTCTGGCTCTTCTTCTTCGGGTTCAGGAATGGTAATATTTATGGTTTTTACTTTAAATTTTGTAAACTGATTTCCGATGGCTTTAATACCTTTTACGGCAATAAATTCGTCGATATTTACATTTTCAGGCTCTCTTTCTTTTCCTTTGTCTTTGGCAAAAATAATTTCTGCTGTTGCACCGTTAGAAACAATCACATTTTCAATAAAAGATTTTGGATGTTCAGACGGCATAAAGGTTTGTATGTGTGTATTATTTTCGAACAAGAATCGTTTGATAAAATAAATATCTTTTTCGCCGTCATAATAAATACACGTTACAGGTTGCTCTGGTTTCCATTTTTCTAGGATTAGATATTCATCATCAAAACGATTTCCAAGATCGAAGCTTACCAGTTTTGCTTCTCCGTTGGTATTTATCGTAAGAATTTTATCGTCTCCTTTAAAATTTCCCAAGAAAGTTCCTCTAGAATCTGCATTCAGTCTTCTTACCGTATCATCAAACCAAATTTTTCTTGGCGCCAAAGTAGAAACGCCTTCTTCTTTAAGGTCTACTTTTTTTACGGCATATTTGGTTACTAAATTTCCTTTAGAATCTCTTCCTTTGATGGCTAATTCAGAAAAATCAATATCCATTTTATTTTTTCTGATTCTCGGGTTAGGTTTAAGCAAAACACTTACCGTTTCAGCTTCACCATTCGGATTTGCGGAAAAATAAAGCATTTCAGAATATTTTTTATCTGAAGCTAAATGATAATCTGTATTTCTGGTAACTCCCGTCACAGAAAAACGCTTCATATAATACGGTCCTTCTCTTCCCTCACGATAAATCATGTTATAAACGGTGCGTTTATCATTTTTCTTCCAAACCGCGACGTGAAGAATATCTTTTCCGATGAAAGTTTTAGGCTCCACTTTTACCACCTTCATACTTCCATCTTTTCTGAACGTAATGATATCATCAATATCCGAACAATCGAATAAATATTGGTCTTTTTTAAGGGAAGTTCCTATGAACCCTTCTTCGAAATTGGCGTAGAATTTTTCGTTTGCTACTGCTACTTTTGTGGCATCAATTGTATCAAAGATTCTAAGCTCGGTTTTTCTTTCTTTATCTTTTCCGTATTTCTTCTGGATATTCAAATAATAATCTATCGCGTACTGAATAAGGTGAGCCAAATGATGTTTTACCTGCTCAATTTTCCCTTCTAAAGCCGCGATATTTTCTTTAAATTTATCTAAATCGAAACGAGAAATTCTTTTAATACGAATTTCAGTAAGCTTTAAAATATCTTCTTCGGTAACAGCTCTTAAAAGATGACCTGTGTGCGGTTTTAAGCCCTCGTCAATGGTTTTAATCACATCTTCCCAGGTTTTTACCTCTTCAATATCGTGGTAAATTCTGTTTTCGATGAAGATTCTTTCTAATGAAGAAAAATGCCAACTTTCCTGTAACTCATGAAGTTCAATTTCAAGTTCTTTTTTAAGTAAAGAAACGGTATGATCGGTATTCATTCTCAGAATTTCCGACACGTTTAAGAACATAGGTTTATCGCCAACAATCACACACGCATTTGGCGAAATGGTTACCTGACAATCGGTAAACGCATACAATGCATCTATTGTTTTGTCTGGAGAAACATCGTTGTGAAGATGAATAAGAATCTCTACTTTATCCGAAGTATTATCTTCAATTTTTTTGATTTTAATCTTCCCTTTTTCGTTGGCTTTCAACACAGAATCAATTAAATCTGAAGTTGTTTTAGAAAAAGGAAGTTCAGTAATAATCAAAGTATTTTTATCGTGCTGCGAAATTCTAGCTCTTGCTCTTACCTTCCCACCACGATGCCCATCATTATATTCCGAAACATCTAAGAAACCAGCGGTAAGAAAATCTGGAAAAATCTCAAACTTTTTACCTTTCAAGTAAGCGACAGAAGCATTAATCAACTCATTAAAGTTGTGCGGAAGAATTTTCGTAGAAAGCCCTACACCAATCCCTTCAACACCTTGTGCCAAAAGCAAAGGAAACTTTACCGGAAGGTCGATTGGCTCGTTGTTTCTACCGTCGTAAGATTTTGTCCAATCCGTAGTTTTTGGGTTAAAAACCACTTCAAGAGCAAACGGAGTAAGCCTTGCTTCAATATATCTTGCTGCAGCGGCAGAATCTCCGGTATAAATATTTCCCCAGTTTCCTTGGGTATCAATCAAAAGCTCTTTTTGCCCAATTCCTACCATCGCATCGGTAATAGAAGCATCACCATGTGGGTGATATTTCATGGTATTACCAACGATATTCGCAACTTTATTGTATCTACCATCTTCCAATTCTCGCATAGAGTGCATAATTCTACGCTGTACAGGTTTAAACCCATCAAAAACAGAGGGTATAGCTCTGTCTAGAATTACATAAGATGCGTAATCGAGAAACCAGTCTTTATAAAGACCTGATACTTTTTTCAGGCTTTCACTTTCGTGAGAGAATTCTTCATTCATTATTTACGTTCTGCTTATTTTTTTTGACTACTTTGGCGAGAGAAAATTTCAAATCATTAAGCTCTTTTGCCGTGAGATAAGAAATTTCGTACTTCAAAATAGTGCTTCCGGTATTTTTACTTTGTACTGTAATATAAAGTCTCTTGAAAAATAAAAATGAGATGGTTTGATAATTAATTAATTTATACTTTGGAAACTCATCATTCAAAGGTTTACTACCAAAAGGTATCACGCTTCTATTTCTAAAATTTAGGGCTTCCCCATCACTATCATACTCAAAAACCTGTCTTCCATTCAGATAAAACAAAAGATTGAGCGCAATAGGTACAATAATTAGAAGATAGGATTCATATCCCAAAACATCAAATCTAACTTCTTCTACCACAAAAGCTAAAATTCCCAACAATAGGAATACAATCAATGCCGTACTAAGAAAATTGTAATAAGGCACACTATGTTTGTTGCTTAGTCTCATTTTTAATATTTTTTTTCATTGTGTTGTGTGTTTTTTGCATTTTTTTTTAAAGAATCTACATCATAAGGCTTCAGGCATTAGTTCTTTTTTATCAATTTCTGAATCATCCTCTACCACCAAATTTTCGAGGATAAAGGTTTGTCTATCCGGCGTATTTTTACCCATGTAAAACTCTAGAAGCTGCTCAATGGTTTGGTCTTTTCCGATAACAACCGGTTCAAGGCGAATATCTTTTCCGATGAAATGTTTAAACTCATCCGGAGAAATTTCTCCCAATCCTTTAAATCGTGTAATTTCAGGATTTCTTCCCAATTCATTCAACGCTTTTACTCTTTCTTGTTCAGAATAGCAATAGCGGGTTTCTTTCTTATTTCTTACCCTAAATAAAGGCGTTTGAAGGATGTACAAATGTCCGTTTTTAATCACATCAGGGAAAAACTGAAGGAAAAACGTAATCATCAACAAACGAATGTGCATTCCATCAACATCGGCATCTGTTGCGATAATTACCTGGTTGTATCGTAAATCTTCTAAACTTTCTTCAATATTTAAAGCGGCTTGTAGAAGGTTAAACTCTTCATTTTCATACACCACTTTTTTGGTTAAACCATAGCAGTTTAAAGGTTTCCCTTTTAAAGAAAATACCGCCTGCGTTTCTACATCTCTAGACTTTGTGATTGAACCAGATGCAGAATCTCCCTCTGTAATAAAAATCTGAGTTTCAGACTTTCTTTCGGCTTTTTGGTCGTTGTAATGCTGTCTGCAATCGCGCAGTTTTTTATTGTGTAAAGAAACTTTTTTCGCTCTTTCCCTTGCCAATTTCTGAATTCCGGAAAGTTCTTTTCTTTCTCTTTCAGAAATTAAAATTTTACGCTGAATGGCGTCTGCAATTTCAGGGTTTTTATGTAAAAAATTATCAAGTTTACTCTTTAAATAATTGATTACAAAAGTCTTGATGGTTTCTAATTCTTTTCCATCTTTGTCTTGCCCCATTGTTGTAGACCCCAATTTTGTTTTCGTTTGAGATTCAAAAACAGGATTTCCAACGTTAATATAAACTGCTCCAATAATAGCTTTTCTAATATCTGAAGCATCAAAATTTTTATTGAAAAACTCTCGAATTGTTTTTACATACGCTTCTTTAAAAGCATTCAAATGCGTACCTCCTTGTGACGTGTACTGCCCATTAACAAAGGAGAAATAAGTTTCAGACTGAGATTTATCAGAATGCGTAATCGCCAATTCCATATCTTCATCCTTAATGTGAATGATAGGATATACAATTTCGCCATCTATTTCTTCTTCCAACAAGTCTTTCAAACCATTTTGAGATTCGAAAACTTCCCCATTGAAATAAATTTTAAGCCCTAAATTCAAATACGTATAGTTGCGAAGCATTTTTTCTACATACTCATTTCTGAATTTGAAGTTTATAAAAATGCTATCATCGGGTAGAAAAGTAATTTCGGTACCGTTTCTTTCGGAAGTTTCGGCTTCATCATGCAAAATATCCAATCTTCCTTCACGGAATTCAGCAATTCTCATTTTGCCATCTCGCACAGATTTCACTCTAAAATAAGTCGATAAAAAGTTAACTGCTTTTGTACCCACTCCGTTCAATCCGATTGATTTTTTGAAAGCTCCATCATCGTATTTACCACCTGTATTCATTATGGAAACTACATCCACAATTTTTCCCAAGGGAATTCCACGACCGTAATCTCGAACAATTACGTTTCCTTCTTTAATTTTTACATCAATTCTTTTTCCGGCTTTCATTCTAAATTCATCGATAGAATTATCGAGAACTTCTTTCAGCAAAATATAAATACCATCATCCACCGAAGAACCGTCTCCAAGCTTCCCAATGTACATTCCTGGCCTTAAACGAACGTGCTCTCGAGGCTCGAGAGTTCTGATATTTTCTTCGGAATAATTAGACTGTAAATTCTGTGACATATATAATAATCAGTAAACATACAAAAATACGAATTAGAACAAAGAAATCCGAATTTTGAAGCACATTTTTGGGTAATTTTTCAAAAATATTTTCACAAAAAAAGCACATCTTTCGATATGCTTTCTCTATATTAAAACCCGTCTCCGTCGAGTAAATTGCCTAATCCACCAAGAATACCCCCTTCTTCCTTCCTGTTCGGACCGCCATATTGTAAAATTCTGGAAGCCAAACGTGAAATCGGCAAGGTTTGAATCCAAACTTTTCCAGGACCTCGAAGTTGCGCAAAAAACAAACCTTCTCCTCCGAAAAGCGTATTTTTTATTCCGCCCACAAACTGAATATCATAATCAACAGTCTGCGTAAATGCAACAATACAACCCGTATCAATCTTTAAAACTTCACCAGGTTGAAGCACTTTTTCGATCACGTGACCACCACTGTGCACGAAAGTCATCCCGTCTCCTTCCAGTTTTTGCATAATGAAACCTTCGCCACCAAAAAGACCGGTTCCCAATTTTTTCTGAAACTCAATTCCAACCGCAACACCCTTCGCTGCACATAAAAACGAATCTTTTTGGCAAATAACCTTTCCTCCTAAAGCGCTTAAATCTAAAGGAATAATTTTTCCCGAATATGGCGCCGCAAAAGTAACGTGTCTTTTACCGTGAGAAACATTGGTAAAAACCGTCATAAAAAGATTTTCCCCAGTAAGCATTCTTTTTCCTGCTGAAAAAAGCTTTCCCATGATTCCTTTTTCGTTTCCATCACCGAAAAGCGTTTCCATTTGAACACCTTCCGTCATCATCATAAAACTTCCAGGTTCTGCAATTACGCTTTCTTGAGGGTCGAGCTCAATTTCCACGCATTGCATTTCTTCCCCGTGAATGCGAAAATCTATTTCGTGATTATTCATGTTTAGTATTTTATTTAATTTTTATTCTCTTATTGTTCAAAAATCCCCTATTTTAGATATTTAAATTTCAAAATCTAGCAATGATACAACTTCCTTTATCTAAACTTTCCAATGTAGGGACTACCATTTTTAGCCAAATGACTCAACTTGCAAACGAAAACCAGGCGATTAATCTTTCACAAGGTTTCCCAGATTTCCCTGCAGATGATGAACTTTTACAATTGGTAGACCATTACATCAAAAAAGGATTCAATCAGTATGCACCAATGGGCGGAATGTTACCGCTAAAGGAAGAAATTGCAAAAAAAATTGAAAATGCTCATCAAGCCATTTATCATCCCGACACAGAAATCACCGTTACCGCAGGAGGAACTCAAGCGATTTTTACGGCGATTGCTACTTTGGTAAAAGATGGTGATGAAGTGATTATTTTTGAACCCGCTTACGATTGCTATGAACCTACAGTAGAGCTTTTTGGAGGTATCGTGAAAAGATTTAAAATGACTGCTCCTAATTATTCTATCGATTGGAATGAAGTAAAAAAATTGGTTTCAGACAAAACAAAACTGATAATTTTAAACAATCCGAACAATCCTGCGGGAAAAATTCTTACCGAAAACGACATGCAAGAACTTGTAAAAATCGTGACCGGAACTTCAATTTTTATTTTGAGCGACGAAGTGTACGAAAACATCGTGTTTGACGAAAAAAAACACCTCAGTATTTGCCGATATCCAGAATTAAAAAACCGTAGTTTCTTAGTTGCATCATTCGGAAAATTATTCCACGTTACAGGTTGGAAAATTGGATATTGCGCCGCGCCAAAAAATCTTACAGATGAGTTTAGAAAAGTGCATCAATTCAATGTTTTTTCTGTGAATACGCCAATTCAACTTGCTTTTGCCGATTACATGAAAAATGATGAGCATTTTTTAGGTTTAAATTCTTTCTTTCAACAAAAAAGAGATTTGCTAAGAAAAGGACTTTCGGGAACGAAATTTGACCTTCTAGATTGTAAAGGAACGTATTTTCAAGCTGTAAATTACAGTCGAATTTCAGATAAAAAAGACATCGATTTTGCGCATGAACTTACCAAGAATTTTAAAGTTGCAACCATTCCGTTTTCTTCTTTCTATAAAGACAAACTGAATGAAAATGTGATAAGACTTTGCTTCGCAAAAAAAGATGAAACTCTGGAAAAAGCTTTGGAAAATTTGTCTAAAATTTAAATAAAAACTCGCTGATTAGCAAATTTGTGAACACACATATTCGCCAATCAGCGAAAATATTAACTCAGTAATTAGAAGAACATTCCGCCCGAAACCTCAATTCTTTGAGCGGTAATCCATCGTGCTTCTTCAGTACAAAGGAAAGCGACTACTCCACCAATATCATCCGGCAAACCTGCTCTTCCAAGTGCGGTATTGCTCGCTACCAAAGCATTCATGTTTTTATCGTCTCTCGTTCTTCCGCCTCCGAAATCGGTTTCTATCGCTCCTGGAGCCACTGCATTAACTTTAATTTTTCTCGCGCCCAATTCTTTCGCCATGTATTTCGTTAGTTGGTCAACCGCTGCTTTCATCGAACCATAAACCGACGAACCCGGTAAAGCAAATCTTGCCAAACCTGAAGACAAATTAATGATTCCGCCATTGTCGTTCATGAATGGTAAAAACTTTTGAGTAAGGAAGAAAACTCCTTTAAAATGAATATTAACCATATCATCCAACTGCTCTTCTGTAACCTCCATAATCGGTTGATACAAAGCCGTTCCTGCATTATTGATTAAAAAATCGATGTTTCTGCTTCCTGTATTTTCTTCAAGATGATCTCCGACTTTTTTTACGAATTCGTCGAAAGATTTTACCTCTTTCGTGTTCAGTTGATACGCAATCGCCTTTCTTCCTAAAGCTTTAATTTCCTCAACAGTTTTCTCCGCCGCTTCCTTATCAGAGTTATAAGTAATGATTACATCTAAACCTTTTTCTGCAATTTTTAAGGCTGCATTTTTTCCTAAACCTCTACTTCCGCCTGTAACTAAGGCAATTTTTGTTGTTGTTTCCATTTTTTATGATTTCTTTTTGATGGTACAAAGTTGAGACAAATTCAAGGTAAAGTTTTTGCCATAATCAAACCGAAATTTGCAAAATTCAAATCAGAGTCTAAATTCTAATGGCGCAAGTGAAGTTTTTTTCTTGAAAAAATTAGAAAAATGAGCAATTTCTTCGAAACCCAAAGCATACGCAATTTCAGAAACCGTCCATTGTGTTTGTTTTAAAAGAATTTTTGCTTCTTGCACAATTCTTTCTGCAATAATTTCTGTAGTAGTTTTTCCGGTGCTTTCTTTTAATTTTTTATTCAAATAATTAACGTGAACCGCCAATCTGTCGGCAAAATCTTTCGCTGATTTCAACTGAAGTCTTTGTTCTGAAGTTTCGATAGGAAACTGTCTTTCCAACAATTCGATGAACAAAGAAACGACGCGCATCGAAGAATCATTAGATGTAGAAAGTTTGGAAGCAGGTTGCAGTTTTTGTCCGTAATGAATGAGTTCTACCACATAATTTCGGATTAAATCGTATTTAAAAATATAATCTGAAGCAATTTCATTTTTTATTTTATTGAATAACAATTGAATTTCATCAGCAAGAGCATCATCAATTTCAAATACAGGAATATTCCCCGGCTGAAAAATCGGTAAATCTTGCAAACTATGATGAGCACGGTCTTTTATGAAAAATTCTTCCGTAAAAACACAAAAAGTTCCTCCTTGATTTTCATCTTCGGGAACATAATTATAAGGAACTTTTGGAGTTGCAAAAAGCAGCGCATTCTTTTCAATAGAGATTATTTTATCTGCATATTCTGCTCTGTTTTTGCCTCGAATTAAACTTACCTTATAATATTTCCTCCTGTTGTAAGGCATTTCACTAGTATTACGCAACCTTTCAATAGTTTGCGCAATATCAAAAACATTAAAATGACCAATATCTTTATGTAAACCTTGAGGTAGAAGTTCTTCTACATCTTTTCCCATTTTATCGGCAATTTCTCTATAAAAATCTTCCAAAGAAGCATTAATAGCGTAAGATGTTTTCTCCATGATGGCGATTTGTAAAATTCAAATGTAGTGATTTTTATTTGGGTTTAATTATTTCACACCAAGATGTCGCAGCTTCGCTGCTCCTGAATAATTCATATTATTTCAATAGCTACCAATATATCGCTGCTTCGCAGCTTTATTGTCTTTAATAAAATAAAAAAACGCTCCCAAATTTACATTTGAAAGCGTTTTTATTTTATATCACTAACTTTTAATATTCCAAGTCTTACACGTTGAATCTGAAATGCATGACATCGCCATCTTTCACGATGTATTCTTTACCTTCCACTCTCATTTTCCCAGCTTCTTTCACCTTTGCTTCAGAACCGAAAGTAATGAAATCTTCGTAGCCAATAACTTCTGCACGAATGAAACCTTTTTCGAAATCTGTGTGGATAACTCCTGCAGATTGTGGCGCCGTCCAACCTTGCCCGATTGTCCAAGCTCTCACTTCCTTAACTCCCGCTGTAAAATACGTTTGAAGTTTCAAAAGATCATACGCTTTTCTAATCAAACGGTTTACACCCGGCTCCGTAAGACCGAGTTCTTCCAAGAAAATTTCTCTTTCTTCGAAAGTTTCCAATTCGTTGATGTCTGCTTCAATTTGAGCTGCTAAAACTACGATTTCCGCGCCTTCTCTTTTTGCCATTTCTTCAATCTTTCCGATCCATTCGTTTCCGTTTTTGATTGAATTTTCGTCTACATTACAAACATAAAGAACCGGCTTATTCGTCAACAACTGAACGTCTCCGATGATTGCTTTAGTGAAATCATCTGTAGCGAATTCTCTAGCGTTGCTTCCGTTTTCAAGATGTTTTTGAAGATTTTGAAGCGTTTCATAAGCTAAAATATCTTCTTTCTTTCCAGATTTAATGAATTTCTTAGCTTTTTCAACTGCTTTTCCTACTGTTTCAAGGTCTTTCAATTGAAGCTCGATATCGATAATTTCTTTATCTCTTAAAGGATCTACCGAACCTTCTACGTGTACAATATTTCCGTTGTCGAAACATCTTAAAACATGAATAATCGCCTCACATTCTCTAATGTTTGCCAAAAATTGGTTTCCAAGACCTTCCCCTTTAGAAGCACCTTTCACAAGACCTGCAATATCTACAATTTCAACAACTGCAGGAATTACTTTTTCAGGATTAATTAATTTTTCAAGCTCAAAAAGTCTTTGATCTGGTACAGAAACCGTTCCCAAATTGGGCTCGATAGTACAGAAAGGATAGTTTGCCGACTGTGCTTTTGCGTTGCTCAGACAGTTAAAAAGGGTCGATTTACCTACGTTTGGCAATCCTATGATTCCACATTTCATAGTAAGTTGAATGTTTAAGGTTTACGGTTTAAAGTTTCTCAATAAATAAACTCTAAACTTGAATTTTAAGTCTGCAAAGATAATGAAATAAAAGACAGAATCATAACAAAAAAATCTACCCAAAAAAGGCAGATTTTATATTTAAAAGAATCTTGAATATTTTAAGGCTTATCTCCTGTAGCTTCCTGAGCAAGCGAAACCTCATCCGGAGAATTCATTAAGTCTTTATCTAAAGTAAACAACGACTCGTCTGTTGCACGATCTCCACCAGCAATTTTTAATTTATCGATTAAATTTGCGGCTAAAGTTTCTTCTTCAATCTGCTCCTGTACAAACCATTGCATAAAATTCCAAGTTGCCCAGTCTTTTTCAGCGAGAGCAAGGTCTACAATATTATAAATAGCCGTTGTATTATCTACTTCATCTTTAAACACATTATTGAAACATTCGGTCAAACTTTTAGGATCTTTCGGAGGGGCAGGAATTGCAGTTACTTTTGGTTTTCCACCTCTGTTTAAAACATATTCCATAAATTTTATTGAATGATTTCTTTCTTCCTGTGCATGTCGGTAAAGAAAATTAGCAATCCCTTGATACCCATTATCATCCGCCCAAATTCCGTAAGATAAAAAAGTATGTGCGGCGTGAATTTCTTTATTCATCTGATCGCTTAGAGCCTGCTCTATTGTAGCAGAAAGTCTTTTGGTGTTCATAATTTTATATTTTTAGTGATTAACTTAATGATTACAAAAATGATTCCGTCAGAAATTTTAAAAGACAAATACATTAATTTATAGAAATTCTAAGATGTGGTACGTCTCTGTCTGATAAAGTTAAAATCTACCTCAAACCTTTACTTATATTAAAGAATCATTTTATTGACTTATATTTGAATAAAATCACTAAGAATGCAACAAGTCTTAAAAAACTACTCCGGAATTTTACTTCTATTACTGGGAATTTCCATCGGAAGCATCATCGGAATTGTTTCTCCGTCGTTGGTAGAATACATAAAACCTTTGGGAGACATCTTCCTGAATTTGCTATTCGTAAGTGTTGTTCCGTTGGTATTTTTTGCGGTCGCCAATTCTATTTCAAGTCTAGAACAGCAATCGAAATTTGGAAAAATAATAGCTACAATGGCTTTTACGTTTCTGTTTTTCATTTTAACCGCAGCAGTTTTTACCATTTGTGCGGTTTATCTTTTCCCTGTTTCTGGCGTTTCCGGAAGTCAGGAAATTGTTGAAGCAACTTCTAACGACGATAGTTGGGGAAATAGAATTGTAGGATTTTTTACTGTGGGAGAATTTACACAGCTTTTCTCAAGACAAAACATGTTGGCTTTGCTTATTTTTTCTTTTATGACTGGCTTTTCCGCAAGAAAAGTGGGCGAAAAAGGACAGGTTTTCAGAGCATTCATCACGTCGGGTTACGAAGTAATGAAAGAATTACTTTTAATCGTAATGAAAGTTGCTCCGATTGGTTTGGGAGCGTATTTTGCCTATCAAGTTGCGACTTTAGGGCCTCAACTTTTTGGTTTTTATGCTAAACCTTTAGGACTTTATTATATTGCAGGAATTATTTATTTTATCGTTTTCTTTTCGCTCTATGCTTTTCTCGCAAAAGGACAGAACGGTGTAAAAAGTTTTTGGCAAAATGCAATTTATCCAACTCTTACTGCATTAAGCACTTGCAGCAGTTTTGCAACGATGCCCGCAAATTTACAAGCAGCTTCAAAAATTGGAATTCCTAATCAAATTGCCAATCTTGTGATTCCTATCGGAACTACGCTTCATAAAAATGGCTCTTCCATGTCTTCCATTATTAAAATTTATGTTGCTTTTTTAATTATAGGAAAAGATTTTTTTGAGCCTTCAAATTTAATTTTGGCTTTAGGAATTACCGTTTTTGTGAGTATTGTTGCCGGCGGAATTCCAAATGGAGGGTATATTGGCGAAATGTTGATGATTTCCGTATATCAACTTCCGAAAGAAGCCATTCCTGCCGTAATGATTATCGGAACTTTGGTGGATCCTTTAGCCACTGTTTTAAACGCCGTTGGAGATGTTGTTGCAGCGATGTTTGTGAGCCGGTTTGTGAAGGTTTGATTTCTCACTTAATTACATTCACAGGTTTCTATTCACTTCTTTTTACCGGTTCTAAATTTTCCAGTTCTTCTGGAGTAAATAATCTATAATGAACTTTGAAGGTTTTTCCTAAAGGAGTTTCCAAAGAAAATCCACCCGGACCAAAACCATCAAGAACATCCAAAGTAAAGTGTGAATATTTCCAATATTCGAAAAGATCACGATCGATCCAGAATTCATGTCCGTTGATTGTTCCAATCATCGCATCGTTCATTCTTGGGAAATACCCCCCTTTTTCAAAACATTGCGGCTGCGTACCCTCACAACAACCTCCTGCTTGGTAAAACATCAAATCGCCATATTGCTTTTCTAACTCCCAAATCACTTCGAGTGCTTTTTCTGTTACCGAGAGTCGTGATATTTTAGCTTCCATTTTATAATAATTTCATATTATTTTTCTTTTATCTTGAAACAAAAGAAACAAAAATTCAAGACTTGGAAACTCTGGCTAAAAATTGAAATTAAATCCTAAAATTCCCAAAACTCGCACGGACTGAATAATTTTTCCTCTAAAGAAAATTCTTGCCGTGCTCAAACAGTGGGAATTTTTTAACGGATTAAATTTAAATTTTCTTAACGCCTCCATTTCCGAAGTCATTTTAATGATAGGTTATTTAAAGTTAAAAAAGTTCGGCGAATTTCTCCGCCGAACACCAACCAACTATATAATTTAGCTTGCAGTACCTGCAATATCTAAAACAATTCTGCCATCAATCTGTCCGGCTTTCATTTTATCAAAAACATCGTTAATATCTTCCAATTTTGCGGGAGTTACAGTTGCTTTTACCAAACCTTCATTTGCAAAATCGAGAGCTTCCTGAAGATCTTTTCTGGTTCCCACAATAGAACCTCGAACGGTAATTCTTTTCAACACCGTTTCAAAAATTGGCAGTTCAAAAGAACCCGGTGGAAGTCCGTTTAGAGCAATCGTTCCTTTTCTTCTGAGAACATCAATCCCTTGTTTAAAAGCGATAGGAGAAACTGCGGTAATTAAAGCACCATGCATTCCGCCCACTTCTTTGTGAAGATATTCTCCAGGATCGGTTGTTTTGGCATTCACCACTAAATCTGCTCCTAATTTTTTCGCTAAATCTAATTTATCATCTGCCACATCAATCGCTGCAACGTGCATTCCCATTGCTTTTGCGTATTGAACTGCAACATGACCTAAACCACCAATTCCGGAAATAGCAACCCATTCTCCAGGTTTTGTTTCTGTTTCTTTCAACCCTTTATAAACGGTAACTCCGGCACACAAAATTGGAGCAATTTCAAGGAAGTTAACATTTGATTTTAAATGACCAACATATCTTGAATCTGCAATTACATACTCTGCAAAACCTCCATCTACACTGTAACCTCCATTCTTTTGAGCTTCACAAAGTGTTTCCCAACCTGTAATGCAATAATCACAACAACCACAAGCTGAATACAACCATGGAACTCCAACCGCATCTCCTTCTTTCACCATAGCTTCCGGACCGCAAGCAACAACAATCCCTACCCCTTCATGGCCTGGAATTAAAGGCATTTTGGGTTTTGCCGGCCAATCACCGTCTACAGCATGTAAATCGGTATGGCAAACGCCACAGGCAATTACTTTTACCAATACTTCGTATCTTCCAGGTTCTCTTACGGGAACTTCTTCAATTTTTAAGGGTTGTCCGTAGCCTTGAACGACTGCGGCTTTCATGGTTTTTGGGATCATATTTTGTTTTTTATGAGTTAGTTTGAAAAATCTTTAAACTGTTTTTTTCGCGGATTTTAAATTTGCGTGAGCTTTTTTTAACGCAAAGTTTTTATTCTTCGTGATTATGATTTTAGTGAGCAAAGAGTATCAATAGAATTGATTTAAGCGTGAAAATATTTTTTCTTTAAATCTGCATATTGGTTTAATCTGGGCGAGTTTTTTGTGTGAGGGATAGTAAGGGTCTCGCCGAAGGCGAGAGTGCGGAGCGAAGCGGAGCACCGAAACGCAGTGTAGCCCTGAATAGCCCGACCGTTTTGCCTCGGCCAAAAGCCAAGGCAAACGGGCACGCCCTAATATATTTAATAATTAAAAGAAACCTAATTTGTTTTTGTTGTAGGAAATCAACATGTTTTTGGTTTGACGGTAATGATCGAGCATCATTTTGTGGTTTTCACGACCGATTCCTGATTGTTTGTACCCTCCGAAGGGCGCTCCTGCAGGATAAGCGTGATACTGATTGACCCAAACTCTACCCGCCTCTACATGACGCGGAATTTGATATAATTGATGCGCATCTCTCGTCCAAACCCCTGCTCCAAGTCCGTAAATAGTGTCGTTGGCAATTTCTAACGCTTCTTCTTCGTTTTTGAAAGTGGTGAACGCCAAAACAGGTCCGAAAATCTCTTCCTGGAAGATTCTCATTTTGTTGTGTCCTTTAAAAATTGTTGGCTGAATGTAATATCCGTTTTCTAAGCCTTCTCCAACATTGTTTTCGTCGCCTCCAACAAGAACTTCGGCTCCTTCTTCTTTCCCTAATTTGATGTAAGAAAGGATTTTATCTTTTTGAATTTTTGAAGCTTGAGCTCCCATCATTACAGTCTTATCCAAAGGGTTTCCTACTTTGATAGCTTTTACTCTTTCGATTACTTTTGCGATAAACGCATCTGCGATATCTTCCTGAACCAATAATCTCGACGGACAAGTACAAATTTCGCCTTGGTTAAGTGCAAAAAGTACCGCTCCTTCAATCGCTTTGTCTAAAAAAGCATCATCTGCATCCATTACCGAATTGAAGAAAATATTTGGAGATTTCCCTCCCAATTCTAAAGTCACCGGAATAATATTTTCTGTCGCATATTGCATTACCATTCTTCCTGTTGCTGTAGAACCGGTAAATGCCGCTTTTGCCACTTTCGGATTGGTAACCAAAGCTCTTCCCAATTCTGCTCCGAAACCATTTACAATATTTACAACACCTGCAGGAAGCAAATCGCCAATAATTTCCATTAAAATCATAATTGAAATGGGAGTACTTTCTGCTGGTTTCAGAACCACACAATTTCCTGCTGCTAAAGCTGGCGCAAGCTTCCAAACTGCCATTAAGATTGGGAAATTCCAAGGGATAATTTGTGCGATTACTCCCAGTGGTTCGTGAACGATTAATGAAACCGTATCTTTATCTAGCTCGTTATGAGAACCTTCTTCAGCTCTAATTACCGAAGCAAAATATCTGAAATGATCTACCGCCAAAGGTAAATCTGCAGCCAAAGTTTCTCTTACCGCTTTACCATTGTCAATAGTTTCAACTGTTGCTAAATACTCTAAATTTTGCTCGATGCTG
Source organism: Chryseobacterium sp. HNCC26DJ239 (assembly GCF_057180445.1). Classification (NCBI taxonomy): domain Bacteria; kingdom Pseudomonadati; phylum Bacteroidota; class Flavobacteriia; order Flavobacteriales; family Weeksellaceae; genus Chryseobacterium; species Chryseobacterium sp. HNCC26DJ239. The sequence goes on from NZ_JBXUGJ010000001.1 coordinate 365,656, forward strand.
TCCGCAATTTTATTTAAAATAATACTTCTTTCTGTAGGAGAAGTGTCTTTCCAGGTTTTGAACGCTTCGGATGCTGCGTTTACCGCCACTTCCAAATCTTCTTTTGAAGAATGTGCTGCTTGTGTGAAAACTTGCCCGTTAACCGGTGAAATTACATCAAAATACTGTCCGTTTGTAGGCGCTGTAAATTTTCCGTTGATATAATTATTGTATTGATTTTTAAACTCTGGCCATTGTAATAAAGTAGCCGACTGTTCTTGTGTTGCTGTACTCATTTTGTTTGAATTTTAATTTTTCTGTTAAGCCAAGTTACAGACATCAAGCAAAATCAAATAGCACAATCCTATAAAAAAACTTCAAAATCGTGCAAAGCTTTAATTTTATAATTTCATTAACATTTCTGTTTATTTTTAAATATTTATATTTGAAATAGCGCTCACACTAAAAAATCATCAAAAATGAATGATCATAAATATTTGCTACAAAAGCCTGAATTAAAAGGAGAAAACCAACTAATCAGCTTGGTAGAGAACCAAACTAAATTCAATTTAAAAAATTGTGAATTCAGTATTTATGAAACTCATGCGTCTGCTTATGATATAAAACTGCATTTTGACACGATTGCCTTCACCGCAATGCTTCGTGGAAAAAAACACATGAAACTTGAAAACAAAACCGGATATTTTGATTATTTTCCAGGAGAAAGTGTGCTCGTTTCGCCCGGAGAAACCATGGTAATCGATTTTCCAGAAGCAGACGAAACCCCTTCACAATGTATTTCGCTGAGCTTAAACCCGGAATTTATTGAAGATTCTTTGAACCACTTAAATTACAACCTTCCTAAAATTGATGAAACTTCTAACTGGAATATTGATTTTAATGAATATTTTCTTTTCAACAATCAATCGTTAGCTTCTGCAACCAATAATATTATGAGAATTGCAATGGATGATAATTCTCAAAAAGATATTATGGCAGATTTTGCTTTAAAGGAACTGCTGATTCGCTTGATGCAGACGCAAGCGAGAGGAATGATGGAAAAAAATGTTGCAAAAAATAAATCTAGAATCGGTTTTGCGGTAGATTATATCAGAAAAAACCTTCATCAAAAACTCTCTATTGACACTATTGCGAAACTAACTTATGTGAGCAAATCTAACTTTTTCAGAATGTTTAAAGATGAGTTGGGTACTTCGCCAAATGATTTTATCTTACAGGAAAGAATTATAAAAGCTAAAGAATTATTACTCTTAAACTTCAGTATAAAAGAAACTGCATTTCAAACCGGATTTTCTGATACAAATTATTTTACAAGAGTATTTAAACAGTTAGTAGGTCTAACTCCAAAATCCTTTCAAAATAATCATCAAAAATAAATTTCATTAATCATAATATCAATATTTTAAGAAATTTACATACAATATTTGAAATTAAGTATAAATTACAAAAGACGTAATTTTGCTTATAATATAAAATCAAACTTTGTATGAATAAATTTTTTACTCAATTTATTCTGCTTACCGCCTTTGTATATGCTGGATTTTTGAATCTGGTTCATGCACAGACACCGGCAACTTTGCCGTATTCGCAGAATTTCAGTACAGCGAATGACTTTACATTCGTAAATGGCACACAGACCAATAAATGGTCTTATGGAACAGCCACAGGAAACGCAGCTTCATCAATCTACGTTTCGAATGATGTAGGGGTAAGTAACAACTATACCGTAACAAGCACAAGTACCGTGCAAGCTTACAGAGACTTTACAATTCCTTCAGGAGCAACTTCCTCAGTTTTAAGTTTTGATTGGAAATCTGGAGGAGAAAGTTCTTTCGATTATTTCAGAGTATGGCTAGTACCCGCAACTTATACTCCTACAGCAGGATCTCAGATTGCTCCAGGAGCTGGAAGAATTCAGCTGGGAGGTAACTACAACCTACAAAGCAGTTGGCAAAATTATTTGAATACCAATTTAAACATTTCAAGTTTTGCAGGCACAACGATGAGATTGGTTTTCGAATGGAGAAATGACGCAAGTGCAGGAACACAACCTGCGGTAGCAATTGACAATATCAATTTACAGATTCCGACTTGTCCGCCACCTGCGACAGTATCTGTTACGGGTACTACAGCAACAACGGCAACAATTTCTTGGTCGGCAATTACACCTGCTCCAGCGTTAGGTTATCAATATTATTACTCAACAAGTTCAACTGCGCCAAACGCAACGACAACCCCTTCTGGAACTGTTTCTGGCACTACAACAACCGCAACTATTACTCCACTTACCCCAAATACAACTTATTATTTTTGGGTGAGAGCTGCATGTAGTACAACAGATAATAGTATTTGGGTAGGCGGTTCAACATTTACAACGACTCAGATTCCGGCCACATTACCTTATAGCCAAAATTTTACTACAGCAAATGATTTTGGATTTACAAACGGAACTCAAACCAACCAATGGTTTTATGGTTCTGCTGCCGGAAATACCGGAAACTCAATCTATATTTCTAATAATGGTGGTACTTCTAATGATTATACCATCACTACAGGAAGTACTGTACAAGCTTATAGAGATTTTACCATCCCTGCAGGAACTACTGCAGCTTCACCTGCTATTTTAAGTTTTGATTGGAGATCTCAAGGGGAATCTTGTTGCGACTACTTCAGAGTTTGGCTTGTGCCTACAACTTTTGTTCCTGTAGCTGGAACACAGATTACAACTGGAACAGGTAGAATTCAGATTGGTGGGAATATGAATCTTCAAAATTCTTGGCAATCTTATTTAAATACCAACGTAAACCTTTCAAGCTTCGCAGGTACAACGATGAGATTGGTATTTGAATGGAGAAACGATGGAAGTGTAGGAACGCAACCTCCTGCAGCGATCGACAACATCAATTTATTGATCCCAACTTGTAAAGTTCCTACAGCATTGGCTGTTGGTACAGTTACCGCAACAGGCGCTATTTTAAATTGGACTGCTCCCAATCCGGCTCCGGCAAACGGATATCAATATTACGTTTCTACAAGCCCGACTCCGCCTGTAGCAACTACAACACCTACTGGAACGACTACGGCAACAAGTGTAACTTTAACGACCTTGTCTCCAAATACAACATATTATTTCTGGGTAAGAGCTGTTTGTAGCTCTACAGATATCAGTATCTGGATTACAGGTCCTTCGTTTACTACCTCTCAAATCCCAGCAACAATCCCTTACATTCAAACATTTACAAATGCGAGTGGTTTCGGATTTACAACGGGAACAATGGTTAACAAATGGGCTCAAGGAGCAGCTGCAGGAAACGCAGCTAATGGTCTGTATATTTCTAATGATGCGGGTGTAACGAATGCTTATACCATCAACTCTACTTCTGTAGTACATGCATATAGAGATATCGCTGTTCCTGCAGGAACAACTACAGTAGAATTTGATTTTGACTGGAAAGCAGTTGGAGAAAGCTCATTCGACTATCTAAGAGTTTGGATGGTTCCGGCATCATTTACTCCTACTGCAGGAACTCAAATTACTGCCGCAACTGGAAGATTACAGGTAGGTGGAAATTACAACCAACAAGCTAACTGGCAGAATTTTGTAAATCAAAACTTCAACTTACAAAGTTTTGCAGGTACTACCATGAGATTGGTATTTGAATGGAGAAATGACGCAAGTGGTGGTACTCAACCTCCTGCTGCGATTGATAATATTAAAATTTTAATTTGTAACAATGCCACTCCTACCGTTACTCTTGGAACCATTACCCACAACTCTGCGGTTGTTACTTGGAATCAGGACATAAACGGTGCTACATATATCGTAAGATACAGACCAATTGGAAGTACAACTTGGCAAACTGTAAACGTTGCTGCAGCAGCATTCCCAGCAACGACAAACACAACCACACTTACAAACCTTTTACCTGCAACTCCTTATGAAGTTGAAGTAGCTGCAGTTTGTAAAAATGTTGCAGGAACTTATTCTCATAATGTATTTACAACAAGATGTGATCCTACTCCACCAAATGTTACAGTAACCAATATCACTGCAACTTCAGCATTGGTAACATGGGCGCCTTTAGCAGTAAGTGCAAACTATGAAATTAGATGGAGAGAAGTGGGAACTACAGGTTGGAGCGCACCAACAACAACTCCTCAACCACCAGCAAACTCATATACAATTACAGGTTTAAGTTCTTATAAAACTTATGAAGTAATGGTAAGAAACATCTGCGTAGGAGAAACAACTCCGAACCAGTGGTCTAACCCACAAGTATTTACTACCGTAAGAGTATGTGATATTGCACCTCCAGGTTTAACTATTACTCAAATTACGCCAACAATGGCAGAAGTTGTTTGGGACGCTTATACAGGAACTGGTGCTACTGGTAATTATATCTTAAGATACAGAAAAGTAGGAATTCCTAGTTGGACGATGGTAACAGTAAATACAAATACGTATACTATTACTGGTCTTACAGAATTAACCAAATACGAAATGCAGGTGGCAAACATCTGTGGTACTACGCCAGGAAGCTGGACACCGTTATATTATTTCACCACGCCAACAATTACCTACTGTTCAATGAGCTCAGGTAATTCAGCTAGTGAGTATATTAATAAAGTGACAGTAACTCCTATCAACGGTACAGCAATGACAAACGCAACAGGAGCAACAACTTATTCAGACTTTACGGGAACTCCTTCAACCTTTATTACTTTAGTTCAAGGTTCGCAAGGTAACGTAGTGAAAGTAGATAAAACTTCTGCTTCAGGTTCTAATTCAGGTGTGGCTGTTTGGATAGACTTTAACAGAAACGGATACTTTGATGTAAACGAAAAAGTACTTTCTAACGGGCCAAATAATGCTTCTTCTGCAAGTGCAGCATTCACAGTTCCTGAAGACGCTTTCGTAAGCACTACAGATTACAAATATGTAGTAATGAGAGTGGCGATGCAAAAAGATGGTATCCCAGTAAACTGTACAAGCTTTGCAGATGGAGAAGTGGAAGATTACACCATTAGAATTCAGAAAAAACCTGTAATTAACACACTAGATCAAACACAGGTAATTCTTTATCCAAACCCTGTAAAAAATGTTCTTAACGTTAAAAATATTAGCGTAAAAGCAAAATATAAAATTTACAACGCAGCAGGACAAATCCTCGCTTCAGGTTTAATTGTTAACAATAAAATTGACGTAAGCAGATTGATTAACGGTCTTTACGTAATTGATATTGAAGATGCGAACATTACTGTTCAGAAAAAATTCATCAAAGAATAATTTCTTACTCTATAATTATAAAATAGCTGCCCTAAAAAGCAGCTATTTTTTTTGGATAAAAAAAGATGAAGCTTTTCAACCTCAACTTCTTTATTTTTTTTAACCTAGACTTAAAACTTTCTTACCGCTTCAAGAGTAAGTTCAATTTCTTTGTCTTTAATTGCGTCGCTAATGAAATATGTTTCATAACCACTTGGCGGAAGATAGATTCCGTTTTCTAGCATGTGGTGGAAGAATCTGTTGAATTCAGAATGATTCGCTTTCATAGCATCATCAAAATTTGAAACGTTATCAGTATCAAAAAACACAGACATCATCGAACCGTTTCTATTGATTTTATACTGAATTCCTTTCTCTGTTAAAATTTTTCCAAATTCTACATCCAAAGTTTCGGTTGTTTTTGCTAGTTTATTGAAAAACTCGGCATCATTTTTAATCAACTGAAGCGTCTTCAATCCGGCTCTCATTGCAAGAGGATTTCCACTTAAAGTTCCCGCTTGATAAACACCTCCTTTTGGTGCAAGATGGTCCATAATTTCGTTTCTACCCGCGAAAGCGCCAACAGGAAGGCCGCCTCCAATCACTTTACCATAAGTAACTAAATCTGCTTTTACATTAAAAACTTCTTGAGCCCCTCCAAAAGCAAGTCTGAAACCAGTCATTACTTCATCAAAAATCAATAAAGTTCCGTTTTCGTCGCACAGCGTTCTTAGTTTTTGAAGAAAATCATTTTCGGGCAGAACACATCCCATGTTTCCGGCAACAGGTTCAATAATAATGGCTGCAATTTCACCAGAATTTTGGTTAAAAAGTTCCTGAACCTGCTCCAAATCATTATATCTTGCTAATAAAGTATCTTTCGCTGTCCCTGCCGTTACACCTGGAGAATTAGGATTTCCAAAAGTTGCAGCACCACTTCCCGCTTTAATCAGGAAAGAATCTGAATGACCATGATAACATCCTTCAAATTTTACAATTTTGTCTCTTCCTGTAAAACCTCTTGCCAATCTAATTGCACTCATACAAGCTTCCGTACCAGAAGAAACCATTCTAATTTGGTCGATATTCGGAACATTTTCTGTGATGAATTTTGCAATTTCAGTTTCGAGTTCCGTAGGGGCACCGAAAGAAAAACCTTTTTCTGCTTGCAGTTTAAGTTCTTCCAAAACTTCAGGATGAGTGTGTCCCAAAATTGCAGGCCCCCAAGAATTGATGTAATCTACATACACATGATCGTCTGCATCGGTAAGATATGCCCCTTTTGCAGATTTCATAAAAACAGGAACTCCTCCAACAGATTTAAAAGCACGTACAGGCGAGTTTACTCCTCCCGGAATGTATTGGTTTGCTTCATCAAATAAAGCCGAACTTCTTTGGTATCTCATAGCTATTTTGAAATTAAAATTGCCGGAGAGAATTCTGTTACGAAATCTCAGCCGGCAAATTATTTTATATTGATTTAATTAATTTTTGGGTTTCTTGTCGATAAGGTAAATAACTTGCCCAGGAGAAGGCTTTTGCCCTTCATCCATTCTATTTTTTGCATAAAGCTTATCTAATTTTATCCCGAATTTTTGTGCAATATCATGCATATTTTCAGAAGATTCAGCTTTGTATGTTGCAGTATTTCCGTGGGTGTTTTTTTGTTCAAGAAAAACAATTTCGTTTTTCTTCAACATATTAGTATCGAGCTCATTCCATTTCATCAGCTTATCTTCACTGATTTTAAATTTCGCTGCCAAAAATTGCACACTTGTATCTTCAGGAATCACTACATACTTTAATCCACCGTTTGGATGGCTTTTAATTAAAATAGAATTAAGTATTTCAGATTTTGTTTTTACACGCTCTTTTTTAGGAGTTTCTGCATAAATTTTCTTTGGAGCTTCTGCTTTTACAGGCTTTTTCTTGTCGGCATTTTTTGCTTCCATTGCAGCCATAAATGTTTGATCATCCTTTAAATCCGGATACATTTTCAGCATAGCAAAGTTTACTTCTTTTGAATTTACATTATCAAATTCGTAAAGCTTATACTTTTCAATTTTGCTAATTAAAATACTTGCATACTTAGGATTTGTGGCATATCCTGCTTTTTTTAAACCATGTGCCCAAGCTTTATAATCTTTCATATCAAGATTAAAAAGATTAGCATAATATTTACGGGTTGCTAAAAAAATAGAATGGTCTTCGTAGGATTGTTTTACATCATCGTAGACTCTGAAACATTCATTGGGAGCATCATCACTGTGTTTCATGCTTTTCCCCGTCCATTCTTCTTTACATTTAATGCCAAAATGGTTTTTACCTTCCTGAGCGAGACGACTTTGTCCGCCACCCGTTTCTAAAAGCCCTTGTGCAAGTGTAATAGAAGCCGGAATTTTATATTTTTCCATTTCTTCTACTGCATACTGTGCAAATTTCTGAATGTATTGGTCTTCTGTAGCCCATTTCTGAGCCGAGAATTTTGATAAAACTAAAAGGCTTACAGTAGTGAAAAGTCTTTTCATGTTTTTCAATTTTTAAAGTATTAAATTTCTGTTTTGTCTTTCTAAAAGTCGGTTTGCACCTTCTATTCCTTGTAAACCACCGGTATGGAAACAAAGAATTTTGCTTCCTTCGGCGAAAAGGTTTTGCTCTATCATTTCAAAAACTTTTTGCATCATTTTCCCTGTATAAATCGGGTCTAATGGAATATTAAATTCTTTCTTAAAGTTATTGATAAAACGCACATTTTCGTCGTTTATTTTTCCGTAACCGCCAAATGCTGCAGAGATTAGACTAAAATTCTGTCTAAAAGTTAACTCTGAAATTTTATCTTGAAGCGAAGAATCTTCAACAACATTAAATCCTATAACTTTCTGATTTTCTTCACAAAAACTAGAGAGCCCTGCAACAGTTCCTCCTGTACCGACTGCAGTGCAAAGATAATCAAAATCTTTTGTATCGTCATTCAGCATCATTTTAATGCCTTGTACGGCAGTTTTATTGGTGCCGCCTTCGGGTATAATTAGGGAATCTTTAAATTCTTCCGCTAAAAAATCGGCTAGTTTTTCTTTATTTCTATATTCTTCACGGGTTACAAACCTCAAATTCATGTCATTATTTTTCGCAAAAACCAAGGTTGGATTTTCACGCCATTTGGCTTCTAACTCTTCCCCTCGAATAATTCCTAAAGTACGTATACCAAATAGTTTTCCTACTTCTGAGACTGCCGCAATATGATTGGAATATGCGCCACCAAAAGTAATAATTAGAGGCTTTTCGGGTAAAGTTTCAAAATATTGATTGATGTTGTGGAATAATTTCCAATATTTATTTCCTGAAATTCCGGGATGAATAAGGTCTTCTCTTTTAATAAAGAGCTGAATATTTTTGTCTAGTTTGATTTCCTGTATTGGAATTCTTTGTGAAGGAATTTGCAGTTGCATTATAAAGAAATCTTTATACTACAAAATTAGTCTATATTATTTAAAAATACTTACTAAAAGCCCAAATTCTGCGCTTTTTAAGGTAATTTAAATCATGCTCCATTGCATATGCTTCTCTTTCAAACGAAATTCTGCGATACGCTTTTTGTGGATTTTTTAATTTTAAAAGCCAAAAATAATACTCCACCACATACCAAATGTAAAAAAATATCACCAACAACTCAAGTTGTTGACGAAGATGTATTTTCTCGTGATTAATAAGAACTTTATTGCTCTTATCTTCAGGATTTTTTATGAAGATAAAAGGATATAGCGTAATGCCATTTATTTTTGTATTTTTGAGAAAGTTTTGGCACACAATAATCATAAACACAAATATATAAGTTTTTTGAATTTCAGCATTTAACTTTATGACTCTATTTGACATCAAAGAAAACGAAGACTTTTATTACAATGAACAGGGATATAAAGTCTTTACAGAAAAATTTCATCTGAAACGCGGTTATTGCTGTAAAAGTGGTTGCAAACATTGCCCGTACGGATACGATAAGAAGACAGACACATTTATTAAAAACGTTAAAAAAAATAAATAAAAATGAAGAAATATATTTTTATTCTACTTGCAGCAAGTTTAGGACTTGCATCTTGCAGCCCTTTTCAGGTAAGATCAGATTATGCACAAAGCGCTAACTTCAGTTCTTACAAAACTTACAAATTAAGAATTGATGATTTAAAAATAAACGATATCGATAAAGACAGAGTTTTGAACGAGCTTTCAAAACAATTGCAGGCGAAAGGTTTACAGTCTGGAGAAAATCCTGATCTGATTATAAACGTAAAAGCAAATCATAAAAAAATTACAGAAATAAACTCTTCTAATCCATACGGAATGTACGGTTGGGGCGGACCTTTCGGATGGGGAGTTGGAATGAACAGAACCTGGACAAGCAACTACAACGAAGGTGCTGTAATTGTTGATATGATTGATGCACAAACTCAGAAATTGGTTTGGCAAGGCATCGGTAGCGGAATTTCTGTAGATAGACCAAAAACTAAAGAAAAACAAATCCCTCAAATTATGGAAGAAATTATGGCTAATTATCCTCCAGAAATGAAGAAAAAATAAGAAAATATTTAACTAAATAAAAATCGGGGCGGCCTTTGGCCGCTCCGATTTTTTTATATAAGTAAATCAATTCTATTTTGAGCTTTTAATTTCGTCAAGCTTTTGAGTTGCAGCCATCGAAACCATTAAATCATTTAGCATTCCGCTTGCGGCTGTCGGCGAGTTAGGAAGCAAAACCAAATTACTTCTATTATTGGCGCCTACTGCTTGTAAAGTATCATAATGCTGCGTTACCACTATTAAAGCTGAAGCTTCTTGAGCATTAATATTTACAGAATTAAGCATTCCTACAGATTCTTGAAGACCTTTTGCAATCTCTCTTCTTTGATCTGCAATACCTTGTCCTTGAAGCTTTTTAGATTCTGCTTCTGCTTTTGCAACGGCAACAATTCTAATTCTTTGTGCTTCAGACTCATATTCTGCGGCAGTTTTTTCTCTTTCAGCAGCGTTGATTCTGTTCATGGCATGTTTCACTTGTTCATCCGGATCAATATCTGTCACCAAAGCTTTAATAATATCATAACCATAACTGTTCATCGCTTCTTGAAGCTCGCCTTTTACCGCAACTGCAATATCATCTTTCTTTACGAAAACATCATCAAGCTTCATTTTCGGAACTTCAGCTCTTACAACATCAAAAACGAAAGAAGTGATTTGAGATTCAGGATTTTCAAGACGATAATACGCATCTCCTACCTGAGTTCTTATGACTTGATACTGAACCGAAACTTTCATTCTGATAAATACATTGTCTAAAGTTTTGGTATCAATAATTACATCTAATTGCTGAATACGAAGATTCATTCTTCTTGAAATCTGATCGATAAAAGGAATTTTAAGCTGTAAACCTGCGTGGCGCACAGAGTGAAACTTTCCTAAGCGTTCTACAATTGCCGCACTTTCTTGTTTTACGATAAAAAATGAAGCCAATAAAACGACAAGAGCGATAAAGACAATAACTCCTAAAAATGGATACATAATTTTGTGATTTTAAATATTTATCGAAAAGATACAAAATTGTTTTGAATCTACATCGTCATACCGATATCAATTCCTTTAATTTTACGATAAAGGTCGGTTGCATAATTATCCGTCATCCCAGAAACAAAATCAATAACACCTAAAACCTTTTGATAATCTGATCCTTCTTCATAAACAAACTGTTTAGGCAGAAGTTTTAAAGCCATCTTATCGTAAGATTTCACTTCATCTTTAGCCTTCAAAACAGAAGGGATAAAATGATCTAGAAGCTCGTACATTACGTTGTAACCAGCGTTTTCAATCTCTACAACTGCTTTATGATTATAAATTTTTGCGATAGAGAAAGATTCAATATCCTTTAAAGCATCTTTTTCAGATTTATAGACATCAAGCAAAGCTTTATCTAAATCACCTTTTAGTATTTTATCAAAATTCGCTTTATAAATTGCGATAGACTGGTTTATTAAAGCATTAATTACTTTTGCTCTCAGATAAGAAATTCTTTCATTATCATTAGAGATAAGAACCAATTTATCTTTTACTCTTTGGATATCGTCTGTTTCAGATTTTACAAGTTCCAGAAAAAGATTTTCACAATCGGCAGTAGAAACAATGCCTAATCTGTGCGCGTCTTCCATATCGATAATATTATAACAAATATCATCGGCTGCTTCTACCAACCAAACAAAAGGATGTCTTTTAAAAATATAAGGTTCGTTGTTTTCTTCAACGAGTTGTGTTGCCTTTGCAATTTTTAAAAAAGTTTCTTTTTCATTTTGGAAAAACCCGAATTTCTTACGGTGAAGAATGCCTTTCTTTTTCGCAACTGCTTCACAAGGATATTTTGCAATACTTGCCAATGTAGAATACGTTAACTGCGTTCCGCCCAAATCTTTTCCCTGTTGTTGATGCGTAAGAACTCGAATTGCACTGGCATTTCCTTCAAAATTCACCAAATCTGCCCATTCTTTTTCGTTGAATTTGGTTTTTATTTGACTTTCGTTTTTATCGAAATAACTTGCAATAGCATCTTCTCCAGAATGCCCAAAAGCAGGATTCCCCACATCATGACAAAGACAAGCTGCCGCAATTACGTTGCTGAGATTGTGTGAGTAAAAAACTTTCGCATCTTCATCCAAATCATTGCTGTAATTTTTTACTATAAAATCTCCAATAATACTTCCTAAACTTCTGCCTACCGAAGAAACTTCAAGAGAGTGCGTAAGTCTGTTGTGCACAAAAACACTTCCCGGAAGCGGAAAAACCTGGGTCTTATTTTGTAATCTTCTGAATGCTGAAGAAAATATTATTCTGTCAAAATCTCTCTGAAAATCTGTACGTGAAGCCGCTGTATAAGGATTATTACCGGTACGTTGGCTGGTAAAAATCTGATTCAAATCCATCATTTTTCAAAATTAAATCAAATTTTATTTTTAAAATAATTTTATTTGAATTTTTCTCATAAAATCCGTTTTTCAAACCCCTCCTTCTTATTGTGGATAAAAATTGAAGTAAGGCGAAAATCTGAATTAAATTTTATGTTAACTTTTTATTAAAAATTACATTATTCAAAATGTAAAGCATAGTATTTTGATAATTATTCAAATTAACAACTCCACAACACATCCTCATTTAAAATTATCAATTACATAATTTTTTATTAATTTAATAATTAAATTTAAACCTAAAATAGCTAATACAATTAAAAAAAACCAATATAAACAAGCCTTAAAACACCCTGAAAACCAGTAAAAACATTGACAAACATCATATTTGAGAGTTTGCAGGTTTTAATTTTTACCGTAAATTTGCATTAAATAATTCGCAACAAATTTTAATATAATTACAAAATCAATAATTATGATAGCTTACATCGGAATAGCAACATGTGCAGTATTAGTTTCTTCTTATTTCGCAACCGTTAAAAAGGAAAGCAACTAATTATAAAATCTTTACTGCTATTGAAAAAACTTTACAGATTTACATTTTCATATTGAAAATCTTTCATTTTCACTAAATTATTTTTTACAAATGATCAAACCTAAGAGTTTGATTTTTTTTTGCACTTTACCCCAATAAATACCTGCAACAATCAGCCGCGAAGCCTTATCTTTGCAAAAAAATTAAAAAATAATGAATTTGTACAACCTTATTATTCAGGATAAAGAAGAAATAAAACTTGACGATATTTTTTTAACACCTCAAAATAAACAACAAATTGTACAACTCGTAAAAGAACAAACCTACGTAAAACAACTTCAAGAATTTGGACTTCCCGTAAACAACAAAATCCTTCTCGAAGGAAGCTCTGGCTGCGGAAAAACAATGACCGCAAAAGCCATTGCAAATGCTCTCAATAAAAATATCATTATCCTAAATCTTAGCAATATCGTTTCTTCCAGAATTGGCGAAACTTCCCAAAACATCAAAATGATTTTCGACAAAGCAGGAAGAGAACGCTCCGTTCTATTTCTTGACGAACTCGACCAAATCGGAAAAGCCAGAGGAAGCGACGATAAAGATGTGGGCGAAATGCGAAGATTAGTAAACACCCTCATTCAGCTTATTGATTATTACCCTGAAAACGCACTTTTACTTTGTGCAACCAATCATCCGGAAATTATCGACACCGCTATTTTACGAAGATTTCAGTTGAAAATTAATTACGAAATGCCTTCAAAACAATTTTTAGACGATTATTACGACGATCTACTTTCTAAATTCCCCGAAGAAATGAGAAATATTCCAAGAAAATACAACATCTCTTTTGCCGAAGCCAAAGATTATGCTTTTACTGTAGTGAAAGGAAATCTGATTGAGAAACTGGAAAAAGTGGAATAAGAAAAGAGGAAGGGGCGCGAGCGAAGCGAGCGTCGAAACGGTTAGTATTAGAGAAATGATAAAACACAAACTTCAACTCTCCCACATGAAAACCAAAGAGACCGCCTAAAATGACAGCCTCCCTGATTTAATAAAAACTAAAATAATGAAACTTTTTTTGGTTTCTATTGAACCATTAATTTAAAATTACTGTTTAAGTTTTCACCAGAAACATTCAAAATATAATTTCCGGAAACTTTTTTCCCTGCAATATTCAAATTGAAAACACCGTTACCGTCGATTTGAATTTTTTCTTTGATAATTACTTTTCCATTCATATCAAAAACAGTGGCTACCAAACTAGATTTTTTATATTCTGGAAGTTGAATATGCACCTCATCTTTTACCGGATTCGGATATACTTTCCCAACATTTTTACTGATACTTAATTCTGCATTACTCAAAATTGCCTGATTGTAAAGAGAACTAATATCACTTGCTGTAAGTGCATAATTATACATTTTCAACTCATCGATCGCACCTTTGTAAGAGGCAGAAGCATTGGTTGTTGCCTGAAACTCTAGTTCACCAATATTTCCAAGAACCAAATCACTTGCTTCGCCAATTCCTGTTACAGAAGTTTCATCGGTTTCTACTGTAAATACTCCGTTGGTATAGATTCTCATCTTATGAGCCACTACATCTCTCTGAATTACTACATGTACCCAATTTCCTGTAAAATAATTTGCAATTGGAGACGTAATTTCTTTTTTAGTTACATTATCATCAATTGCATAGCGAAGTTGTCCTCCTTTAATCTCAACATTAAAACGTTTACCTGTTGCTCCAGTCGTAGCATTTGCTGTAATAGACCCTTTACACAAAACATATAAACTCGTTGCAGACGAAGAAGGAATCATACTTGTTGGTGCTTTCATCCAGAAAGAAACCGTAAAAGAATTCGTATTAAATAAAATCTGATCCTGATGCGGAATACTCGCGATATAAGGCGTTATAGGTGAAGTTGCTAAATCTAGAGCATAATTTTCTTTTCCAGGAACTCTCACACTCGCATTATCGTAAGCAATATTTAATGTTCCGTTATTGGCATATGGAGAAACATCGGCAATTTGTTCACCTTGAGACGGAGCTTCCGAGAACGGCCAATGCCCAACCAAACTTGGGGTTATGGCTTTAAAATTCCAAACAGTTCCCGCCACACTTCCTAATGTATTCGAAGCATCTACTCTCCAATAATACGTAGATGTAGTATTCAAATTAGAAATTTGATAAGAAGGATTAGCCGCATAAGGAATCGTCGCCACACTCGTTAAATTCTGAGGATCGGTTCCAAAAAACACTGTGTAATTAGTTGTATTAGTACTTCCTGTCCATTTTAAAAGCGTACTACCATTGGTTAATTCTACTTGGGTAGAACCATTTGCAGGAGTCGGATTTGAAGCTTGTGCCGGTGCAGAAGGAACAGGCGGCGTTGTAAGAGAAGCTGTTGCATACACAGAAGCATCTGTTGCATTCACCGCTTTTACTCTGTAATAATATTGGGTATTGGGTGTTAAACCAGTTTCGTTATAACTTATGGTATTCGCTGGTAAAGTAGCAATTACAGAATAATTGGTTCCATCTGTAGAACGTTCTAAAATATAATTGGTTTCGTTCGTTGCATTATCTGCCCAGTTTACAGTTAAAGAACTTGAAGCCGGAGTTCCGGAAGTAAGTGAATTAGTAAAATTCAAATTGGTTGGTGGCATAATAAAATCTGGCGCAACAGTATTGGGTAAACCATTAATGTAATCTTCGATATTAAGATAAGGTGCATTGGTTGCACTTACATTTAAAGCATCAAAAACATTAGGGTTTAAACCATGCGCAATTTCCCATGCATCGGGCATTCCGTCGTTATCTGTATCTAAAGGAGCGGGTGCGCCATACACATGCCCTGCTCCACCATTCGTAAATCCAAACTGAGTAGTTAAATCGGTTTGTACATAAACATACGTTGCCGCAGTTCCTTTAGTTAAAAGATCTGAAACCATCAACTGATCTACCTGATCTCTTCTCGGATACGAAGCTCCTACTTTTGAAACTATATTATTATATGCATCTAAAGCAGACAACGTAGGATTTTTCATCGGGTAATCATACGATGTGCTTTGTATTGCTGCAATGTCTCCCACGGGATAACCCGTTAAATCTGCAGGGACCAAAGTCCCGTCTAAAACTCCGTTTTTATTGTTATCAAAATAATTTCCTGAGCCATACAGATTGAAATTAGCATTTCCAACACTGAAAGGCGTCGTCACACTTCCGCTGGTATTGGGACCTCCGATAAAATAATTATTAATAATATTCGCATAAGAAGCTCCCGCAGAATCTCCACCCATAATGTACGCTTCACCAGACTGGGTATGGCCGTACGTGTTTCCATAATTTCCCCAGTTGTAAACCACGTTATTTACAAACTCATTTATTCCTTTTACTTTATTATTACGGGTTTTATTACAGATATATAAATTACCAATCAAACTGATTTTTCCTCCGGCAGGTGGTTGCATCAATCCTCCCGCAGAATGATTATGACGATGCATTCCCTGTCCAATAATTGAGTTTTGAATCGTAATATTATCCGGACTTGTTCCGTTATTATCCCAGTATACAGAGAAAACCTCATCGGTTCCCCACGTAAATGTCATGTGATCCAAAATAATATTGGCTCCATTAGAAATTCCCGATGCATCTTGATTTTGAGAAGTTCCACCATAGCGAATTCTAAAATACCTCGCAATCGTGTTACTCGCTCCCGAAAAAGAAACTCTAGGCCCTAAGAAAACAATGCCTTCTCCCGGCGCGGTTTGTCCGGCAATAGTGGTATTGGGTGATACTGCAACAATAGATTGTAGATTCACGATTCCTCCCACTTTAAAGATCACAAACCTTCCGGGCTGGCTCACCGCATCACGAAAAGATCCGGGACCACTGTCATTCAAATTGGTAACAAGATAAATTTGAGGGTTGGCTGCTCCTCTCGCTCCAGTGGTATATCTTCCAAAACCAGTTGCTTCAGGGAAAGCAAGAGTCTGTGCGTTAAGATTTGCAGAAAGTACAACTCCGCAAAAAAGCATGTATTTTAATGCTCGTTTAGAAAGTAAATTTTTCCTATTCATAATATTAATTTTGTGTAAACCAATCTAGTCACATCACAATACATGAACATCCTGCTCTATCCTGTTTATCATTAAAAATCAAACATTTACAATCTCAAATCATAACATAAACACTAAGTTAACATAATTTAATTCACTGAAAATCATAAGGTGGCAAAAATACTGTCATTCTGAGCGAAGTCGAAGAAACAGAATTTTTGACGGGGTGGTTCTCTCGCTTATTTCTTTTACTTTACTACATAGCGCGTTATTCCCAGTCAACCGTAATAACAACATTGATAAAAAGAATATAATAATTCAAATAATAAAGATTTTTGATATATTTGAGAATAGTTTGGATTGATGTAATACGTCAATCTAAACGTTAGTTACAATTTTATGCAAACCACAATCCTAAATTTATTTGTCTTTTTTCCATTCATACTACTTGCTCAAAATAAATATGAAGAAGATGCCAAGTTTATTCAAAAGCATTGTAATAAAGAATCGTTTGAAAAAGCAAAAAATATTTATACCGAATTACAAACACAACAAACAAATAATTCTTTTGATACAACTTTAAACGGATTTTATCAATTTTTAGAATCTACAAAATGTAAAGAGTATAATGAAATTCTCATTTTAGCATGGAAAAATGACAAAGTGATAAACGAAAAATCATTTAAATCATTCTTCAAAAACTCAAATGTTAATTACAATGACTTTATTGTTGGCTACACTCGAAGAAAGCATTTTAGATTTGCAAATCCAAATAGTTTTGACCAAGGAATAGATGATAACTTACAACTTCAAATGCTTAAATATGTAAAATCAATTTCTAACAACGATTTTAATAATGTTGTTTCTGTAAATATTGAGGAACTTGAAGGACACGAATTAACAAATTTCATGTCAGTTGTAAAATCAAACTTTGGACTCGAAGTTTTTGATAAAGAAATCATTAAAAAATCATATTCTGCAAACTTTCCTTTTGACATAAATTATTTGGTTTCTCAGTTGATTGATTTGAAAACTGACAAGACTGTTCTTGAAGATATCCTTACTGTAAAGAAAAATATATGGAACAAAGTAAACTGGTCAGAAAAATTTTGGTCATTAATAAAACAAAACAATCTGAAAATCAATCAAACTGATTCCTATGTATTAAATGATGAGGGTAGAAAGAAATATGATGTAAAGACTTTCTTACGAAAGCAAAAAGAGAATGATTTAATTGGTAATAATCCGCTCATTTTCTTAAATCATGACATTTTTACATATGATGAAAATTCACTTGTTGAAACCTTAGAAAAACTGGATATTAAAGATATAGAGGTTCAGTCAAAACACAATACAACTAGTCTTTATGGAGCTAGAGGAAAAGATGGAGTACTCATAATATTAACTAATTAAAAAACTGTAGCTAATAACCAAGTTTTTGCTAGAATTGCAAAGCCAACAAAAGAAACTTAGCTATTAAAGAAGTGTTAATTTCCTCACAGCCCAGTAATAATACAACATATAAAAGAGACTTCAAAAGAGCCTCTTTTTTCTTACCATAATTTTTAAATTTTTTCAGAAAACATTTCCCAATAAATTGTATTCTAAAATACAAATACCAAAATCATCATTCCAACACACTTTATTCTGAATGACAAACCGCCCAACATTCAAAAAATTAAATTCCTCAAATTAATACGCACAAAAAATCCCTCTCAAAACTGAGAGGGATTGTAATATGTTTAAAAACCTAATTACATATAAGCTTCAATAGGCTCACAAGTACAAACGAGATTTCTATCTCCATAAGCTTCATCAACTCTGGAAACAGAAGCAAAGAATTTGTGATCTCTTACCCATTCCAGCGGATAAGCTGCTTTTTCTCTGCTGTATGGTTTGTCCCAAGAATCAGAGATTACAACTTGCTCTGTATGTGGTGCATTTTTCAATACATTATTTGAGGTATCTGCTTCACCATTAGCAATTTCTTCAATTTCTTTTTTAATTGATATTAATGCTTCTGCAAAACGGTCAATTTCTGATTTACTTTCAGATTCAGTAGGCTCGATCATTAATGTTCCTGCAACCGGAAAAGAAACCGTAGGAGCGTGGAAACCATAATCCATTAATCTCTTGGCAACGTCTGCTACTTCGATTCCTAATGATTTAAACTGACGGAAATCTACAATACATTCGTGGGCTACTTTTCCGTTTTCGTTTGAATATAAAATCGGGAAGTGCTCTGCCAAGATTTCTTTCAAATAGTTAGCATTCAAAATTGCGTGTTCTGTAGATTTTTTCAAACCGTAAGTACCCAACATTTTGATGTAAGAATAAGAAATATTTAAAATTAAACCTGAACCGTAAGGTGCTGCAGAAATCCCTTCAATAGCTTCTTTAGTTCCGATTTTAATGTTTGCATTGGTTGGTAAGAATGGTACCAAGTGTTTAGCAACACAGATTGGCCC
Organism: Chryseobacterium sp. HNCC26DJ239; assembly: GCF_057180445.1. NCBI lineage: Bacteria > Pseudomonadati > Bacteroidota > Flavobacteriia > Flavobacteriales > Weeksellaceae > Chryseobacterium > Chryseobacterium sp. HNCC26DJ239. The sequence goes on from NZ_JBXUGJ010000001.1 coordinate 384,927, forward strand.
AACTCCAGGACCTCCACCTCCGTGAGGAATAGCGAAAGTTTTGTGAAGATTCAAGTGACAAACGTCTGCACCAATATTTCCCGGACTTGTAAATCCTACCTGCGCGTTCATGTTTGCCCCATCCATGTAAACTTGCCCACCATGTTGGTGAATCAAAGCTGTAATTTCTTTAATGTTTGCATCAAAGAAACCGTAAGTAGAAGGGTAAGTAATCATTACACAAGAAAGGTTTTCAGAGTGAAGCTCTGTTTTAGCTTTCAAGTCTTCAAAGTCGATTTCTCCGCTTTCAAGATTTTTTACGACAACGATTTTCATCCCTGCCATTGCAGCAGAAGCTGGGTTGGTTCCGTGTGCAGATTGAGGAATCAATACTACATTTCTGTGCCCTTCACCTCTCGATTTGTGATATTCTCTAATCACCATTAAACCTGCATACTCACCTTGAGCACCAGAGTTTGGCTGAAGAGAAGTTCCTGCAAAACCAGTAATTTCTGCTAAATCTTTTTCAAGCTCAGCAATCATAATTTGATAACCTTTTGCCTGATCTACTGGTACAAATGGGTGTACACTACCCCATTCTCCCCAAGAAAGCGGCAACATTTGGGTTGCAGCATTCAATTTCATGGTACAAGAACCTAAAGAGATCATCGAGTGCGTTAATGAAAGGTCTTTTCTTTCTAAACGCTTGATGTAACGCATCAATTCAGTTTCTGTATGATATTTATTGAAAACTTCTTCCGTAAGGATTTCGTCTTTTCTTAATAATTCGTCAGGAATACTGCAAATTTCTTTCAATTCTAATTTTGAAACTTGTTTTTCTTTAAAATGACCAAAAGAAGTCATCAAAACATCAAGTTTTTCAATGGTTGTACTTTCGTTCACAGAAATACTTACCACATCTTGCGTAAAGTAGTTTAGGTTAATCTTATGATCTTTCATCATTCTTGCCAACCTAGATTTTTCTTCTTCACTAAGACGAATTTTCACTGTATCAAAAATTGGCTCTTCTACTACATCATATTCTAAAGTTTGTAAAGCACTTCTTAAAGTATTTGCTTTAAAATGAATTTGATCTGCAATAAAGTTTAACCCTTTTGGCCCGTGATACACCGCATACATCCCTGCCATTACCGCCAATAAAACCTGTGCAGTACAGATGTTTGAAGTAGCTCTTTCTCTCTTAATGTGCTGCTCTCTTGTTTGAAGCGCCATTCTTAGTGCACGTTTTCCGTACATATCCTGAGAAACCCCGATAATTCTTCCCGGAATGTCTCTTTTGTAATCTTCTCTACAAGCAAAAAATGCTGCGTGAGGACCACCATATCCCATAGGAATACCAAATCTCTGGGTAGTACCTACCGCACAATCTGCTCCCATAGAAGCCGGTGATTTCAATTTCACCAACGCCATCGGATCACAAGCTACAGCTACTTGAAGATCTAATTTTTTATATTCTACGATATCATCTGTATAATCTAAAACAACACCGTTTTTACCTGGATATTGCAACAAAACACCGTAATAAGTTCCATCAAACTGATGCGTTTTGTGATCTCCTTCTACGATCTCAATTTCAAGACCTTCAGCTTTAGTTCTTAATACAGAAACTGTTTGTGGTAAAACCAAATCTGAGATGAAGAATTTATTAGCACCCGCTTTTTTCTGATCTTTCGTTCTGTTGTTGAAGAACATGTGCATGGCTTCAGCTGCTGCAGTAGACTCATCCAAAAGAGATGCATTGGCAAGAGCAAAACCAGTAAGATCACAAACTACAGTTTGGAAATTTAGGAGAGCCTCTAATCTTCCTTGCGCAATTTCTGCTTGGTACGGCGTATAAGCAGTGTACCAGCTAGGGTTTTCAAAGATGTTTCTTTTAATTGCAGCCGGTAAAAGCGTATTGTGGTATCCGAAACCAATGTAGTTTGTAAAATCTGCATTTTTTGATGCCAATTCTTTAGAATGACGAATCATCTCATACTCTGAAAGTGGCTCTGAAATGTTAAGATCTTTTTCTAAACGGATAGAAGAAGGGATGGTTTGAGAAATCAACTCATCAACACTTGAAACGCCTAACTTTTCCAACATCGCCTGTTTATCGGCTTCATTTAGGGAAATGTGACGGCTTACAAACTGTTCTGTATTCATTTTTATATATTAGATTTTATTCGTGAAAAAAGATTGGTAAAATTACATTTTTTTGATCGATTGTACAATAAGCAAAATCTGACCTTTGATAGGTCTTCAAAATGTTTTCGGGAAATATTATTCGGAAAAGTTTCATGAAAAGACCATAGAAAATCATCACAAAAAGCACTGTTAATCAACGAAAACAAAAAAATTAAAATATTTTAATTTGATTTATTCTAAATTAATATATTTGCATCATGAATATAATAGTTCCATTCAAAATAGCACCTTTGGCTCCGGCTTTCAATTATACTCAAGAAGAAATGCTTTGCGGCGATAAAAAGTCTTGCTGCAAAAAATTTAAAAAAGGAAAACGTTGCAAAAAATGCCCGGGAAGAAAGAAAATGGCGTAGTTGCGGTGTTGGAAGTGAAGAGATGGAAGATGGAAGATGGAAGATGGAAGCTAGAAGTTAGAAGTTCAACATTCGGAAACTATCAATTTTAAATCTTGAATCTTGAATCTCAAATCACCAATTTCGATTCTCACGCAAAATTATTAATCAAAAAATACAATGCTACAGCGAGAATAATGATTCCCCAAATAAGCATTACAATTTTCGGTTGCCCTTTTTGGTTGATGATTGTTCTCGATTGAGGCTTCAACATTTCTTCAACATTTGCCTTTATTTTCTCTGAATTGGTTTCAAAAACCTCTGTAATTGTAATTCCCTGAACGGCTGTTTTATGCAATAAAGAATTGGTTGCATGAAGCAAAATCTGGAATTTCCCGTCCTTAAATTCTGTAATCTTAAAAACTCTTTCTCCGTACGCTTTTTCAAGTCCGAAAGGTAAAACTTTCACCACATCAGCATTTTGTGTTTGCCAATTGATGATAATTTCTTCTCCTTTTTTCGCGTGAATTTTATTTGCCGTAAACGTTTTTATCGATGGCGGAACGTTGTATCTAAAACTTTTTTGATGACTTTCTAAATTCTGGTCATAACTCCTTCTTTTGCTTTTATCGCTCAACGTTTCGTATGCTTCCTGAATTTCTCGGAAACGATCTGCAAAAAAATCGTCGTTTTCATTTTTATCGGGATGATATTTTAACGAAAGTTTTCTGTAAGATTTTTTGATGTCTTCTTCCGAAGCATCATTGGGAATTCCGAGAAAATAGTAGTAGTCTTTCATTTTAGGCTAACAAAAATAAGAAAATAGCCACGAATGCACGAATTTAATTCTGAATACGGACAAAAAAAATTCCGACAATTATTGCCGGAATTAAACAATTTCAATCTAGTTACTTTGTATTAAGCTTCTGCAGCTTTATTTCTTCTTTCGAATTTTCTGTGATGGCATTTTGATGCAAATCTTTCTTTGAATTTACCTTTTAACTCTTGGTATTCTTCTTCATTCATTTGTCTGATTTTGTCTGCCAAACCAAATGGAGTTTTTTCTTTAATATCGTATTCTTCAAAAATACCTTTTACAAATCTTTTTCTTTCGATTACTTTTTTTGCAACTACGGCAATTCCTGCCACTGCAAGTGCTCCTAGAACACCTTTTAATACTGAATTTTTCATCTTTTTCTAATTTTAAATTTCTATTAACAGTTCGCCTCTACGAGGCTCTACTTCTCTTTTTATATTGACGAATCCGTTAAAACTTTACTACTTCTAAAATTTTCACTCTTCGTTTGTTCTTTTATTTCTGTTGAAAAGTCCGCTTTCACAACGGTTTCTCCAAACTTCTTTGAATTTTTCTCTTTCTTCAGGAGAAAGATTCATCATTTTTTCTCTCATTTTTCTTTCTTTAAAATCTCTCATTCCTTTTCCGAAATGAAATCCTCCAAAAAGAATTTTACTGAGGACAAGAATTCCCATAGCCTGCCAAAATGTGACCGTTTTTACGCCGAGAATTTCAGGAAGAAGGCAATTCCAAAGCGCCATTACAATCCATGTGACGCCTAAAAAAATAAGTGACGGACAAAGGAATAGGCAAATCCACCCTTTTTTATGTTTATGATTCATGATATATATTTCTAGTTGTTTAAATCTTCGTAAAGTCGTCTCAAACGATTTCTTAAATGCTTTACTGCGTAATTTTTTCTGCTGATAATTGTTTTGATGTTTTCGCCATGTTCATCCGCAATTTCCTGAAGAGTTTTATCATTCAATTCGTTTTCTACATACACGAGGCGCTGTTTTTCTGGTAATTCTTCAAGCGCTTCAAAAAGCTTTTTCCAGATTTCATCCTGAAACATTTTCACTTCCGGACCTGCGCTTTCATCCATCAAAAGAATATCTTTTATCGAGAAATCTCCGTCTTCATCTTCGTACACGTAATCTTCGAGATTTTCTGTTTTTTTCTTTCTGTATTTATCTGTAATTTTATTTGCCGTCACTCGGTACAACCAACCTCCAACATTCACAATTTCAGACAAATTGGTTAAACTACTGAACTGATACCACACTTCCTGCAGAATATCTTCAGCATCTTCCGTATTTTTCACTTTAGGACGAATATAAGACATCAACTTTCCGCCGTATTTCGATACGGTTTGCGAGATGATATTTTCTTTCTCCTGTTGTGGCATTGTTATTTTTTCAGCAATCTCCATATTGCTATGACGATTGATTTTTTGGTTTTACTTTAATAAATGTAAAATATTTTTCTGAATTTTTTATTTTTCTTTTGTTTAAAGGGTTTTCGAGATTCTTTTTTTAGGAGCTATTCCGGCTCTCCGCTCTATCTTTTCTGGATTTCGGCGGAGCTTCGCTCCGCCGAAATCCAGAAAAGGATGCCGCTTCTATCCGGGCTATGAGAAAAGTTTCTCCCAGGTTTACGTTACGTTTTTTAAAAAAAATTCAGAAAATATAAAAAAACAAACCTTTCAGCGTTTAAAACGCTGAAAGGTTTTAGATATTAATTTAGTTTTAAAAAAATTACTTAGCTTCCGAAAGTTCTTTTATCACCTTCAAACCTTGTATAAATCCTTCATTTAAGTGGTCTTTCCATTCTGCATCTACTTGAGTTTCCACTTGAAGTTTTACAGAACCATCGGCAAGAGAAATTAGAAAATACTTTTCCGAAGCGCCGCTCCATTCCATTACTTCTTTGCTATGAGTATCTTCGTTACCTTCCGTATCAACCATTCCTAAATGTTTAAAAACAATTTCATTTGGTTTATCCATACTGTCAATGGTAGAAACCATTCCGGCTCCTTCTTGATTTACAAAATAGGTTTTTCCGCCAATTTGCCAATCTGTTTTCATTTGAGAACCCGGACTGAAAAATTTCGTCCATTCCCCATACGTTTCAGAACTCCAAAGAACATCCCATATTTTCTCTTTTGAAGCGTTGATAACGATATTGTGCATTAAGTTTTCCATAATTATTTCATTTTTTATGTTTAAAATTGATTTTCAGAAAGATGTTTAACATTCTGAAGTGCTAATGGCGTTTTTTCCTCAAAGAAATCTTTAAATTCTTCGCTAGAATTCACTTCCAATCTTAAATGAGTGAATTCATCATCACCATCCAGAAAGTAAGATTCTGTTGCGTTTTCCCAATTCATCGGTGTTTCGATGCCGCTAAAAATTTCGCCTAAATGGAGAAAAACCATTTCTTTAGACGGAATAATTTTCACCACTTTGCTAAACATTCCGTTATTTTCAGGGTCTAAAAATTGTATTTTACTTCCCTCTTCCAAGTTTCCTTTGTAAAAAGAACCTTCACAGAATGCGGAAGTCCATTGTCTAAAAGAAAATTCGTCCCAAAGTACACTCCAAACTTTTTCTGGAGATGCATTTATTTTTATATCAAATTTTAAAAGTTCCATAATATTAAAAAGTTGCGGTTTAGTTGAAGCTTAAACTGCTACAAACAATACGCCGAAAACATTTTCGCGTCGTTTTTTAAGAAGAATATGCAGCTTCCAATTCCGGGATTGAAATTTTCTGCATTTTCATCATTGCCATCACTACTTTTTGTGCTTTTTCTCTATCGGGATCACTCATTAATTGAAGCAATCTTTTGGGAACAATTTGCCAACTTACGCCAAAAGGATCTTTCAACCAACCGCACATACTTTCGCTTCCTCCATTTGCCGTTAAAGAATACCAAAGATGATCGGTTTCTTCCTGATTTTCTGTCATTACCACGATTGAAATTCCTTCATTAAAATCAAACTGATGGTCGTAAGAATTATCCATGCAAAAGAAACTGTAGCCATCGATTTCAAAATGAGCGTGTTGCACGTTTTCAGGAACTTCATGCGTTTCATTCCCTACTCCATCTCCGTATTTCAAAACACTTCCTATTTTAGAATTAGGGAAAATTTTGGTGTATAATTCCATTGCTTGCATGGCTTTTCCGTTATTGTGATGAATGTACATTAATGTAAGAATAATTTTTTGCTCTCCCTGATTTTCGCCAAGATACACTTGCCAAGTTACGCCAAAACGATCTCGAACCCATCCGTATTTTTTACTCCAAGGATATTCGCCAAGATCCATTAAAACAATTCCGTTTTCTGAGAGTGGTTTCCAATATTTTTCTACTTCTTCGTCGGTTTCACAAAGAACCATGAAAGAAATAGTAGCGTTTTTCTGAAATTGAGGACCACCATTTAGAAGCATCAATTTTTGTCCGAAAACTTCGATGTTTACCACAACTGGTGTATCTGCTGTAATTGTTCCGCCGAAAACTTCACAGTAAAATTCTGCTGATTGTTTGGCGTCTGCGTCGTACCAAAGACATGGAAAAATTGTATTGTTCATTTTATATTTTAAATTTTCTGTTGATTTTGAAATCATCGAATTGCACGCGCCCCGACCTGAATGGAGCTCTTTATTATTTTTGAAAAAAAATAATAAAAGCGGGAATGGAGGGCGGAAAAAGGCGCCCAAAAACTTCTAAAACTCTGATTTGAAGGTAAAGTTGTTTTCTTGCATGAAATTTCTAAGTTTTTCTATCGTGTTTTTCCCGAAACCATGAAACTGAAGAAGTTCTTTTTCTGTGTAATCTGAAAGTTGCTCCAAAGTGTTAATTTTCTCTTTTTCTAAGGTTCTTCGTGCAGGAATTGCCAAAATTCCTTTTAGAAATTGGTTTTCTGGTTGATGTTTTTCTGTGCAAATTTTCTTGACGTTTGTCATCATAATAAGGCTAATCATGACGCCGATTTTTGCGTTAATTATTTTCTACATGTTTGTGAAAATTGTCTAAAATTGCGTACCACCCATCGCGCTGCATTTCTACAGGGTTTTGAGTTTCAGGGTCGAATACCTCTGTAACTTTCGTTGTATTTTCGTCTATTTTTTCGAAGATAACTTCTACATTTCTGCCATCTTCAAGATGATATTTTATTTTTTCGTGGGGAATAATTTCATCGTAAAAGCCTTCGAAATCGAAACCAAAACTTCCGTCTTTTGCTTCCATTCTATGTTTGAATTTCCCTCCTAAACGCAAATCGTTTTCTGAACTTGGGCATTGCCAAGATTCGTGGGCAAAGTTCCATTGGGTAACATGTTTTGGCTCGTTAAAATAATTCCAAACTTTTTCTACAGGCGCCAAAATGGTAATATCTATCTGTATTTTTTCCATATCCTAGTTTTATTTTAACAAAAAGGCAACCTTTGCGGTTGCCTTGCAAATTTTGTTCTTAAATATAGTATTATTTCGTGTATTCTTCGTTATAATTTATCATCCAATGAATACCAAACTGGTCTTGAAAACTACCGAAATAATCTCCCCAAAACTGATCTTCAAGGGGCATTTCGATGTTTCCGTTTTCCGAAAGTCCGTTGAAAAGGCGTTCTGCTTCTTCCCTAGATTCAGGAAAAACAGATACGTAATTGCTATTGCCAAGATTTAATTTCTGCCCGAAAGCAGGGACAATGTCTGAACCCATCAAAAGATCTCCACCAATAGGAAGTGCAACGTGCATTACTCTGTTTTTGTCTTCTTCGGAAAGCTCTTCTGTTCCGGGAGCATTTCCCATTCTGTACACTTCGCCAAGAAATTCTCCGCCGAAAACTGATTTGTAAAAATTGAAAGCTTCTTCTGCTTTACCATCAAAATTGAGGTATGAATTTAATTTTGCCATAATTATGTTTTTAAAATTGAGGTTAAGGTTAAGGTTAAGGTTAAGGTTAAGGTTGAGAAGGCATTTGGGAAAGGTCTGCAAAAGTAACGTTCCAACCATGACCGTTGATGTCCCAGAAAGAATTTTGATACATCCAGCCATAATCTTGCGGTTCTTCGTGCTGTGTTGCCCCGTTTTTCACAGCAGCATTTACAACTTGGTCTACTTCTTCGCGGCTGTCTAAACCAATCGCTAACAAAACTTGTGTGGTATCGCCTTTTGGAGTTGGTCTTTCGGAGAAGGTTTGGAAATATTCTTCTGTTAAAAACATAACATAAATATTGTCGCTCATCACCACACAAACTGCTTTATCATCTGAAAACTGTTCGTTGATTGTGAAACCTACATTCGTCCAAAAATCTTTGGTCTGCTGAATATCCTTCACAGGAAGATTTACATATATTTGGTTGATTTTCATATTCCTGTATTTGAATTTTATATTTTACAATTCGTTATTTTAAGTAATATCTGTAAAGCTTTTACTATTTCAAAAGTAGAAATTTAGCAAAAAAAACAACTTGCCATAAGACAAGTTTTCTGGTTTTATTTTAAATGAAAAATTATTTAATTTTTAGGACTGTGAGAAACAATTTCTTTTCGAATTCTGCTTAAAGAAGTGTCGGTAATTCCTAAATAAGAGGCAATCTGCTTCAAAGGTGCAAACTGAACAACTTGTGGTTTTTGTTCTAATAATTTTAAATATCGACTTGTTGCCGATAAGGTAAACATCTCTACCGAACGCTGTTTGGATGCAAAAAGCTCTTGCGACATCCACGCTCTTCCCCATTCTCTGAGGTTTGGAATTTTGTGAAATAACTCTTCGAAGTTTTCAAAAGTAAATTTAAAACATTCGCAATCGGTAATGCAAACTATATTTTCCTGCGTAGGAATTCTTTGGAAAAGCGAAGAAACTTCGATGATAATTTCGTTGTCTGCAAAGAAGCTGGTTGTTACTTCGTTTCCGCTAAAATCGTTTACAAATGAGCGTACCAAACCTTTTTCTAAGATATAATATTCATTGGCGACATTCCCTTCTTCTAAAATGAATTCTCCTTTTTGAAAATGTACCTTTTCGTGCGCCTGAAAGATTTCTTCTAACTCTTCCGCAAGAAAAAAAGGAAAATCATAACAAATTTCTAACGCTTTACGGCTCATCTTTTTGATTTAAATGAAACTTAAAAGTATTAAATTTCAAGTTATTAAGCATAATATTTTTTCAATTCCTCTCTAAAATAGCGTCAAAGAGTATTCTTTTAACTAAAATAAAATTGGTTCTTCTCCAAAATTGTGGATTTTTAATTTTAACATTCATTTGTTATTTTTGATTTCTTGTTCTTTTGCCTTGAAGCAAAATAACCAAAAATTCAAGACTTGGAAACTCGGCTAAAATTTTGAAAAAATTCCTAAAATCTCCAAAACTCGGGCGGAAATAAAAATTCGATATCTAACAAAATTTTTGCCGCCACTCAAACAATGGAGATTTTTTAACGGAATCTTTTCAAAATTTTTCAACGCCTCCGTTTCCGATGTCAATTTGAAATATTGATTTCCAAACAAAATATTGAAGAGCTAGTATTCTTTTAACTAAAATAAAATTGTATTTGAATACAAACAACCCTGTTTTACCTTTCTGCAAGTTTACATTGAATACAAACAACCCTGTTTTGCCTTTCTGTAAATTTACACTGAATACAAACAAGCTTGTTTCACCTTTTTGCATTTTTATCATTTTGACTGCCTTTTTGATACTGCCATTTTGTAGTCGGGCTAAAGCCCAACTCTATTGATTTTATTCAATTTTTTTTTAACCAAATTCAATAATAAAGCCTTGCGAAAAATTTCCACAAGGCTTTGAATATTTTTATAGCAAAAATTGGCTTTAAAATGTAAAAGCAAATATTTAGATTTTTTACAATTTATAATTAATGCTTTACAATTTCTTTTACAATTCCACCTTGTGGTTCTCTCACGGTTTGGGTGAAAATGAAAGCTTTCGGGTCGATAGAACGTACAATATTTTGTAGTTTTCTAACTTCCAATCTGGTAACAATGGTAAAAATAATATCGGCGTCTTGGCTTTGCTCAAAAGATTCTTTCATGAAACCTCTTTCGCCTCTGTAAACGGTAATCCCTTTATTCATGGTTAATACCAAAGCTTTTTTTATTTCTTCACTGTTTCCGGAAACAATGGTAACGCCAGTGTATGCTTCAATTCCTTCAATCACATATTTTGTAATCTGACTTGCCACCAAATACGTCATAATCGCATACAAAGCCGTTTCAACATTTAAAAATACTGCTGCAATGATGAAGATAATGATGTTCATCCCTAAAATAATTTCAGTAATGCTAAAACTACTTTTCTTGAACGTAAGTAATGCCAAAACTTCCATTCCATCGAAAGTTCCGCCACCACGCATCGAAAGACCAATCCCAATTCCGAGGAAAAAACCACCAAACATTGCCACCAAAAGCTTGTCGTGAGTAAGCTCTGGAAAAGGCACAAAATACATCGTAATGGCAATTAAAAGAATCGTAAGACTGCTTCTTATGGCGAAATGTTTCCCAATCTGAAAATACGCCAAAATGATGAAAGGAATATTTAAAACCAATAAAACCACGCCTAAATTCCAATGATACACTTCGTGAAGCAATAGTGAAATACCGGTAACTCCGCCATCTAAAAAGTGATTGGGAACCAGAAAAGATTTTAATGCAAAACTCGCAGAAATAACCCCTAAAACGAGATAAATAATATCTGAAAGGGTAAAAAGCGGGCCATGTTTAGTTGAAGAGCTCATAAAATGATTAGTCGTTTTTTAGTTTAGATTTAATAATGTCGAGATTTTTTTGTTTTTTCTCTTTTCGATTTTCGATAGAAGTTTGGGTGAAATAATGATGACTTTCTAAGAATTTTTCTTGTAAAAGATTCCAATCTCTTTCAGAATTTACGATTCCGAACATGGAAAGTTCTTCGAAAAGTTTATCTCCAATTACAAAAAAATCGTCTCGCCCAAGATAATCTAAATCGGCATCAGCAACAATTTCTTCCAATTTATTTTTAGGCATTTGTGGAATTTTAGTTGCCATAATCATTCCGTTAATTTTCTCGAGTTGTTGTTTTGTATATCCGTAATCCAAAAGATATTCTCCTGCAATTTCGCAAGATTTTTCTTCATGATTTTTAGACCCGAACAAAAAACCTGTATCATGAAACAAAGCTGCAGTTTTGAGCAAAACCATATCTTCATCACTCACATTTTCAGCAGCACCAATTTCTTGAACTGCTTCTATAACGTCTTTTACGTGCATTACGCTGTGATAAGACAGATGCTCAGGAAGGTTTTCCTTGAGTCTGTTGAGAATTATTTTTTTTAATTTTTCGTATTCCATATTACAAATAAAGATTTTTTAACCACAAAGTCACATAAGTTTTTTAGTCTAATTCTCTGCATGTATTTTAGAGCACATAAATTTTGAAAATCTTTGATTTTCTCTAATATGTTCTAAAATATTTTCAAGTTTTATCTAAATCTTAAATAACTCATGTGTTTAAAAAAGTTTACAAACTTTTATTTTAAATTATCGTACTTAATAACTTTTGTGGCTTTTGTGGTTAATCCTTTTTAATTTCAATTGCAAAATACATATCCATATCGCCTTTTCCTTTGGTATGAATTTTCCCGCGGTACTCGCAAACAATTTTATCTTTCACCAATTGATAAGTAGATTCTGATATATTTATTTTCCCTCTTTTACTGTTTTGCTCCATTCTTGCCGCCGTGTTTACGGTATCGCCCCAAATATCGTAAGCAAATTTCTTCACCCCGACAATTCCCGCAATTAACGACCCAGAATTAATTCCAATTCTGATATCTAATGTATTGGCGTTAATTTTCTTTCTCTCTTCAATAAAATCGATGATATCTAAAGCCACCAAAACCGTTTTGTAGGCATGACATTCATTCTTTACCGGCAATCCGCAAACGGCGAGATAGGCATCACCAATGGTTTTTATTTTTTCTAAACCATGTTTTTCCATAATTAAATCGAAAGCGGTGAAACATTCATTCAATTCGATGAGCATTTTCTCGGCGCCCATTTTTTCTGAGCTTTGGGTAAAATTAACAAAATCAGTAAATAAAACCGTTACTTCATCATAATATTTGGCTTCAGAACTTCCGTTTTCTTTTAATTCTTCCGCCACTTCATGCGGAAGAATGTTAAGTAATAGATTTTCGGTTTTTTCTTTCTCTTTTTGAAGCTCAAAAGTACGTTCATCAACCTGTTTTTCAAGCAAATCGTTTTGATCTTGAAGAATCTGCTGTTTCTCTTGTTCTTGTTTTAAATTAATATCAGAAAGGCGGTTTACTTCGTCGAGCTGTTGTTTCAAGCTTAAATTTGTTAATGAATATTGCCAAGCTAAATACGCTGAAATAGACAATGGAAAACTAATAAGTACAACCATCGACAGTAATCCTTTATCTAAATGATAACCTTGGAAGCCAAAATCATATATTGAGGTAATGATTGCTATAATTGTATATGCAATAAAAGTTAAAATGCCACCCCCAACAATAAATGCTGATTTTTCTTTGCGAATCATTGCAATAAGTATGACAATAAAGGATTCTAAAATTACAAAAAACAGTAAAAAACTGAGCAACGATATAGATAGTGCTATTGAAAAATAATAGGAAATTACTGTTATAATTGCAAAACCAAATATAATTTTAAACCTTAGTTTTCGTTTTGCAAAAAGTGTATTAATAAACCCTGAAAGTGCAACACTAAAAACAGACAATCCCAAAATAAACTTAAAAGTATGTTCTGAAAGTAATCTTGGATCTTCTAATTCATAAGATTGTAAAACTTGATAGGTTAAATAACTGATAGATAAATTGTAAAACGCAAAAAAAAGATTATAAGTAGCTTTTCTGTAAAATGCAAAAAGCAAAAAATGAATAAAAGAAAGTGCTAGAAAAAAACCGCTGATTAACATCGTATAACGATAAAAATTTTTAGCTTTTTCTAATGTTTTATTGAAGTAAACATCCGCAGGAAGCACATTTGCTTCAACCAGTTTTGAACCAACTCCACTCATAAATCCATTCGTAAAATTCATTTCATTTTCCGAAAGTGGCAATGCAAAAACGCGAATGGCTAAAACATGTACCTTAGTATCATTAAATGAAACCAAAATTGGTTCCTTCTTTTTGATTGCAAATTTTTTGACTTTATTGTTAGAAATCTCACCGATAGTCGCAATTCTTTTTCCATCCAAATAAATCTCACTTGCTCCTAATTGCATCACATCAATCTGTAAGGGTTGATTGATAAGATGGCTATCAACTTTTATGTAACTTCTAAGCCAATAAACTTTTTCAGAACTATTTTTAAGAAAAGAAAATTGAAACTTTTTCCAATTTTTATCATTATAATCTGGTTTTGCAAAAGCCAAACTATCCTGATCCGTACTAATCCAATCGATCCTAGTAGAAACATCTTCTTTGTTTATACGAATGGAAATCGCACTATCTCTACTTACTTGTGCGTTAACAAAAGACTGTAGAAACAAAAAACAAATTACAATTTGATGATATATGTTTTTCTTCATTTAATAGTTATTGAGTTGTTTCACAAAATACATATCCAAATCTCCTTTTCCTACGGTTTCTATTTTTTTACCATTCAGGAAAATTTCTGAAGCTCCCATTTGAGATATTCTGAAACAAAGAGGCTTATTTACCGATGCAGAATCAATTGTAAAGTAATATCTAATCCAATATGTTTGATTTTTTTTATAAGATTCTTTGACATTAAAATTCATGTACTTCCAAGAAGAATCATCAAAATCTGGAGAAGAAAAAGCAGGATTGTCGCCTTCAAAAAACTTAGCATCTCCTTTTAATGGAACACTTTCTTGAATTTCCTTTTCAGTTAAAACTTGTGGCTTCAGCAAAGAATTTTGGGCAAAACAAGAGATTTGCCAAATAAAGAAAAAAAGGAACGTGAGGAGTATATTTCTTTTCAATGTTTAAGATTTAGGTCATTAGTGTGATGTACAAAAATAAAAAAATCATCCTATAAAACAGGATGATTTACATATTATCTATAAAACTTGCTTATTTTAAAGCAGCTAAAGCCGCTTCATAATTTGGCTCGTCTGCAATTTCTGCTACTTGCTCAGTATAAACTACTTTATCATTTTCGTCTGTTACAATTACAGCACGGCTCAAAAGGCCTTTTAAAGGAGAATCTGTAATCGTTACTTCGTAGTCATCACCAAAAGAACCTCTGAAATCTGAAAGAGTTTCTACGTTATTCAATCCTTCAGCTGCACAAAATCTACCCAAAGCAAATGGCAAATCTTTAGAAACGTTGATTACTACTGTGTTTTCTAATGCAGAAGCTTCTTCATTAAACTTTCTTGCAGAAGACGCACAAGTTGGCGTATCGATACTTGGGAAAATATTGAAAACCTTTCTTTTACCTGCAAAATTCTCAAGTGTTTTTACGTTTAAAGCAGCATCTACCAAAGCAAAATCTCTTACGGTAAAACCTACGTGTGGAAGAGTTCCTATGGTGTGTACTTCGTTTCCTTTTAAAGTAATAGTTGTAGACATAATTTATTTTTTAATTGTTTGCTCAAATTTAATCAAATCTTAACGATTTTCTCTGCCGTAAAGGTTAAATAATTCTTAAAGTGCAATCCCACAAAAAACCTTCTGAAAATAGAATAAATCTATGGGAAAGTAGTCGTGAAAATCAATTTTTCAAACTAAATTTATTCTCTCAAAGACCAAAACTATTAAAATACAAAATTTATGAGTTCAGTAAACCATTCTCCGTTTGGAGAAATTTTTAAACATGAAAATGACATTCCCACAGAATTTAAAATCGATGAAATCCATCAAAGAGAATATCTCCTCAATGGCGAATTAGTTCCCTGGAACGGAGAAACCCAAAATATCTACTCCCCTGTTTGCATCGCCACCGAAAATGGTTTAGAGAGAAAACTTCTTGGAAGCATCCCCAATTTAGGAGTAAAAGAAGCTATGGAAGTTCTCGAAGCCTCCGTAAAAGCCTACGACAATGGTTTGGGAGAATGGCCAACAATGTCTGTAGAAGGTCGTATAAAGTGTATGCAAAAATTTGTATATTTAATGATTAAGCAGCGCGAAATCATCATTAAACTTTTGATGTGGGAAATCGGAAAAACACTCCCCGATTCTACCAAAGAATTCGATAGAACGGTAGATTACATCAATCAAACCATCGACGCACTGAAAGATTTAGACAGAGAATCTTCTCGATTTCAACAGGCAGAAGGTACGATTGCGCAAATTAGAAGAGCTCCTTTAGGCGTTATTTTAAGTATGGGACCATTCAATTATCCTTTGAATGAAATTTTCACCACACTTATCCCAGCTTTAATTATGGGAAATACTATTTTGTTTAAACTTCCAAAACATGGTGTTTTAGCACATTATCCTTTGTTAAAAGCATTCCAAGAATCTTTCCCAAAAGGAACCGTGAATACTTTGTACGGAAAAGGTTCAGAAATTATCACCCCAATTATGGAAAGCGGAAAAGTGAATGTTTTAGCCTTCATTGGTTCCAGTAAAGTGGCAAACGGTTTGAAAAAACTACACCCGAAAGTCAATCGTTTAAGAGCAATTTTAAGTCTTGATGCTAAAAATGCAGCCATCGTCACTAAAAACGCAAACCTAGATGTTGCAGTAAGCGAATGTTTACTCGGCGCACTTTCGTTTAACGGACAAAGATGCACCGCTTTGAAATTAATTTTCGTTCAGAAAGATGTTGCGGAAGAGTTTACCAAAAAATTAAGCGAAGCTGTTAGTAAAATGAAACCCGGCTTGCCGTGGGAAAAAGAGGTAAAAATAACACCACTTCCGGAGCTCAATAAACCTTCTTATTTAAAAGAATGTATTGAAGATGCCAAACAAAAAGGCGCAAAAGTTTTGAACGAAAACGGAGGTTTTACTGATGAATCTTTTGTATTTCCTGCCGTTGTTTACCCAGTAAATCCTGAAATGAAACTATATCACGAAGAGCAGTTCGGGCCTGTAATTCCGGTTGTTCCTTTCGAAAATATAGATGAACCTATTGATTATCAAGTAAACGCTTCACACGGGATGCAGGTAAGTATTTTCAGTGAAGATGCGGTAGAAGTTTCAAAATTAATAGACCCGTTTGTGAATTTGGTAAGCAGAGTAAACATAAATTGTCAGGCGCAACGAGGTCCGGATGTTTTCCCGTTTACAGGAAGAAAAGACAGTGCAGAAGGTACGCTTTCTGTATTTGATGCGCTCCGTTCGTTTTCAATTCGTTCTTTGGTTGCTGCAAAATATACAGAATCAAACAAAAATCTTCTGAATACCATTGTAAGAGACCACGATTCTAATTTCTTAAGTACAGATTATTTGTTTTAAAGGATAATATTTAGATAATTTTTTAGGTAAAATAGATTCGGGCGACCCTTTGGGTCGCCCGAATCACGCATATATAAATGTTTAATTTGAAGTTGTAAACCTTTAAAAAAATTATTTCAATATATTTGATATTCAATCAAATAACAAGCCACAAATGCAAATTTTATAGAAATACAATCAGATAAAAAAATTAATGGAATATTTAAATACAGATTTATTTTCAATATTTAATTGTAACATTTTTTACATCCGACTACTAACTTTTCAGAGTACAAAAAAATGAGCTACGAAAAAGAGTTTCTAGAGAAAATCGAACAACATAAAGGAATCATTTACAAGATTTCTAAAATGTATATGGACAACTCTGAAGACCGCGACGATCTTTTTCAAGAAATAATTTTTCAAGTTTGGAAGGCATTTCCAAAATTTAGAGGAGAATCTGAATTTTCGACCTGGTTATACAGAATTGCCCTAAATACGGCGATTGTATTTCTAAAAACTGAAAAGAAAAGAAATTTCATCAATAATTCAGATTTTACCAATTATAAAATTGAGCAAGACGAATACGACCTCGAAAAAGAAGAAAAATTAAACAAAATGTACAGCGCAATTAATCAACTTAATGCAATTGATAAAGCTTTTATTTTTTATTACCTCGAAGATTTTTCTGGAAAAAAAATTGCAGAGCAAATGGGAATTTCCGAAGGAAACGTAAGAGTAAAAATGAACAGGGCAAAAAATAAATTGAAAGAGATTTTGAATACTTAACTGAGAAGTGATGCGAGATTCGAGTTGAAGACTTCATTCGATTCCAAATCATCATCCATCGAAACTCGTATCTCAAAACTCGTAACATTAAAATAAACATCATGAATATCGACGATCTAAAAAACACTTGGAATGAAGAAAATCTCGAAAACATTCCTGAAATAAATGCAGAACAAAGAAATTCTCTTCATCTTCCGCTCGAAAGTATGCGAAAGAATATGCGCATGGAATTTTGGTACACGGTAGGAATTTTCATTTTTGCGTTTATCGTGATGGCGATAAGTCCGGCTCCGTTTAAGTTTAATTTTTACATCGACCTTCTTGTGGTTTCAATGATGTTTGTCACTGCTTTTTTCTTTAGTAAATTTTTTAAACTGTATAAAGAAATGAGCAACCCAGAACTCAATACGTATGACGGTTTGAAAGACCTTCTTCATCAGTTTGAACTCAACAAGCAGTATTATCTTTCGTTTTATGTCTCTTTTATTCCGTTTTTGGTGTGCGAAATGATTATTGTTTTAGAGTTTATCCCAAGAAAAGTTCCGCTTACGAACTTGCAAATTGCATCAACCTCAATAATCACGGTTGTTTTCGGAATTTTTGCACTGTTTGCGATTGGAAAATGGTGGTTTCAAAAGTTTTACGGAAAACATATTGACAAAATAAAACTTCTGGTTGAAGAACTGAAAAGATAATGGAAATAGTTTCGGCGAGCCTTTGGCTCGCCGAAATCTTTATAAAGAACTACTTTGTTTTTGCTTTTCAATATCGGTTTTTACCCATTCAATTTGTACATCTTTTTTCTCCAAAACATCATCCAAAGAATTGAGCATTTCAACATTCGGAACCACTCCTTTTTTCGTATTCGTAAAATTAATATTCGGCTCTACCAACATCAAACCAATAGGAAGCTGAAGTTTCGAATTGGGAAGAACTTGGTACGAATAAATTCCGGCAACGGTTCCGTCATTTGCTCCGCCAGTTTCTTCACCTACCAAAACAGCAATTTGGTCGTTTTTAATCTTTGACGTGATAATTGACGAAGCAGAGAAACTTCCGCCATTAATCAAAACATATACTTTTCCGTTGAAGGCATTTTCTTTGGGTTTCGTCACCTTGCTTTCTCTGGTTTTATAATAGATTTTCCCATCGTCCCCTTTTTTAGCAATAAAAGCTTGTCTGAAAAAGTAAAATGGATACATTACAGTTTTAATGGTAAAAGCTACAGGATTCGATTTTTTGAAATAATTTGTCTTTAACGGGCTTGATTTTGAAGTTAATTCAGGTTTTTTAATCAAAGTAAAAGGCTCTTTTGCGATGTAAGAATACAAATCATTAATCTCAGAAAGCGAACCTCCATAATTTTCTCTCACATCAATCACCAAATACGATGGTTTTTTATCTTTAATTTTCTGAAAAGTTTCCTTATAAAAACGCTTAGAAAAAGATTTTGAAAAACTTTTTACTTTAATATAAGCAATCGTGCTGTCTTTATCTAAATATTTAAAACTTCTGTTGTAAGAGTCTGTTGCGGCAACATAATCGTTGGTTCGTTTTTCTGTACTTCTTTTTTTGTTTTCCTTTTCTTTCGCTTTATCTTCCTCAGATTTTGATTTTCTGCTCAAATGAACAGTTTTTATTGTGTCTTGGTATTTCATCTCAACATTGGCACTGTCTAAAAATCCGTTTTCTGCAGAATATAGACCCCAAAAAGAATCCTTCAGATAATAAGGATAAAATGTAGTATTTACACCATCACTGCTAATCAGTTTTCTGTATTTTTTCATGTAAGAATCTACAGAAACTCCGTTTACAGAAAGTACTTCGGTTCCTGGCAAAACGCCATCTAAAGAATCTTTATTGGCAGAAACATACAACTTTTCGTTTTCGATATAATACTCAAATCTTGTGAAAAGAGGTTTTTTATCCTTCATGCCTTTAATTTCTTTCTTGCTGTATCTTCTCGCCGGAATTCTCACCGCAAGATGCCCTTCTTTAACATTCGCAATAACAGGCTGAATTTTAAAATAAAAATCAACAGGCGAAAGAGAATCTGTGATGGTGGTTTTTAAACTATCAAATTGATGCGAAAGTTCTTTTTCTGAGATATACCAAAAAAGTTTTGGATGTAGTTCTTTTAATTTTTTATAGGCGAAATCTACATCTTTTTTCAATTCTTCTGGTGGAAGTTTCGTTACTCTTTGTCGGTTATATTTCTCTACAGAATTGCACGAAAAGATGAGGAGTAAAATAAAAATTGCGCTTAATTTTTTCAAGGTGAATGGTTTTTAAAAACTAAAAATAAAAAACTTTTGTAAATTTTAAAGGAATTTCCCTAGTTGAATCGTTATTAATCTTAGATTTAAAAAATTAAAACTCAAATCTTACACAGAAAAAATGTTATACGCAATCGCCATATTAGCTGCAGCAGGAGGTTTTACTTCATATTTCCTTTCAAAAGATGTTTTTGGAGCCGAAGCCGAAGGAAAAAGAAAAGCCAGAATGCTGATGTCTAAAAATTATAAAAACGGACAATTTCAAAACTTAAGCGAAACGCCGCAACTTGCAGAAGGACAAAATATGCCGAAAGTGATGTTCAATTTTCTTTTTGGTAAAAAAAATCCTGATTTGAAGCCTAAAAAAGACATCCCATTTGTAAAAACCGACCTTAAAAATTTAAATAAAGACGAAAATATTTTTGTTTGGTTTGGGCATTCCTCTTATTTTATTCGACTGAATGGAGTGAGCTTTTTGATAGACCCCGTTTTCAGCAAATTTGGTTCACCGGTAAAGATTTTCAACAAAACTTTTTCAGGTGCAGATTTTTACGCACCCGAAATGATGCCCGAAATTGATTACCTTATCATTAGTCACGACCATTACGACCATTTGGATTATCCCACTGTAAAAGCTTTAAAACCCAAAGTAAAACAAGTAATTCTACCGCTTGGCGTTGGTGCGCATCTCGAAAAATGGGGATATGCCGAAGAACAACTTCTGGAAGAAGATTGGGGCGGAAGTTTTAACCTTAAAAATAATCTTAAAATTACGTTTACTCCAGCAAGACATTTTTCTGGAAGAAAATTCAAAAGAAATACAACACTTTGGTCTTCTTTTGTTCTAGAAAGTCCGGATAAGAAACTCTTTTTAGGTGGAGACAGCGGTTACGACACGCATTTTAAAACCATCGGTGAAGAACATGGTCCCTTCGATTTTGCAATTATGGAAAATGGGCAATACAACGAAGCTTGGAAATATATCCATGCACTTCCAGAAGATGTTATAAAAGCATCGGAAGATTTGGGTGTAAAAAATATTATCCCAGTTCACAGTGCAAAATTTGCTCTTGCTTTGCACTCTTGGACTGAACCTTTAGAAAAAATTGCAGCTTCGGGAAAAGATAAAAATCTACCTGTACTCACCCCAAAAATTGGAGAAGTTTTGTATCTAGATAAAGAAAACAAAGTGTTTGAAAACTGGTGGGAATAAGCTATTCGTGCCAAATTCCTTTATAACGTTTAGGATGATTTTCTAATTGTTGACGAACAAAATCGCATTCAGGGTCAATCATATAATCTTTTTCTTCTGCAATGCGTACCAACTCATCTAAAAGCAATTTAGCATAACCCTGCCCTTCAAGGTCGGGGTTTATTTTTGTGTAATATACATCAATGAGCCTTCCATCCACAGAAATAGACATATACCCTACTTTTTCCCCATCTTTAAACATTTGAAGCTCATCCTGATAATCTGATATTTTGAATTGTACAGTATCCATAATTCTGAAGATTTTTAGTTAGACTCCGATAAGTTTTCAGTAACGAAAAACATTTTATGCTGTTTAAAGTTACAAATTATATTCACTGCATTTTATATTTATCTGAATATTTAACAAAGATTTTCATTCATAATACACATTAAAGCTATTGATGAATACTTGTTAACATATTTCTTTAATGAAGAAAAAATGCTGAATTTTGCGGGCTAATTATAATGTTGATGCTTACAGAAAAGAACAAATTTATTGCTACCATTTTGGCTTTCGCTATGATACCAATGTCGGGTTTAGCAACCGATATTTATTTACCGAGTATGCCAAGTATGGCAAAAGACCTTCATCTACCGGAAAGTAGCATTCAGCTTACACTTTCTTTATTTTTAATAAGCTATGGTCTTACGCAATTTGTTGCAGGAAGCATTGTAGATTCTTTTGGAAGATACAAAATTACACTTATTTCTCTGGTTCTTTTTGTGATTTCGTTTATGATAACTGCTTCAACGGAAAATATTTGGGTGGTTTATGCCATGCGAATTCTTCAAGGAATTTTATCCGGTTTTGCGGTAGTTGCAAAAAGAGCATTTTTTGTAGACGTTTACGAAGGTGAAGAACGAAAACATTACCTCAGTATTATGACGATTGTTTGGTCGGTTGGTCCTATTATTGCGCCGTTTATTGGAGGTTATTTGCAGAAAATTTTCGGTTGGCAATCCAATTTTTATGTTTTGGCAGGTTACAGTTTACTTCTTCTTATTTTTGAATTTCTATTTTCTGGGGAAACCTTAAAAGTGAAAAAAAATTTAAGCATCAATCTTTTAGTAAAAGAATACGACACGATGTTTAAGGCTAAAGATTTCTTCTACGGAATGTTGATGTGCGGTTTAAGCTACTCGATGATTATGTTTTTTAATCTTTGCGGGTCTTTTATAATCGAACATAAAATGGGTTATTCTGAAGTGGTTGCAGGATACGTTTCTCTTATTTTAGGTTTTGCCTGGATGTTGGGCGGTTTTTTCGGAAAAGCATTAATCAACAGAGCATTTTTACCTAAATTGAGAGCGGCAAATTTTCTTCAATTGGCATTGATTATTTTAATGTTTGTTGCTTCGTTTTTCCTGAATACCATTTATAGTTTAGTGATTTTTGCATTTGTAATTCACGTAACGGCAGGTTTTATTTTCAACAATTATTTTACGTATTGTATCGGAAGATTTCCAAATTCTGCCGGAATTGCAGGCGGACTTACCGGAGGAACCGTTTTCATTCTAACTTCAGCCATAAGTTACGGCATGGTCGCTCTTTTGAAACCTCAAATCCAAATGGAAGTTGCAGAAGGATATTTTTTGATGGGTGTTTTAGGATTGTTTGTTTTAAGTTTAATCAAATTCCGAAAAGCTCACGGATAAAAGCATAAAAAAAGCTGCCAATCGGCAGCTTTATATTTTTAAGGGTAATTCTTAATCCTCCTCTTCTTCGTCGTACTTAGCCAACTCTTCATCACACCATTTGAACGCAGCTTCTACTACTTTTGTAGCTTCGTCTGCCATAGATTCTTCATCATCACCTTCCAAATCATCTAACCACTCAACTTCTTCTTCCTCAACGTTTAAGATGAATCTTGGGTACTCTGTATGAACTACGAATAGATCTTCTGGAAATTCCGAATTGTCTGCTAATAAAAACTTTGGTAATTTCATTTTTTGTAATGTTTAAACTTTATCAAAGATAATAAAATTATTGATACTTATTCTTTCTGAGTTGAATTTTTTCTAAAACTTTATGTTGCGTTAATGTAGTTTTTTTCAGCGTATCTTCTGCCTTGAAAGTGAGGTCGATATCCGAATTTACGGTGCTTATAAGTTCACCAATCTGTACTTCATCTAGATTTTCTTCATCTTTTACGTAAAAAAGTAGCTTTTTATTTTCAAGATTTTCTTCCTTTAAAAACCGAGTAATCTCTTTCCTATTTTCAAGATAATCTCCTTTTGAAAGCCAAGTAAACAAACCACCAGAAATTAAACTTAAAAAACCTAAAGCATAGGTTTTAACATTAAAAAATTCAAAGAGTTTTTTGAAATACACCAACCAAATCGGATAAGAAAACGGCGCCAATAAACGATAATCAAGTGGCGTAATCGAGTAAAAATATTGTATAAAAAAGGAACACACAATTCCGCTTGTGCCAATTATTAAAAGGAATTTTTCAGTTTCGCTATGCTTTTTTGTGATAAAAAAATACAGCATCAACAAAACATTTACGACACCAATTCCATAAATCGCAATATTGATTTTTCCTCCATTCGGGTCTGCAATGTGAATGAAAGGATTAAAAGACGTTGCCATCGCCTGAACAAATTCTAGTAGCAATTTTGAGGTTGGATGAAGCCCAATTTCTAAAAATTCATTTACATAATTTGAATTAAAACGGTCGATAAAAAGAAATTTATAGGCAACAATAAATGCGAAACCAATAATCCCAGAAATGATAAAAGTTTTCGCATATTTTTTTCGCCAAAACAGCAATCCAAATAATCCTGTTCCGCCCACGAAAAACAACGAGCTATACCTTATATTATATAAAGCAATTAACGAAAGTGAAAGATAAAAAATTGCTTTTCCACCCGAAATTTTTCCGGTAATAATTTGATGCGCACAATAGAAAAATAAAAGAGCAAAAGGAAGAATTAAAGCTTCGCTCATCGTGAAAGAAAAAATCGACAAAAAGCTAAATATTGAGGCAATAACGATAGATTCTTTCAAGAAAAAATTCTTTTTCCAGGCAAAGAAAATGGTGAAAAGAAAGCATAAAATTCCAACAACTTTACTCGCCCAAAATTCATCTGTACCCAAAAAAGTAATCAATTTTATGGAAAACGGATAGCCTAAAGGCGTAATTGTATTGTCGATTTCCGGTAAAACATGCGCAAATCTCATGTATCGAATAGAATCCGGATTTACGCGTCCTTTCTCATTGAGTAAAAAACGCAAAATGGTCATCACTAAAGTAATGATGACCATTAATATCTGAATGTTTTTTCCTTTAAATTTCACTATAAACGGTTTAAAGTTTAATGTTCAAGGTTTAAAGATAAAACTAATCATTTAATATTCAAAGTTTGAGAATTTAAAACATCAAACTTTAAAAAAATAGTTTATTTCGCAAACATTTTCGCTACTTTTTCTGCTTTTTTGCTTTCCGAGTAATCGTAGAAACCTTCACCTGATTTCACGCCCAGTTTCCCAGCCATTACCATGTTTACCAACAAAGGATTTGGAGCGTATTTCGGGTTTTTGAAACCATCGTACATTACGTTTAAGATTGCTAAACATACATCAAGACCAATAAAATCTGCCAATTGAAGTGGTCCCATCGGATGCGCCATTCCTAATTTCATTACCGTATCAATTTCTTCAACTCCTGCAACGCCGTTGTATAAAGTTTCGATAGATTCGTTAATCATCGGCATCAAAATTCTGTTGGCAACAAAACCTGGATAATCATTTACTTCTACAGGCACTTTTCCTAAAGTTTTGCTCATTTCGTAAATAGCATCGAAAGTTTCTTTTGATGTAGAATATCCTTTAATAATCTCTACCAACTTCATAATTGGCACTGGATTCATAAAGTGCATCCCGATTACTTTGTCTGCTCTTTTTGTAGCCGCCGCAATTTTAGTAATAGAAATCGAAGAAGTGTTGGTTGCCAAAATACAGTTTTCAGGCGCAAAAGCATCCATTTGACCAAAGATTTTCAGTTTCAAATCTTGGTTTTCTGTCGCTGCTTCTACAATAAGGTCTGCATTGGTTACCGCATCTTTCAAATCTGTAAACGTCGCGATATTTCCTAAAGTTTCTGCTTTTTGTTCTTCTGTAAGGTTTCCCTTTGCAATTATTCTGTCAAGATTGGTGGTAATGGTTTTTAAACCTCTGTCTAAAGCTTCCTGCGAAACGTCTACAAGATTTACTTTAAAACCGCTTTGCGCAAAAGTGTGAGCAATACCATTCCCCATGGTTCCTGCACCGATAACTACAATGTTGTTAATCATTTTATTTTTCTTTTTTATAGAGTATTAAATTATTAATTTCTTTTAGAGATTCTTTTTTTACAGGCTCAGAAAGTAAAAGTTCTACCATACCATCACTACCCGTATTTCTAGATTTATTTTGAGCATTAATGGTAGATTCTAGGCCATTCCAAAATTTTGATTTCTTTGCTTTTGGCAAACAAGAAGCTCCCACATAAAGTCTAAACTCACCTTCTCTTCCAAGACCAGGCTGTTTATACACTTCTACTTTTTTTGTGTTATTAGATTTCTTAAAGTTTTCAATATAATTGATAACTGGGTCTACTGATGGCGTTCCGCAGCAGATACTGTTGTAATTTATTTTTACAAACTCTTCGCTTTTTTGCCCAAACAATACCGCCGAGCTAAAAACACCAAATATTACAATAACTTTTTTCATTTTGAAGTTTTTAAAATTAAGCTTAAATTTTTACTTATTAAAATTATCCCAAACAACTTTAGAAATATCTGAAACTATTTTACAATTGGTTTCTTCGCTTTCCATTGAATTGCTGACAAATACAGCTATTGCATAATGTTTGCCATTCGGTAAAGTTACGATAGCAATTTCGTTTTCTGCGCCTGTAAGCCCTGCATCATTTTTGCCAGAAGATCCCGTTTTTCTAGCGACAGGCGTGTTTTTTGGCAATTGTTCGATTAACTTTTTTACACCGGTAGAGGTTGTAAGCATTACTTTCATCAAATAATCTGTAGATTTTTTTGAAAGAAGTTTCCCATCATAAAATTTCTTCAACAACGTAGTTGCCGAGTTCATGGTTGAGTAATTTTCGTATTGCGCATTCCAGTCTTGATGCATTTGCGCCTCACTAAATTTTATCTGAAAGCCTTTAATTCCTTTAGAATCGATAAATTTTTGAACAGGTTCAGTTCCACCTAGAAGATTAAGCATAATATCGCAACCATTATTGTCGCTTTTTGCAACTGTAGCTTCTAAAACTTCAGCTAAAGTAATTTCTACCCCACCTTCACCATATTTTTCTCGCAATGGCGACCACGTATTTTTCAGCAAATTTTGAGGTGTAAGCATAATTTTTTGGTCTAAAGACAGTTTACCTTTATCTACAAAATCCAAAACCGTTGCCGCAATATGGAATTTAAAAACACTCTGCATCGGAAGTTTCTTTTCGGCGTTTTTACTGTACGTAAAGTTGCTATCTAAGCCTAAAACCGAAATTCCAACAGTCGTATTTTTGCCTTTCACAATCATGTTGATTTTCTTATCTAAAGAGGTTTGTTGGGCGAAAACAAACCCAGAAATCAACAGAAATAATAATTTAATTTTTTTCATACAAATGGTTTAAAATAAATCCCTCTTAGAAACTAAAAGGGATTTGCAATTTAATATTTTTTTACTATTTCAGCTCAAAGTATTTCAGATTCACACCATCATTTTCAAAGAAAACTCTGATAGGATTTTCACCTTTTTTGAGAGAAATTTCTTTTGTTGCAGTAGTTTTCCAAATTTCGTTTCCTCCCGTTGCAGGAAGTTCAATGGTTGATAATAATTTACCGGAGGTATCTTCAATCCTCAATTTAGATTTATGTAATGCAGCATATTGCAATTCTAAAATATAAGCTTTATCAGACTTAGAATAGAGAGTATATTGCAACCATTCCCCTGCTTCAGTTTTACCAACATAATATTGTTGATCTTTGGTTTTGTAAATATCTACCCCGTCATTCCTTAATTGATTTCCGTAGTTCCATTCTGACCTTTTTGCAGCATCACTTACCCAAAGATTCATAAAATCTTTATCAGAATACGCTACTCCAATTTTACCTAAATCATACTCTGTAGCCAAAATTTTCCCAGGAATTTGGTGGTTTTTAAATGGTACTGCAGATGACTCTTTTGTTTGCCTAAACATCGCATCAATTACATCTCTTTTAATTTCAACATTGCTGAATTTATAATTGTCTGCAATTTTCATCAAGGCTTTTTCTGCAAATTCTTTAGACGGTTTCTCGCCTCCTTTTTGCCAGTAATCTAATAGCTTTTGATATTCCGGAGTGATTTTCACATTAGTGATTCCGGCAATATTATCAATTTTTTTCATTGGCCAGAATGCGTATCCTACATTATGCTTATCCAACAACTGAATTAACTCTGTAAACCACACATTCGAGTTTTCTCCTGTTTCGCCCAACCAAATTGGCGCATTATATTTTTGTCTTAAATCTAAAGCAAACTTTAAAGTTGCCTCATCATTAAAGTTCCAATATTTATGAAAGCTGAAAGCCAAATTATTGTCCCAAAGCGGTGTTAAACCATTATAATTATTTCCCCATCCGTTTCCTTCAATAAAAATAAGGTGCTTTTTATCTACCGTTCGGATTGCTTCTGTAATTTCTTTTTGAAGTTTCCAAAGTGGCGCATTAGACAGTTCATCTGTTCCGTTTAGATTTTTTCCTGTGAAATTAATGTTGGGTTCGTTAATCAAATCATAACCACCAATCCAAGGTTCATCTTTATAACGTTCAGCCAATTTCTTCCATAAAGCAATTGTTTTCTGCTGATTTTCTTGGCTTTCCCAAAGTGACGGCTTAGATTTGTCGTTGTCGGATATATTTACATCATTCCCCTGTCCTCCCGGAGCCGCGTGTAAATCTAAAATTAAATATATTTTATTGTCTTTACACCATTTCAGCAAATCGTCTGTCATTCGGAAACCCTCTTCCAACCAAGTATTCTCACCTTTTTTAGGCTCTTTCTCGATGGGTAATGTATACAGGTTATAATGCATAGGAAGTCGGATTGAGTTAAATCCCGACTTTGCTAAAAAATCTATATCCTGCTTTGTGATACCGTTTTTAAGGTAAGCTTTATAGAAATTTTCCATTCCCTGTTCACCAATAAGTTCTGCAATTTTTTCTTTAATTTTATATTGAGGACCAGCAAAATCTGCCGTTTTCAGCATATAACCTTCCTGCAACATCCAACCTCCCAAACCTAAACCTCGAAGCTGAATATTTTCACCTTTATCGTTCACGATTTTCTGACCGTCGGTTTTGAGCATTTGCGATGTCCCAAATTGAGACAATAAAAAAGAAGATAGAAGAATGGCTCGTTTCATTTTAATTAATTTTTAAATTTTGGGGAATTGTATTATTTAGAATTTTTGATTCAACAAAGATATTTAAAATATATTAACCAAAATAAGCACATTACAAACATTCACTTATAAAATTACGTCATAAATAAAAAAAAACGAGCAAATTGCTCGTTTCTTAATTATCAAAATTTATAAAAATAAAAAGTATTATTTTGAAATCAGCTTCATAATTTCCAAAGCCACTTTCAAAGCTTCAGTTCCGTCTTCTAAAGAAACTTCAACGTTTTTTTCTTCCATGATAGCTTCTGCAAAAGAATTCAACTCGTCTAAAATTGCATTATTCGGCTGAATATTTGGGTATTCAAACAAAATTTGATTTTTATCTCCTTCCGCATTTTCAATAATCATATCAAAAGGAGTCGGATTTTCGGGAGCTTTTTTCATTCTGATCACTTCCGCTTTTTTCTCTAAGAAATCCACCGAAACATATGCATCTTTCTGGAAAAAACGACTTTTCCTCATCGCTTTCATTGAAATTCTTGACGTCGTTAAATTGGCAACACAACCGTTTTCAAATTCAATTCTTGCATTGGCAATATCTGGAGTTTTACTCACCACACAAACGCCGCTTGCGTGGATGTTTTTCACCTTAGATTTTACAATACTTAGCAAAATATCCAAATCGTGAATCATTAAATCCAAAACTACGGAAACATCTGTTCCTCTCGGATTAAACTCCGCCAAACGATGGATTTCAATAAACATCGGATCTTGGATATAATCTTTCGCTCCAATAAAGGCTGGATTATATCTTTCAACGTGTCCAACTTGTGCTTTAATCCCGTTTTCTTGGCATTTTTTTAAAATTTCCTGAGCCTGTTCTAACGTTTGAGTAACCGGTTTTTCTATGAAGAAATGCAATCCTTTTTCAATAGCTTTTAAGGCATAATCGTAATGATAAATTGTAGGTGTTACAATATCGAGCATATCAATTTGCTCCAACAATTCATCAAAATTTTCAAAATATTTGTAACCGAATTCGGCTTCTAGTTTCTTACCGTTTTCAACATCTTTATCGTGAAAACCTACAAAATCATATTTATCTGACTGATTTAGAAGCCTTAAATGTATCTTTCCTAAATGTCCGGCGCCTACCAAACCTGCTTTTAACATAGCTGTATTAAATTTTTGTAAATATAAAGCTTAATTTGAAATTGGAGGTTTGAAATTTGAGATTAAGTGATTCAGAATAAACACAACCACGAATGCACGAATTAATGATGAATTGTTTAAAATAAATAAATTTTTGCGAAAGTTTTTAAATCTTAAAAACTCGTGTATTCTTGGCAAAAACAAGCACCAAAATTTCAAATTTCAAACATCAAATTTCAAATCAAATTATTACTTTTGTGGGATGCAGGATTCGTTTGTACATAAGGGAAAGAGAAAGAAATTGGTAGAATATCTGAGACAAAAAATCGGGATTTCTGATGAAAACGTCTTGAATGCCATCAATGAAATTCCGCGACATCTGTTTATTGAGAGTATTTTCGAAGATTATGCTTACGAAGACCGTGCCTTTCCTATCGCTGCTCATCAAACGATTTCCCATCCATCAACTGTGGCGGAACAATCTGAACTTTTAGAAGTAAAAGAAGGCGAAAAAGTTTTAGAAATTGGAACCGGTTGCGGTTATCAAACTGCAGTTCTATTGGCGATGAAAGCGAACGTTTACACGGTAGAAAGACAAAAAGATTTGTTTGATTTTTCTAAAAAGAAACTTCGTGAAATGCATTTGTATCCAAAGTTTCAAAGTTTTGGAGATGGTTTTGCGGGATTGCCCACTTTTGCTCCTTTCGACAAAATTATTGTGACTTGCGGCGCATCAGTTTTACCAACAGAATTATTGAAACAACTGAAAGTTGGCGGGAAAATGGTGATTCCTTTAGGACCAACTGACGAACAAATTTTGTATCGATTTACAAAAATTTCGCCCTCAGAAATTGAAAGAGAAGAATTCGGAGCGTATAAATTTGTTCCGATGCTGAACAACACCAACCAATAATTATGAATCTTTCAGAGTTAAAAGATGGAGATTTTTGCAAAGTAATTGCGGGAACTCACAAAGGAAAAGAAGGAACAATTCACGATATTAAAACCAGTAAATCCGGTGAAATTACGATTACCGTAAAGCAAAGCGACGGCGTTCGTTTCAAAACTTTGGCAAGAAGTGTTGAGATTTTAAAACAATAAGTAAATTTAATTTTTGTTAAACTAAATCTTAACGATTTCCTATAAACCAAAAAACATGAATATCGAAATCCAAAAGTACAACGGCTCACAAACCGAATCTGACCAAGAAATCTGCTCAAAATTATCTGAGTTGATTACAAATTATTTAAGTTTTACCGAAGCTAAAATTTGGCACGCTCATCCTGTTTGGTTTATAGACGGAAACCCGATTGTAGGCTACAGCAAACAAAAAAAAGGAATCAGACTGATGTTTTGGAGCGGAAAATCTTTTCAGGAAGATAAACTAAATGTTGAAGGAGCAAAATTTCAAGATTCTTCTATATTTTATAATGATGTTGCAGAAATTAACGACGAAGACCTTTTACGTTGGCTCAAAAAATCAGAAAACATACAATGGGATTACAAAAACCTCATCAAAAGAAAGGGTGAACTGATTAAAATCAAAGGTTAAAAATTTCCAAACGGAACAATAATTGAAGCAAAAAATATACAAGACCTCATTGTAAAAAATGAGGTTTTTTCTTTTAACATCAAATAAATCTTTATTTATTGAAAAAAATATTTTTTTTTATTATTTTTGGAAAAACTAACAAATAATGAAAAAAATCGTATTGCTATCATTCTCGTTGAGTATCATTTTATCTTGTAACAACTCAAAAAACAAAGAACTTGAACTCAAAGAAAAAGAACTAGAATTAAGAGAAAAAGAAATAAATCTAGAATTATCGAAATTGCAAAAGATTGATACTCTAAGCCAAGCAAAGGTTCAAGAAATAAAAACTCAAGGATTAGTAAATACTGAATCAACAGGTCAAAAACAGAATGAGACTGTAAACGTAGTAGACCCAAGCGTTTCCAATATAAATAATTTATTAGGTTATTGGGTAGATCACGATAATGAAAAAATCATTATGTATTTTCAGCGAGACGGAACATTTATTTTTAACGATTTAAATTATTCAACGGAATCTTACGAAGAACTTACTGGTACTTATAAGCTAAGAAATGGAAAGTTAACTTTATTATATGATGATCGAGCAAGTCAAAATTTTAATTTTGTAAAAGAAATTTCAAAAATACCTACTTATTACATTCAAAAAGGGCGCTATTTAATGGTTAAGGCAATTATAAAAGAATAGCTAAATAAAAACTTAAAAGACCTCATTGTAAAAAATGAGGTTTTTTCTTTTAATTTCAAATAAATCTTATGAAAGTATTTTTAAACAAGAGAATTCCGGAAATCGTAATCAACATTATGAAAGAAAACGGATTGGAGGTTTTTATTCCAGAAAACGAAACACCTTCGCATGAAGAATGGCTAAAATATTGTCAAGATTCAGATTTGATTCTCAATGTCGGTTTTCACAGATTTAACAAAGAATTTTTTGATCAATGCCCAAATGTAAAAGCGATTGCGTTGTTTTCTGTAGGGTTTGATCATGTCGATATTCAAGAAGCTACTTCAAGAAATATTCCTATTGGGAATACTCCAGATGTTTTGAGCACGGCAACCGCAGATACAGCCTTTCTTCTCATGCAGTCTGTTGCAAGACGTTCTAGTTTTTATTTTGAAAGAGTAAAAAACGGAGATTGGGGAGAATTTGATCCTCTTTTCGGATTAGGACAGGAACTTACTGGAAAAACTTTAGGGGTTTTCGGGTTGGGAAGAATTGGTTTTGAAATGGCTGAAAAATGTAAAAAAGCTTTCGGAATGAATATCATTTACCACAACCGAAATCGTAATGAGGAAGCCGAAAAAATGCTTGATGCACAATATGTTTCCTTCGAAGAATTGGTTACGCAATCTGATGTTTTGAGTGTTCATGCTAATTTTAAGGCAGAACAAAACGAACTTTTCAATGCTGAAGTTTTTAACAAAATGAAACCGAACGCCATCTTCATCAACACTGCAAGAGGTGGTTTTCAAAACGAAAAAGATTTGTATGAAGCTTTAATCAACAAAAAAATCTGGGGAGCAGGTTTGGATGTTACCAACCCAGAACCTATGAGCAAAGAAAATCCTTTGCTTCAGCTTTCCAACGTTTGTGTGCTTCCGCATATTGGTTCCGCAACCGAAGAAGCAAGAAACGGAATGGCAAAACTCGCCGCAGAAAACCTTGTTGCTTTTTCTAAAGGTAAAAAAATGCCTGCTTGTGCCAATTCGGAAGTGTATAGTTACAAATGATAATTGATAATTGATAATTGATAATTGATAATTTAATAAAAAAATAGAAAAGTGATTTTAGTTTTCCTCTGAATTTTCATCTAAATGGAATTAAATTTGTGTAACACTTTACACACTAAAATCCAACATTATGATTTCAGAAAACAGCCCACAAGAACAGGACAGAAGATTGGAACAACGCAATTACAGTCCGAACGAAGACATCTTCAACCAAGAAGAGCATATTAGTATCGACGGAGACGGAAAACCTACTGAAAACCCATTCCCCGCCGAAGATAAGATTGATAAAGGTTTAGATATTCCAGGCGCCGAAGATGATGATGAAATGGAAGAGATTGGCGCTGAAGATGAAGAGAACAATTACTGGAGCTCTAGTGACAATCGGGATGATCACGAAGAGCAAAATGACGATATTATTCGATAAATATTTTATGATAAGCTGATTCTCAATGAGTCAGCTTTTTTTACGTTAATATGTTTTTAAATTAATATAAATAAACGTTTATATCTATTATATTTACATCATAAAAATTGTAATTTTGTGTAATACACATCATAATCATATTTTATTTATTTAATAATCAGCCTATTAATGAAAAGAATTTTACTTATTTTCAATTTCTTTACGTCTTTGCTTGTCTATTCTCAAAACAGCTTGGGAGTAACCATTAAAGACAATACAGGAAACGAAAATTTCCATGTAAGCTGCATAAACGACCTTAATACAAATGGTTGCATAGATTTACATGTGGAATACCCTGTTTTAAAGCAAACCAACACTTATCAACTTACACAGGGAACGTATGCACCCGCAATACCTCTAAACCAAGGAACTGCGTTGAACGCCAACTTAGACGACCTTTTTACACTCATCATCAATCTTCCATTTAATTTTTGTTTTTTTAACCAGAGCTTTAATTCTTTGGTGATTGGATCAAATGGAATGATCAGTTTTGACACAACACAGGCAGGAAACATCAATTTCCCGAATGTGAATTGGCAAAATCCAAGTACTTCTTTGCCTAAAAACTCAATTTTTGGAGTGTATCATGACATGGTTTTTTCTACATCAGATCAGTCTGAAATATATTACTCCACCATCGGAACTGCGCCCAACAGAAAGTTTGTAGTGAATTTCTATGAAGGAAGAATGGCGGGTTGTACCGAAAGATCTTCATCACAAATTGTATTGCACGAAACCACCAATATTATCGAAGTTTTTGTAGAAAAAAAATTGACGCCGTGCGCAACAAGAAAATTTGAAAACGCTCTTATCGGAATTATCGACAACACAGGAGCAATAGGATATTCACCCGCTTCCAGAAACACTGGAAATTGGCAAGCTTTGCAGGAAGCGTGGAAATTTTCTCCTTCAGGAAACAACATTACTCCACAAATTATCTGGAAAAACACAGCAGGACAAACTGTTGCCAATGGAGCACAGGTAACACTTTGCCCAATACAGAACGAAAACTATACTGCAGAAGTGAATTTTAACACTTGCGGAAGTACCATTCTTTCTCTTACAGATACCTTTAACCTTACTTTCGATGCAGCTTATCCGGTAGCGGTAAATTATAGCCAAAATTTCTGTGGAAACACTCCAATTAATTTAAATCTTGACAGCTTTAAATCTAATGTAACCACCCAAAACCCAGCAAATTTCACCTTTAGTTATCATAATTCGTTACTAGAAGCCCAAAACAATGTTAATCCACTGTCTAACACTTATGTATTAAATGCGAACAAAATTATTTATGTAAGAATTCAAAATCCTACAACAACGACTTGTTTTAGAGTGGCGACACTTACTTTAAACTTTTTAAGCAAGCAGCTTTTAACCAATACAGCCATAATTTGCGACACCAACAATGATGGTATTGAAAACAACTACGAGCTTTCTTTGTTAAACAACAGTCTTTTAGCACCTGGAAACACAAGTATTTTATATTTCAGTTCACAATCAGATGCACAGAACAATATAGGAGCTATCACCAACTTAAATATTTCTTCAGGTACACAAGTTTGGATAAGAGTGCAAGATCCCAATTGCACATACGTTCTCGGACCCGTAACATTTTCTCTTAAACCTGGTGTAAATGCACAAGGAGTAAACTATCCACTTACCATTTGCGACATTAATGATGACCATAATGAGCCTTATGATTTTGCATTAAACATTGGCCCACTAATCAGTACGCAATCGGGAGCAACTTTCACCTTTTACGCCACTTCTACTGAAGCCTACAACAACCAGGGACAGGTTTTACAAACCATACACGATGGCATTTATACCATTTACGTGAGAGTACAGATTCCCGGAGGATGCTTTGCCGTGGTACCTGTTAATTTAAACATTACTTTTACTAAAATTGAAGCAAATTCTAAAAACGAATACATCTGTTTCGACGGAACTCAGGATATCACTGTAGATTTGAATGCTCTGTCCGCAAACTTGTTAGTTGCCCCTACTTCTGTACCGGTAACTGAATTTTACGATAATTACCTTAACGCTTTCGACGGAGTAAACCCAATCTCTGCAACACAAACCATTACAGGAAACGGAAGTTTGGTAACCCAAACATTCTATGTAAGATTTGAGCAGAGTGATGATTGTTTTACCGTGCGACCAATAAACGTTAATTTGGTGCACCCTATCATTATCAACTCAAATTTTACAGTTTGTGATTTTAATAATGATAATACGGAAACTGTTAATTTAACCCAATTCTCTGCTGCTATCATAGGAAATCAAAACGCAACAACAACATTCTATCTTACACTAGCAAATGCACAGGCAGGAACAAATCCTGTAACAACTGTTACTTTCACAGGAACACAACAATATTATGTAAAAATAAGTTCTTATAACTGCGATCAAATTTATCCTTTTACAGTTGGTTTAACATCAACACCTTCGGTGAATGCGAATGTAAATATCGTTTTGAATAATATTTGTGATAACAATAATGACGGGATTGAAAATCACAATTTAACACTTGCTCAACCACAGATTTATTCAGGAAGCCAAAGTGTTGCTTACACCTATTATCAAAATTACAATGCTTCTACTCAAACATTTTCTAACCTGATTACTGACCCAACAAACTATCCTATCCCAGGAACTGCAACAGTGTATGTAAAAGTAAAATATAGTTCTAATGACTGTTTTTCAGTTTCAAAACTGACCATTCAAATGAACTTTTTACCAGCAGTTGTTTTAACGAATAATGCGGTTTTAAATAAGTGCGATGAAGATTTTAATTTAAGTGAAACCTTCACACTTACCGATGCTATTTCGCAAATGTTTGATCCTGCACAAAACTCTTATGCACTTTCCAACATTACGGTAAGATTTTACCTTACGCAAGCAGAAGCCAATGCAGGAAGCACTACCAACCAACTTGGAAATACTTATGTAACGAATGTTTCTAGTGTGCAAGTTTGGGCAAGATTTACAGCAAATTCTACAGGGTGTTTTTCTGTGGCGCCAATTCAGTTAAAAACATATTTCCCGCCAAAAGCAATCAATTCGAATATTTTGGTGTGTGATTATAACTTAGACGGAAGTTATGAAGTAAATTTAATGAACTTCACCAATCTTTATGTAGATCTTCCGAATGCGATGAACAGCTTTAGCTTCTATCTTTCTCTATCGGATGCACAAAATGGAGTGAACGAAATTCCAAACCCATCGATGTACACGGCAAATCCTTTCCCTGCGCAGATTTGGGTAAGAGTAATGAACATTCCGGGTTGTGACGACATTGCTACTATTACTTTCCAATTTGGAAATAAAGTAAGTATCAACGCAGGTCCACATTTGCTTAATAATGTTTGTGATCAACTTAACGACGGTATTGAAACTTTAGATTTAACTCAATTCCAGAATGCAATCTATGCAGGAAGCAACGGAACATTTACCTACTACTCTTCTTTAGCAGATTTGCAATCGAATACCAATGCCATTGCAACACCGGCGACATTTGTTTATAACCAAAACACAAGTTCACCTACCATTTATGTAAAAGTTGAAGCACCGGGATTTTGCCCAGATTATGCAACGATAAAAATTAGTCTGAAAAACACTCCGATGTTTACGATTCCTAAACAATATTTCTGTCCGGATGCTACATTTAGTTATACACTCTCAGTGGAAGGTCATACCATTGTAAGCTACACATGGACAGATCCTTCAGGAACCGTTGTTTCAACCACAAACACCGTAACCAACATGCATCTTCCGGGAACTTATACCGTAACTGTAGTTTCAGCGAATGGATGTTCTTATACCGGAACGATGGTCGCAGAATATTACGACGTTCCAAAAATACAACAGCTGATTCCTAACGGAAATACTTTCACTGTAATTGCAAGCGGAAGTCTCCCAATGATTTATTCTATCGATGGAACAACTTGGCAAAATAGTAATGTATTCTACAATCTTCCGACGGGTATCACGACTTTCTACGTAAAATATGCAGAAGGAAGCTGTATTGTAAAAAAAGAAGGCCTTGTTTTAGATATCAAAAATGCAATAACTCCAAACGGAGATGGTCTAAACGACCAATGGGTAGTAAGAGATTTACATGTTTTCGATGGTAAAAAAACAACAGTAAAAATCTTCGACCGTTATCAATCTAAAATCTTTGAGCAAGAAACCAACACCATGATTATTTGGGACGGAAAAATTGCAGGAAGACCAATCCCAACTTCAAGTTACTGGTACGTAATTGTTGTTCCAGACGGAAGGGTTTTCAACGGATGGATTTTGGTAAAAAACAATAATTAAAACCACATCAAAAGTTAATATAACTTTTAGCTGCCTCACAAGGGCAGCTTTTTTTGTGGGAAAAATTAAAGTTTCCTTTCTTTTAGCTCTTCGACATTTTTTGTGGAAACCATTATTATAAATTGACATCGGAAACGGAGGCGTTAAAAAAATTTGAAAAAACTCCGTTAAAAAATCTCCATTGTTTGAGTGGCGGCAAAAATTTTCTTAAAAGAACTATTTTTTCCTCCCGCCCGAGTTTTTGGAGATTTTAGGAGTTTTTTCAAAATTTTAGCCGAGTTTCCAAGTCTTGTCCCGAAGCTTCGGGATTGGTTCTTTTGCTTCAAGGCAAAAGAACATGAAATCAAAAAATAGCAATTGAATGTTAAATTAAAAATTCACATTTTTTTGGCGAAGAACCTTTCTTTTTCGTTTTACGAATTCCCTTCCTTTCAAAATTCCTTTTTACGATTTGCAGGGATTTTCTAATTTGAATATCTTTAAAACCACAAAAATTAGAACAACTGTCAACAAAAACAATCTAAAATACATGACATTTCAGGAGCAGATTCAGCAAGGAATTCCGAGTGTTTTACCTCAACAGAAACCTTACGAACCCAACATTAACCACGCACCAAAGCGTAAAGAAATTTTAACGGATGAAGAGAAAAAATTGGCTCTTCAGAACGCTTTACGTTATTTCGAACCTCAGTTTCATGCAGAATTAATTCAGGAATTTAGAGAAGAATTAGAAAAATACGGTAGAATTTACATGTATCGTTTCCGTCCGGATTATGAGATGAAAGCAAGACCTATTTCTGAATATCCAGGAAAATCTGAGCAGGCAAAAGCCATCATGTTGATGATTCAAAACAATTTGGATTATGCAGTAGCACAACACCCTCATGAATTGATTACCTATGGTGGAAACGGTGCCGTGTTCTCGAACTGGGCGCAATATCTTTCAACCATGAAATACCTGTCTGAAATGACAGACGAGCAAACTTTGGTGATGTATTCTGGGCATCCGATGGGATTATTTCCTTCTCACAAAGACGCTCCAAGAGTGGTAGTTACCAACGGAATGATGATTCCTAACTATTCTAAACCAGATGATTGGGAGAAATTCAATGCTTTAGGCGTAACGCAGTACGGACAAATGACAGCGGGAAGTTATATGTACATCGGTCCTCAAGGAATTGTTCACGGAACAACGATTACTGTTCTGAATGCTTTCAGAAAAATAAATAAAGAACCAAAAGGAGGTTTATTCGTAACGTCTGGATTGGGCGGAATGTCTGGAGCTCAGCCAAAAGCAGGAAATATTGCGGGTTGCGTTACCGTTTGTGCCGAAGTAAATCCTAAAATCACAAAAATTCGTCATGACCAAAAATGGGTGAATGAAATTCACGAAAACCTAGACGAATTGGTGGCAAGAGTAAGAACAGCACAAGAAAATAAGGAAACGATTTCTTTGGCTTACCTAGGAAACATCGTAGATGTTTGGGAAAAATTTGATGAAGAAAACTTAAGAATCGATATTGGTTCAGACCAGACTTCGCTACATAATCCTTGGGCGGGAGGTTATTATCCGGTGGGACAAACTTTTGAAGAGTCTAATGCGATGATGGCAGAAAACCCAGAACTTTTCAAAGAAAAAGTACAGGAAACCTTGAGAAGACACGCTGCAGCCATCAACAAACACACCGCAAAAGGAACGTATTTCTTCGATTATGGAAACGCATTTTTGTTGGAAGCTTCAAGAGCAGGAGCCGATGTAATGTCTGAAAATCCTACGTTGGGAAGAGAGTTCAAATTTCCTTCTTATGTTCAGGATATTATGGGACCGATGTGTTTTGATTATGGTTTCGGGCCGTTCCGTTGGGTTTGTACAAGCGGAAATCCAGAAGATTTACAGAAAACAGATGATATTGCGTGTGCTATTTTAGAAGAAATTCAGCAGAATTCTCCCGCAGAAATCCAACAGCAGATGAAAGACAACATCCAATGGATTAAAGGCGCGCAGGAAAATAAATTAGTGGTAGGTTCGCAAGCGAGAATCCTTTACGCCGATGCAGAAGGAAGAATGAAAATCGCCGAAGCCTTCAACAAAGCCATTAAAAATGGTGAAATTGGCGCTGTGGTTTTGGGAAGAGACCATCACGATGTTTCAGGAACAGATTCTCCGTACAGAGAAACTTCAAATATCTATGATGGCTCAAGATTCACAGCAGATATGGCGATTCATAACGTAATTGGCGACAGTTTCCGTGGAGCAACTTGGGTGTCTATCCACAACGGAGGTGGCGTTGGTTGGGGAGAAGTAATTAACGGAGGTTTCGGAATGCTTCTCGATGGAAGCGACGATGCCGACAGAAGACTGAAATCTATGCTCTTCTGGGACGTGAACAACGGAATCTCAAGACGAAGCTGGGCAAGAAATGAAGGCGCTATTTTCGCCATCAAAAGAGCGATGGAAGTAGAACCGAACTTGAAAGTGACGCTTCCGCATTTTGTTTCTGATGAATTGCTTGAATTATAAACAAATTACCCTAATGCGCGTCATTGCGAGAAGGAACGGCGAAGCAATTTGTTGAATTTGTTACGCCATTTCGAACGGATTGCTTCGTTCTATAAATTGACTGAAGTTAGATAGACAATTGAGGTCGCTCCTAATGGAGCTTTTTTACTCTGTTAATTTAATTTCTATTAACAGATTGCTCCTAGCGGAGCCGTATACAGTCCCATCGGGACGTGCTGATAATAGAAAAATTATACACCAAAAAAGCAAGCTCCGTAGGAGCGACCTGTCAAGAAATAGAAAAACCTGCTGTGAGGCAGGTTTTTTGTTTATAAAACATTCTAATTATTCCCTTTGTCATTCTTACGAAAGAAAAATCTCTTCTTTCAATATTTAAAACTTTCTAATACGCTGCTGAGATGCTTTTCAGCATGACAAACGCTCTCTTGTTTTCTTTTAATACTTCAACCCAATTTAGTATTTTTGATGTATTAAAAAGATCAATGAAAAACCTAGGAATCATCGGTTGCGGTTGGCTCGGAAATCATATCGCAGAACGTTTGAAAAATCAATATAAAATCTTTACGACCACCACAACGGAAGCGAAAGTTCAGGAGTTTGAAAACAGAGGTTTCCACACAACAATAATGAGTTTTCCGGACGAAATTAATCCTGAAATGAAAGCGTGGGAAGTTTTGGAACAGTTGGACGCGATTATCATCACTATTCCGTTTTCAGGAACGCGCGGAAAGCAAATGTCGATGAAAGAAAGACAAGAAAATCTGCTTACATTTTTAGGTAATTTTAAAGAACAAATGTTTTTGATGAGTTCTACCGGCGTTTATCCACAAACAGAAAACGACTTCAAAGAAGACGACCTTTCTCCCGAAAATGTAGAGAGTGAAAACTTTGTATTGGAGAAGTTTCCGCAAACCAATATTCTAAGATTAGCAGGATTGATGGGCGATAACAGGCTTTTAAAGAATTACAACATCTCCAATCTAGACCAATTGGTGAACCATGTTCATTACGCAGATATTTGTTCGGTTGTTGAAAAAATGCTTACAGAAAACTCTCAATCTAAAGTCTATAATGTTGTAGCGCCTATTCATCCCAATAAAGAAGAGGTGATTTTTGCGCAGAAAGATTTGCCGTTTTCAGGGGAAAGAACTTCTGTTGGAAGAACAATTTCTGCGGAAAAACTTATGAAAGAGCTGGATTTTGAGTTTCAATATCCTGACCCGAGGTATTTTCATTTGTAGCTTTTTTTAGACGCAAAGATTTAGGTGAAATTACAAAAAACATATTTCAACTATAAAAATATGATTACATTTGTCTCATAAATTAATACTAAAAGTATAAAATTATGATAGCAGAAATTCAAAAATATATAGAAATACAGAATAACATAGACGAGATTTTAAAAAATTCGCCCTTCAAAATGTCGTACATTATTGAAAAGTCTGGCATTAAGAAACCTACTTTCTTCAAAAAATTAAAGGAAAAAAGATTTACCCCAGAAGAATTATTGATAATCTCCAAAACCATAGAACCGCAGTGGCAACTTGAAACAAAAGAGGAAATTTTACAGTCACTAGAACGTTCTGAAGATGATTTTAAATATGGACGAACGTACAGCTATGATGAAGTAAAAGAGCGCTCTCGGAAAAAATTGGAAAATTACAGAAATGAAAATCCTATTTAGTAAAGAAGCTTTTGAGGATTTGGATAAAATAGAAAATTACCTCTTGACTCGATGGAACGACAAAGTTTTGGAAGATTTTAACCAAAAACTTGACGACTGCCTGAAATTAATAATTGATGGTGTTGCAGTGTTCCAAAACTATGAAGATACAAAGTACCAAAAACTACTCATTACAAAACACAATACCCTTATTTATTGGATTGAAGACGATACTCTAAAGATTGCTAAAATCCTTCAAAACTTCCAAAACCCTGATGAAAACTACGATTATCTCAATAACTCTTCCTTTCTTTAAAAAACTTAAGCCTTTTGTAGGAATTTCTGCTTTGCTTGTGATTCTTTCTTATGGTTTTCAAGATTCGCGGTTGGTTTATCCTTCCTATTTTCCAAAACCAGTGTACGATTTTAAGAAAAATCCGTTAAAACCGGCTACTATACAATTAGGCAAAAAGCTTTTTTACGACCCTATTTTATCGAGAGATAATACTGTTTCCTGCTCTTCTTGCCATATCGTAGAACATGCTTTTTCTGATAGAGGAAATCATTTAAGCAAAGGGATTCAAGATGGTTTGGGAGATAGAAATTCGCCTGCGATTTTTAATTTGGCTTGGCAAAAAACTTTTATGTGGGATGGTTCTGTGGTGAATATTGACGTTCAAGCTTTGGCGCCGATTAATCATCCTAAAGAAATGGGTGAAGACATTAATGTTTTGGTGAGAAAACTCAATACATCTAAAGAATATAAAACGCTTTTCTATAAAAGTTTTGGCGATAGCACCATCACTTCTGCCCGAATTACAAAGGCTTTATCACAATTTCAGTTAACTATTGTTTCTGCCAATTCAAAATATGATTTTGTAAAGCAAAACAAAGCAAAATTCACAGATTCTGAGCAGAGAGGTTACCTTTTATATCAACAAAACTGCAGTTCTTGTCATACAGAACCGCTTTTTTCTACCTATCAATTTGCGAATAATGGTTTACCCATCAATCCAGAGCTTGATGATAGAGGCAAATACAACAAAACCTTTGAACCTGCAGATAAAATGATGTTTAAGATTCCGAGCCTGCGAAATCTTGCTTTCACAAATCCATACATGCATGATGGAAGGTTTAAAACGCTTTCCGAAGTTTTAAACCATTACGAAAAAGGTATTGAAAAGAGCCCAACTCTCGCAAAAGAACTTCAAAAACCTATCATTTTTACAGACCAACAAAAAACTGATTTGATTTCTTTCTTAAAAACTTTAAATGATTCTGTTTTTATTTCTGAAAGGAAGTTTAGAAAGGATTGAGTTTGCTTATAATGATTTTAGATTTTGATGCAAAATACATATCCTTAAAATCTTTACATCATCGATGAAAAAATCACCACAAATTCAGACTTTGCAAAGCTTAATTCTAACCACATTAAAAGCATCAAAGTTTTAAAAGATGAAGAAGCAACAAACCTCTACGGTGAAAAAGGAAGCAATGGAGCAATTTTGATTACAACCAAGAACAAACAAAAAGGAAAAAAACACTGATATTTTCTATTTTAAAGCCAATAAAATTCAAAATCTGAAAACTTTCAGAATAAAATTACTTAAATTTGTCTGTCTTAAAATTCAAACAATAAACTAACATAATAATGTCAGACAAAGCAAAAATTTATTACACTCTTACGGATGAAGCCCCCATGTTGGCGACACATTCGTTTTTACCTATCGTAAAAGCTTTTACAAAATCAGCAGATATTGAAATTGCCGTTCCGGATATCTCTTTGGCAGGAAGAATTCTTGCAAATTTCCCGGAGTTTTTAAACGATGACCAAAAAATTGGTGATGCATTGGCAGAATTAGGTCAATTGGCAACTCAGCCAGATGCAAACATCATCAAATTACCTAATATTTCGGCTTCTGTTCCTCAGTTAGACGGAGCAATCGCTGAACTTCAGGCTAAAGGTTTCGCAGTTCCAAACTATCCTGCAGAACCAAAAAATGATGAAGAAAAAGCAATTAAAGCGAAATACGCAAAAGTTTTAGGAAGTGCAGTAAACCCTGTTTTGAGAGAAGGAAACTCTGACAGACGTGCTCCAAAAGCCGTTAAAAATTATGCTAAAGCCAACCCACACAGAATGGGAAATTGGGCTTCTGACAGCAAAACTGATGTTGCGCACATGGAAAGCGGAGATTTCTACGGAACAGAAACTTCTACAACCCTAGAAAACGCTACTCAGTACAAAATCGTTTTCAAAGGAAATGATGGCGCTGAATCTTTATTGAAAGATTTCGCAAAACTTCAAGCAGGTGAAGTAATTGATTCTTCTGTAATGAATTTGAATGCTTTGAAAGCTTTCGTTCAACAGGCAATCGAAGAAGCTAAAAACAGAAATGTTCTTCTTTCTGCTCACCTAAAAGCTACAATGATGAAAATCTCTGACCCAATTATTTTCGGGGCTATCGTGGAGACTTTCTTCAAAGAAGTATTTACAAAATATGCAGAGACTTTCAAGTCTTT
Organism: Chryseobacterium sp. HNCC26DJ239; assembly: GCF_057180445.1. Classification (NCBI taxonomy): domain Bacteria; kingdom Pseudomonadati; phylum Bacteroidota; class Flavobacteriia; order Flavobacteriales; family Weeksellaceae; genus Chryseobacterium; species Chryseobacterium sp. HNCC26DJ239. The sequence goes on from NZ_JBXUGJ010000001.1 coordinate 429,273, forward strand.
AGATATCAATCCAAACAACGGTCTTGCTGATCTTTTCGATAAAATTAAAGGAAACGCTCAAGAAGCTGAAATTAAAGCTGAAATTGAAGCTGCTTTAGCCAACGGACCAAGAGTGGCAATGGTGAATTCTGACAAAGGAATTACCAACTTCCACGTTCCTTCAGACATTATTGTTGACGCTTCTATGGCTGCTTTAGTAAGAGGTGGCGGTAAAATGTGGAACAAAGAAGGAAACGAAGAAGATACAGTTTGTATTATTCCAGACCGTTCTTACGCAGGTTTCTATCAATCAGTTATCGATGATATGAAAGCTCACGGTAAGCTAGACCCAACTACAATGGGTTCTGTTCCAAACGTAGGTTTGATGGCTCAAAAAGCTGAAGAATACGGTTCTCACGATAAAACTTTCCAAGCTTCTGCTGAAGGTACAATTGAAGTTCAAGACGAAAACGGAAACGTTCTTCTTTCTCAAAAAGTTGAGGCAGGTGATATTTTCAGAATGTGCCAAACTAAAGATGCTCCAATCCAGGACTGGGTAAAATTGGCAGTTAACAGATCTAGATTGTCTGATACTCCTGCAATTTTCTGGTTAGATAAAGGAAGAGCTCACGACAGAGAAATCATCAAAAAAGTTGAAAAATACTTAGCAGACCACGATACTACAGGTCTTGACATCAGAATTCTTGATATAAAAGATGCGATGACTGAAACTTTAAAAAGAGCAAGAGAAGGAAAAGATACGATTTCTGTTTCTGGAAACGTATTGAGAGATTATCTTACAGACCTTTTCCCAATCTTAGAACTTGGAACTTCTGCTAAAATGCTTTCTATTGTTCCATTAATGAACGGTGGTGGTTTATTTGAAACTGGAGCTGGAGGTTCTGCTCCAAAACACGTTGAGCAATTTATTGAAGAAGGATATTTAAGATGGGATTCTTTAGGTGAATTCTTGGCTTTACAAGCTTCTTTGGAGCATTTAGCACAAACTCAAGGTAATGCTAAATCTCAAGTTTTGGCAGACGCTTTAGACGAAGCAAATGCTAAATTCTTAGCTACAGACAAATCTCCTGCAAGAAAAGTTGGGCAAATCGATAACAGAGGTTCTCACTTCTATTTGGCAATGTATTGGGCTGAAGCTTTAGCAAACCAAACTGCTGATGCAGAATTGGCAGCACAATTTGCTCCAGTTGCTGCTGCAATGCAAGAAAACGAAGAAGTAATTAACGCTGAATTAATTGGCGCTCAAGGAAAACCTCAAAACATTGAAGGTTACTACAAAACTGATGCTTACAAAACGTATGCAGCAATGAGACCAAGTACAGTTCTTAACGAAATCATCGACGCAATCTAATATAGATTACTCGATTTTTTTCGAATTATGATACAACAAAAGAACACGCAGATTTATTTGCGTGTTCTTTTTTATTTTAAAATTGAATTATTTTAACTCTTTACAATTATCTTTTCTACGCGTATCGATAATATATTGAATTTTCCACTCGCCATTTTGTTTTACAAGTTGAAAACTATTGGCGCCACAATGAGAAAACTTTCCTTTAAAATAAAACGAATACGGAGTAAAGACACTGGCAAGATTTCCATCAACATGAATGGCTTCAATGTTAATTCTCTCGTCTAAATCGTCTTTCTGCATCTTAGAAACCGAAGAAACAAAATCTTCAATTTTCTCCGTTTTCACACCATCTTTTGTGATAGTCTGAAGAATAGCCGAATCTGAAAAAGCCGATTTCAACAATGTTGCATCTGCATTTTTCATTCCTAAAAATAAATTGCGAATAGGTTTTTCAATCTCTGAATTTGAGGTTTGCTGTGCGAATGAAAGATTTCCAAAGAATAATGTGAGTAAAAGTAATTTTTTCATTTTTAATGATTTAAAGATGATTTAAAATTAGATATTTTTTTGCTAATGAGATTTGGTAAAAAAAACAACATCTTCAAAAATATATTTTGGCTAAAGCCAAATTGATATGTAAAAGTGAAAGCGGGCTAAAGCCCGCTCCTATTGATGTTTTCTTTATTTTTTTTAAGGTAGAAATAGCTACATTTTTTAGATTAAAAGAACTATGATTGCAATTTAAAACTTCATCACATCTTTCACTACTCCATTTTTCTGCGTATGTTGTAGTAATTCAGACTCAATAAATGTTTTAATTGTAGCTTCTGAACCGTCATTCGGGAACAGCAAATGTACGTTTGCTCCTGCATCAAGCGTGAAAAACAAAGGCAGATTGGTTTCTCTTCTGAACTCCCAAATTTTGTTGATAACTGCTAAAGTTCCGGTTTTCATTAAAATAAAAGCAGGTTCGCTCATCATCATCATGGCGTGAAGGGTTAAAGCTTCATGTTCTACCAATTTGATGAATTCTTCCATGTTTCCAGACTTCAAAATTTCTTTCATCGGAACAAAATTTTCTCTCGCTTCCTGAAATCTTCTTTCCGCATACGGATTGGTATTCATCAAACCATGTCCCACCGTAGATGAAACCGATTTTTGCCCTTCATGAATCAATAAAACCCAATCGTTAAAATCTTTAAAAACAGGGTGAATTTCATCATCTGAATATTTTACAGCAAACATATCAGAACTTCCTTCCACGATTTCAGTTTCGCCCCAAACAACTAATCCGTTGTACAAACTTCTGCACGCGCTTCCGCTTCCAAGACGAGCCAAAAAGCTTGCTTTTTTCAAACTAAAACCCGCATCTTGCGGTATATTGTTAAAAACCTCATCCAATTTCATGAGACATTTAGCAATCGCTCCAAAACCAGAAGCAGAGCTTGCAATTCCCGAACTGTGAGGAAACGTATTTTCAGTACGAATAACGTATTTTCCTTTTAAAATCCAAGGTAAATATTGCTCGATATTTTTGAAATATTTTTCAATTTTCTCGGCAAATTTCACTTCTTCATTTCCTGCCAAAAAGGTCTGAACAGAAAAAGGTTCGTCTGCCAAAAACTCCATCTCCGTATTCGTTTTGCAATGATTTAAAGTAAAACTAATACTTGGGTTTGCAGGAATTTGGTCTTTATATTTACCCCAATATTTAATTAAAGCAATATTACTCGGGCAACTTTCTGCAACCGTTTTATTTTGTATCGTAAAATTTTCTTTTCCTAAAAAATCGTTTGTTGTCATAGTTTTGTTTTTTCACCACATTATTTTGACACATAAGTCACATAAGTTTTAGTTTTACATTTTTGAAAACATTTTAAATCACATGAGAAGAAAATCAAAGATTTTCTAAAACGAATATGTTCTATATTTATGTGGTTTTGATTTCGCCCTTTCAGAGCTTTTTATTTTGTGTTTTCTACTATCATCGGGCTTCACCCTATGCTAATGAGAATCGCCCTTTCAGGGCTCAACCTTAACCTTAACCTTAACCTTAACCTTAACCTTAAATTAATACATCCCCTCAATCAAATCAGCATATTTTTTCATTACCACATTTCTCTTTACTTTAAGAGTTGGGGTAATTTCACCAGTGCTGATTTCAAATTCTGCAGGTAATAAAGCAAACTTTTTCACCTTTTCGTAATCTGAAAGATGAGACTGAAGCTCGTGTATTTTTTCTTTATAAAAATGATTTACTTTTTCGTTTTTTACAACATCATTCCAATTGGTGAATGTGATGTTATTTTTCTTTAAAAATTCCGTTAAAAATTCAAAATTAGGAACAATTAAAGCCGAAACAAACTGTCTTCCTTCCGCAATTAAAGCAATTTGCTGGATGAAATTATTGTTTGTTAAAAGATTTTCAATCTGTTGTGGAGCAATGTATTTTCCGTTGGATGTTTTCATTAAATCCTTCAAACGGTCGGTAATGGTGAGATTACCTTTTTCATCAATTTTTCCGGCGTCTCCGGTTTTAAACCAACCATCTTCGGTAAAAACTTTTTGCGTTTCTTCTGGCTGATTGTAATATCCTTTCATGATTCCGTTTCCTCGTGCTTGAATTTCATCATTCTCACCAATACGGATTTCTACACCTGGAAGCGTTTTTCCGCATGTTCCGTGTTCAAAATGAGTTAGCGGGAAAAGTGTTAATGTAGCACTTGTTTCCGTTAAACCATATCCTACTGTAATGTGAATTCCGATAGAATCGAAAAATCTTGTCACTTCGGGCGACAAAGAAGCTCCACCACAAGGTAAAAACCATAATCTTCCACCCATTTTTTCTTTAATTTTACTAAAAACTAAAGCATTGGCAACGTTTTCTTTTATTTTTAAACCAAAAGGAATTGGTTTTTCATTTCTTCTTAATTCGGCGGTTTGCCAACCGATTTCTAAAGCCCAATCGAAGATTTTCTTCTTTAAAGACGAACCTTCTTCTGCTTTTTCTAAAACTCCGGCATACACTTTTTGGAAAAATCTCGGAACAGCGCACATCATCGTAGGTTTTACCTCTTCCAAAGCTTTCGCAATATTTTTAGGGTCTTCCAAGAAATATACTCTTGCGCCGCCGTAAAGACACAATAAACTCCAGCTTCTTTCGAAAACGTGAGTGAGTGGTAAAAACGCTAAAGACAGCTCTTCTTCGAAGTTTTTAAATTTAAAAAACTCAAAATGAGCATCGAAAGCCTTTATGAAATTTCCATGTGTAAGCATTACACCTTTTGGCGTACCTGTTGTACCTGAAGTGTAAATTAAAGTCGCAACATCATCATATTCTTTTGCGATAAAATCTAGCTTTGGAGAAGATTTAGCAATAAAATCTTCCAGATAGAAACTGTTGAATTCTTTCTTAATCCAAACCGCTTTTTTAGAAACAATAATATGTTCTAAACAGCTGTTATTTCCTTTAAAAATCTCCAGACAAGCATCGTACTGCGCCTGATTTCCTGCTAAAATAACTTTCGCACCAGAATCATTAATGATGTATTCTGCCTGTTCTGCGTTGTTGGTAGAATAAATAGGAACGCTAATCGCACCAATCGCCAAAGTTGCCAAATCGAAAATCATCCATTCCGAAGAATTATCGGCATAGATGGCTACTTTATCGTTCTCCTGAACTCCTGCATTTTTAAGGGCATTTGCTGTTTTAAAAACAATTTCACTGAATTTTTTCCAGCTTAATTCTTTCCAGCCTGCATCCTTCTTTTTAAAACCTATTGCAGATTTTACGGGATGTTTTTCAAGATTTTTTTTAATGATTGCCTCTGCAAGATTCATTTATTTCCTGTGCTTTTTGTCGTTGATATAATGATTTAAATGAAAATCAACACTTTCCGAAATCGGAATAAATTGATAATCAAGTTCAGTTTTAATTTTGTGATTTGAAACGGTGTTGAAGCTTGTAATGGCTTCTATATTTGTTTTGGTAACCATTCGCAATGGCGGAATGAGCCACCCGAAAAGAATATTGGCAATTCTTCCGATATTGAGTTTAGTTTTTGATAAAATTTCGGCTTCTTTTAAGCCTAATTTTGTACGAATCTGTTTTCCTAATTCTGCATAGCGTTTATTTTCCGAAATAATCACAAACCTTTGTGCGAAAGCATTTTTCTCCATCAAATTGATGGCAATTTTTGCCACATCTCTTACATCTACATACGCAGAACCACCTGAAAAAGTAAAGCGGTTTCGTTCAAAAGTCGGGAAAATATCACCACTGCTTTTGCCCCAATTTCCGCTTCCTATAATCATTCCGGGATTGATGATGATGGTATTTAAACCTTCCGCTGAAGCTCTCCAAACTTCCATTTCAGACAAATGTTTAGAAATGGCATACGCAGAATGCTCTTCTTTTGCATTGAAATCTGAACTTTCGTCCAACTCTCCTTTATCATTAAATAAATCTAAAACTGCAATAGAACTTACATGCAAAAACTTCTGAACCGACGAACCTTCACAAGCGTACAAAAGATTTTCTGTACCTTTTATGTTGGTATCGTACATTTCTTTTTCGTCTTTAGGGTTGAAGCTTACTTTTGCGGCGCAATGATAGACTTCTGTAATGCCCTTCAACGCTTCTTCCAATGAATGAATGTCTGTAAAATCAACATTGATCCATTCAATTTCGTTAAAAAATTGTTGAGCATTTTCGGTATAAAAAGACAGCGAATGTTTTACCTCTTCAAGATTACTTTCTGGTCTTTTGGCAGCACGCACTTTTCTACCCTTCTTTAAAAGTTCGAGTACAATAATTCTTCCTAAAATTCCGGTGGCGCCTGTTACGAAAACCATAAATTGAAACAGATTTTAAACGTTGTGCAAATTTGCGTATTTAATATGAATGATTAATCACAAAATATACAAAAGTTTTTCTAACACATAAGTCACATAAAGTTTAGCCTAAATGATTGAGAATATTTAGAACACTTCAATTGAAAATCTTTGATTTTCACAAAACTAATATGCTCTAAATAGTTCAGTATTAGCTTAAACCTTTGTGACTTATGTGTTAAAACTTAATTCATTATAATTAAACTCCCAAAAATTCTTTCACAACCGTCGCAAAATCCGCAGGATTATCTGCTTGAACCCAATGTGCAGCGTTTTTGATGGTTACAAATTTTGCTTTTGGAAACTGTTGCTTTATTGAAAACTGGTCTTGAGGAAGAATGTAGTTTGATTTTTCTCCTGCAATAAATAATGATTCTCCTTCAAAAACCCCAAATTTAATAGCGTTTGAAACAAATTGATTATACTTTTCTGAAAGCGTTTTCAGATTGAATCTCCAATTTAATTTTTTAGAATCGCCGCTTTCCTCCCAGTATAAATTTTTAGCCAAAAACTGAATGGTAGATTTTTCAGGAATGTATTGTGTAAGAACTGCTTCCACATCGCCTCTCGATCTTACCTCATCAAAATTAACAGTTTCTAAAGCTTTAATAATCCCTTGATGGTGCGGTGGATAAGCTTTAGGAGCAATATCTACTACGATTAATTTTTCTACTTTTTCAGAATAATTGATAGCAAACTGCATCACAGCTTTTCCGCCTAAAGAATGACCGAGAACATACGCTTTCTCCATTCCATAATGCGCCATATAATTGGCAATATCGTCTGCCAAATTGTCGTGAGACATATTTTCTGAATGAAAACTTCTCCCATGATTTCTCAAATCAATTAAGTGAACGGGCATCATTTCTCCTAATTCTTTCCCGAAACTCCCCCAATTATCGAGCATTCCAAATAAACCGTGGAATACTAAAAGCGGTGTAGACGAAAGGTTTTCGCCAAATATTTTTGAATTTAAAATTTCCATTTTTAAAATATTAGATTTCAGACTGTAGATTTCAGATTATTTACCAAACTTATTTATGTCTGTTGTCTGAAAACTTGTGTCTTAATTACCATTTCGCCAATCTCTTCAAATACGCTTGAACTGTATTTTCCATACCCATGTACAATGCTTCAGAAACCAAAGCATGACCTATAGAAACTTCTAAAAGATTCGGGATATTGTCTGCGAAATATTTTAAATTTTCTAAGCTTAAATCGTGACCAGCATTTACACCTAAACCAAATTCCCCCGCCTTCACCGCAGTTTCGTAATAAGGTTGGATTGCAGCTTCTTTATTGGCTAAATAATTTTTAGCATACGCTTCAGTGTAGAGTTCAATTCTATCTGTTCCTGTTTTTGCTGCGTATTCTACCAATTCTGGATTGGGGTCAAGGAAAATAGACGTTCTTACCCCTGCATTTTTAAACTCAACGATAATTTCGGTAAGAAAATCGAGGTGTTTTTTCGTGTCCCAACCTGCGTTTGATGTAATTGCGTCGTCTGCATCAGGAACTAAAGTTACCTGTTCTGGTTTCACTTCCAAAACCATGTCGATAAACGAACGGTGCGGATTTCCTTCAATATTAAATTCTGTATGAACCAAAGGTTTCAAATCATACACGTCTTTTCTTGTAATGTGTCTTTCATCGGGTCTTGGATGGATGGTAATCCCTTGTCCGCCAAATTCCTGAATTTTAATTGCCGCTTCTGTTACACTTGGCGTTTCGCCTCCTCTTGCATTTCTTAATGTGGCAATTTTATTAATGTTTACACTTAGTTTTGTCATAATTTTCTTGGATGATGGGTTTTTGAAGTTTAATTTTCAATACTTCTAAACTCATCATTATATTTAATAATTTTAAATTAAACCTTTAATGCGACTTGCATAATTTCCAAATCAAATTCTTTAGAAGCGACAAGCAAATGGTCGAAAATATCCGATTGTATTTGCTCAAAATGCTCCCATTTTGAATCGTTGGTAAAACAATAGATTTCTAACGGCAAACCTTGCGAAGTAATCTCCATTTGTCTCACCAAAAGAGTTCCTGTTTGGTCGATATTTTCGTTATGCAAAAGATATTCGTATGCGTATTTTCTGAAAGTTCCGATATTGGTTAATTGCTGACCGTTTATCAACATTTCAGAATGATCAATTGAGTCTCTTTTTGCTTTCAGCTCAGCTCTTTTTTCTAATAAATAGTTTTTAATCAAATTAATATCCTTTAATCTCTCAAACATTTGTTCATCAATAAATTTGAAAGATTTTATATTAAAAATGATTGATTTTTTAATTCTTCGGGTGTTCGATTCAGACATTACTTGAAGATTTTTCACTTCTGTACTCATCAAATCGTAGGTCGGAATCGTAGAAACGGTTTTGTCAAAATTTTGAATTCTCGTCGTTAAAAGTCCGATATCTTCAATCGTTCCTTCCAAATTGTATTTGGCAATCCCTACCCAATCTCCTACTTTTAGATTTTTAGAAGTTGCAACATTCAAACTCGTAATAAATCCTAAAATCGTATCTCGGAAAACCAAAACCATTACTGCCGTAATTGCTCCTAAACTTCCAATAATGGTAGTTCCTTTAATCCCGAAAATCACACAAATCGCCAATATTGAAAATACAAACGTCCCAATAATTTTAATGGTATCTGAAATACTTCTAAGCGCAAAATTTTTGTAAAAATCTTTTTTGATGTAGTTAAAATATTCGTACGCTTTTAGAGAACGAAGCCCCATTCCGCCAACAATTAAGACAAAACCAAGATTGATACTTCTAATAATAAAAATGGTGGTATCTTTTATTGCACCCGTAAAAATATACGTATGAATCCCGCTAATTACTAGTAATGCGATGAGATGCGCAAAAGAACGAGTAAGTTGTGATTTGTAAACAGAACGCAGTATCGGATATTTTTCTTCATTGGCAAAAAGCCTAAAAACACTGCTGATAATAAATTTAAAAATAAAATCTACTAAAAGAAATATCCCTACAAGTAAAGCCAATTTTACGATGATATGAAAAACCCAAGCCCAATGCGGACCAATGAGTTCTAGAATGTAAATGTAAAGTTGCTGACTAAACTCTTGAATAAAATTCTGAGTATTTTTTATTTCGTCTTTCATTGTTTACAAAATTAAGAAATTATAAAAATCTACACGCTCTTTAAATAAAAGGAATATAACACAAAACACAACCAAATTAACTATAAAAAATTCATTAATCACCTTAATTTATTAAATAATTGATAACTATTTTGTACTTTAGCATTAATAATCAATAAACTACATACTATGAAAAAAATCAATTTTTTACTGATTTTCTTTGTTTTTTTATTGTTGACAAGTTGCCGTTCGGATTCCGAAACTATCGACACAACTGCAGCAATTGCCGTGCAAAATGGGAAAATTTCCGGCAAAGTACTGTCACAAAATGGCTCTAAAGCTATTGGTGGAGCTTCTGTTTTTACATTTGACGACAAGTATAAAATTTATCACACAACCACAGATTCTAATGGTAATTTCACTTTAGAAGCTCCTTCAGGGAATCACACTATTTACATTCAAACAGGAAATGGAAGTAATTTCAGAACAGAAGTCTCTGCCGAAATTAAAGCCAATACGACTGTAAACCTAGATTTAACCCAAACAAAACTTAATCAGGTCGCAAAAATTGCATACGTAAAAGGAAATTACGATAAAATAGAGGATATTATTCAAAATTTGGGGTATACTGCCACAGAAATTACCAATACCGACTTGGCCAACCTTAATACTCTGGCTCAGTATGATATTGTTTTCTTAAATTGTGGTTCTAGAAAATTCTCTCAATTTTCAAATCTTTATCCTGTCATCGAAAATAATTTGGCAGTTTTTGTGGCGAATGGAGGGAGTATTTATGCCTCAGATTGGGATGTAGCTTATCTTTTAGGAGGTTCTGAAAACACCAACAACTGCAATTTGAGTGGTGGTTTTATTCCAGATTCTAAAATGTGTTCTAAAAATACGGGCGCAAGTGGAAATCTTGCCGGAACAGTTACCAATACTTCTTTAGCCACAGCTTTAGGATTCAATTCTTTAACGATTGATTATGATCTTGCTGCATGGCAAAAAATAATTTCTTATGATCCAACTTTCTGGGAAGTAATGGTTTCTGAAACTTCGAGCAACGCTGCATTAATGGTAAGAACCAACCAATTTACAGACAACAGTTTACCAAACGTTCCAGTAGGAACAACTCCTAACCTAAACTTTGTTACCGTTTGTGTTACTTTACCTTCTGGTGTACAACTAAGTATTTCTGTTCCACAACCTGCTGTAGCACCTCTTTTAGCATTGGGTGCAACATTGGGAACTTGCAGTGGCGCAGGAAATAGCGGTTATATTTACTATACAACTTTCCACAATCATGCAACAGGAAACATCGGAAATGCCGCAGGGATTCTACAATACGTTATTGTAAATCTTTAAAGTTCGGCTCAGAAATTGATAATATAAAGTGGCTCAATGAGTCACTTTTTTTTATATTTAAATTATGGATTTTGCTATCATTGTAATCATCAGTATCGTTTTACTGATTTTAGGAATTGTCGGAACAATTCTTCCTGTTCTTCCCGGTCTCGTTTTGAGTATTGCCGGACTTTTAATTTATAAATTCGGGACAGATGCAGACCTTTCGATGATTTACATTTGGGCTTTTGTTATTTTAACGATTGCTTCCGTTGTTTTAAACTATGTAATTCCCGCAAAAACCACCAAAAAATATGGCGGAACACGTTGGGGAAGCATCGGTTCAGTAATTGGAACGATAGTTGGAATGTTTCTACCCATTCCTTTAGGCTTTCTTGTCGGAATGTTTGCCGGAGTTTTTATTGGCGAACTTTTACACGACAGCAAAGACACCACAAAAGCCTGGAAATCAACAAAAGGAGCGCTAATTGGCTTTCTTTACGGAACAGGTTTTAGTTTTGTAGTTGGCGTGGCAATGCTTTTAGTTGTAATTTTAGACCTCACAAATGCTATTTAAAAAATGATGTACTTTAAAACCATACTTTTATGCTTAGGAGCTTTAAGTTTAATAAACTGTAAATCTAAAAAACTAAACACAGAACCTACTAAAGTTGAAGTTTCCGAAAACGGAGAAGTAAAAACTTCTACCCAATCAGGCGAAACAATTTACTTTAAAGAAGGTGAAAACAAATTTTTAAAAGAATTTGACATGAATGTAACCTTCAAAGGAATTTCTGAAGACAGCCGTTGTCCAAAAGACGTGCAATGCATTTGGAGCGGAGTTGCCGTAGCTCAAGTTGAAGTGATGGGAACCACAACAAGACCCATGATTTTAAATTTAGCAAGTATTGAAAACGCAGGTAGAAACTATCATAAATCTGCCAATTTCAACGGTTACACGATTACATTGAAGCAAGTAAATCCTTACCCAGGATCTTCAAAAGGAACAGCTTCTTTAAAAGGAAATTACAACATCGGAATTACGATTAAGAAAGCAGTAAACACTTCTACCATGAAATAGTTTTCAAGTTTTTGGAAGCTAAATATTCATTAATTTTAGAAAAAGGTTTGCTTCCGTAGAAACCTCTGTACACTGAAAAAGGTGATGGATGCGCCGATTTTATGATAAAATGCTTAGCCGAATCAATCAATTCTGCTTTTTTTTGTGCGAAAGCGCCCCACAAAACGAAAACCACATTTTCCTTTTTGTCTGAAACTTCTTTAATGATAAAATCCGTAAACTTTTCCCAACCCAAATCTTTGTGAGAATTTGGTGAATGCGCACGAACAGTAAGCGTCGCATTCAGCATTAAAACGCCTTGCTTCGCCCAATCGTCGAGCTCTTTGGAAACACGCTCAATTCCGACATCGTCTTTTAATTCAGTGAAAATATTTTTAAGAGAAGGCGGCACTTTTACCTGTTCTGAAACAGAAAAACACAAACCATTTGCTTGAAAATCGTTATGATAAGGGTCTTGCCCAATAATTACCACTTTTACATCCTCAAAATCAGTAAGGTCTAATGCTCTAAAAATCTGTTCTTTTGGAGGAAAAACTTGATTCGTTTGGTATTCTTCTTCAACTTTCTGCCAAAGATTATGGTAATATTCTGTGCTTTTTATTGGGGCTAAAATTTCGGTCCAGGTCATGATTTGAATTTGAAAATTTGAGAATGAGTTAATTTGATAATTATTCTATAAAGTACTCTTTTTCAAGCTAAACACCAAATTATCCGGGAAACCTTCATCTTCTCGCCCAACTTCCAAAATAAAATCATTTTTTAAAAGAAGTCCTTTAGAATTTTCATTGAATTTATTGGTCATAGCGACAATTTTGGTGAGTTGTAACTCTTTAAAACTAAAATCTATCACTGCTTTCAACGCTTCTGTCATTATTCCTTGATGATGAAATTCTGGCAACAATTCGTAACCAACTTCGGCAGTTTTGCGGTCTTCAGAAAAATTCCACAAACAAATTGTCCCGATTAAATTGGATTGATTTTTAAGAGAAATTCCCCAGTAAAACGTTTCATTATTTTTGGTGCGCTCCGCAATCATCAAAATAAATTGTAAAGCATCAAAATTACTTTTGGGAGGATTTCTATGCAAAAACTGGTTTACAACTTCGTTGCTACGGATTTTCAGAATATCTTCAACATGAGTTTCGTTAAGAGGTTGTAAGGATAATCTTTCGGTTTCGAGTTTCATATTTCAAAAGTAAATAAATGATTTGAGATTTGAAATTCAAGATTTGAGATTCGAGATTCGAGATTTGAAGTTTGAGATTTGAGATTTGAGATTTTAAAAACATTTTCAAATTATCGCATTATCACATTTTCAAATGAAATTCTCATTTTCAAATTAATTATCTTTGCATAGTGTATATAGACCAAGAAGATTTAGACGAATTAGAATTTCCGCAATTGCTCGCGGAAATTGCTCCCTTTGCATATTCCGTAAAAACGAGAAACAAAATTTTTCAGCTTAAACCTATGAAAATTGACGAAGCTGAAATTTCTTTGAAAAAAGCTTCTGAATATCTTTCAAGTTTTGAAAGTTCGAATGCCATTCCGTTTGATGAATATGAAGATATAGAAAACGAACTCAAATTGATGCTGATCGAAAATTATCGATTAGAAAATTCGGCATTCATCAAAATAAAAACGCTTACTGAACAAATTGGGAAACTGCAAAAGTTTTTCCCAACCATGCCGGAAACCTTCCCTACTTTGATGCAGGATGCTTCTGTTTTGGAGTTCAGAAAAGAAATTATTGATAAAGTAGATAAAGTTTTCAACCGTTTTGGAGAAGTAAAAAGCGAAGCTTCCCCTATTTTAAAAGGTTTGAGAACGGAAATTCAGCACGCCAAAAAAGCGATTACTGAAAACTTCAACAAAGCTTTGTTCAATTACGGGCAAAGTGAATTTTTGGATGATATTCGAGAAACGATTATTGATGACCAAAGAGTTTTAGCGGTAAAATCTGCATTCAAAAAACGTGTTGCCGGAAGAGTTTTAGGACTTTCAAAAACAGGTTCTATCACGTATATGCAGCCTGATTCTGTAGTAAAGCATCATTTTAAATTAAAAGAAAGCGAAGAAGAAGAGAAAAAGGAAATCGATAAAATTCTAAGGCAATTAACCTCCGAATTATCTGAATTCCAACCGCAACTTTGGAGATACCAAAAGTATATTTTCGACCTTGATTTAACGAGAGCTAAAGCAAAATTTGCAGAACTCATCAATGGAGTTCTTCCAAAAATCAACAGGCACAAAACGTTGCGATTGCGAGACGCTTTCCATCCTTTATTATGGCTAAGAAATAAGGCAGAAAACAAAACTATTTTCCCACAAAGTTTAACTTTTACGGAACACAACCGAATTATCTGTATTTCCGGACCGAATGCGGGAGGAAAATCGATTACGTTGAAAACCGTTGGATTGCTTCAATTGATGATTCAGAGCGGAATTTTAGTTCCTGTTCATCCAAAATCGGAGATGTTTTTCTTTGATAAAATCATGACCGATATTGGCGACAATCAATCCATTGAAAATCATCTTTCTACCTATTCATCAAGGTTAAAAAAGATGTCTGGAATTATTCGTGAAGCAGATTCAGACACGCTTTTGTTGATTGATGAATTTGGAACAGGTTCAGACCCAGAATTAGGCGGTGCTTTAGCCGAAAGTTTCCTTGAATTTTTCTACGATAAAAAGAGTTTTGCGATTATCACAACGCATTACACCAACATTAAATTGGTGGTAGAACAACTTCCGAATGCGCAAAATGCGGCAATGCTTTTCAACGAAGAAACGCTGGAGCCGATGTATAAATTAGAAATCGGGCAAGCTGGAAGTTCGTTTACTTTTGAGGTTGCTGAAAAGAACAAAATCCCAAGATTTATCATTCATTCTGCCAAGAAAAAAGTAGAACACGATATTGTAAATCTCGATAAAACCATCGTAAAACTTCAGCAGGAAAAATATGAAGTCGAAAAACTGAAAACCGACCTTGCTGAAAGAAAAGAATCTGTAGAAGACAAACGCGATAATCTTCAAAAACTGAACGAGCAATTGCAACAAAAACTCTACAATTTCCAAAAATTATACGAAGAAGAACACAGAAAACTTCAGTTTGGAAATAAAATCGAAGCCTTTATCGACAGTTACGTAAAAGGAAAATCGAGGAAAGATGTGGTGAAAGATTTTGTGAAGATTTTGGAACAGGAAAAATTCAGGAAAATTGGCGCTGATAAAGACGAATCGAAACGTTTGCAAGTCGTAAAAAGACAAATAACGCAACAATTGAAGAAGGAAGAAGTGATTGAAAAAATTACTGAAACCAACGAAAAACTGGAAGAAAAAAGAAAAACCGACCGCGCTGTTTGGATGAAAGTTGGGCAACGTGTAAGAATTACCGGAAGTACCAGTGTCGGAACGATTGAAAAAATTTCTAAAAACAAGGTGATTGTAAACTACGGAACTTTCAAAACGACGATTAACGCTGATGAATTGGAGAGAATTTAATTTTTTTTAACGCAAAGTTTTACTTGTAACTTTTTTATTTTAATGAGCAAAGGATAGCAAACAAATTGCTTAAGCTTGAAAATAGTTTTTCGATTATTTATAGATTATTATTTTAATGACAGTAAAAACACACATTACTTTCAAAGATTTTTTAAGTTTTAATTTGAAAAGTTCTTTGCCAAGAATGGTAATTTTCACATTTCTGATGGTGGTTGTTTTAATTTTAAATTTTAACAACAACTTCAACACACAAGAATTGTATAAATCAGTGATTATTTCGACTGTTTTGGTGTTTATTTTTGTGGCAGTTCGTTCTTATTTCAGATTGAAAACGGTATATCATTCAAACCAAAAAATTCAAGAGGAAATTATCTACACTTTCACCGATGAGAAGGTAGAAACCAAAGGTGAGACTTTCGAAAGCGATTTTTTATGGAGTTCTGTACATCGGGTGAAAGAAAATAAAGACTGGTTTTTGATTTATCAAAGTAAAACCACGATGAATATGGTTCCTAAAAAGTATTTTTCTGAAAATGAAATTACCAACCTAAGAAAAATCATAAAAAACAGCGGCGTAAAAGCAAAGCTTCTGAATCAATAAAAAAGAGAGCAATTATTTTTGCTCTCTTTTTTTTGTTTACTTTTTAATGAATTTTAAACTTTCATTTTTCAACTCTAAAATATAAGTTCCTGTTTGTAAATTATGAACATCAATTGAAGAGTTTTTGGTTTTTCCTGATTGGATTTTTTGGCCAACCAAAGAATAGATTTCATATTTTTCATCGGACGAAATTCCTGAAATAAACAACTGAGTCGAGACTGGATTTGGATAAATAGCTATGCTTTTTAATTTATCTAATTCAGCAGTTGAAAGAGTTGGTGCCAAAGACAAACTAACTCCATAATCTTCAACTTCACCTTCTGAAAAACTTCCGCACCCATTAACAACAAAGCTACTCGAATATATAATTCTTAAAGTAACCCTACAATTTGCATTACTCCACATACCGCTGCTATAACTTGGCACAGAAAAAATATTATTCACAACTGTATTGGTATTTCCTGTTGAATTAAAAATCATTTCATTAGCAGTGAAAACTTCATCCCCGTTATAATCTAACCACGCAGTAATATAATAAGTATTCAAATTGGAAGAACCAGCTTTTGAAACAGAAATTGTATTTCCTGTACTTCCGTAAGTCAAATTAATAAACTTTGTAGGATCTTGTCTGTAATCTGAATAATTCGAAGCTACAGAATTATTAACCATCGCTGAGATCCTGTTGAACCAGAACCAGGCGTGTAAGTAACGTTAGAAATATGCATCACATTACTATTTAAAGCCATTGAAGCACAGGCAGAAGGACTTGTCATAGTAAAAGTATAAACAGAAGACATATCACCACTTGAAACATCAGCAACTCTTACTTCATATTGTTGGCAAGACCACAATCCAGTAATTGTATAAATTGGATTTCCAACAACAGATGCAGAAACCCAACTTGAACCACCTAATGGTCGCCACATAATTGCATAATTCGCAGTAGAA
The DNA here is from genome assembly GCF_057180445.1 of Chryseobacterium sp. HNCC26DJ239. NCBI lineage: Bacteria > Pseudomonadati > Bacteroidota > Flavobacteriia > Flavobacteriales > Weeksellaceae > Chryseobacterium > Chryseobacterium sp. HNCC26DJ239. The sequence continues at coordinate 446,110 of NZ_JBXUGJ010000001.1, forward strand.
ATTGGATTCCAACTTACCGTTACAGATGTTGCAGTAAGATTACTGAACACAATATTAGTGGGAACAGTATAAATACATTCATTATTTTTATAATTTGAATGACCTTTCGATTGAAAAGAAATTAAAAAAAACAATGAAAATAAAAGAAAAAGTAATTTTTTTACCATAGAATTTTGTTTTAGAATTAAGTTCTATAAATTTACTTAAAATATTCTTTCAAAAGTGAGAAATTTGAAACTAAATTAAGAATCTCAATGAAGAAAACACTGCACATTTTAATTTATTTCTATTTAAAAATACTTATTCCAGGTGTTTTATTTTCTCTATTAGCCGCGTTTCCTGCAGGTTTAGATTTAGAAATTTTTGCGGTGCATTCTTTTTTATCTTTCCACTCATGCATTATTTTATTTATGAATTAAGGTTCAAAAACGAATACCTATTTTACGCTAACTCCGGATTTTCACGTTTGAATTTATGGATTTTTACTGTAGGATTTTCAATATTACTTAACTTAATTTCTTCGTTTGTATGAGTAGATTGCATGTTGATAGCGTAACGAAAACGTTTCATGAAAAGAAAATATTACAAGACATTTTTCTATCCTGTGATGTTGGAGAAATTGTAGGACTTTTAGGAAGAAATGGTACAGGAAAATCAACGCTTTTAAAAATTATTTTCGGTGTTGTTCCTGCGGATTATTCTTTTATTCGTTTTGGTGAAAAGGTAATGAAAACTCAATGGGACAGAAAAAATAATATCGCCTATCTTCCACAATATTCTTTTTTGCCTAAAAACATTAAAATCGCTCAACTTGCAAAGCTTTTTTGTAAAGAAAATCATCAAAATTCTGAATTGCTTGACCGTTTTTCGGAAGAGAAAATAAAAAATCTTTCAGCAGGTGAAGCGAGGTTGATAGAAATTCTTTTCATTATATATTCTGATGCCAAAATAGCCTTACTAGATGAGCCGTTCCATAGTTTATCGCCTAAAATAATTTCAATCATTAAAGAAGAGATTAAAAAACTGAAAACAGAAAAAGGGTTCATTATTTCAGACCATCAATATAATGATGTTTTGGAAATTTCAGACAAAAATGTCCTATTAGTGAACAGAAGTTTACAAGTAATTAAAGATTTAACAGATTTAAAGTTTCATAAATACATTTTTGTAAAAAATAGATCATTAAAAATTATTTTTGTAGCTTTGAATTGATTGTAAAATCAAAAAAACACCCAAAAAAATCAAAATTTATTACCATGAAGCAAACTATTATTGCTGCAATTGCCCTTACTTTCACTGTAATGTCTTGCAAAAAAAGCGAATCTCAAACTTCCGAACAAACGATTGATTCTCTCGTTTCAAAACCTTCAGAAAGTCTACAAGTTTCTGTAGCTAAAGACAGCATTTCAACGCCCGAAAATCCAAACAATAACTTTGACAGTTTTACCGTAAACGATGCCTTAGCTGAAAAAATAAAAACATTTCTTATCACAGAATATCTTAAAGAAGATGATTTAAATGTAATGACCGAAAGAGACAGAAAATTCCAACTGTATGAATTGGATTTAAATGATGATGGCAAAAAAGAAATCTTCGTCAACTTTTCTTCACCTTATTTCTGTGGAACAGGTGGTTGTACTGTACTTTTATTAAGCCCTGAACTTAAGAAAATCACCAATTTTAGCGTTCTGCAAACTCCAATTTTTGCAGAAAGAAAACTTGTAAATGGATGGAAAATACTCATAACAAAAAACAAAGGTGAATGGAAAGAGTTAACATACAAAAACGGAACATACCCTTTTAATGTCTCTGTCGCACCAAAATCCCCGTACGATGCACCGAGTGGAAATGCTTTTGTTATTTTCGGTGAAGAATATCCTGCAAAAAGCTATTCTTTCTAAAGAGTTTTTCTTGAACACTTCATAACTTTTCAAAACTATTTAAGATTTAAAGTTTCATAAATACATTCGTTAAAATATTTAATTTATATCTTTGAAGGACAAATTTTCTTTAGAATGACATTCATCAACAAAGCAATTGTATCGGTATTCAGTATTTTTTCTTTAAGTTTTATTAATGCACAAAACAAACTTCCTTTTGGTGTGGTAAAAGCACAGGAAGGTTATGCTATGGTTCGTGTACATAAAGATGATTATCGAAAAATTGTAGACAAAATCAGGATGAAAAAAGGAGATGTTTTCGTCTACGTAAAACCCGCTCCCGGAGAAACTGAATGGATTTGGATAAAATATCCCGAGAAAACTGAGGACGAAAAACCTTTCGTAAGATACGATAGCCTCACCAAAGAAGGTATGGTAAACAAAGACAGAGTTGCTTTTATAGACCAACTTCCTAAGTTTACGCCTTCGATGTCTAAAAACGGAAGAACGCTTACTTTCACCGATAATTCTGACGAAAAAATTCCAACAGCGCAAAGAACCAAAGTGGTGATCGACATCTATCCTTCTACGGCAAGTTTTAAAAGACAGGAAAAAGATTCTGAAGGAAATATCATTAAAATTGACAAATCTACGCCTTGGGGAATTGGGAAAACCATTCCTGAAGGATTAACTGAAATAAAATCTATTCGTGTACAACAACCAGGAAGAGGATCTGTTTTTGTGCGTGAAGCAATTAAAAATTTGTTCGACCCAACAAAAGATTTCGAAAACATAGGCGTTACTGCGATGGATAACGACCATATCTATATTTATATGATTAATGGTTCTGGTGAAAACAGATACACCACTTTCTGGACTGTAAAAGAAGGAAAAGCAATCAGCCAGATTATTTATAAAAACCCTGAGTAAAAGATATTTTTAAAATTATTATTACATAAAAGCCAGCAAGGATGCTGGCTTTTTTTATGATTTTTAAAGAAAGCCTTACTTTATTGTTAGATTATTCGTATTTTTGCATTTGAAAAATCTAAGTATTCGATTTTTTAGAAACTGGTTCTGCTTAGCTGCAGATGAAAAGGGAATCGTGTGAAAATCACGAGCTGTCGCGCAACTGTAAGTAACTAAAGTCTTTATCAATAAGTCCACTGTTTCGATGTTTGACGAGATGGGAAGGAGATAAAAGATGTTACAAGTCAGGAGACCTGCCAATTTTTTTAAAGACAAAAACTTTCGCGATTTGAAGTTTATTGATTCTACAATATCCAGGAATAACTATTCCTGCACACTTGTTGATTCTTGTAATATTTCATTTTCGCTTTTATTTATAATGAAATATGACGACAGAAGAAAGAATTAACGCTTCAGAAACCAGAATTTTCAAAGCTGTTTTTCCTAACACAACCAATCATTACGACACTCTTTTCGGAGGAACTGCCATGCAATTGATGGACGAAGTTGCCTTCATTACCGCTACAAGATTTGCAAGAAAACGTGTAGTAACGGTAAGTAGCGATAAAATCGACTTTAAAAAACCAATTCCTGCAGGTACCATTGTAGAACTTATCGGCAAAGTTTCTAACGTTGGAACCACCAGTATGAAAGTGAATGTAGAAATTTTCACAGAGCAAATGTATTCTTACGAAAGAGAAAAAGCAATTGTTGGCGATTTTACTTTTGTTGCCATCGACGAATTTAAGAAACCAATCCAAATACTATAAATAGGTTTCGGCGGCCTTCGGCCGCCGAAACCTCCTTTTTCACCAAATGTTTTTTTTTATATGAGTTTCGGCGAGCCTTTGGCTCGCCGAAACTTTTTTTTCAATACATTATTATTGATAGGACTTTACCCTATCCTTTACTAAGTAGTCCCGTTGGGACTCTTTCCGTTTTTTTTTGATTAATTTTTTCAAAAAACTTATTTCAAAACCTTTTCAGATTCTAAATTTAAATTCATTAAATAATGAAATGCTTCTCCCATTTCGTCGGAAGCTCTACAAATCGCATTCTCAAGCATTTTTCTTACTTGCATTTCGGTAACAGCAGCTTCTGTCCAGCTTTTTCCAGAGGTGTGAGAGTTTAAAATAAAGGGCATTATTCGGTCTATTGCACATGCAAAAATGGCATCGGGAGTTTCTTCGGCTTCAAATTCTAACCAAAAATTGTAAAATTCAGATTGTAAAGGTTCATCGAGAATTCCGAAGATTTTTTGGGCCGAAATTTTTTCTCTTTCAAATTTTCCAATCATGGCTTGTTCATCAAAAAGAAAGGTATCACCGGCTTCAATTTCGACCAAATCGTGAATAGAAAGCATTCTAATAACCCTTAATAAATCAATTTCGCTTTTATATTTAGCATAAGGAAACAAAATCTGAGCGAGAATAATGATTTGCCAAGAATGTTCTGCGGTATTTTCTCTTCGAGAATCATCGGCGTTATAATTTCTTCTTTGAACGTTTTTAAGAGCATCAATTGCGATGATAAAATCTATTTCTTTTTGAATTTTCATACCTCAAAAATACAAATTTTAAGCTAAACTTCAAGTTTTTCAAAAATCAACAAAACATCATGTAAAATTTAAAATACTGAATATCAATTATTTAAATTAATTTTAAAAATTATTTTACTACTTTGTATTGCATAATACCATTTTAATTACATATCTTTGTAATGTAAAATCGAAATAGGTTCAACAGCTGGGACTTAATTTCGAAAAATGTAACCAATTAATTAAACCATATTAACAATGAATACTGAAAATACCAAAGCGCAAATGCGTAAAGGAATTCTGGAATTCTGTATTCTAAGTCTCATCAACAATCGCGAAATGTATGTTTCTGATTTGATTGATGAACTGAAAAAAGGAAAACTAGATGTTGTGGAAGGTACACTCTACCCTCTTCTTACAAGACTTAAAAACGGAGAGTTTCTCTCTTACAGATGGGAAGAATCTACAGGAGGACCGCCCAGAAAGTACTATCAGATTACAGAAAAAGGTAAAACTTTTCTGAATGAGCTGCAAAATACTTGGCAAGAACTTACAGATTCTGTAAACCAAATCACCCAAAATCATTAAAAAAACAAAGCTATGAACAAAACACTCTCCATAGGACTTGCAGGTTTTTCTTTTACAATTGAAGAACATGCTTACATGAAGCTTAAAGATTACCTAAATGCTTTAAGAAGCTCGCTAGATGCAGCTGAAGTTGAAGAGGTAATGCACGATATAGAAATCAGAATGGTCGAAATCTTCAAAGATTCTTTAGGAAAACGTGAGGTAATTAACGATTCTGATGTAGAAAAAGTAATCGCACAAATCGGTTCTCCAGAAAAAATTGAAGAACAAGAAGAAGCGTATTATTCTGAAAAAAATACAAAATCTAAATCTTCAAGAACTGCTTATTCAGACAACAAACAATTGTTCCGTGACCCTGAAAGACAAAAGATTGCAGGCGTTTGCGCTGGTTTAGCAGCATACACAGGAATGGATATTACAGGAATGAGATTAATTTGGATTGGAGCATTTATACTTCTTTGTTTTGGAGCTCCTGCAATGCTTTTTGTTCTTTTATTATACATCATTCTTTGGGCAGTACTTCCAAAAGCACAAACAGCTTCAGATTTTTTGAAAATGAAAGGAAAACCTCTCAACTTCGATAATTTAAAGGAAGAATCTAGCAAAATTGTGCAATTCGCTAACGAAACTACGACAAGAGCAGGAGAAATTTACACAGAAAACAAGCCTTACATCAACAATGCAGGAAGCGGAATTTGGAATGTTTTAAGATACATCATCGGAATTTTCTTCGCATTTTTAGCTGTAAGCAGCATTATTGGGGTATTTGTAGTTGTTTTCCTTTTCGGAATTGATTCTGATTTCCCAGGTGCTCGTGAAACTAAATTTTACTTCGGTGAAGATGGTCTTTATAACGTTTTCTTAGCCTTAATTACAATTGGATCATTAATTCCTGCAATTATTTTCAGTCTTTTAAGCATTAAAGTTTTCTCTCCAAAAACAAAAGTAAGAAATATTGGATGGGTTTTGGGAGCAGTATTTTTGGCAGTAATTTGTCTAGGAACCTTCTTCGGATTGAGCATGGCTAAAAGAGAAATGATCTTCCAGGGACATAAAGAAGATACTGAAGAAATTACCATCAATACACCATCGGATACACTTTATGTAGATGTAAAAAAGGTAAATATTCCTCAAAACTTTGTTGCCTATGATGATGATTTGTATTCTGATAAATCTTCAGTTTTCAAAAAAGATTGGATTCATGTAGATGTTACGAGAAAAGCAAATATTTCTACACCTTATTTAATTGTTAAAAAAGAAGCAGAAGGCTATAATGTTCCGTTGAACATGCAGGTTCCGGTAGAAGTTCAGGGTAACAAAATTTTACTTCCGAACTTCGTAAAATATCCATACGAACACCGTTTCAGACACAACAGCGTAGATTATGAGTTGGTAATCCCTCAAAACATGATTGTTATTCCATTGAAAGATCACGATATTAATTTCGACGGAGATTTAGACAACAACGGCATCAACGATAACGAAGAAGATAATGACGACAGTGATGGAAACGACAACGAAAACTCTTTAAAAATCGAGAAAAACAAAATCACTATCAACGGTTCTACGATTGAATATACAGACGGAGATAAAGACAGCGTAATCATTAACGGAAAAAAATATCCTAAAGAAAAGGCTAAACAAATCATGGATTCTGTAAAAATAGATTTTGAAAAAATGAAAGATTTGGATATAAAACTTAATGCCAACAAAAAAGAATTATCTATACAAACCAAATAACCAAGACAGAGAGTGGCAGAAGGTGTGAACCAAAAAGCCAAGTGTTTGAAGTTCACACTCTTCTTCTCTCACAAAAAACACAAAAAAAATCTAACTTTTGTGTATTACTTGCAGAATTTTTCTTAAATTCGTACAAAATTAATTAAACCTCACACAAAAAATATTACAAATGATTCAAGTAGTTTTAGAAATTGCAGTAAAAATCGCTGATTTAATCAGCAGTCTGTTTTAAGAGCCATAATATTTCAATATATTTGTACAGTATAACCATCTATTTGGTTATACTTTTTTGTTTTAAATCTAAAACTTCATGAAAAAGCTATTAGGTAAACTGATTTTAAAAATCGTAGGTTGGAAAGTGGTATTACAGGGCGATGTAAACGTTCTTAACAGATGTATTCTCGTCGTAGCACCGCATACACATAATTCCGAATATATCTTGGGAAATCTTGCCTATTGGTCTTTAGACAAGCCTTTAAAAATTATCATTAAAGACGCGCATACCAAAGCTTGGTACGGTTCGGTAGTGAAAGGTTTAGGAGGAATCGGAATTGATAGAAGCCAGAAAAATGATTTGGTAAACTTTGTGGCAAATCAATTTGCGAAAGAAGATTTCAGTTTGGTAATTACACCGGAAGGAACAAGAAGTTGGGTTCCAAAATGGAGAAAAGGGTTTTACCACATGGCTTTAGCAGCAAAAGTTCCTATTGTTTTGGCGGCGGGAGATTTCAAAAGAAAAACGATGTATTTAGGATACACCATTCCTGTTGAAAGAATTGCAACGGCTTCTTACGAAGAAATAATGAAGGAAATTGAGGAATATTATATTAAAAATGACATCGTTCCTAAAATTAAAGCCAACTGGAATCCCGATATTTCAGGAAACAAAGCGGAAACAAAAAACTAAACTTACGGAGCACCATCACTAATTACCCATTAATTATTATCTATAAAAATGACTGGAACTAAAGAAGAAATATTAGCATTCATCAATAATTGGGGCGACGAAACTTTCGCAAAAACACTAGAAATTCATTTCATCGATATTGACCTTGAAAACGAAACTTTAACCGCAACCATGCCGGTTTTACCTAGAATCCATCAACCTTTTGGGATTATGCACGGTGGCGCAACTTGTGTTTTGGCAGAAACAATGGGTTCTAGCCTATCCAACATCTTTATTGATGGCGAAAAATATTACGGGGTTGGAACCAACATCAATTCCAATCATTTACGCAGTAAAAAAGACGGCGTTGTAACAGGTTTTGCCAAATTTATCCGAAAAGGAAAAACGATGCACGTTTCAGAAATTGAAATTCGAGACGAAAAAGGCAATCTCATAAGCCATACAACCATGACGAACAACATTATCAACCGATAATTAAAATACTAAAGCTCAAAAAATTTGAGCTTTTTTTATTTTATCAACAATATCACTTTAAAAATATTTCTTTAAAAAACAGCAACTTCGATTTTGATATGTTTAAGACTAATAATAATTTTGTGGAAAGAAAAATTAACCTCGGAATTTCTTACACGATTTCAAAACGTTGATTTTTAGCTAAGTTTTATTTCATGCTTTATTTTAAACTTCCTTTCGACGAAAAACTCTATTCTACAGACGAAAATTCTGAAAATCAAAACATACAATTTCACTCATTTGATCAAAAAGAACAAGTTTCTTTTCGTGGAAAAATTATTGAAATCGATTCTGAAAATTTTGAAAACATTCATTTTTCAACAAAAAATTTACTTGAAGAAAACAACTATTTTGAAGCTGAAACCGAAGCAGAATACATTGAAAAACTTGAAAATTTAATTCAAATTATCAAAGAAAATGATTTGCCGAAAGTAGTGCTTTCAAGACGTAAAATTTTCAAAGATTTCCAAGAAATTAATTTAAAAGCAAGTTTTGAGAATCTTTGCGCAACGTATCCGAATGCTTTTCGCTACATTTTTTCAAACGGAGAAACCTCTTGGATGGGCGCATTTTCTGAGGTTTTAGGAAAATACAATAAGACGAACAACAGCTTCGAAACGATGAGTTTGGCGGGAACAATTCCGGTGAATGAAACTTGGACCACCAAAGAAATTGAAGAGCAAAAACCTGTTTCTTTATACATTAGAAACGTTCTGAAAAACTACTCAGACCACATTGAGGAATCCGAAACCCACGACCATATTTCAGGGAATATTAAACATTTGCGAACCGATTTCAAAGCACTTATTGAACGTTCAGATTTAGAAAAAATTATTTCTGAACTTCATCCTACACCTGCTGTTTGTGGAATCCCCAAAGAATTTTGCAAAGAAATCATCTCTAATATCGAGAAGTTTCCCAGAGAATTATATGCGGGATACATTAAAATCGAAACAGAAGATTTTATTTATTTTTTTGTGAATTTACGATGTGCAAAATTGTACAAAAATGCAGTTCACGCTTTTGTTGGAGGCGGAATTACCGCAGAAAGCAACCCAAAAAAAGAATGGCGCGAAACGGAACTGAAATCAGAAGCTATTTTAAAGAATCTTACAATTATCAGTTAAAATTAATTTAGCATATTCAAAAAGGGATCTTTTTTTAACAATTCGTTTTTTAAGGATGCAAAATGAATTAAGAAAATCAAATTTTGAAGTTTCTTCATGATTATAAAAATTAAAAAGACCTCTTTCAAATGAACGAAAGAGGTCTTTTTATATAACAAGTAATTAATTATTTTTTAACTCCAATTTTACTCCAAGTATTTAGCACAAAAAGTAAAGTAATTCCTAAAATACATGCAATAATAGAGAAAACAAACTTAAGATTATCTTCCTCTGTAAGTCCTAACTCCCAATCGATCGCTTTAATGTTGATTGCAGCAAATACAATAAATACAACTAAAAATACTTTATAAAACTTTTGCATAACCTAAAATTGAATATAATTTTGTACCAACTGTGTAAAGTTGGCTGTAAATAATTTTATTGAAATTGCGAGCAAGATAATCCCAAAAACTTTCTGCAAAATAGAGAGCGTTGCTTCCCCCATTTTCTTTTCGAGCCAAGGCGCAGATTTCAGCACCAAATATACGAAAATTGTATTGAGTACAATTCCTAATATAATGTTAATATCATGAAATTCTGCTCTTAGCGAGAGTGTAGTGGTTAAAGTTCCAGCTCCTGCAACCAAAGGAAATGCGATGGGAACAATAGATGCTGCTTTTGCTTCTGTAGTTTTATTAATTTCAATCCCAAGAATCATTTCTAATGCAATAATGAAGATAACAAAAGCACCCGCCACTGCAAACGAATTAATATCTACGCCGATAAATTTTAATAATTTGTTTCCTACAAAAAGAAACATAATCATGATAAGACCTGCTGTAATTGAAGCTTTTTTTGAGTCGATATGACCAAATTTCTGCTTTAAACTTACAATAATGGGGATAGAACCAAGAATATCAATAACGGCAAAAAGCACCATGAAACAGGTGACTACTTCTTTTATCGAAAAGCCTTCAAAAATTTCATCCATAACCTAACTATTAATAATTTCGCAAAATTATGAATAAAAAATGATTATTTGCTAATTTTAGAGTACAAATTGACGATATCAGTATAAAGCTCTTCAATAGACTGCTCAGAACGAACAGGCGAATATTTCTCGATTTGAATTCTTTGTTGAAGATTTTCGTATTTTTCTGCAACGGCTCTTCCTTTATAATTTTCAAGGAAAGAAATAAAGCTACCGCCTTCGTTATTAAAATATTCACTTCTTACTTCCTGATCCATTTCTGTAACAGTAGAAAAGAATGCATCAAAATCCTGCTCATTTTTCAAAGTATCCAGATAAGAAAAATAATCCGATACATCGGTTTTTAATCTTTCTCTGATTTCGGCTTCAGTTTCTGCTACAGAACCCAAAGATTTTCCACCTGCATTTTCAGCAATCAATCGTTGTTTTCTTTGCCATTTTCTGAATAATAAAAACGCGATTACCAAACCAAAAAATACTGCAGAATTAATGAAAAGAATATTCCAGTTGAATTTTCTTTTTTCTTTCACTTTAAAAGCAGTTGTTTTTAAAACTGGGCTATTAACAGTCTCTAAAAAATCGTTGGTATAATCGTTTACTTTTTCAACCGTTGTTTTGGTGGCATCAAGCTGTTCCGGCGTAAGAGCATTTAATGTTAAATCTTTTACACCAAGATCTACGTATTCTGCATTTTCAGGGTTGAAAAACGAGAAATCTTCTGTTTTAATATGTAAAATACCTGCCTTATTCGGAATAATAACATAATTAGCAAAGATAGAACCGGCAAAGCCTTCACTTCCCGGAACAAATTGGTTAACTATTTTTGGTGGAAAAACTTCGTAATCAGGAGATTTTTCGATTTCGGGCAGTTGCATATTTGCCATATTGCCCTCTCCCGAAACCTTCAAAGTAACATTTACAGGCTTCTTCGCTTCAACCTTTTCATCTGTGGCTTTATAAACATCTACTTTAAACTTTCCTACTGCATTTTTAAAGCTTTCTGGCGCATCTTCGGGAAGTTTTTTAACGTTTAGTTTTACTTTATTGGAAACAATTTTGCTGCTATTAGAATAAGTAGTTACTGAAGCCGAAACACCCGGAACCTCAATATATCCTGCTTCATTGGGAAAAACCATAAATACCGCAAGAATCTGAGTGGGCATATTTGAAATTCCTGATGGATCTATATCTGATCTATTGAAATTTATAGGATGTACATCTAGATTTTCTTCCTTAGGAAGCTTAATATTTTTTACTTTTCTAAGGTTATCAATGTTTCTAGAATACCCTCTAAGAATTGCAATCGTAGGTTGATCCTGATATATTTCTCTATCGTCGATTTCCACATTCAAATAAACATCATTGGATGCCGTAATTTTTGCTGGAGTTTTTTTCTCGATATCCTTAATAAAAATATCAAAAGGCTCGGTTTTGTAAATCTTATTGTTGATGGTAACCAATACAGAACCGATCTTAATTTTCCCCTTTTGCTTGGGCTCAAGAGCAATTCTTGTAATTGATTTTGAAATATTTGTGTTGGTTTCAGGATCTAAAACACCGTCACGATAAGACGCACTTCCTACCATGTTAAATTTTGAAAGATCAGGTAATTGTAAGCGGCTTTGCTGTACGAGATCATCCCCGTTAAGCTCTAGAACTATGGTAAGATTTACAATTTCTCTACCCTCATAATCAGATTTATCAGGTTTTAACGACAAATTTACCTGGCCATACGTTGCTATGGAGGTAAATAGGATTAATATGTAAATAAATTTTTCTGTCATCACCAATCTTTCTCGTTGCTCTCGGGCATCGAATAAGAATTGTCATTTAATATTCTTCTGGCAGTTTCTTTCTCTCTTTCGCCAATATGATTCAGTAATCTTTTTTGATCTTCTTTAGAAAGTCTTCCTTCTTGGTTTCCTTTTTTGGCTTGTTCAGGATTTTGTCCTTTCCCTTCATTCTGCTGCCCTTTTCCCTGACTTTGATTTTTATCTTTTGTATCGCCGTCTTTTCCCTTATTCTTATCATCACCGCCTCCCTGTTTTCCAGAGTTGCTTTGCTGATTTTTGTTTCTCTCTTTTTCTTTTTCCTTTAGTTTCGCAATTTCGTAATTTTTACGAGTTGGCTCACTGTAAGGATTTTGCTTTAACGAGCTTTTATAAGCTTCTGCAGCCTTTTCATTATCATTCAGCTTCATGTAAGCATTTCCCAAATTATGAAGTGCAGCTGCTTTATCTTGCACAGATTGCGCTAGTTTTTCAGCTTTTGCGTACTCAGCTTTTGCATCCTCAAACTTCTCTGCTTTATACAAAGCATTTCCAAGATTATAATGTGCTGTAAAATCATTTCCGTTTTGAGTAATAGCTTCGGAATACTTTGAGGAAGCTCCGTCATAATCTTTTACCTTAAATTTCTGATTGCCTTCGTACACCAGTGTGCGGTAATTTTTCTGTCCAAAGGCTAGATTTTGAATCAAAAAAATAAATACGAACGGTAAAAAGAAAATTTTAGTATTCATCCTATGCAAAATTATTCCTTTAAATGTTAATAAACAGTGTCTTAATTGTTAAAATTCGGTTAAAGTAATAGACGCTGATTAGAGTATCTATCGCCATATTCTAAATAGAAAAATCTCTCTTCGGATTGAATAATAAAATTATAAGAAAGAAAAATATAGAAATCCCAAGAAAATATTGATAGTAGTGATTGGCATTCTGAGACTTAACTAATGTTTCTGATTCAGCATTTTTTTTATTTAAATCATCAAGTATACGATTTGGTGCATCATTTATAGAATTTCCATCAATATAAGAAGCTCCCGTAGATTGCGCCATACCAACCAAAGCTTCGGTTTGTCTTTTCGAAATCACCATTTGCCCAGAAGCATCAAGTTTGTAGCCCATCAATTGCCCGTATTCATACGTTGGAACAGGTGCGCCTTCTTCCGTTCCTACACCAACGGTTGTTATAGAAATCCCTTCGCTATTCGCTAATCTTATAGCAGCATTGTCGTTTCCTTCATTATCTTCGCCGTCGCTTATCAAAATCACTTTTCTTGAACCTTTGGCAACGTTTTTAAACTTTGAAGCAGTAATTTCCATAGCTTTCAGAAAATCTGTTCCCTGCACTCTCATGATCTTACTTTGAAGTTCGCTTACATATGCTTCTGCAGCACTATAATCGGTTGTTAAAGGCATTACAGAAATAGCATCACCCGCAAAAACTACAATACCAACTTTATCATTTTGCATTTTATGCATGGTATTAATGACCAAATTTTTCGCCTGTTCTAAACGACTAGGATTTACATCTTCCGCATTCATTGAGTTTGAGATATCAATCACAAACATCACATTGCTCATTTTTTGTTTTGCTTTCACTGTTTCAGAACCATTAAGCAAATCAATAATTGAAAAAATTAAAAACAAAACTGCCAACAAATACAAAAAAGGAAAGAATTTTGTAAATGATGAGTTTTCTTCAAACAAAGCTTCCTGAAATCTCGTTTCTGCAAAGATTGCTTTTCTTGCTTTTTTCCATTTCAAAAAATGAATCACAAGGAAAGAAAGCAGCGGCAAAAGCAACAACAAAAGTAAATACCAGTAATTTCCTAAATCCCAACTCATCAATTCAAAAATTTATATAAAACCCATCTCAAGAGAGCATCAAAAAGCAAAACACCAAGTGCAATCCATAAAAAGAATCTGAAATGTTCTTCATAATTATATGTTTTGGAAGAATTTATTTCAGATTTTTCGAGTTGGTTAATTTCATTATACACTTCTTCCAGTTTTTCTCCAGAAGTCGCACGATAGTATTTCCCGCCTGTAATTTGCGCAATTTCTCTTAAGGTATTTTCATCAATTGTAACAGGCATTTCATTATAAATATATCCAAATTCATCAACTCCAACAGGCATTAAAGCATAACCTTCAGTTCCAATACCGATACAGTATACCTTTATATTGTTAGATTTTGCTAATTCTGCTGCTAAAAGAGGCGGAATAACGTTTTGAATATTACTTACACCATCCGTCATCAAAATAACAATCTTGCTTTTCGCCTTACTTTTCTGTAAATGATTAACAGCAACCGCTAAACCTTCTCCAACAGCAGTTCCATCTTCCATTTCTCTCTGGTTGATGTTTTTTATCTCATTTATTAAAGCTTCATGGTCGAAAGTAAGTGGCATTTTCGGAAAAGCTTCCAATTTATAAGTCACCAAACCAATTCTATCATTGAGTCTTTTGTTGATAAAATCGATGGCAATATTTTTTAACACCGAAAGTCTATCCGGTTCAAAATCTGTTGCCAACATACTTAGTGAAACATCTACCGTCAACATTATATCAATACCTTTCGCTTCGTCCTGATCCTGGCTTATCGTAAAAGATCTCGGTCTTGCCATCGCAATAATAAGACAGGAAAGAATGAGGTATTTTGAAGTTTTCAACAGAAAAATAACTGCTTTTATCGAACCTAAACCTTCCATATTTTTGGTGGTTGGTACGAGAATTCCCTTTCTTTTCTTTTTACTAAAATCTCTAAAGAGAAGCGGTAAAAACGATAGAAACAAAAGCAAAAACCAAGGACTGTAGAATTCCAGATTAGACATCTTTTCTCAGGTTTTCAAATTCTACATCTTTCGTAGAACGTTCTACGACAGTTCTTATATCAGAGAAATCTTTCAGCATGGTTTCTTGGTCGGGGAATGTTTTCGCAAACTTCACCAAATCGCCGCGCAAGAAAACATCTTCAACAATTTTTTCGTTTTCGGGAGAAATTGTGTTGTTTTTTTTCATCGCATCAATCAAATCATCGGTAAGTAAAACTTCTGCCGGTAAATGATATTGTGTCGTGATAAACCTTCTTGAAATATCAATAAGCTCTACATAAAAAGCTCTGAAATCGCCATTTTCGATGAATTTTTTCTTCTTTAAACCATCTAATTCTTTCAACGTTAAATTAGAAGTCTGTTTAGGTGAAGATTTTGGTTTTCTTCCCCATTTCAAAAACATAATAATTGCTATAATCAAAGCAATCACAGCAATTGCTGCCAAAATGTAAAACTTGTACATCTCCCAATAATCGGATGCTTCTAGTTTTACTTCTTTATTATTCATGATGTCGTTAATAACATCTTCTTTTTTAGCTGTATTTACAACTTCAATTTCATACGGTGGAGTTTTCAAAATCTCGTCTCCTACTTTAAATTCGAGTTCCGGAATGGTGTATTTTCCTTCTTCAAAAACGGCAAATTCAATATGCCTTTCATAGGAATTATCGTCGGTAGAAATGCTGTCTTTTATTTCTTCAAAATGAAAAGGTAAAAGCTCATTTTCTTGTGCCGCTTGAATTTTTTGACCATTCAGAAATTTAATTTTAATCACAAAATGGTCGGTTTCTCCCAACGCCAACATTTTTTTTTGCAGATTTGAAGTAATCATCTGCGAAAACGATAGCGACGAAATAAGTATAGATAGTATGAAAAGTAATTTTTTCAATGTTTTTTCTTTAATATTTTTGAACCGAAGTTCCACGATTTTTTTATTTAAAAAATTTATTTTTTCTGAAAATATTGATAGAGCATTTTCGAATAATCATCACCAGTTTTCATATTCATAAAACCTGCTGAAGCATCAGCAAAATCTTCTGTCAATTGTTTCAGTTTTTGTTTTTGAGCTTCAGCAAAAGTGTATCTCCACCTTGCATTAGAAGTATTTACATAGATTTCTTTTCCGGTTTCTGCATCTTTTAGCAAAGCATATCCCACATCCGGAATTTCATTATCTTTTTCATCAAAAACTCGAATTCCCAACAATTGATGTTTTTTGGAAGCTACCGCCAACATTTTAGAATCATAATCATCTTCAAAATCCGACAAAACAAATACGAGAGATTTTCTTTTAAAAACTCCCATCATATAATGAAGTGCGCCATCTAATTTTGCTTCGGAAGGCACATAATCTGCCATCAAAATACTAGAAATAATCGAAAGAACATGCTTTCTTCCTTTTTGTGGCGGAATCACTTTGTACACTTTGTCGGCATAAAGAACCAACCCCACTTTATCATTATTTCCAGCTGCGGAAAAGCCTAAACTTGCGGCAATTTCTGCTACATATTCTCTTTTCAGCTGATTTTTAGTTCCGTAATTCATCGAATTGGAAATATCAACCATAATCATCATCGTCAATTCACGCTCTTCCTCCATCACCTTTACAAAAGGTTCTTGAAAACGGGCGGTTTTGTTCCAGTCGATTCTTCGGATTTCGTCTCCAAACTGATATTGTCTTACCTCAGAAAACGTCATTCCCTGACCTTTAAAAGCAGAGTGATATTGCCCCATCAAAGAAGATTCTGTCTTTTTGCGGGTGCGAATTTCAATCTGTTTTACTTTTTTTACAATATCTTTTACTTGCATAATTTCAAATGTAACAATATAGCAATCTACCAATATAACAATCTAAAAATTAGTAAATTGTTAAACTGTTACATTGCTACATTAAACTTAAGGTGCTTGAATTTTCGCTAAAATTCTGTTGATGATTTCTTCGGTGGTAATTTCTTCTGCTTCTGCTTCAAAAGTTAGCCCGATTCTGTGTCTTAAAACATCTTGTGCTAAAGCTTTCACATCTTCAGGAATCACAAAAGCTCTTCCTTTCAAAAATGCATACGCTCTGGAAGCAATTGCCAAATTGATAGATGCTCTCGGTGAAGCTCCAAAACTGATGTAATTTTTAAGCTCAGACAAACCATATTTTTCAGGAAAACGGGTAGCAAAAACCATATCCAGAATATATTTTTCAATTTTCTCGTCGAGATAAATTTTGTTGACTAACTCTTTCGCTTCAACGATGTTCTGCAAAGAAATTACTGGCCTTACTTCTTGCGATTGCGACGTAGAAACCATTCTCATCACCGCTCTTTCATCCTCAAATTCAGGATAACCGATGGTACATTTTAGCATAAAACGGTCACTTTGCGCTTCAGGTAAAAGGTAAGTTCCTTCCTGATCGATTGGGTTTTGCGTTGCCAAAACAAGGAAAGGCTTCGGAAGCTTCATGGTTTCGTCGCCAATCGTAACTTGCTTTTCTTGCATTACCTCCAAAAGTGCAGATTGTACTTTTGCAGGCGCACGATTAATTTCATCCGCTAAAACGAAATTGGCAAAAACAGGCCCTTTTTTTATAGAAAAATCATTTTCTTTAACATTATAAATCATTGTACCCACAACATCTGCAGGCAAAAGATCGGGGGTAAACTGAATTCTAGAAAACTCACCATGCACCGCATCTGCCAAAGTTTTTATGGCTAAAGTTTTAGCAAGACCCGGAACTCCCTCCAAAAGAACGTGTCCGTTTCCTAAAAGCCCTACCAAAAGACGATCAACCATATATTGCTGACCAATAATTACTTTATTAATTTCTTGTCGGAGAAGCGTGAAAAAATAGTTTTGTTCCTTTACTTTTTCGGTAAGCTGTCGGATGTCTTCCGCTTGATGTATATCTGACATAGGTTTATTAAATAATCGGTAAATTTCTGATAAATACTTGCATTTGCCAACATAAGAAATGCTATTTTTGAGTTAAAGTTTGTTAAATCTACAACTCAAAATATATTAAAAAAGCCTAAACTCTTCGTTAAAAATTGTAGCTTCCACTTTATTAGACTATTTTTGGAGATTAAAATTCTGATACAATGAATTATCATTTTCAGGCGCACAGGCAGGTAAGAAAAAATCTCCTCCAGATTCTACAAGAAACTTCTCATGAAGACCTTCTTTTGATTCCGGATGGTTTTAATAATAACATCTACTGGAACATCGCTCACACAGTGGCTACCCAACAGCTTTTGCATTATTATCTAAGCGGAAACCCATTCCGGATAGATAAATATTGGGTTGAAACCTACAAAAAAGGCACCCTTCCCAATCTTCAAGTTGAAAAATCTGAAGTGGAAGACCTTGAATTTTTGCTCACAGAAACTTCAAAAATTTTAATGAAGGATTTTGATGCAGATTTGTTCTCAGATTACACGCCTTACACAACCAGTTTTGGCCTTGATTTAAAGAACATTCAAGATGCTATTATCTTCAACAATATGCACGAAACGCTTCATTATGGCTACATAATGGCGCAAAAAAGAGCGATTTTAGGAGAAAAATACTAGCAAGTTTAAGGTTTTAGGTTTAAAGTTATGGCAATTATTAATCGATTTGAAGATTTAGATATTTCGAAATTATCAAGGATACTTTGCCAAGATATTTTTGAAATTATCGAAAATACAAACTTAAAAAACAACTTTAAACTGAGTAGCCAAATAGATGGTTCTTCTGGCTCTGTAATGGATAACATTGCGGAAGGTTTCGAACGAAATGGCACAAAAGAGTTTATTAATTTTCTCTCGATAGCAAAAGCTTCCTGTGGAGAAACAAGGTCACAATTATATAGAGTTTTTGATAGAAAATTCATCGATGAACAAAAATTTATTGACCTGAAAGAACAAACAGAATTATTGAGCAAAAAAATTGGCTCATTTATTAATTATTTAAAAAATACAGAAGTAAAAGGAACAAAATTTAAGTAAGAAACAAAACATTTCGAAAACCTTAAACTTTAAACCTTAAACTTTAAACAATTTTATATGAAAGACGATTTTATTTTCGGGCTTCGTCCCGTATTGGAAGCTATTGAAGCCGGAAAAACCATAGACAAAATATTTGTACAAAACGCTTTGCAGGGAGAAATCTATGCAGAATTAAAAGCAGCTTTGGCTAAGAATAAAATTCGTCCGAACTACGTTCCGGTAGAAAAGCTGAACCGTTTTACGAGAAAAAACCACCAAGGTGTTGTTGCGTTTATTTCTGATGTACCTTTTCATAAAATTGAAAACATCGTTCCGCAACTTTTTGAAGAAGGAAAAACGCCTTTCTTATTAATTCTAGACCGTCTTACCGATGTAAGAAATTTCGGAGCAATCTGTAGAACAGCAGAATGTGTGGGGGTTGATGCGGTTATTATTCCAGAAAAAGGAGCCGCACCAATTAATTCTGATGCGATAAAAACTTCTGCAGGAGCACTTTATAACATTAAAATCTGTAAAGAACCGAATCTTGCACATGTTGTAGATTATCTTCAACAAAGTGGTATTTCAGTATTTGCAGCGTCTGAAAAAGCTCAAAAGTTGATTTACGACGTCAACTTTACAGAACCATGCGCAATCGTAATGGGAAATGAAGAAACAGGAATTTCTAAAGAAGTTCTGCACCATTCAGATGAAAAAATAAAACTTCCGATTGAAGGAAAAACACAATCTTTGAACGTTTCTGTTGCTTGTGGAGCGATACTTTATGAAGCTGTAAGGCAGAAATCCATCAAACCAATTCAATAATTTTAAATTTATTACATGAAAAATATAGCAGCATTTGCATTGCTTTCTCTAGCTTTAGTTTCTTGCAAAAAAGAAACAGCAACCATTACAAAAGTAGATCCTAAAACAGGAAAAACCATCACTGTAGAAGTACCTGCAGATTCTGTAAAAACAGTAGAAGCTAATCCTGCAATTAAAGATTCTCTAGGAGTTTTCAAGCAATCTTTCAAACTTAAAAAAGGAGACACCTACCCTCTTACAACATACCAGAGAAACATTTTAACAATGACCGACCCTTCTGGTAAAACACTTAATAAAACTTCTGAATCTACAGACGAAATGACTTTTGTGGTAAATGATGTAAAAGGAAATGTGTACGATATTACCATCAATTTAATTGGTAAAAGAAATTCAGAATCTGGACAAGGAAAAACAGTTTCTATCGATACTAAAGAAGCTGAACCTAAAGAAGAGCAACTAAAAATGTTTTGGATTATCAACAAAGCTTTAATGGGAAATAAACTTCAAATGAAAATGGATAATCATGGGAAAGTAATTTCTATTACAGGTTTTGAACCTATTTTCAAGAAAGTGGAAACTGCTGTTGCAAAAATCGTAAAAGAAAAAGCAGATAGAGACGGACTGATTTCTAGCTTAAAGCAAACATTTAATGAAGCTGTTTTAAAAGAGCAATTCAGTAAAAACCTTATGATTTTACCTAAAAAAGGAGCTAAAATTGGCGAAAAATGGTCATTAAGTGAAAATGCTGATCAAGCGGGAACTGTAAAGGTAACTTCTAATTATCAATTAAAAAGTGTTGGAAACGGGATTGCTGAAATCTCGGTTACTGGAGGAATTCCTAAGAAAACCAACAAGCAAAAACAGGAAGATATGACTCACAGTTTGAGCAGCGAACTTACTCAAAACGGAGTTATCAAATTTGACCAAAACACAGGCTGGATTACCCACCAAAACATCAATATGAAAACCACTCAGATTGAAACAATTTCTAAAGGAAATGAATCTAAATCGATGAAAAGCGTTTCTAATTCTACTGTAATGGTGAATCCTTCGAATAAATAAATTTGAGAATCTTAAAACTTTTTAGAAGATAAGTTTTAAGATTCTTCAGCTTTAAATATCAAGTCAGTCAATATGTCTTTCATAAAATATCTTTTTGAGCTTATTCTCATTACCATCGTGTTATTTTTCGTTTGGAATATTCTGAAGAGAATTTTCTTTAAGTCTTTCTATAAATTTACTGGTTTCAAACCACAGGAAAATGCACAAAGGCAGGAGACAAAAAATTCAGAAAAGAAAAACAATTCGCAAAAACTCAATTGGGATGCAGAAACTGTAGACTATGAAGAGGTTACAGAAACAAAAGAAAAGAGGTAAATTCATCAATATCAAAGATAATAACCATCAATATGGCAAAAAATAAAAACTTAGTTTACATTGCAATTTCAATCGTTGCATTCTTAGTTTTAGCATTTTTATATTCAACTCCTGTTTTTACAGGGAAGCAACTTTTCCAGCATGATATTGTTCAATATCGTGGCGGTGCTAAAGAGCTTATCGACTACCGTGAAAGTTTCGACAAAGAAACCTACTGGAGCGATTCTATGTTTGGCGGAATGCCCACTTACCAAATGGGAAGCCGTTTTGATGGCGACATCATTAAAAAAGTAGACAGCTATTTGAATATTTTACCAAGACCGGTTAATTATCTTTTCTTACTTTTTGCTGGTTTCTTCCTTTTGGGAATGGTTGCCGTTCGAAATTGGAAATATGCACTTATAGGAGCCACATTTTTCGGGCTTTCAACCTATTTCTATATCATTATTGCAGCCGGACACAACGGAAAAGTAAACACCATTGAATATTTTGCGCCTCTTTTAGCAGGAATTTTATTGGTCTATCTCCGAAAAAAATATGTACTTGGTTTTATTGTCACTACGCTATTTTTCGGGCTTCAAGTAGCTGCAAACCATCCGCAAATGACGTATTATTTGTTTTTAGGACTTGGGTTTTTATTCATTTCAGAATTGGTAAGAGCCATTCAGAAGAAAGTTCCGATGAAGCATTTCTTAATTTCTTCAGGAATTGTTGCTGGAGCTTTAGCCATCGGAGTTGGGATGAATTCACAAAGAATCATGGCAAACTCTGAGTACATTAAAGAAACAGTAAGAGGAAAACAAATCTTAAACACAGACTCTCATACTGCCGGAAATTCTGGTATGGATAAAGAAAGCATCTTAAACTGGAGCTACGGAAAGCTTGAAACGTTAAACCTTTTCATTCCAAGATTAATGGGAGGCGGAAGCAACGGACCAGAAAGCGAAAGAATGATGTCTGAAATCCAGGAATTGGTACAGCAAAATGTTACTTCACAAGCTGAAATGGATAGAATTTCTCAAGGTTTCGGTTCAACAACTTATTGGGGAGATCAACCGGGAACTTCAGGACCGGCTTATCAAGGAGCAGTGGTTTGTTTCCTTGCTTTATTAGGCTTTTTCTTTGCTCCAAAAAAATACCGTTACTGGATTTTAGGGGCAACTGTTTTAACTGTTCTTTTAGCATGGGGAAGCAACTTTATGCCACTTTCCGACTTCTTTATCGATTATGTTCCGTTTTACAGCAAATTCAGAGCACCATCTTCTATTTTGGTCGTGGTAGAATTGCTGTTCCCATTAATTGCGATTGTAGGTTTATACAAATTCTTCACAGATACAAAACTAACAGAAGAATACAAAAAGAAAATCTTGTTGTATGTTTCTGGTGGAACTTTAGGTTTGTTATTAATTCTTTTGGTTTTCGGAAAAGGAATTTTAGGTTTTGCTACCGATACAGAAAAGCAATATTTACCTCCTTTCCTACTCGATTATCTTATTTCTGAACGTTACAAAATGTTCAGTGCAGATGCCATTAAAGCCTTAATTTACGTAGCAATTACTGTCGCTGTTTTATTCTTTGGATTAAAGCAAAAACTTAATCAAAACATTGCTCTTTTAATTATTGGAGCTGTGAGTTTGTTTGATTTATGGACGGTAAATAAAAACTACTTAAACGACGATAATTATGTAGATAAAATTTTCGCTGAAAATCCTTTCCAAACTGAAGGAACAGATTATTTAGCTGAAAAAGTGGGCGATAATGCTAATTTACAATCTATTTTAGCTACAATTCCAGTGAACAAAACCTTGGAAACCATCGCTGAAAAAGATCCAAAACATTACAGAGTTTACAATCAAGTTTTGGGTGTAACTAGTGAAACCAATACCTCTTATTTTAGACCATCAATTGGAGGTTATCATGCGGTAAAACTAAGAAGATACGACGATTTACTAAATGAATATATCGTAAAAGCAGACAGTGTAAAAACACCGAAAATCTTAAACCTTCTGAATACAAAATACATGATTTTCGGAAATCCTTCCGAACCTCAAGTTGTACCGAACCCAAGTGCAAACGGAAACGCGTGGTTTGTAAGCGACATTAAATTTGTAAACAACCCGAATGAAGAGATTAAAGCCATTGGTGTAATCGATTCTAAAAAAACAGCCGTTATTAACAAAGACGACAAAAAGTATTTTGAAGGAAAAACAATTCAGCCAGATTCTACAGCTACTATTAATTTAACAAAATATGAAGCCAACGAATTAGAATTTAAATCGACTTCAAAGACGCCTCAATTGGCGGTTTTCTCAGAAATATATTATCCTCATGGTTGGAAAGTTTCTGTTGATGGGAAAGAAGTAGATTACGTAAAGGCAGATTATTTATTGAGAGCTGTTCACGTTCCTGCCGGAAATCACAATATTAAAATGGTTTTCGAGCCAGAAGTTATCGAAAAAGGAAAATGGATTTCTCTTCTTTGCTTCGCGCTGTTTATTATTTTAAGTGGTGTGGGAATTTTTATTTTAAATAAGAAGAATAATAGTTCAATAAAAAATGAAAAATAAAGCAAAAAGATTTTATCTATTTGTAGCTATTCTTGTATCCCAATTTGTATTTTCTCAACAAGATTGGAATACATTTAAATCAACTAATCTGAATTTAGAATTAAAATATCCATCATCTTTAAAAATAATGGATGACGAGATTTTTAATCTTAAATATAAACTTCCCAAAAAACCAGAGATCTGTTTAGCAGATGAAAGTTCAAAAATATCTTTAATTGGAGATATGAGGAATGAATCTGGTACAGACAAAGATTTAAATAATATATTAGAAAGTTCTAAACAACTAATGTTGTCGAAAAGAAGTGATATTAAAATACTTTCGAGCGGAATAAAAACTGTAAATAATAAAAAAATTGCATTTATTAAATTTCATTCTGAAGCCATTGACCAAAAGATATTTAATTACATATTTTTCACTACAATAAATGGAAAAATATTAATGTGCAATTTTAATTGTATTGAGAAAATTCAAAAGGAATGGGAGCCAATTGCAGATGAAATTGTGAATTCAATTATTATTAAATCGTAACGACGCCAGTGTTAAAAAGATAACCAAAAGTATTTATCTTCTGTCTCTTTTGCGGTTAAAATAAAACAACCATGTCTACAGATAAAAAAATCCTTATCATCACCTATTATTGGCCACCTGCAGGTGGTCCTGGTGTACAACGTTGGTTAAAATTTGCGAAATATCTACCCGATTTTGGCTGGAAACCGATTATTTACACACCAGAAAACCCAAGCTATCCTTTGTTGGACGAAAGCTTGATGAAAGATGTTCCCAAAGACATCGAAATGGTAAAAACCAAAATCTGGGAACCCTATCAATTGGCTGAAAAGCTTAATAAAAGCAACAAAAAGTTTAAAGCCGGACAATTTGATGTTGGCAAAAATCAAAGTTGGAAATCTAAACTTTCGATTTGGGTAAGAGGAAATTTTTTCATTCCGGATGCGAGAGTTTTTTGGGTAAAACCATCAACCACTTTCCTTGAAAAATATTTAACAGAAAATAAAATTGATGTTGTGGTTACTTCGGGACCGCCACATTCTATGCACTTAATTGGTTTAAATTTAAAAAAGAAACTTCCTAACCTAAAATGGATTGCCGATTTCCGTGATCCTTGGACAGAAATTTCTTACTATAAACATTTAAAACTTACCAAAAGTTCAGATCAGAAGCATCGTTTTTTAGAAAGTGAAGTCTTCAAAAACGCAGACATTACTTTGGCAACAAGCTATACCGATGCAGAAAATTTCAGAAAAAACGGAGCCAACGCAATTTGCATCACCAATGGTTTTGATGAAAGCGACAACACTAAAACACGACAACTCTCAGACACTCAAACGAGATTCACGTTAAGCTACATCGGTGTTTTAGAACAATTAAGAAACCCTGAAAACCTTTGGAAAGCTTTAAACGATTTGGTAAAAAACAACAGCGATTTTGCTGAAAAATTCAGCTTAAAATTCGTGGGAAGAGTTGATGATAAAATTCTTGAAAACCTCGAAAATTTATCATTAAAAAACCACATCCAAAACTTAGGGTACCTTTCGCATGGAAAGGCAGTTGAAGAAATGTCGAAAACCTCACTTCTTCTCATTACCAATTTCCCAAGTGAAGCTTCTAAAGGAATTATTCCCGGTAAAATTTTCGAATATTTGGCGACAGGAAAGCAAATAATTTCTTTCGGACCAAAAGACGCAGACGTCTCTCGAATTTTAGATGAAACCAATGCAGGACAGCATTTCTCGTATGATGATTCTGAAAAGCTTAAAAAATTTATTCTAGAAAAATTTGAGCTTTGGAAAACAGGAAATCTTGTTGACAATACGGAAAACATTGAACAGTTTTCAAGAAAAAACCTTACTAAGAAACTGTCAGAAATACTGTGAAAATTTCCTTCATGTAAAGACTCCTTTTCATGAAGGAAATTTTTAAATCGTCCATTGATCATTCACAATGGCAACAAGATAATATTTCCCTTGTATTTCTTCGAAAACCAAGCGCAAAACTTTCCAATCCATATAACTATTTTGGGCTGTACCAGGAAGATAATTCTCGGTAAATACATCCTTAACATATATTTTCTCGAGATTATTCTGCGAATTACCTTCCACTAAAAATTTATTGTAAGAAAATCTGCCTTCAGAATAATCATCAGCAAAAACCCATTGACTAAGGTAATTTCGAAGTGTCGCAGTAAATCTGTCTCCACTCCCATCCCTTTCGCCCCAAGTAAAAACCATATCAGAAGAAAGGTATCTATCGAAATCTGCTTTAGTAAAAACCTTATCAGTCTTCACAGTTACGTGCGCATACATAGAAAAACGCACCCCTCGATGAGGGCTTACAAACTTTGAAAGACGTGAATAGTTTCTTTTTTTTAGCAAAAATAAAATGGCATCATTTACTTCTTTCACTTTCTGAACCTCTGTTTTCTCAGCCATTTTTTGAGGCTCTAATGATTTTTTATTTTGAATCTTTTCTTCGCATGAAAAAAGGAAACAGAGAACCAATAACATCAATATTTTTTTCATAATATGTAATCTCTTGAAAGAATTTGAAAAAGACTTAGCAAAAAAAATTCCGAAATGGCAAGATTTTGCATGAATCCTTTTTAATAAAAACTTTTGATTGACTAAATTTGAAAAATGGAAATCTTAGATGTTCTCATTATAGGAGCTGGGCCAATAGGCTTAAACTGTGCTCTGGAAGCCAGAAAAAACAATTTATCTTACCTCATTGTCGAAAAAGGAACCATTGTAAATTCTTTATACAATTATCCTTTATACATGCGTTTTTTTTCGACGGCAGAAAAACTGGAAATTGATGAAATTCCTTTCATTTCAACCGCCCCAAAACCTGGTAGACAAGAAGCTTTAGAATATTATCAAGGAATTGCAAGACAGAAAAATGTAAATATTAATCTTTACGAAAAAGTAGAAAAAATCTCCAAAAACGACGATATTTTCACCGTTGAGACTTCAAAAGCAAACTATTTTGCTAAAAATGTAATTATTTCTACCGGTTTTTATGACATTCCAAATCTTATGAATATCCCGGGTGAAAATTTACCCAAAGTAAAACATTACTACACCGAACCTTATCCTTATGCAAAACAAAAAATTGTAGTGGTAGGTTCCAGTAATTCTGCCGTAGATGCAGCTTTAGAAACGTATAGAAAAGGCGCCGAAGTCACGATGATTATTCGTCATTCTGAAATTTCTAACAGTGTAAAATATTGGGTAAAACCCGACATAGAGAATAGAATTGCAGAAGGAAGTATTACCGCGCATTTTAACGCAGAAATGACTGAAATTAAAGAAAATTCTATCATTTTTAAAGATAAAAACGGAGAAATTCAAGAAATTGAAAACGATTTTGTATTGGCAATGACGGGTTATCTTCCAGATTTTAATTTTTTACAGCAAACCGGAATCGACCTTCAAGGAGATAATTTAAAACCTTTCTACAATGAAGAAACAATGGAAACCAACATCAAAAACCTGTATTTGGCAGGCGTTGTTTGTGGCGGAAAAGACACTCATCTTTGGTTTATTGAAAACTCCAGAATTCATGCAGAAATGATTGTGAAAAATATTCTTTCAAAATAAAAAAAAAGGAAGTTTCTAATGATGGAAACTTCCTTTTTTTGGTTCTTCACCAAAAATTCTGGAATATTAATTTTAAGATTCATTTTTTAATTTTTGATTTCTTGTTCTTTTGCCTTGAAACAAAAGAACCAAAAATTCAAGACCTGGAAACTCGGCTAAAATTCTGAAAAAACTCCTAAAATCTCCAAAACTCGGGCGGAAAGAAAGATTAGGCATTTAACAATTTTTTTGCCGCCACTCAAACAATGGAGATTTTTTAACGGAATTTTTTCAAAATTTTTTAACGCCTCCGTTTCCGATGTCAATTAAAAAATTGATTTCCACACAAAATGTCGAAGAGCTCTTTTTTTTACCTTTCAGAGTCGTTTTCTCGTCCCTTTAACATCCACGGAATAATGTAATAGAAAGCAATCGCTGTAATGGTAAGTACAACTCCTGTTGAGAACCATAAAATGGTAAAACCAAACTTTTCTGCCACGAAAGTTCCCAAAGAAGGCGTAATAATGAAAGACAGCGAAAATGCAATTCCCAAAAGTCCCATATAAGCTCCTTTATTGTGTGTTCCTGAGCGAAGTGAGGTAATCGTTGCCATAAATGGTAAAGCCCAAATTTCCCCCAAACTTAGTAAAGAAATTGAAGCTACTAACAACCAAAGTGAATTCCCTGCAGCCAACATTGCAAAAGCAACGGCACAGAAAAGAGTTCCCAAAAGCATAGTTGTTTTAAGTTTCAAATATCTTTCAGCGATTTGTACCATTATCATTTCCATAACCACAACGATAATTCCGCTAAAACCTAAGATATAACCGATGATTTCGGCGGATAATTTAGCTTCTTGTTTATAAAAAATCGTCAAAGTGTTCAACAATTGAAAGAAACAAACCGAAAACATAAAACACGCTCCCGCAAATAAAATAAATCGTACATCTTTATATGGAGAAACTGCTTTTACATCAGCTTGATTTTTTGCGATGTCTTTGTTTCTGTAACTTCTTTTTCTAAAGAAAAAAACGTACGTTAAACCCGCCAATAAAGCTCCAACAGCATTAGAATAGAAGAGAAAATCGTAGGAAATCGCTGCTAAAATTCCGCCAAGAGCAGGACCAACGGAAAACCCAAGATTCACCGCCATTCGGTTGAGAGAAAACGCTCTGGTAATATTTCCAGGTTTTGCATATTTGGAAACAGCAACAGAATTTGCAGGTCGAAAAGCCTCGCTTATCGAACTTTGTATGAAAATAATGGCTGCTAAACCTGCCTCAGTTTGAAAAAGCGGAATCAAACAAAACATAGGAACGCTTAAGAAAAGACTTAAACTTTGTACTTTAAACTCTCCTATTTTGTCGGTAATCATCCCGCCAAACCAAGAACCGACAACAGAACCAATCCCGAAAAAGCTCAAAACAATCCCCGCACTTTTGATGTCGAAATGCAAATGATCGGTCATATAAACTCCTAAAAATGGCAAAACCATAGAGCCCGATCGATTGATGAGCATTACCGTTGCAAGCATCCAGCTTTCTGGAGACAAACCTCGGAATGAATCGATGTATATTTTTAAAAGTTTCATTTTAGAATTAATTTTAAACACAAATAGCACAAAAATTTTCACACTAAAAACACAAATTTCTTTGTAAAAAATTTAGGCAAAAACTCCTGTATTTGTGGTATTTAAAAACAAAAAACAGGACTTAAAAAAAATTAAGCCCTGTTTGATTTATATTGATATAATTCAATCTTACTCTGGCTTATAAGAGTCTTTTAAAGTCACAGTTCTATTGAATACGAAGTTGGTATCCGTAGAATCTTGATCTTTTGTAAAATAGCCAATTCTCTGGAACTGAAGAGGTTCTCCCACTACAACGTCCTTTAAACTAGGCTCTGCAAACCCTTGAACTGTAGTTACAGACTCTGGATTGATGAAGTTTAGGAAATCTACATCTTTCTCTGCATCTGGTTGCTCTACAGTGAATAATTTGTCGTAATTTCTTACTTCAACAGGAATAGCATGCTTCGCAGAAACCCAATGAATGGTTCCTTTTACCTTTCTTAAACTCTCTTCTGTACCACTTCCCGACTTCGATTTTTCGTCGTAAGTAGCGTAGATTGTTGTGATGTTTCCGTTTTCGTCTTTCTCTACTCTTTCACCTTTGATGATGTATGCAGATTTTAAACGTACTTCACCTCCTAATTTTAGTCTAAAGAATTTATTGTTTGCTTCTTCTTTAAAGTCTTCACGCTCAATATACAGCTCTCTAGAGAACGGAATTTCTCTTGTTCCTGCATTTTCTTGCTCTGGGTTGTTTTCAGTTTCCAACCATTCTTCTTGTCCTTCAGGATAGTTTTCGATGACTAATTTAATAGGATCAACTACCGTCATTACACGTTTTGCAACTTTATTTAAATCTTCACGAACACAGAATTCTAGCAATTGTAATTCGATTAAATTTTCTCTTTTAGCAACTCCTACTTTTTCAATAAAGTTTCTGATAGAAGTTGGTGTAAAACCTTTTCTTCTCATCCCAGAAATGGTAGGCATTCTTGGATCATCCCAACCGTTTACTACGTTTTCAGCAATTAGCCTTTGTAGTTTTCTTTTGGAAGTAATCATATAAGAAACGTTCATTCTCGCAAATTCTCTTTGCTTGTTTTTCACTTTTCCTTCTTCATACACTTGGTCTAAATACCAATTGTACAATGGTCTGTGATTTTCAAACTCTAGAGAACAAAGCGAGTGCGAAATTTGCTCGATATAATCAGATTCACCATGTGCCCAATCGTACATTGGATAAATTTTCCAATCTGTACCTGTTCTGTGGTGAGGTTTGTTCAAAATTCTATACATAACAGGATCACGCATGTTCATATTCGGTGATACCATATCGATTTTTGCACGTAGAGACATTGAACCGCTTTCGAATTCGCCGTTTTTCATTCTTTCGAATAAATCTAAAGATTCTTCAACAGGACGATTTCTGTACGGAGACTCAACTCCCGGTTCTGTAGGATTTTTTCTTTGTTCAGTAATCACTTCAGAAGGTTGCTCGTCTACATATGCTTTTCCTTCTTTAATTAATTGAACTGCCCAATCGTAAAGCTGCTGGAAGTAATCTGATGCGTACAAAACTTTATCCCATTTGAAACCAAGCCATTCAACGTCTTTCATAATAGAATCTACGAATTCCTGCTCTTCTTTTTCAGGGTTCGTATCGTCGAAACGAAGGTTTACGGGAGCATTGTATTTTTCACCCAAACCGAAGTTGATGCAGATCGCTTTAGTATGACCTACATGCAGATAACCGTTTGGTTCAGGCGGAAAACGGAAACGAATCTCTTCTCTTTTGAGACCGTTTGCCAAATCATCTTCGATAATTTGCTCAATAAAATTGAGTGATTTTTTTTCTTCTTCCATTAAAATTCGCTTTAAGCTGTCGATTATTACGACAATTTGCAAATTTAGGAAATTTTAAAGTTCTGTGAAAACAGGAAATTGAATCTTATGAAACAAATATTTAAGGAGAATAAGACTATTAACTAATTTTATAATATACTAAGAAAAACATAATTTATATCATATATTAAATTAACATAATATAGTAGATTATAATTAAAAAAGTATTACTTTTACAGTACGACAACATCACAGAACTAAGACTATGAAAACGATTAAAAAACAATGGGTTATGATTTGGGAGTACCTCAAAAAAGCAATCTTTGTGGAAGATATTGTATAAAAAACACTCTTTTACTCTCTAAAAAACAGCTTTTCTCCTTTCAATTCTAAAGAACTTTCAAAATTATTAGTAAAAAGCCCACCCGTTCCTAAACCTTGAGGCATCTTATTATTTTTCAGAAAAGTATATTGTGCAATGGCATTGAGGCCAATGTTACTTTCTAGCGCAGAGGTAATCCACCACTGTATATTATATTTTTCTGCTAAAGAAATCCATTCGTCTGACCCGGAAAAACCACCAACCAATGCTGGTTTTAAAATAATATATTGTGGCTTAATTTCCTGTAACAGTCTTTCTTTTGTATCGAAATTGATTACCCCAATTAATTCTTCATCTAAAGCAATAGGAGTAGGAGTTTCGGCGCATAACTTTGCCATTTCTTGCCAATTCCCTGCTTTTATGGGCTGTTCAATTGAATGAATATACAAATCTGAAAGTTGTTGCAAAACAATTTTTGCATTTTCTGGAGAAAAACCACCATTGGCATCTACCCGAATTTCCAACTGCTCTGGAGCATACTTCTTTCGTAAATTCTTCAGAATTTCATGTTCAGCTTCCCAGTTTACACCAATTTTAAGTTTAATACAGCTAAAACCGTTTTTTAGTTTTTCATCGATTTGCTCTTCCATAAAAGCAATATCTCCCATCCAGATTAAACCATTGATAATAATTGGAGTCTTTCCGCTCGTAAATTCGCTTGGAAAATAAAGATTTCCTTGATATTTTAAATTTTGAATGGCTTGTTCGTATCCAAACCAAATTGAAGGAAATAAGGTTAGCTCATTTTTAATAGCATCTTTACCTGCATTTATATTCTCACAAAGCCACTTAAGTTTAGTTTCGTAATCTTCATTATCGTCAAAACTTAAACCTCTGAAAATAGCACACTCTCCTATTCCTTTTTTACCTTCATCAAAAATTTCTAGAATAAAGGTTTCTTTTTCATGCAAAACGCCGCGGGAAGTTCCTCCCGGGCGTTTGAATTCTAATAGATATTTAAAATATTCTGCTGTCATTTATTTTACACTATCAATTCTCATAAACTCTTCTGCTTTTTCTACCATTTCGGTACATCCACAGAAGAAAGGAACTCTTTGATGCAGCTCTGTTGGTTCAATTTCAAGAATTCTTCTAAACCCATCTGAAGCTTTAGCACCTGCTTGTTCTGCTAAGAAAGCCATTGGATTACATTCGTACAATAATCTCAACTTACCGTTTGGAGCTTGAGAATATGATGGA
Source organism: Chryseobacterium sp. HNCC26DJ239 (assembly GCF_057180445.1). Taxonomy (NCBI): domain Bacteria; kingdom Pseudomonadati; phylum Bacteroidota; class Flavobacteriia; order Flavobacteriales; family Weeksellaceae; genus Chryseobacterium; species Chryseobacterium sp. HNCC26DJ239. Next base: position 478,269 of record NZ_JBXUGJ010000001.1, read on the forward strand.
TAAATATAAATACCTCCTTTCAACATATTTCTATGGAAATCAGCCACAAGAGAACCAATATACCTTGATGTATAAGGGCGATCTCCTTCTTCCATCTGGCAATATTTCAGATATGTTTTTACTCCTTGAGGGAATTTAATATAGTTTCCTTCATTAATAGAATAAATTTTCCCTGTTTTGGGGAATTTCATATTCGGATGAGAAAGATAGTAAGTACCTAAAGAAGGATCTAATGTAAAGCCATTAACCCCATTTCCGGTGGTATAGACAATCATCGTAGAAGAACCGTAAATTACATATCCCGCTGCAATTTGGTTAATCCCTTTCTGTAGGAAATCTTCTTTTTGAACAGGCGTCCCAGGTTCGGTAACTCTTCTGTAAATAGAGAAAATAGTACCTACAGAAACATTCACATCAATATTAGAAGATCCATCAAGAGGGTCAATAAGTACAACATATTTACTTAAATGCCCGTTTTCACCAGCTTGAATATCGATAAAATCATCATTCTCTTCTGATGCAATACCACAAACCACTTCTCTTTGAGATAAGGCTGTAATAAAGATTTCGTTGGCAATCACATCCAGCTTTTGCTGTTCTTCGCCCTGCACGTTTTGATTTCCGGCAGCGCCTGTAATATCAACAATTCCAGCTTTGTTTACTTCTCTGTTTACAATTTTAGAGGCTAATCTAATTGCACTTAAAAGTCTAGAAAACTCTCCGGTAGAGTACTGAAAATCGTCTTGTTTATCAATAATGAACTCACCTAAAGTCTGTAATGACTGCTCTGACATAAATTTTATTTTATAAACTGTTTTGCCAAATTTCGTAAAATTTAAATAAAATATAAAGTAAATGTTAAAAATTTAATTAGAAACTGGTTCTCAACACTTTAAAATAACTTTCTAAAAAAAAACATACTTTTTTTATTAAATTTTACTTAAATTAAATCCCCAAAAAACAACAATACACAATGATTTACTGTCTATTAGCAAAAATGAGTGAAAATCACCTCGCATAGAGAAGCCTTTCATATCTCGATGTAAATTAATAATTTTGACCCCCGGAAAAAACCAATAAACATTTTATCTAACAATTTTATTTTTAACAATTTAATGAAAATTTTCAAGTTTGGTGGTGCATCTGTTAAAGATGCAGACGGCGTAAAAAATGTAGCTGCAGTATTAGAAAGCCAGGGTTTTTCGAAATGTCTGCTTGTAATTTCTGCTATGGGAAAAACAACAAACGAGTTGGAGAAAGTTGTAGAACTTTACTTCAAAAAAGATAACTACCAAGCGGAAATTGAAAAGATAAAACGAAAACACATTGAGATCGCTGAAGGTCTCTTCCCGGAAAATCATGCAGTTTTTGCAGAAATTAATTTGTTTTTCGACGATATTGATTCTTTCTTAAGAAGAAACAAATCTCCAAACTATAACTTTGTTTATGACCAAGTGGTAAGTTGTGGTGAGATGATTTCTACTAAAATTCTAAGCGAATATTTGAACGAAATTCAGTTTACCAATCAATGGTTGGACGCGAGAGACTTTGTAAAAACAGACAATTCTTACAGAGAAGGTGTTGTAGACTGGTCTAGAACCGAAGAATTTATTTCAAATCTAAATAAAGAAATCTGCTACGTTACACAAGGTTTTATTGGGTCAGACGACAATAACTTTACAGTTACTTTAGGAAGAGAAGGTTCAGATTATTCTGCAGCAATTTTCGCATATTGTCTAAATGCAGACGCAATGACAATATGGAAGGACGTTCCGGGTGTGATGACGGGAGATCCAAGAAAATTCAGTGACGTAACTTTACTCTCGAATATTTCTTACGAAGAAGCAATTGAAATGGCCTATTACGGAGCGAGCGTAATTCACCCAAAAACTTTACAGCCACTTCAGCAAAAAAACATTCCTTTCTATGTAAAATCTTTCGTAGATCCTACAAAACCAGGAACTAAAGTTGGCGCATCAGAAAGCAACCAAAACGAAGAATCTTATATTTTAAAAGAAAATCAAACGCTCTTAAAAATCTCTACCAGAGACTTCTCTTTCATTGCGGAAGATCACATGAGCCAAATTTTTGCCTTTCTTTCTAAATATAAAATTAAAGTTTCTTTGATGCAGAATTCTGCAATTTCATTAGCTTTATGTTTGGAAGATAAATTCTTAAAAGCAGATGAGCTAAATGAAGAATTGCAAAAAGAATTTAAAACAGAATTGATAAAAAATGTATCTTTATTTACGGTAAGACATGCCAAAATGGAGAACATAGACAAGTTTTACCAAGAAAAAAATGTGCTTTTAGAACAAATTTCTAAAAATACATTACAAATGGTAACACAATAAAACTAATATCGACTTACAGTACATGAGTTTAATTTCGAAAAACGATCTTATAAAAGCTTCCGGATTGGGGCGCCTTGGTTTCCTTAAAAACCCAGTTGCTTCCGCCGTCATGAACCTCACGAAAATAAATGAGGTGAATAAACTTTATGACACCCTAAAAGATAAAAGAGATAAAGATTTTTTCGATTCTTTCGTGAAAGAAAGAAACCTAAGCTACATTGTATTTGAAGAAGATTTAGCTAAAATTCCTAAAACAGGACCATTTATTTTGGTATCCAACCATCCGCTTGGCGCGATTGATGGTATTTTGATGTGCAAAATACTTTCAGAAATACGCCCCGATTTTAAAGTGATGGGAAATTTTCTTTTAGAAAAGATAAAACCAATGGAACCTTACGTGATCCCGGTAAATCCTTTTGAAAAGAAAAAAGATGCCTACAACAGCGCATCCGGAATGCGTGGAACTTTAAAACACCTTGAAAACGGAGGCTGTGTAGGAATTTTCCCTGCAGGTGAAGTTTCAAATAAAAATAATCCTTACGGAGAAATCTTGGATAAAACATGGGAAAAACCAGCACTGAAGCTTATTAAAATGGCTAAAGTTCCGGTTGTTCCTATGTATTTCCATGCGAAAAACAGCAGACTTTTTTATCAGGTTGCCAAACTTCATCCCAACTTACAAACATTGATGCTCCCTGCAGAAATGATGAATGATCGTGAAGATCCAATAAGAATCAGAATTGGAAAACCGATCACTGTAAAAGCAATGGATGATAGTGAAACCATCGAAGAACTAGGCGAATTCCTAAGAAGAAAAGTCTACATGATGAAATCATACTACGAAAAGAGAAATTCTCTTGCACAGGCGATTAATCTTAAAAATCTCTCCTTAAAATTTCCTTTGTTAAAAGAGGAAAACATCGTTCAGAATATTATTGATGAAACTCCGAAAGAAGACATTCTAAAAGACATCAATAAACTGAAAGGCACAGACAAAATGTTTTTCAGCAACGGAAATTACGAGGTTTATTTTACAAGCTACGAAGAAATTCCTTCTGTAATGCGTGAAATTGGGAGACAACGTGAGCTTACTTTCCGTGCCGTTGGTGAAGGAAGCAATCTTCCTTTTGACCTTGATGAGTACGATAAACATTACCATCACCTTTTCCTTTGGGACAGTGCAGAAGAAAAATTGGTAGGTGCTTACAGAATGGCTCTTGGAAAAGATGTCATGAAAAAATTCGGTATTAAGGGCTTCTACACAAGTTCTTTGTTCGAGTTTGAACAAGACATCCATCCTTTCTTTAAAAAAGTAATCGAAATGGGAAGAGCTTATATTTGTGAAGAATATCAGCAAAAACCGCTTCCATTGTTCCTCTTATGGAGAGGAATTGTACATGTTTGCCTAAGAAATCCCGATCATAAATTTTTGATGGGAGGTGTAAGTATTTCGAATAAATTTTCTGAGTTTTCAAAATCTTTGATGATTGAGTTTATGCGTTCTAATTACTACGACAGCGCAGTTGCCCAATACATCACACCTAGAAACGAATACAAAGTAAAACTGAGAGACAGAGACAAACACCTGTTTTTCGAAGAAATGGAATCTGATTTAAATAAATTAGATAAAATTATTGACGACCTTGAACCAGAATTGAGATTGCCTGTTTTAATCAAGAAATACATTAAGCAGAACGCAAAAGTAATTGCATTTAACGTAGATCCCAACTTCAATGATGCGATTGATGGTTTAATGTACATCCGAATTAGCGATCTTCCCGAAAGCACGATTAAGCCTGTATTAGAGGAAATGAGTGAGCAAATAAGAAAGGAACAAGAAAATAATCAAACTGAAAATCAGTAAGTTTTTAACATTTATTAAAAAAAGTAGTATTAATATTTGCTTCATATATCAAAACTTACTACTTTTGCATCACTTTAAAACAACGAAGTAATAAGAACGGTTTCTTAGCTCAGTTGGTAGAGCAATGGATTGAAAATCCATGTGTCCCTGGTTCGATTCCTGGAGAAACCACTTGAGAAAAACCGCCTCACCAAAGGCGGTTTTTTCTTCCAAACTTCAACAATTGTTTAAAGTACAAAACCAAATGGTTTCTTAGCTCAGTTGGTAGAGCAATGGATTGAAAATCCATGTGTCCCTGGTTCGATTCCTGGAGAAACCACTTAAACCACTCTTTTTTTAAAGGGTGGTTTTTTGTTTTAAATATTCTTAAGATTCAAAATTTCTTCAGATTTGAATTACTACATTTGAATTATGAAAATCCTAATCATCGAAGACGAAACCGAACTTGCCAAAAGCATCGCCGAATATCTTGCCCAAGAAAATTACCTCTGCGAATTTGCTTCCACCTTCAGCGAAGCGATGGAAAAGATTGAAACTTTCGAATACGACTGTATCATCTTAGATATTATGCTTCCGGGAGGAAGTGGTTTGCAAATTTTAGAGGCACTCAAAAATCAGAACAAACAAGATGGCGTTATCATCGTATCGGCAAAAAATGCCCTTGAAGATAAAATTAAAGGGCTTCAATTGGGCGCAGATGATTATTTAACCAAACCGTTCCATCTTTCAGAATTAATGGCGAGAATCTACTCTATTATCCGAAGAAAACAGTTTGGAAATTCAAATATTATTAAACAAAATGAATTGGAAATTGACCCTTTGGCGAAAACAGTTTCCATTAATTCAAAAAATATTAATCTAACCAAAAAGGAGTTTGACCTTTTGCTTTTTTTTGTCGGAAATAAAAACCGTGTGATTTCAAAAAGTACTTTGGCAGAGCACATTTCAGGAGATTTTGCAGATATGCTCGACAATCACGATTTTGTGTATGCTCATGTTAAAAATTTAAAGAAAAAATTATCCGAAGCTGGTTGCAACTCGTATTTAAAAACGATGTACGGAACCGGTTACAAATGGGAATCTTCATAAAAAACACCGCAATGAAGCCACTTTTAAGTAAAACTACCAAGCCTTTTCTTATTTATGTACTGATTGTTTTTATCATTAGCATTCCGGTATATTATTTTGTAATCGACAGCATTTGGGAACACGAGCTTGATGAACACAACACCACTGTTGCCGAAAAAACCGCCTACGAATTTAATCATCAAAATCTGAGTGATGAAGAACTAATAAAAAGTCTGGACCTTTGGGGCAAAATTCAGCCCGAAACCAGCCTTGTTAAACTTCCAACTGAACCTAAAAACAAAGATTTTTATTACACTGTAGAAAAAAGCACTTCTTTTTCTCAGGACAACGCAATCGAACGATACCGAGTTCTAAAGAAAGTTGTATACATCAACAATCAACCTTTTCTTTTTACCATTGAAACCAATATTGAAGAAACAAAGGAAACCATCGCTGCAATTGGGATTGTTACTGCTTTATTTTTCTTCACCATTTTAATTGGGCTTATTATTTTGAACCAAAAACTTTCCGTTACAATTTGGCAGCCTTTTAGAAATAATCTTGAAAAACTTAAAACCTTTAACCTAAACCAACAAAATCAGATAGATTTTGAAAAAACAGACATTCAGGAATTTGAAGAACTTACTGCTTCTCATTTAAAACTTATCGAACACACTATTTCTGTTTTTAACACTCAAAAAGAATTTACCGAAAATGCGTCGCATGAATTGCAAACCCCTCTCGCAATAATAAAGCATAAACTAGATATTCTGCTTCAAGACGAAAACTTAACCGAAAAACAATATCAAATTGCAGAAGACATCAACAAAGCTTTGGGCAGAAGCTCAAGAATTAATAAAGACCTTCTTTTGCTTGCTAAAATTGAAAACAGCCAGTTTGAAGCCTCGGAAAGCATCAATTTAAAAGAAATAATTGAGCAAAGCTTACGAAATTTTGAAGAACATTTTAAGCTAAAACAAATAAAAATAAAAAAAGACTTACAAAGCGTTTTTAAACAAGGAAACATCAGTTTAATTGAAATTTTAAGCAACAATCTTTTGGTAAACGCAATTCGACACACCGAAAACAACGGGAACGTTTCTTTTACGTTGGATAAAGACAGTTTAATAATTTCTAATTCCGGAAAAGAAAAACTCGATTCTGAACATTTATTTAAAAGATTTGCGTCTTCACCGCAAAAAAGTTCCGGAAACGGTCTTGGTTTAGCTATTATTAAAGAAATCTGTATTTTCCATGGCTGGACTGTGGAATATCATTTTGAAAATGATTTCCATGTCTTTAAAGTAAATTTTTAAAAAGTGTATTAAATCAAAAAAACACAAAAATTCTGCATAAAAATGCAAATCTGAACCAAAATTCAAAATTTCTTCAAAATTGGGTCACAACTTTACATCAAAATTGTAAAGTATGCCATCAAAAATTAATTTAAACCCTTTTTTCAAGGGAAGATTCTCCTTGTTTTCATCGCTCTTTTTAGGCTATTTAGCCCTTTGCTTTTTAATAAGAGTTGTGTTTACCATTTGGTCTTTTAACGACCTTGAGCTCAATATTCTTCATATTCTACGCGCATTTACAACGGGTTTTATGTTTGATGTTTTTGCAGGACTTTCATTCTTTGCGTTGTATCTTTTTTACCTTCTTTTTCTTCCTAAAAAATTAATCGGAAGTATTTTAGATAAAGCCATTACCTATTTTTACACAGGTCTTATTCTTTTAATCATCTATTTCAGTTTATTGGCTGAAATTCCGTTTTGGGATGAATTTGGAGTAAGATTCAACTTTATTGCCGTAGATTACCTTATTTACACGTACGAAGTGATTGAAAACATCAACCAATCTTATCCTTTACCTTTAATTATCGGACTTTTGGTTGGTTTAATTGTCGTTACTTTTATTGGTTTAAAGAAATTTAAAATCTTTAAAAATACATTTTCAGATAAAAGAAATTTTGGAAAAAGACTGCAAGTTGCGCTTCCTGCTTTGGTTGTTTGCATTGGTTTATCTTTCATTTTAAAAAATAAACAAGCCGATTTCAGCAACAATATGGTCATTAATGAATTAGGGAAAAACGGAACTTTTTCTTTTATTTCGGCATACCAATCAAACGAGCTGGATTATAATACTTTTTATCCTAAATTGGAGGATAAAGAAGCTTATTCTGTCCTCAAACAGAATCTTTTACAGGAAAACCAAAAATATAAGAGTACAAGTTTTGATGATATTTCAAGATTCACAACAGCAACCGACGAAAAAAAACCAAATATTATTTTAATTGCGATTGAAAGCTTTAGCGCAGACTTTTTACAATCTTTCGGAAATACAGAAAATCTTACTCCGAACTACGATAAATTAGCCCAAGAAAGTATTTTCTTCACCAATTTATACGCCACAGGAACGCGTACTGTGAGAGGAATGGAAGCTTTAACACTTTGTGTGCCTCCAACTCCGGGAAACAGCATTGTGAGAAGACCAAACAACGAAAATCTTTCTTCAATTGCTACGGTTTTAAAGCAAAAAAATTATCAGCCTTATTTTATTTATGGAGGTGATGGATATTTTGATAATATGAATACTTTCTTTGGCGGACAAGGTTTTGACATTGTGGATAGAGACAGAGGAAATCCTTTATCTGATAATATTAAAACAAAAAGATACCCCATAAGAGACAACGAGGTAAGTTTTGAAAACGCTTGGGGAATTTGCGACGAAGATATTTACAAACAATCCGTAAAGTATGCAGATGCAAACTACAAACAGAAAAAACCTTTCTTCCAGTTTGTAATGACGACTTCAAATCATAAACCTTACACTTTCCCAGCCGGAAAAATAGACCTTGCTCAAGGGGAAAGAAATGCTGCGGTAAAATATACAGATTATGCTTTAGGAAAATTTATTGCCGATGCAAAATCAAAAACTTGGTTTAAAAACACAGTGTTTGTAATCGTTGCAGACCATTGCGCAAGTAGCGCCGGGAAATGGGAAATCAACATTTCAAAACATCATATTCCTGCAATAATTTATAATGTAGAAAACCAGCAACCACAAAAAATTGAAAGACTTGCTTCGCAAATCGATGTAATGCCCTCACTTTTTGGGTACCTAAACTGGAATTACACCACAAGTCTTTACGGAAAAGACATCAATAAAACCCAACCAGGAAGCGAAAGAGCTTTCCTAGGAAACTACAGAACGCTCGGATTGTTGAGAAACAATCTTTTCACCCAGATTGATGACCGAAAAAGAGTAAAACAATTTACCGTTTCAGGAAAAGACCAATCTTTGTCTGAGGTAAATTTCAAAAACGAAGACTTGGTAAAAGAAACCATTTCTTATTATCAAACCGCAAGCGAAAGATTCAAAAATGGCAAAATGAAAGCTAAATAAAAAACAACTCTTCTTCATTTCAATTTGAAGGAGAGTTTTCTATTACCTCAATATTATTAAAAAACTAAAAGTTTATTTTAAAAAAACTTTAGCTCAAGAATATTCATTCTTAATTGCAAATTTTAAACCCAACAAAAAAACACTTCAAAAACATCATGAAAAAAATATTGCCTTTATTTCTTTTTATCGCTTTTTTATCACCGAAAATTAAAGCACAAGACAGTTTGAAAATTGATTCAACACAATACGAAAAAGCATCACTCAAAATCTCAGATTATGATGACTCGCATCAGTTTACTTATAAAAAATTAATCGTTCCGAGTGTATTGATTTCTTATGGAGTTGCTTCTTTAAGCTTTCAACCAATAAGACACCTTAATCTTTCTACAAAAACCGAAATTCTCGAACACAAACCAGACCACGTTCGGCTCGACAATTATACACAATACGCTCCAGCTGCAATTGTTTATGGGCTAAATGCATTTGGTGTAAAAGGTGAACACAATTTGAGGGACAGAAGTATTATTTTAGGAACTTCCCTACTTTTTACGACGGCATTTGTTGTTCCGTTAAAACATATTGTAAAAGAAGAAAGACCCGACCAAACCAATACTCTATCTTTTCCTTCTGGTCATACAGCAACGGCGTTTGCAACCGCTCAGTTTATGTATCGAGAATATAAAAACACCAATATTATTTTGGGAGTTTCGGGGTATTCTTTAGCGATTTTCACTGGAGTTTACAGAATGTTGAATAACAAACATTGGTTTGGCGACGTGGTTGCAGGAGCAGGTTTCGGAATTCTTTCAACGGAATTAGCATATTGGCTGTATCCAAAAATCAACAATCTTTTAGGAGGTAAAAAAGAAAACGTACAAGTTATGATTACCCCTTTTTACCAAAAAGGAAGCGCTGGAATTGGTTTTGTGAAAAACTTTTAATCCTAAAAAATCATGCTGAATATCATTTTGCTTTTCTTAGGAACTGTGGTTGCGTTTTGGATAAGTGCAATTTGTGGCGGTGGTGCAAGTTTAATTTTAATTCCTTTATTGAATTTAATTTTGCCTTCATCTGTTGTCCCATTTTCTTTAACAGTGGGAACTTTGAGCAGTTCTGCTTCTCGAATTGCCGTTTTTAGAAAACATATCAATTGGAAAATTTTCTTTTGGTTTGTTCCCTTTTCTATTCCGGCGGTTTTTGTTGGAGCTTGGTTAATTAAATACATCAATCCTAATTATCTTCAACTTATTGTCGCTTTTTTCTTGATTTTAAATCTTCCTGAATTATTTAAATCTAAAAAAGAAAAGAAAACTTCTACCACAACTTATCCTACCTATCTTTTAGCCATCATCGGACTTTGTGCAGGTTTTGTTTCTGGAATTACAGGCGCAATTGGTTTGCTTTTCAATCGTTTTTATCTAAAATTTGGTCTTACAAAAGAAGAAATTGTTGCTACGAGAGCCGCCAACGAAATTTTTCTTCACCTTATTAAATTGATTATCTATATTTCGCTTGGGCTTTTTTCTCAAAAAGCTTTATGGATAGGACTTTCCATTGCTTTTGGAGCGATTGTTTCTTCGTTTACGGTAAAATATATTCTGCCTTATTTAAGTGAATTTCTTTTCAAAAAAATTGGTTATGCAGCGATGGTTGTTTCTGGTCTTTTTTTGTTTTTTGGAACAGGGAAAAAAATCATTCAAGATGATGGAATTGCATTTTCTACTCATCAAAAAGAATCTGTTTTTTCTTGGAGAAAAACCGATTTCGTTATTGAATTCGCTTACGACGATGGTTTTGAAGTTGAAAGACCTATTCGTTCCGACGAGCTTCCTTCAAATTTAAAATATGAAGAGTTACAAACCGAATACGATAAAATTCATCTAGAAAAAGTTTTTGCTTTTGGTAAAGAACCTTCTTTCGAATTTTACTGTTACAAAGCGGGAAAGCTCACCAAATTTGAGTTATAAACGCAGGAAAAAGTTAATTTAAGCAATTACGACTGTTATAAAATCAAAAATAAGTATCTTCGCCTATTCAATTTTTAAAGTAAAAATGAAAAACTTAGTTACCACTTTTTTCGTTCTTCTATTTTCATTCACATTTGCGCAGGAAGAAGGCATAAAATTCGACCAAAGCGCATTTAAAGACCTTCTTGCAAGAGCAAAAAAAGAAAAAAAACTTGTATTTATCGACGCTTACGCAGTTTGGTGTGGCCCGTGCAAAATGATGGACAAAAATGTTTTCACCCAAAAATCTGTAGGCGATTATTTCAATAAAAATTTTGTAAGCTCCAGAATCGACATGGAAAAAGGCGAAGGAAGAGAAATTGCGCAGAAATTTGCAGTTCGTTCGTACCCTACATTTCTTTTCTTAAACGGTGACGGCGAATTGGTTTCTCAAAACTATGGTTATATGGAACCTAGTTTATTTCTTTCTATGGCGCAAGAAGTGAATGCTGGAAACTCGAAAGAAGGTTCTATGAGAGAAAGATTTGCAAAAGGCGAAAAAAGCCCAGAATTTTTGATGAATGTAATGAAGTTGAATTCAAGCTCAGATTTTGAATTTGCTAAAAAAGCTTCAGAAAGATATTTTGCGAATAGAAATTCTAAAGAACCTTTAACTAAAGATGAAGTTGGGCTTTTGTTTTATTTCATTAAATCTTCAAAAGATCCTAATTTCAAAATTTTGATTGATAAAAAAGACGAAATCATTCCTTTTTTGCCAGAACAAAGCTATAACGAATACAAAAATCAGATTCTTCTTGCTGATGTAATGGAAACTGCAATAGACAATACAAATCATAAAATTAACGAGGAAAAATTCATGAGAGCTGCAGAACCTTTGGTTGGAAAAGAGGCTGCAAATACAAAACTTAATCAAATTAAATTAAGCTATTACGAGCAAAATGCTAATTATGCTGCTTACGAAAAAACAGCGTTAGAATATTATAAAAATCCAGATCTTTTTGAAGCAAATGAAACTTTAAAAGCAGCTTGGATTTTCTCTGAGCACATCACCAACAAAGCTTCGCTAAAAAAAGCTGCTGAATGGGCAGAAAAATCTGTAATGCGTGGCGAAACTCCCGAAAACACTTATATTTTAGCGAAATTATATTTCCTAATCGGGAACAAAGACCTTGCCTTAAATTTTGCAGAACTTTCTAACAGCATAGCAAAACAAAACGGAAAAGACGCTAATCTTTCTGAAGAATTAATAAAACAAATAAAAAAATAAAACATTGAAAAATACTCTATTTGCAGCTACAGCACTACTTTGCGCAGCGACTTTCAATGCTCAAGAAAATGAAGTAAAAACAACTGAGCCTGTTGTACAAAACCCAACTTCTGATAAAGGAATCAGATTAAAAGCAAACGCTTTATTTTTACCAATCGGTATTGTAAACGTTGCCGGGGAATTTCAGGTAAGTAAAAAAGTAACTTTACAAGGCGACCTTTTCGTTTCTCCTTGGAAATCTTTTTCTGGACACGAACTTCAATATTATTCAGCTTCATTTGAAGGAAGATATTATTTTAAAGAAGCTTTTAACGGGTTTTATCTAGGAGTAAACGTTGGAACATCAATTTACACTTTACAAAAGTGGAATTATTGGCCAGATGAACCATTTATCAATGACAATGGTGAAGTATTTACAAAATCTAATCTTTACCAAAAAGGATATTCTATCTTAGTTGGAGGAACGGCTGGTTATCAATTCAGACTTTCTGATAAGTGGTTTATGGACATCTACGGAACTCTTGGAACGTCTCAAGATTTTTATAAAGGATACGAAAGAGGGACAGGAAAAAGATATGATACTGTAGAAGGATATAACAAAAGTGGGGAGATTTTGCCATACAGAGGTGGCGTAATGATTACCTATAAATTAAAATAATTTCCATGAAACTATTTGGTAGAAACCACCTCATTATGAGTGCCATCACTTTCGGGATTTTATTTGCGATGAATTACGTAGGAAATACAAGTCCGGACAAACTGGAAGGCGCTTTAATGACTGCCGGAGCAGGTGTTATTGGGCTTACTCTAGGTTTGCTGATTTACAACAAAGGAAAAGGTGGCGATAATACTCCACAGAATTTTGATTAAGGTAAAACATAAGTTTACATAAACAATAATCGGCGGAACCAAAGGTACTGGTACGCTTGAAAACAAATTAAAACCCTTGAAAAGAGTTTCGTGTAATAACGGCTCTTTTCAGGGGTTTTCTGTTTTTAGCATATAGCTATTTGCCTGTGAAAATTTAAGATTCTTTCAACAGATTTCGTAAATGTTGGAATATTGTCGATACAAAATCTAACATCTTAATTTTAAAATTCGCTCGTATATTATGAAATATATTTTAATTAACCAAATTTTATTGCGTAATAATTTGCGTATTAATGAAAATTTTCGTATCTTTGCACCCCTCAAAAAACAAGGGTTAATACTAACTCAAAAATCAAATAATTTATGATAAAAACAAGATTTTTTGTCAGACACAAGTCTGGCGAAGGCGTTACGCCTATTTATGTAAGAGTAACAAACGGAAGAGCGTTTGATTTTAAAACTCCGACGAAAGAAACCTGTATTCCTTCTAATTGGGATAGCGATAATGGAACGATGAAAGAAAGATTTTTCGTCGAGCAAAAAGGAAAATTAGTTGAGAAAAGAGACGCAACTACAAGAGAATTGATACTTCATAGTAAAGAAATCAATGCAAGGCTTCAAGAGTTGGAAAAGAAGATTGAAAAATCTTTTAAAGAATCAGAAGGAGTTGAGTTTAATTTGGAGTGGTTGAAAAACATTATCAATCCGCCCGTTGTCAAAGAAAATGCTATTCCCGATGATTTCGTTGCTTACTGTGATGTTTTTACCGAGCAAAAGAAACACCATGTTAGCGAAGAATATTTAGGTAAAATAAAGCGTACAAGGGATATTGTTTCAGAATTTTTAAAGCACAGTAAAAAGAAAACGTTAAAATTCAACGAGTTAAATCAACAATTTGCATCCGATTTTGGAACTTATATGATTGAAGTTAAGAATTACGCCAAAAACTACGTTGCAAATTGTCTTAAACTTATGAGACTTGTTGCAAATCATGCAAAATTAAACGGAATCAAATTAAGCCCACAAATCAAAATGGTTAAATCAAAATTGGAAAAAACAATATTTCAAATTTTAACACCTGAAGAGCTAACTCTTATTGAGAAACATAATTTTGAGGATGCCGAATTGGATAATATTCGCGATTGGTTGATTATTTCTGTATATTCTGCGCAACGTATATCAGATTTCATGAGATTTACTACTGACATGATTAGTAGAGAAACAAACGATAAAGGGAAAGAAATGTGCTTTTTGAACTTTACTCAAGATAAAACAGGTCACGTTCTACATTTACCTGTTCACCCAAAGATTTTGGAGGTGTTAAACAAACGAGATTTTCAATTTCCACCCAAATATGATGAGGATAAATATAATTTATTAGTGAAAACCGTATGTAAGGATGCTGGAATTACCGAAATGTGTTACGGTGGAATTGAGAAAGGAAAAAGAAAAGTTTTTGGAAATTATCCAAAATATGAGCTTGTTACAAGTCATATAGGAAGAAGAAGTTTTGCGAGTAATAATTATGGCAAAATTCCTACTGCTCTTTTAATGATTGCCACGGGTCACAAACATGAGGGGATGCTTCTAAAATACATAGGAAAAGTAGACAACCAACAATCACACGCTTTAGCAAGTTATTTTTATGATTAATAAAAAGGTTTAAACAATAATATAGAATGAAAAAAATAATAGAAAATCCGCTTTTAAAGCACGATTTATTGTCAATTGATAAGTTTGTGTGCAGGTACGGAAATCTTGGATTTTTGCACCCTAAAACGAGCTTGAAAATGACATTTTTTGACTGTAACGAAGAAACAGAAATCTTGGAAAGTGAATTTGACGGTAACAATCATTTTCATGTGTGTTTTGTCAATTATGATGAGGTCTTACCAATTTTCGACTTCGGATTGTTTTACAATGCAATCGCTCCCATATTTTCGGATTTGTCGCACAATTTCAGAAAAGAATTGAGAGATTATTTATTAACTATTAACGATTTAAAAACAAAAAAACAAACTGCCTATGAAATAAAACTACATTTTATTAGTATCGGTGAAATTTTATCATCACTTGAAAACCTTAACTCAATTCAAAAAGAAGTTGTAGACTACTTTATGGCTCAATACAACAAGGAAATTGAGCATTTGGATAAATTATGCGTACAATATTCTGAATCATTTTCAGGCGATTCTGGCGTATCAAATGATGAAATACTACAATCTGTTGTCGATAGAATTGTAGCTGAGAAAACGGCTGATTTGACGGCTAAAATAAGTTCTTTGGAGAAAAGAATGCTACCTGAACTTTTATCAATCAAAGAAACTGCTGATTTCTTAGGGGTGGGTGAAACTACTTTTTGGAGAATGAGAAAGTCGGGATTGATTCCAGAGTATATGCTTGGAGCGCAAGTCTATTTTAAACCGCATGAGATTGTTGATTGTCTCGTAAAAACGAATTAACCTACCTATAAAGTAGGATTTTTCTATCCTACTAAACCCAACACCTAAAATTTTATTGGAAGATTTCAAGCATTAGCGAAGGCTTATGCTAGCCGCTGCTTTTGCTTGAAGTCTATTATTAACCTTTCCTTATTCCTATAATGGTTTGAGGGTCAAAAAAATATGTGAAAATGGCTAAGCAAGTCAAAGAGAAAGGCAAGAAAGAATTTGCGTTAAAGAAGAAAAGCAAATTTGAAAAGAAGTACACTTATTTAATGAACAGGATTTTAATCCCTTCATCAATAAAGAATTACATCGATGGAATCGTAGAAGTTGAGCCACCAAATTTCAAGTTGAAATTTAAAATTGAGTGGTTTTATTACATCATTAATACGCTTTTGAGAAAGCAAAATTCTTACAGTAATAAGGAGTTAGAGAATGCTTCGATTACCCTAAATGCTCAAATTATGAGAAGTTGGGTTTCCAATTGTAACGAATATATCGATTGGTTAATCGAAAAAAATGTTATTGAGCTTACAGATAATCATTCGGCAGGTTACAGTTCAAGAAAATATCGTTTTTCTGAGTTTATAATGAGTTTACTTGAAAAGGATTCACAAATAATTGTGACAGAGCTTGAAAATTTAGATTCAGGCAACATAATTCTTGAAAAATCGATTCAGGAATCATCTGTTTATGCAGAAAACGAGCATCTTTTGAAGTGGTTTGATGATAAATTGGTGATAGATTCTGAAGGTGCTAAAACCTATATTCAGGATTTGATATTTTATGAAAGTGAATATTTTGATTTAAAGTTTAAAAAGGTTCATTGGAATCACCAAATATTGGCTTTACATCATAAAGTTTTTTACGCAACCCGAAATGAGGAAAGTGATTTTCGTTTGCATACAGTTTTAACGAGCTTGAAGAAAATATTTAAACCTTTTGTTACTTATGATGGTCAAAAAATTATAGGTTATGATTTAAAAAATTCACAACCGTTTTTCTTGGTATTTCTGATAGAATCTATAATGAATAATAATAGTAAAATAGATAATATATTAGATAGAACTTATAGTAAATATTATTATAATACCTATATGTTGCAAAAAATCACTCAAACCCTTTGTAGTAAGGAGTTTCAGAGAGAGTATAAAATGTTCAAGTCTTGGGTGCTTGATGGCAATATTTATGAGAATATGACCGAGATAATTACACCTGATAAGCATTTGGGTAGGTATTATACCTACAAATATGATGAAAGACTAGAGTGTAAAGTTAGAGAAATACATGATAATCTACGAGGTATGATGAAAGGAATATTTTTTACGCTATTATTCTGTGGAGTAAAAACAAAAGACAAGCATTATCATACTTTCAAACGAGCTTTTCCGAATTTAGTAGGATTGATAGAGATTTTCAAGATGAAAAAGAACTCTGATTTTTCTAAGTTATTGCAAAATATTGAATCGGAGTGTATTATTGACTTAGTAACAAAGAAAATTGCGAAAGAGCATCCCAGAATGCCATTATTCACGATACACGATTCCATAAGTACAACAGTTGAATACGGAGATATTTTGAAAACTCTTATGCCTCGCTATGTGTATGAATACACAGGTTTAATACCTAAGATAGAAGAAGAAAAATGGAATGAACATGATTTTCAGACTGACTACCAAAAGAGAGTTGAATTACATCCCGAATGTTATGCTTATAATGGTTTTTGATTTGCTCTAGAAAAGCGATAAATAGTTTAATAGCGAGGTGAAAAGCATAGCTTTCCCAAGCTATGCTTTTTGTATCATAGAATAAGCGTGGGTTTAATTTTTATTTGCATATTTATAAATTAAATTATGGCTTCAATTTTCTTTTTCCATACCTCATGTATATATAGTATTTCAAACTAAAGCAATATTCTCGTAATACTTAGTTAAAAGAAATATAATTTTATTTTTCACTTTTTTAAGATTAAATTTGACTAGTTATATTTTTTAACGAACTATTAAACATTAAGTTATGAGTGAAAATAGTATAAAGAATCTCATTGATTCATTTAGACCACAACCGTTTAAGTTTATGGAACTAACTCTTGATGTAATAGAAGGTGACCCCAACCAACCTCGTAAAGCATTTGGATTTGGTGCTGGCGGTGATTATAACCGTCTAATGAAGTCAATTTCGCATTACGGGATTGAAGACCCTATAAAAGTAAGTGAAATTGAGGAAGGTCGATTTTTGATTATGGATGGACATAGGAGATTTTCTTGCGCAAAAGAATTAGAACTTGAAACTGTACCCTGTAGAGTATATCCTAAAATGAGCGAGGGGGAGTTTGAAGCTAGAAGATTTGAAATGCAAAATAATCGTAGAAGTTGGAAGCCTATGGAGAAAGCAAATGCTATTCATAAAATTAAAGTGGAGTATAAAGATGCTACCAAAAAGGAATTAGCTCATTTATTAGGAATCTCACCTGTACACTTATCTCATTATATAGGTTTGAGAGATATGAGAGTTGAATATTTAGAACTGATGTCTGAGCATAATATGAAAGAATATCAGCGTATTGCATTTATGCAAATGCTTCCTAGGTTAAGAAAAGTTCAACAATATGAAATAGATGATATAATAAAAATTTTGTTTCAAAAGATTAGCGATAATATAATTTTCATTGCTAGTGATTTTAAATCACTTTCAAAAATATTTACAAATGCCTCTGTTTATGAAGAGGAAATCTTAAAATTTCTAACAGAGCCATTAATGACCGTTAATGAGCTTATGGAAAAATCTCGACTTTCTGGGTTTTCTAGTCAGATTAAAATTTTAATAAAAGATTTAAGTACAAAAAAAAATCTAAATATAAATTTAACTGAAAAAGAATATGAGCTACTCAATGACCTTCATAAGTTGACAGGAATTTTTACGAATAATGCTGAATACCTCTCAACAGACTTCTAAGAAAGCGATTGCTTATTATCGACATTCTGCTGAAGACAAACAAGAGAATTCAGTAGCAATTCAACGTAATCATGTTGAGCAATTTGCCTATGAAAATAATATCATAATATTACATGAAGAAGTAGACGAAGGTGTAAGTGGGCTACTTGCCAATAGACCAGGATTTGAACGACTTTTTAAAGAATGGATTGAAAATCCTGTTGCACCATATTTTGATTATATCCTTGTTTATGATGTTTCGAGATGGGGGCGTTTCCAAGACCAAGACCAAGCAGGTCATTATGTGTATCTATGCAAAAAAAATAATAAAGAAGTTGTATATGTTTCGCGAGGTTTTCCAGACGTAGCGAATCAATTATTTTCGAGTTTAGAAATTTCTATTCAAAGATATATGGCGGCAGAATATAGTCGCCAATTAAGTGACAAGGTTTTTCACGGATGTATAAAAGTTTCACAACAAGGTTATTCAGCTGGCGGTAAAGCAGCTTATGGAATGACACGACAATTACTTGATGTCAATAAAAACCCAATAAGGATTCTAAATGCAAGAGAGCATAAGCAAATAGCTAATGAGAGGGTTACTTTCACACCTAAAAATGATGAAACAACAGAAATTGTTAGGAAAATATTTGATTTATTTGTGAATGAACTATTTTCTCTTACACAAATTGTCGAATATTTTAATCAAAAAGGAATATGTTCAGCGAATTTGAAAAAATGGGATAAATCAAAAATCATTAGAATTCTCACCAATGAAACCTATATTGGAACTCGAATTTACAATAAAACATGGAGTAGATTAAAACAAAAACCTGTTAAAAATAAGCGTTCGGAGTGGGTTGTAGTCCCAAATGCTTTTGAAGCTATAATTGACAATGATATTTTTAGAAAAGCTCAAGAGAGAATTTATTGGATGTATTCAAGTAATTGGCGAAAAGGTATATTGTCAATCAAAAAAGCGAGAAAAGATATTACTTCTGATGTAAAAAAATGGCTAATGAAGAAAGGGGCAAATGAATTTGAAGCAGATGAAATAATATTAGAACTTCCCATTATATATAGTATTAAGGTTGAAAACAAAATTTTTAATTATTGGTGTTTTTTGACTATCGAAAAATATCGTGCATATACCAATATATTAGGGATCAGTGTTAATTTTGATTCAAAAAAAACAATTGGAGAGCTATTTATACTATCATCCAAAAATTTCAGTATTTCGAACTTTTTTATTTTAACTGAGAGTGACTCAGAATATCATAAATCTAAACTTGAAGTTAACGATATAGAGAAAGAGATGTTGAATCTTTTGGTACAGTTAAAAGAATCACGACAATGGTTTAGAAAAAAGTATAAATTTCTTGAAAATTTATCATAATTTACACTACGAATAAATCAGCAATATTTATATAAAGTGAAATAAAGTAAAAACAGGCTCAAAAAAGCCTGTTTTTATTTTTAATTTTCCTAAATGCTGTAAATAGTAAAACAATAAATACTATAAACAACAAAAACCATAGAGCTTGTTCATAAATCGTAATTTTTCGGTTTACAATACACACATTTCATTTTGGAGCATTAAAAGGGTTTTCATTATTTTTCATAAAAACAGAGCCCATGCGTTTATACTTCATTTCTTTGCCTAAGACGCAAACTGAATACAAGCCATTCCCTTTTTGTTCTGAGATACGCAAGAAAACAACATCTTTTTCATCACAATCATTTTCTAAAGCAATATGTCTTCTAAGGTCTGAAATCGTAGCATCAGCCTTTTTCAGAAATGATTGGATTTTCTTATCAGGAATTGGTTCTTGATAATTTGCGGGAAAGTCGCATTTATTGTCCTTGCCTGTTTCTTGCGCAAAATAAAGTGTTGGTAACGCTAAGACAAGCGTAAATAGTAATTTCTTCATAATGACATTTTTTAGTGTTATTTATTTTGATTAATATTTAGTATTTTTTCCCTTTCTATACTCGCTTCTGCGTATGAATTAAAAATCTTTAGTTCTCTATCGGTGATATTATAAAAGTGATTTGAATATAACAATCTTTCCTTCTGAATTTGGTCTAATTTTTTGTACTTTTCATCTTCTGAAATGTCGGTGAGTTCAAAAATTTCACTTACATTTTTTTCATAATCATAATCTTCGTAATATTTATCTACTATATAGACGCTTTTTGTTTCTTTCGATTTTAGATAGAAAACAGCTATACAGTAGTATCTCTTATTTTCGGTAATATTTGGTGAGTAAGTTGATGAATCGCTCTTCATATTCTCAATAGATGAAGTTGAATCAACTATAAAATTTCTTTCTTTGGGAATTGAAGTAGAATCAACAGTATCGTAAATAGTATTTAATTCGGAAGATGTTTGATTGTTATTATAACTTATCAAGATTAATATAATTACCCCACCTAAAAACAAACAAATGAGACAGTATTCTAATATTGAAAAAGTTTTAGATTCATCTGTATCAATGATTGTTTTATTAGGTTTTTCTTTTTGCAGAGGTTTTTTTCTGTTTTTTTCAATGAAAGCAATCAAAGATTCGTCGTTATAACTAAAATCTTTGGGTTTAATATTGTTGTATTGATTCTTTGGGTTGGTTACTAAGTAAAATCGAAAATACTCTTCATCGTATCTTGGCTTTAGAATCGAATCTTTTAAGATAATATAAGCCTCTTGAATTTCATCATTTACTTTTTGATTGGAGTTATTAAACTTAGAAAGTTTTCTGTAAGCAAATTCTATTTCTTCTAAACTTGCAGTACTTGATATGTCTAATGCTTTGTAGTAGTCGTTAAAACCAATGTTGTTTTTAATTTGGGATTTATCTTTCCTCCAAATCCAAGCTAATCCAGCTAATAACCCTAATACAATAATACCGCCTAGTCCCCCTGGTCTATTAGTGGGTTTTGTGCTGGAAATTGCCGTTATGATAAATGAAGTAAACAGAATTGCAATAATGGTTGCTAATGTTTTTGCTGTCTTGCTCATGTGGATTTTTATTTGTGTCAATCCAACGAAAAAAGCAGATGAACTCCACTGCTCTCGTCAAGAAGGTCGGCTAAAACCTAAGCACAAAAAACAGGAAGCCACCTGCCGTAATAGCAAGTGTGCTTACTTGTTTTGCTTTCTGTGCTTTGAAATAAATTAGCCGTTTACTTGAGCGTTAGCAAAAAAGTTTTCACTTTTATCGTTGATGTCCTCTAAAAATAACTTAATAGCTTTTTTAGATAAATTTTTCTATATCAAAAATTAAACCGTTTTAAATGTTAATAGTTTGCAAAATTAGAAATTTATTTTAATCATAAAAGTCTCTATTCATAAATTCATTTGCCCTTCTAATAGATTCCTGTCTTATCCTTTCTTGTTCACTTGCGTAATTAGCTTTAACTTCTTTAGGTGTTTTTATAATACCTAATGACTTTAGCCTGTATTCAACACTTTGTTTGCTCGTTCCAAAATGATTAGATAAGTAGTCTATATAAGTATGAAAATCCTTTCTATTTTGTTCTTGATGGTCAATATAGATTGTACCTTGATTTCTACTAACGCCCATTCTTATTTGTAGCTCAATTAATCTTGCTAATATTGAAGTGTGAGGCATTAAAATTGCCGAAGCAAAGCTGTTAGCCTGCCATTCAATCCAATTCTTATCATTTTTCAATTCATATTGCTGAGTAAAGATATTGTGTACTGAATCTTTAAAATTATTGTAGACCGTTTGATTCATTTTAAGATTTCTATGTAAAATGAAATGTGCAATTTCATGCGCTAGAGTGAATGAGAAACGTTCTGTACCAACAATTGTGTAATCTATTAAGATTTTATTGCATTGCGAATCAAAATAACCTAACAGTTTTGTTCCGTCATTATTTAAAAGGTTGACATATTCTACTTCGAGTTGATATTTCTTTTTTAAATAATTAGTTAATTGTTTTAAATCTAATTTATGTGCACCTGCCAAGATAGAGCTATCAAATTCATTCAAAAATGTATTTGCTATATTTTGTATTTGTTGTGCTGAAAATTGTTTTAGTCCTTCTATTTTTTTCGGAAGTAGCGCATTTTCAATGGTTTTTCTGATTTTCTCATCCAACTGAATGTCTTTTTCATTTTGATTCTTTAGATTATCAGTTCTATGTAAAACGATATTGTAATCATTGTCATTTACTTCAATCAGCATCATACCATAAGATTTAACAGTTTCTAATGCACCACTTTGTAGACGATTATTAGAAACAAAAACTCCTTTTATTGCAAAGCCTTCAATTTGACTTATGTATTCTGCAAATGTAGCGACATCGCTAACAGGTACTGGACTCGTATAGTTTTTACATTCGATTAAATACAATAAGGTGGGATTCTTTGCCTTTGGCGGGGTGACCTCAATAGCTAAATCAAAAATAATATCTGCTTTTCTTCTAAAAGAATAATAGGGTTTCTTTCGGTAAATTTTACAATACTTTGGTATAAGCCCCAAGTCATTATTTTTTAATGCTTGTTCAATAATGTTGTAAGATTTATCTTCAAATTCATCTCCGAGTTTTACGGTATTCATGCAATATGGTTTCTTGCAAATGTAAATACATTAAATTTTACTTCAAAATTGGGTTATTCACATTATATGTATTGTAATAGTACCCATATTAGTCTTAGGGGGAGGGTCTAAGACGGGTTTTTGCCATACCCCCACCTTTGAAAAATCGGTCAAAAGTTTTTGGGACGGTCTAAAAACCTCTACACTTTTTTTGAACATTTTTAGACTACAATCCAAAGTTAGAACAGGTTTCAAGAGGTTTTCTACGAATTCAAGATATTATTACTGTTTCATTTAAAAGTATGCTAATTTTAGAACATTTGGCACAGTTTTCGACTACTAAAAGACAACAAAAAACCCCGTCAATATTGGAACTATTGAGCGGGGAGTGTAAAAAATTCTAACGCTAATTAAAACTTATCTACAATGACAAAGTTACAAAATTGTTTGGAGGACTTCCAAATCTATGTCGGAACGTACAAAAAGTACAACGAAGGGAGCATTTACGGAGAATGGCTTCAATTATCAAATTATTCAACTTATGACGAGCTTTTAGAAGCTATGCAGGAACTACACCAAGACGAGCAAGAACCCGAATTTATGCTACAGGACTACGAATGCTCGGAGTTCTTTATCAAACAAAAGCTAATCAGCGAAAGCCATCTTTCAGTAGATGTTTACGAAATAGCCGAGCAAATCAATAATTCAGATTATGATTTCGAGGTCATAGAAGCCTATGCGGATTGCATGAATTATTATCATAAGGACATTGCAGACCTATTGGATAGCCTTTCGGATTCGTATTATGGTGAGTATAATTCAGATGAAGATTTTGCGCAGAACATTTTAGAACAGGACGGCTCTATTCCTGAAAACCTACCTTCTTACATTTACATAGATTGGGAAGCAACCGCAAGACATTTGATGTATGATTATATGAGTTCTAACGGGTATTATTTCAAAAACTAATTACAATACTAATCTTTGCACCTTGCTTAAATGCAGGGTGCTTTATAACATTTACAATTATGAAAGCACGATATATTAGAGTCAGTACAGGAGCGCAGAACACCGCAAGACAGGAAGAGAAACAGGCGCAGGGCGAAAAGGTTTTTATTGATGTTATTAGCGGTTCTACATCTTTCAAAGACAGAGAACAGGGAAAGGAACTGATAAAAGCAATTGAAAATAATGAAATCAATTATGTTTCTGTGAGTTCAATTGACAGGTTAGGACGTAACCTCTACGACATTCTTACTACTTTGGAATTTTTCAAAGAAAAGGGCGTTATTCTCAAAGT
The DNA here is from genome assembly GCF_057180445.1 of Chryseobacterium sp. HNCC26DJ239. Taxonomy (NCBI): domain Bacteria; kingdom Pseudomonadati; phylum Bacteroidota; class Flavobacteriia; order Flavobacteriales; family Weeksellaceae; genus Chryseobacterium; species Chryseobacterium sp. HNCC26DJ239. The sequence continues at coordinate 502,304 of NZ_JBXUGJ010000001.1, forward strand.
CGATAATCTTGGAATAGAAAGCCTAATCAAAGGAAGGGAAAATCAGGCTTTTAAACTGATTATTTCTGTTATGGCTAACATAGCCGAAATGGAGCGAGAAACCATTTTAGAACGTCAACGAGAAGGAATTGCACTTGCCAAAGCTCGTGGAACTTATAAAGGGCGTGAAAAAGGTTCTACGGAAAGTATAGAAGATTTCCTTTTCAAGTACAAAGAGGTAATTAAAAACCTAAAGAAAGGAAATTCTATCCGAGATACAGCCAAAATTTGTAATGTTAGCATTGGGACTGTTCAGAAAGTCAAAAATAATATGTGAAAATTTATTCATCATCCGTATAGTTTTTCTTTTCGTCAATGGAAATAATTTCATCCGCTTTTAAATCATCCTCAGTATCGACATATTCATAAATTATTTTGTCTTCATACTGAGGTTGTACATTTAAAAATAAGGTTCCAGTTTTATCAAAATCTCTTGCTAATAATTTCCATTCAATGGGTATAATATATTCTTTACATAATGGTATAATAAATGCCTCAAAGTACCTATTATCTTTTTGGATTAATGGTTTATTATCTTTGGGTGTGTAAGAAATTTTATTACCAGTTATATAAGTCCTCTTGTATTTTAAAAATCCTATATCAATCATTCCCATAGGTCCTGTTCCTAACTGGTCTATAATTTCTTTGTGGTCACCCACCACTCTAAATGTCACTCGCCAATCTTCAATAACTACTGAGCCAGTGTTTTGCATAATCAGTTCAAAACTACATATAGCTTCGTTAACTTTTCGTGAGCTAAAATTACTTTGAAGTATGGGTGGCTGGTAACCAATCATTGAAAGTTTTCTCATTATTTCTGCATTAAATAGTGGTGAAATTCCTATATCTAATTTTTCAACCTCAGGTTCTTTTAATTTATATCGTTTTATTTTTCTAACACATTTTGGATTGATAATCAGTTCGTTATCAAACTCATTCAAATAAACTTCAAAATCAAATTTAGTTTTATGTGATTTATTTGCAACCCAAAAATTATATGTGTCCAAATTTTCATCAATTAAATCAGCAATATCTTCCCAGCAGAATAAGAGAATTTCAAAATCACCATTTTCTCTACTTTCAATGTCTTTTAGACGTATAAGTTCCTCGATTTCAACATCCTTATTCATTGTAGTGGCAAAAATAAAAACTTCAAGTTTCGGATTAAAAGTTTTTGCTTTTGCTATCTCTATTTCAATTTCAGCTTTTTTAAGTTTGGCATTAGTATAATCATCTTTTCCTTTACATTGTATTCCCCAATAGGAATTTTCACCTTTCGGTATTCCATACACGTCAACCCCTGATTGTGATTGACCACTTCTCCCATTTTTTTTAATTTTCGTAGGTATCTCCCAAATCTCACCCCATAATTTTTTACAGAGGGTTTCAAAGTCTTGCCAATTTTCTGGTTTTTGAATAGATTTCTTCATATTAGGTCTAATATTCAAATATACAACGTTTTTAATTCCAATATTTAGGATAAAGATTACAATCACTTTAAAATATCACTAAAATCAAGGGTAGACCACTCAAAGAAAAAATAATTCTCATTATCAACACATCTAAAAGTAGCCGAAAAGCTACCATTTTAAGTAGGATTAAAACTATAGTCAGTTTAAAATTCTATATGTTTAAAATGGTACTCCATTTCAGTACTTGATTATTGTTATCATTGCTAAAGTTATCAATAAATATGTCGCTGTCATATATAAAATTGTATATTTACATCTAAATTCTTTTATAGGGTTTGAAATTTGAATGTCGGTAAAATGTTGGAATTTTTCCAAACAAAAAAATCGTAATCTACCATTAATAGGCTGATTACGATTTTTAATGGCGGAACCAAAGGTTCCGCCGATTATTGTTTCAAACTATTCAATATCAATCTTGATAAACAATATATTTTGTTCTTACTTTGGCAAATTTTTCTAAGCCATGTTTCCATGAAGCTTTTATTTCTTCTTCAGATTTTCCGGCGATAATTTGTTTTCTTAAATCATCGGTTCCGGCAAGTTTATCGAAAAATAAATTACTCAGAAAAAAGTTTTGACTTGGGTTCTCGTAATTTTTATATGCCTTCAAAAGCCATTCAAGATTTAAGGCTCTTACATCTTTAGAATATTCTGAAAGGTTTTCGCCAAAGCAAAGTTTACCATTTAAGAAAGGGTCTTTTGCTCCGCTTGTAGGTTGTGGCGTAAATTGATAAGGTAAAGATTTCGTCCAAGGTGAACCATAAATTTGAAATGGCAAAGCAGTTCCTCTTCCTACAGAAACTTGTGTTCCTTCAAAAAAACAAAGACTCGGATATAAATTAATTGATTTGTCGTTCGGTAAATTTGGGGAAGGTTTATCAGAAATTGTATAGCGTTGCTTTTTATGGTAATTTTTCATTTCCACCAAAGTATATTTCGCTTGAACTCCCTTTTTCAGCCACTTTTCACTGTTTACCATTTTTCCGTATTCACCGATCGTTAATCCATAAACAACAGGAACTTCGTGCATTCCGACAAAACTTTCCCATTTTTTCTTTAAAACAGGACCGTCAATATAACCGTCATGCGGATTTGGTCTGTCCAAAACAATAACTTCCACATTATTTTCAGCACAAGCTTCCATCACATAAGTAAGTGTAGAAATATACGTGTAAAATCTTACACCAACATCTTGAATATCAAACAAAACCACATCAACACCTTTCAATTGCTCTGGTTTTGGCTTTTTGTTACTTCCATAAAGAGAAACAATCGGAAGTCCGGTTTTTACGTCTACTCCATTTTTTACCTTTTCTCCAGCATCGGCATCACCACGGAAACCATGTTCTGGTGCGAAAATAGATTTAATATCCACATGATTTTCGACTAAAAAATCTACAAGATGCGTTTTGTTGCTCAGCAAACCTGTTTGATTGGTTACCACAGCAATATGTTTTCCTTTTAATAAAGGAAGATATATTTCGGGTTGGTCTGCCCCAGTTTTAAATAAATCTTGTTCGGTACTTTGCGAATAACCAAGATTGAATGTTCCTAAAAAAATTAGGCAAATAAGAAGTAAATCTTTAATTTTGAAATCTAAATTCATAAGCTTGAAATTTCCTTTATATTTCTCCAGAAAAATAGCGTTTTCCAAAGATAACAAAAATAACCTTTCACGGGTGATTATCGTAATTGGCAGACTTTCAGTAGCCATCGGAATTATCGTTTCTCTCATCACCATTTCTACAGGATACGGTTCTAAAAAAGCGATTAAAGAAAGATTGGCAGATTTTAACGGGCATTTGAATATAAAATCTACGCGTTCCAACTCGTCTTACAACACCTCTGTTTTAGATAATACAGGTTTAAATATTCAGAAAATCACCCAACTTCCTGATGTTGCGGCAGTGCAAAAATATGCGACTGTAACTGGTATTATGCGTACCGAAAAGGATTTTGCAGGTATTATATTTAAAGGAATAGGAACCGATTTCGACAGTCTTCGTTTTAAGAAATTTATACTGGAAGGAACGGGTCCAAAATCTGCTGGAAAAGGCTATGATAACGGCGTTGTAATTTCAGAAAAAATAGCGAATGACCTTCATCTAAAACTTCACGACAGCATTGTAACGGTTTTCTCTAAAGCAGACCAACAACCCATTTACAGAAAATTTGACGTTACCGGAATTTATAAAACTGATATTAAAATGATTGACGACCAAATGGTTTTAGGAGACATCAATCATGTAAGAAAAATTCAGGATATGAAGCCTGAAAAAATGGGTGGTCTAGACATTTTTTTCCATAATGTAAACGATATTGAAAAACCTCATGCCGATATCGAAAAGTATATTGGTTATAAAAACTATATAGAAACTGCCATCGAGAAGTATCCACAAATTACCGACTGGATAAGCATTTTCGATATTAATATTGCCTTAATTATTGCGATTATGCTGATTGTGGTAATCATCAATATTATTATGGTACTTCTCATTTTGATTATTGAAAGAACCAATTCTATCGGGCTTTTAAAAACTTTAGGAGCTACCAACTCGCAAATCAGAACCACATTCATCAATTATACTTTAATTATTATGATTCCAGGATTGGTTTTTGGGAACGCAATAGGACTTTCTCTTTTGTTGGTTCAACGATATTTCGGAATTATAAAGCTTAACCCAGCCAATTACTACGTAAGTACCGTTCCTGTAGATTTAGACCCTTTTGCGATTATTTCTATCTCTTTAGGTATTTTAATTATCTCTGGTTTGGCATTGATTATTCCGAGTTATTTAATCAGTAAAATTTCTCCGGTAAAAGCAATTAAGTATAATTAATCATTGCAAAGAGTTTTAGAACTTCATTGCGAGAAGGAACGACGAAGCCCTCCGTTCAAAATAGTCCCGAAAGTTCTACAGATTGCTCGGTACCTCGCAGTGACACGGTAAATTTCCTTTTCATAAACCGAATTACTAAACTTTTATCTATAATTCTGTTTTTATTGGTTTTTATTTTTAAATTTCCAAAGTAATTTAACATTTATATTATTTAAAATTGTTGCAGATTTAAAACCTTAAAATCTAAAGGTTTATCTTTGCAGCTCAAGAAAAAAAATTATGAAATACGCAAACAATATTCTCGAAACTATTGGTAACACGCCTTTGGTGAAGCTTAATAAAGTTTTGGGAGAAGACTTCCCAGCCTTGGTTTTAGCAAAAGTAGAAACTTTTAACCCCGGAAATTCTGTAAAAGACAGAATGGCTCTGAAAATGATTGAAGACGCCGAAAAAGACGGAAGACTAAAACCTGGAGGAACCATCATTGAAGGAACATCGGGAAATACAGGAATGGGATTGGCTTTAGCTGCAATTATAAAAGGTTACAAATGTATTTTCGTAACCAATTCTAAACAATCTAAAGAAAAATGCGACATTTTGCGTGCTGTTGGTGCAGAAGTAATTGTTTGTCCTACAGATGTAAAACCTACAGACCCACGTTCTTATTACTCTGTTTCTAAAAGATTAGCCACAGAAACTGAAAACGGTTGGTACGTAAATCAATATGATAATTTATCAAACAGAACCGCTCATTACGAATCTACCGCTCCTGAAATTTGGGAACAAACTGAAGGAAAACTTACTCACTTCGTTGTTGGAGCCGGAACAGGAGGTACCATTACAGGTTGTGGAAAATTCTTCAAAGAAAAGAACGAAAACATTAAAGTAATTGGTGTTGATACATACGGTTCTATCTTAAAAGAAATTCATGAAACGGGTGAAATTAATTTAGGAAACGCCTATACTTACATTACAGAAGGAATTGGCGAAGATATCCTTCCTGAAAACTACGACATGTCTGTGATTGACCATTTCGAAAAAGTTACGGATAAAGACGGAGCTGTTTACGCTAGAAAACTAGCAAAAGAAGAAGGAATTTTCTGCGGATATTCTGCGGGAAGTGCGATTGCATCATTGGTTCAGATGAAAGATCAGTTTACAAAAGATGATGTTGTTGTCGTTTTACTTCACGACCACGGTTCTCGTTACGTTGGGAAAATTTACAACGACGATTGGATGCGTGAAATGGGTTGGCTAGACTAATTTCAAATTCTATAAAACACAAAACTCAGAGCTTTGCTCTGAGTTTTTTTTATGGTAAAAATGTTTACACAGAAACTATGCTAACTTATTTTCAATTGTTTTCTTAAGTAAAGAAAAATCGCTTCCGGAAACTGATTTCTTAGGAAACATATAACTGTATTTGCCTTCTAGAGCGATATATTTTTCGGTTATTTCAAAAGCTTGAAAATCTTTCCACTCGCTGGTTTCCTTTTCTCCATCAATATTTACGGTGAAAAATTCATCGTCAAAAGTAACTTCGTAAACTTTGCAGTTTTCAAGTTTTTGAAGATAAACTCCCACATGCTTTTTCCATCTTGAAACTTTGTTTACACTTACCGAAAGGAACACCGCACAAAGCAAAAAAAGAAAACTTACAAAGTATAAAATCCCAAATTTTTCTTTGCTTAAATCATCCTTAAAAATGAACAAAATTGCCATAATAACCGCTACAACAACCGTGGTAATCGTCTTTCCTTGTGTGTCTGCAGAAAAAAATAGACTTCCTTGGTTTCCACTAAAGTATATTTCTTCAAAATCTTTTCTCTGAGGTTTTATAACGACCTTTTTCTCCGTATTCATGGTCTTTTTTTTTCGTGAAATGCAAATATAGGATTGTTTTAAGAAAACCAAACTTTTGAAAACTTAAAAACGTTCAATAAAACATTAAAAAGCCTTCCCAAAAGCCCTATTCTAGAAGTTTTCGGTATATTTTAGAAGAAAAAATATTGGTTTTTCATTAGCAAAAAAAATACATTTGCCGTGTTGAAGAGGATAATATGCACTGCATACATAATGATTTATTTTCCTTAAAAATGCAGGCTTTTCACAACTCAAGCTCTTTCTGTTTAAAGTAAATCTGAAAAAAAGATAAAAATGATTAAAAACCCTTTACATAACTTTCACATTCCGGTTATGGGACTTGCTTATACGATAGACACGCCTTTTCGTGTGGCTCATTTAGGCATTTCTTCCGTAGTTTCTATAATTGATGATGAAATTGTAGAAAAAATGAAAAATTTTTACAGTTCAAAATTCAATTTAAATTATGCGCCGGTTTCTACGAAAACCCAAGATTATCGAGCCAAAAGAATCACAGATTATTTGGATATGATGGAAGAAATGGTAAACCAAAAATTCCAAAATTTCAAAGAAGAATTAATCAGCAAAAAAGAATCTTTAAAAAACTTTATCGATATTCTTCCGGACACCTCATCTATTAAAGAAGAACTTCAGCAGTTTTTTTCTCAAAAGGAAAATCCAGCTTTAGCTTTAAAAAATTTCGTCGAAAAACATCTTTCTCCCGGAAACATCGATGTAAACATCATGACGAAGGTTGATAAAGATAATTACGAAAACAACGAGCAACTTCCTGTTATTTTTAATGATGCTCATGCGTCGCTGCGTGGTTTTGCACAAAGTAAACTTTCTGCTTCTCTTGTACTTTCTGCAGGGATGAATCCTAGATTGTACAGCTATTTGGAAGAATTTGAAGATTTTTATCCAGACCAAAATGGTTTTATCAAAAAGAAAATCATTCTAAAAGTGAGCGATTTCAGGTCAGCGATGATTCAAGGACAATTTTTAGCTAAAAAAGGATTATGGGTTTCTGAATACAGAATTGAATCTGGCTTAAACTGTGGCGGTCACGCTTTCGCAACCGAAGGTTTATTGTTAGGACCAATTTTGGATGAATTTAAAACGCGAAAAAACGAACTGAGCGAAGCTGCACATTCGCTAATGACAAACGCTTTGGAAGGAAAACAAAGAATTGTTCCTTCAAAACCTTTAGAATTAAAAATTACCGTTCAAGGTGGTGTTGGAACTTCAGAAGAACATCAATTCTTACTTGATAATTACGATGTGGATAGTGTTGGATGGGGCTCACCTTTCCTCCTTGTTCCCGAAGCAACGGCTGTTGATAAAGAAACAAGAGCACTTTTGGCTACCTCAAAAGAAGAAGATTTTTACTTAAGCAATCTTTCACCTTTAGGCGTTTTGTTTAATACGGTAAAAGGAACTTCCAACGAAAAATTAAGAGAAGAAAGAGTACAAAAAGGTCGCGCAGGAAGTTCTTGCCCGAAAAAACTTTTAGCGCTAAGTAAAGAATTTGGTGAAGAAGGAATTTGTACGGCGTCTAAAAAATATCAGGATTTAAAGCTTCAGGAGCTTGAAACAGAGAGCCTAGAAACTGCCATGAATGAAGAAACAATCTTGAAAAGAAAACAGGAAATTACCGAAAAAGCCTGCCTTTGCGTAGGTCTTGTAAATGCCGCTTATATGGAAAGCAATCTTGAAATAAAAGGCGAAAAACAGGGCGTGGTAATTTGCCCGGGACCGAATCTTGCCTACTTCGATAAAGAAGTTTCTCTCAAAAAAATGATTCAGCATATCTACGGAAAAACCAACATTATTTCCGATGAAAACAGACCCAATATGTTTATCAAGGAATTAAAAATGTATGTGGATTATTATCTGAAAAACAGTACAGAATCTTTAGAAGCAAAAAACACGACACAAAAAAAATGGAAGACTTTCAGGCAAAACCTCATCAAAGGAATAGATTATTACGAAGAGCTTTTTAAAAATTCTACATTCTTTAAAAACGACGCAGAAAATATAAAAATGCAACTCCGAAAATACCAAAATTTATTAGCTGAAGAGCTTGTTTGCTAAAAAAAACAGAAGAAAAATTACATTCAAATTTTAAAAAAAAATCCTGCCTTTATTTGGGCAGGATTTAAAATTTAAAAGAAAATCTACAAGGAATATTACTTCCTCTAAGAACTTTTTTTTAATTCTTTCTCATCATTCAGTTAAAGCACTTTTTTTTATTACAAAAATACCCGACAACAGGGAAATTTCGTTCAGTATAAATACGTAATTTTAAAATTCTATGCTTTTATAAGTGCTTTATACAGGAATTTTCTACGCAAAAAATCAAATAATTGCTGATGGACTTTTCTTATTGCAAAATCAGCTTTTATGTTTAAAAATTTCTGCAAAAAATGAGTTTATTTTTTATACAGCGGAAGAGTGAACCAGAAAGTACTTCCTTCATTTATCACACTTTCTACGCCCATTTCGCCTTCATGTTTTTCTATAATTTCGCTACAGATATAAAGTCCTAAACCTAATCCTGAATACGCTTTACCAGAGTAGTCTGCGCGATAATACCTATCGAATAAACTTGAAAGCTTATTTTGCTCAATTCCTTTTCCATAATCTGCTACAGAAATCTTCACATAGTCTTCCAGAACTTCTGTAGTAATAAGAATCTGCATAGATTCTGAAGCGTATTTCACTGCATTATTCACCAGATTGATTACCACTTGATCTATCCTGTGTTCATCTGCAAAAACTTCTATGGTAGGATCTCCCTGCAGAATAAGGTTGTATTTGTTTTCTGCCCTTATGTGGCTGCAACTGTTGAGGAGCATTTCGTGCAAATTAAACCATGTTTTCTCTACTTTCAACTGTCCTTGGCTCAGCCTTCTTACGTTGAGTAAACTGTCTACCATTTCGGACATCTTCACCACAGATTTTACTGATTGTTCGATTAATTTGAGGTGTGTTTCTGAGAAAGGTTTGCTTTTTAATCTGTCTAGAAGCTGCAAAGATGCTTTTAAGGCGGTAAGAGGTGTTTTAAGTTCATGACTTGCAATACTCAGAAAATCGTCTTTGCGCTGCTCGAAGAGTTTTTTTTCTGTAATATCTACATTTACCCCCACCATTCTATCTGCAACACCTTCTTCATTATACCTTGGTCTTCCGTGTGCTTCGATCCAATGAAGAGATCCGTCTTTCCAACGCACAGGATATTCTGCTTTGTAAATTCCGTTGGTTTTGATTGCTTTCTGCACAAGACTTTTAATTCGTTCTCTATGTTCAGGAAGCATCGCCTCGAATAAATCGCTATACGCAAATTCTTCGTCTGGAGAAAAGCCATAATTACGTTTAAATTGGTCGGTACTAGTCATTTTCCCTGTTATCAAATTTACTTCTGTAGAACCCAGTCCACCTGCATCTAAAGCAATTTGAAGACGGGTATTCACTTCATCCATCTCCTTTTTTGAAACCACTTGCTCGGTAACATCATTCGCAACAATTAGTATTGATTTTTCTTCAGAAGAATTATCTGTGCGTTGGTATACAAAATTAATGTAGCATTCTCTCGTTTCACCATCTATTTGCAAATCTAATCTATGTTCTTTACCGTAATAAGATTCTCCGGTAATATAAACGTTTTTAAGAATTTCTATAAAAGGTTTTATTCTTTCTTCGGGAAAAGCAATATGTAAAGGAAGCCCCACCACAGATCGATCTTTTGCCCATAATCGTAGCATCATATCGTTTACCGAATCAATCACCAAATCTTTCCCTTTGAGTGAGGTAATAGCGACTGGAGATTGCTCTATCATGGTTCTGAAGCGTTTTTCACTTTCATTTAAACTTGTAATCGTGCGGCTAAGATGTTCTTCGGAAGCAATTAGCTCTTCGTTTATTACCATGAGCTCTTCATTGGTGGCTGCATATTCTTCGTTAATCGCCAACAATTCTTCATTAAGCTTCTGTTCTTGTATAGATTTTTCTTCTACCATTTGCCATGCAGCCATTCGTTCAGAAACCTCAAAAGCGGTGTGAAGGATAAATTCAGTCTTTCCTTCATCGTTTAAGATTGCTTTGTATTCGAAGTCGAAATAAAACTCTTGTAGTTTCCCATCTATTTTGAGTGTAGCAGGCGTATCTTTTGCGAAATAGGTAACACCAGTATTCCAAACATTTTTTAAAATATCTAAAAAAGGTTGGCCTTTAAGCTCAGGAATAGCATCAATAAAATTTTTACCTACAACCGAACGATCTTTTCCCCAAAATTTAAGCATCATGCCATTGGCGCTCAGTATTTTAATATCGGCTCCAGAGTACACTGCCGTTGCGTTGGGCGACTCGAAAAGCACACTCAGTAATTTTTCTGGTTTGATGTGGTCGGGAGCGTTCATGTAAATTCAGGAATTGTTTGTAAAAGTAATTAAAATTCTTCTGTTTTCTGTATAAATTTCTTGCTTTGCAAGATCTATTCCTTAGTTCTAAAAACTTATTATAAATTTCACAGCAATATGATACTAAAGTTCTTTTATAACCGTTACTAAAAGGATTTTGAATAGTTTTTAATGTTATGCTTAATAATTATTTTCAATATCTTTACTACGAAATAAAAACAAATGCAGATACAATATGTGAGAAATGCCGTTTCTGTTGCGGCAATATTTTTGAGTACCGCGATGTACGCGCAGGAAAAACACTCGGTAAGTGGCACTATTAAAGACCAAAGCAACGGTGAACTTGTAATTGGTGTAACTGTAAAAGTAGCAGAAGACCCCACCATTTCTGTAGTTGCAAACGAATATGGTTTTTATTCTCTCTCGCTTCCTGCGGGTTCTTTTACTCTTATTATTTCTAATCCTGGTTTTAAAGATTTTCAGAAAAGTATTACCCTAGATTCTGATGTAAAACTAGACATCGAACTTCAACAAGACAGAATAGAAAAAACAGAGAAAACTTCTACCATAGATGAAGTAGTTATTACGGGAGTAAAAAAAGATAAAAATCTCTCTACGGCACAAATGGGAACCGAAACTTTGAGCATAAAACAAATCGATAAACTCCCTGTTTTGTTTGGGGAAAAAGATGTACTGAAAACCATTCAGCTTTTGCCGGGAGTTAAAAGCAATGGTGAAGGAAGTAGCGGTTTCAGTGTTCGTGGGGGCGCAACAGACCAAAACTTAATTCTATTAGATGAAGCTCCGGTTTATAATGCTTCGCATTTACTGGGATTTTTCAGCACCTTCAACAGCGATGCTTTAAAGGATGTAAGTATTATTAAAGGAAACAGTCCGGCTCAATATGGCGGAAGATTGTCGTCTGTTTTGGATGTGAAAATGAAAGACGGAAACAACAAAGACTACAACGTAAATGGTGGAATTGGTTTAATAAGCAGCAGACTAAGCGTTGAAGGTCCTATTCAAAAGGAAAAATCTTCATTTATTGTTTCAGGAAGGAGAACGTATGCAGATGTATTTTTAAAAGCAACAGATGATTTTAAAGACAGCAAACTGTATTTTTATGATTTAAATTTAAAAGCAAACTATCAAATAAATAACAACAATAGACTTTATTTGTCGGGATATTTTGGGAGAGATGTTTTAGGTTTAGGAGATACTTTTTCTAGTGATTGGGGGAATACCACCGCAACTTTACGCTGGAACAGCATTATTAGCAGCAAACTGTTTTCAAATACATCATTTATCTACAGCAACTACAATTATAATGTAAGTTTAAGCAGTAATGATAATACTTTCGGACTCGATTCTCAAATCGAAGACTGGAATTTAAAACAAGACTTTTCTTGGTTTGCAGGAAATAAACATTCTGTGAAGTTTGGGTTACAATCCATTTACCACACCATTACACCAAGTAGCGCATCTGGAACAAGTGTAAGCAGCTTCCCGAGAAACCCTAGATATTCTTGGGAAAATGCACTATATATTAATGATGATTATAAAGCGACAGAAAAATTAACGATTAATTACGGGGCTAGACTTTCTATGTTCAGTGTTTTAGGAGGAGATACTTTTAATACTTACGAAAACGGAAACCTTGTAGATTCTGAATATTTGGAAAAAGGAAAATTCGGGAAAACATATATTAATGTAGAACCAAGAATTACCGCTAATTATAGAATTAATGAAGTAAGCAGTGTAAAAGGAGGATATTCTAGAAACACGCAAAATCTTCACCTTTTAAGCAACAGCGGTAGCGGAAACCCAACCGACCAATGGATTGGAAGCAGCTATACCGTAAAACCTGAAATTGCAGACCAATTGAGTGCAGGTTATAGCAGAAACTTCAACAATAACAATTATGAAATTAATGCAGAGGTTTATTACAAATCGATGCAAAACCAAATTGACTATAAAAACGGAGCTCAAATTACCTTCGATACTGCGGCAGACGTAGAAAGCGAGTTGCTTTTCGGAAAAGGAAGAGCTTATGGTTTAGAATTAATCGCCAAAAAGAAAAGCGGAAAACTCACCGGATGGATTTCTTATACTTTATCTAAAACGGAAAGAAAAATAGACGGCATCAACAACAACGAATGGTACAACGCAAGACAAGACAAAACGCACGATTTATCTGTGGTAGCGACGTATCAACTCAACCCAAGATGGTCTTTTTCTGGCTTATTCCTTTACAGCACAGGAAATGCAGTAACTTTCCCAACCGGAAAATATGAATTGAATGGGGAAACTGTATTTCAATACAGCAGCAGAAACGCCGACAGAATGCCTGCTTATCACAGAATGGATTTAAGCGCAACCTACGAACCGGCTTCTAATAAAAGATTTAAAGGTTCTTGGTCTTTTGGAATTTACAATGTGTACGGAAGACAAAATGCCTACACCATAACCTTCGAAGACAATCCAGACAATCCTGGAACGACGAGAGCGATACAGACTTCTCTGTTCAGATGGGTTCCAAACATTACGTATAATTTCAAATTCTAATCTTATTATGAAAAATATAGCAATCCTAATTTTGTCACTTTTTCTTTTCGTTTCTTGCGAAAAAGAAATCGATTTAGATTTAGAAGACCAAAGCGGACAAATCGTAATCGAAGCCAATGTAACCGACCAAACTGGTCCTTATTATGTGAAAATCACTAAATCTGTGGCTTTCACGCAGACCAATCAATATCCTGTGGTAGAAAATGCACAAGTTGTTTTAAGTGATAATACCGGCCAAACCGAAACCTTACAATATGCAGGGAACGGAGTTTACCAAACCTCAACTTTTGTAGCACAATCCGGAAGAACCTACACTTTAAAAATTCAAGCCGAAGGAAAAGAATATACAGCACAAAGTACAATGCCAGAAGCTGTTTCCTTTGATGGTTTAGACCAAGATTCTTTCGTGGTTGGTGGTACAACGAGTTATACATTATTGCCGCAGTTTAACGACCCTTTAGCTTTAGGAAATCGTTATCTTTTTGTGTACACCGTAAATAACAATCCGAAAAAATTCTTTTGTGAATTTTCCGACAATGTAAATAACGGTTTGCCCAATCAAAGACCTTTAATTTTACCCAATGATGAAGGTGATCCCGATGACATAAAAGTAGTGGCAGGAGACACTATTCATGTTGAAATGCAGTGTATAGACAATTCGGTGTATTTGTACTACTCTGCTCTTCTGCAACTTTCAGGGGGTGGTCCCGGTGGTGGAATTACCCCAACCAATCCGCCAAGCAACATCAGCAACGGAGCTTTAGGATATTTTTCAGCACATACAGTGAGAACGAGAAGTACGGTGATTAATTAAAATTATTCTCAAACCGCTTCAACACCCATAAAATAATGAAGGGCAGATTGTAAAAATCTGTCCTTTTTTATTACTTTGCAGTATAAATCACCAAGATTGAAAAAATTAATATCCATTACCTGTCTCATTATACTTCTTGTGAACTGTTCTAAGAAAAACAAACAGCTTCAAAATACAGGAGAAGACATTGAAAGCTATGTAAAAGCCCGCAAATTGAGAGATTCTGGAAAGACAGATTCTGCTTTCTACTACTACAATATTGCCAAAATACAATATCAGGTGATGAAAGACTCAATGGGAGTGGCACAATCGCTGATCAACATGGCTATCATTCAAACCAATCAAGCAGATTATTTTGGAGGTATAGAAACATCTGTTTTAGCTGAAAACTACTTGAAAAAACTCAAAGCCGAAAAAGCGAAAGACTATTTAGGCAGAAATTACAACAATATCGCCATTGCTTCATCTCGTCTTAAAAACTTTGATGACGCCCTTGTTTACTACAAAAAAGCATTAGATTTTGCCCCGAAAGAGCTTCATCCAATTTTGTACAACAACATCGGAGACGCTTACAATTGCTTAGGCAATTACCAAAAAGCAATTAATGTACTAAACCAAGGAGCAAAAGGTTCGGATAGTTTAAATTTGGCGCGGGTAATTACCAATCGAGCAATGGCAAAATTTCAAATCAATTCTGAGAACAGCCCATTAAAGGATTTTCGTGAAGCTTTGAAAATAAGGCAGAAACTAAATGATCAAACTTCTCTAAACTCGAGCTATGCAGCACTTTCAGATTATTATAAAAAAATAAACAAAAAAGATTCTGCATTATTTTATGCAGAAAAAATGCTGCAAACTGCTAAAAATATCAACAATGCAGATGATGAACTTGAAGCTTTACAAAGATTGATCTATCTTAATCATCAAAACTCTGCCACCTTCAGCAAAATATTTATCGAAAAAAACGATAGTCTTTCTACGGCAAGATTAAGAGCAAAAAATCAGTTTGCATTAATAAAATCCAACATCGATAAAACAGAAACAGAAAATAAAGAATTGGCTTTAAAAAACATAGAAAATGAGCAAAAAACACTATTTACCAACATTATTGTTGCCGTTCTTTGTTTACTTTTAATATTCGGGTGGTTGTATTTTAACAAAAGAAAAAAACTTCAGCAAAAAGAAAAAGAACTTGAAGTAAGAAAAACCGAACTTAAATATTCTAAAAAAGTACACGATGTTGTTGCCAACGGAATTTACCAAGTGATGACCAAGCTTGAAAACCAACAACAAATTAGTTTAAACGAAACTTTAGACGATTTAGAAGAAGTTTACAATAAATCTAGAAACCTCTCTTACGAAGGCAATTCTGAGAGTTTCGAAGAAGAATTCAGTGATAAAATAAGAAAACTTGCCTCGTATTTTAAAAATGAAAATACTGAAACCTATCTTGCCGGAAATGATTCTGAAATCTGGAAAAACATTAATCCAAATTTAAGATCAGAAACCTATCAAATTCTTCGTGAACTGTTAGTCAACATGAAAAAGCACAGCAAAGCAAACCGTGTCATTCTTAAATTTTCCAGACAAAATAATAAATTACAGATTAATTACATCGATAATGGAGTTGGAATTAAAGAAAATAATTTTCTTAAAAACGGGCTTCAAAATGTGGTTTCCCGTATTGAAAATTTAAACGGAGAAATTACTTTTGACACCAAAACCGAGACAGGTTTAAAAATCAATTTTTCATTCCCTGTTTCTTAAAATAATTTCTGATGTTTAAAAAAATACTTATTGCCGAAGATCACGAAATCATCAATCTTTCTGTACAAAATACAGTGAAAGAATTGCAGATTCCCATTGCAGATCACGTATTTTACTGCGACGATGCTTTAGAAAAAGTAAAGAAAAGCATCCGTGAAAACGCCGTCTACGATCTTATTATTACCGATCTTTACTATGATGAAGACCATCGCCCACAACGGCTTAAAGACGGAAAAGCAATGATAGCCGCAATAAAAGAACTACAACCAGAAATAAAGGTGATATTTTTCTCTGCTGAAAACAAATCAGGCATTATCGATTCGCTTTTTAACGAACTGAATATCGATGGTTTTGTAAAAAAAGGAAGACACGACGCAAAAGAGCTTAGAAAAGCTATCCAAGCAGTTTCGAATGGTGAAAAATATCTTTCTTTAGACCTCAAAAACGATATTAAAAAACTGAACAGTTTCGAGTTTACAACTTACGATATTACGTTGATTTCGCTTCTTTCACAAGGAGTTTTACAGAAAAATATTCCGGTTTATCTACAAAACAACAACATAAAACCGCACAGTTTAAGCAGCATAGAAAAAAGACTAACTTTATTAAAAGAATCACTAAAAATAAACAACAACGAGCAACTAGTCGCTTTCTGCAAAGACCTTGGTGTGATCTAACTATTTCTTATTTTTGCACACTAAGATTATGGCTATGAATACACTTTCTTCCCACCCTCAGTTTTGCCTTGTTGATGATTTTTCAACTCTTGTTTCTACAAAATTTGAAGGAAACGTAAATGCATTATGCTGGAAAAGAAATCTTGAGGGAGATTTTGAAGAAATTGTTTCTAAACTTCAGTTAAAAGATAATATTACAGAAGTTTCTGTTGAAGATCTTTTGGCTTTAAATCTTTCAGAAAAAGGAAAAACGGCAAGAAAAACCATTCTGGAAGACATGCAACTCCTAAGTGATTTCGGAGCTTCTCCATCATTAAATTTGCTTAAAAAATATGACCGTGATGATGAATTCGATTTTATATCAACCGACGTCTATTCTTATCATGTAGACCGCTCTCCTATTGCTACCGATACTTTTTTGTGTACGTATTTCGGAGCTGCAAGTGATTTTATTGCGAATGAAGATGCCATCAAAAAAATTGATATTCCTGAAGTTCGGGAAAAACTGAAAGAATTACACCAAGATTCTGATCAAGATTTTGAAACTTTTTTAACTGAAAATTATTTCGATTTGCATTACGAAGCAAAGCCTTCCGCAAAACCCATCAATCTGGGAAAAGGCAATCTTTGGAAACTCGCCGTAGATCATCCAGAACAAAAAACTTTGCCATGCATTCATCGTGCTCCAGTTGAAAATAAAGATGAATACAGACTGCTTTTAATTTGCTAAAATCCTTCATTTTCAAATAAAAAAATAACCCAATTAATTTATTTTAATTAAAATTTTTCAAATTCGTGAAAAGCAAGCTCTTTCCTGCATAAATACAGCTAAAATATGGTGCTTTATTTTCTTGTAGTACACAAAAGATCAATATCTTTGTTTTCGTATTCACAACCAATTTTCATGAAAAAAATCTTAGCACCTGTTTTGTTGGTGATGTTTTCGTTTCAAGCCTACAGTCAGCAAATTTCGGCAGATTCTCTTTTTACACAAGCCAGAAGCGCAGCCTTTGAAAATAAGGACTATACAAAGTCTATTCAACTTTCAAAAGAAGCTTTAGCAATAGCTCCAGAATATAATGATATTGCTATTTTTCTGGGCAGAGTTTATGCATGGAATAAAGATTATGAAGCTTCAAGAGCCGTTTTTCAGGAGCTTGACAGAAAAAATGTTCAAGACGAAGATTTCTTTCTTGCCTACTCTTCTCTAGAATACTGGAATGAGCAAAATACCAAAGCAGTAGAAATAGCAGAAAAAGGTCTTTTAAAATACCCAAATTCTGAATCTCTTTGGTTACTGAAAACAAAAGCTTTGTATTCTGAAAAACAATACACCGAAGCTGAAATTGCTGTAGAAAATGCTTTGAAACTAAATCCTAAAAATACCGAAGCCAATACTTGGAGAGTAAGAATTAATGATTACATCGCTAAAAATGCGGTTAATATTTTGTACACCTACTCGCACTTCGACAAACAGTTTGCGGATGATTGGCATATTGTAGGAGTGAGCTACAGAAGACAAACGCCGATTGGCCCCGTTATTCTGCGCGGAAATTATGCTAATAAATTTGCCGACAACGGTACACAAATAGAGCTTGAAGCTTATCCAAGACTATCAAAAACATTCTATTTATATGTAGGAGGAGCCTACTCTAACAATGTCGGTATTTTTCCAAAATACCGCACCGGATTATCTGTGAACGCCAATCTTCCTAAAAGTTTTGAAGCTGAACTTGGTTTCAGACAGCTTTATTTCACAGATAATATTTGGATGTATACTGCATCGTTAGGTAAGTATTACAAAAACTTCTGGTTCAATCTCAGAACGTATCTTACGCCAAGTAACGAGAATATTTCCCAATCTTATACAGGAACAGTACGATATTACACCAAATCTGCACAGGATTATTTCCAATTCCAGATTGGAACCGGGATTACACCAGAAGAATCCAGAAACAATCTTTTGCAGAACGAAACTTTTAAACTTAAAACATTTAAAATTGGTGGAGAATATGATTTTTCGGTGAAAAGAAACCTGTTTTCAATTGGAACCATTTATTATAATACAGAATACCAACCCAACGTAAAAGGAAATCAATTTGATGTAATTTTAGGATACACTTATAAGTTTTAATTGAAAACACAACGCTTATTAAATACTGAAACTCCATCTTTAGATAACACAAAAATTTCAACCGCACGAAATGAAATCTCTCTAAGTCAATCCTTCTTATGTCTTTGAATGTTTTTTTTAAAATAATTGTCTAAAGGAGAAGTTATATGATACAATCGATCGGAAGTGAAATTTGCCCAAACTATTCCCGTTTTGCTTCCCTGAGAATAAGTTTGCGAAAAACTGCCGCCGTTTTGTCTCCCCAAAAAAAAGATGAAATAAAATAGTCACCGTTTTGATTCCCTGAGAACGAGTTTGCGAAAAACAGCCGCCGTTTTGTCTCCCCGAAAAAAGTATGAGCTAAAACGGCCACCGTTTTGCTTCCCTGAGAATAAGTTTGCGAAAAACAGCCGCCGTTTTGTCTCCCTGAAAAAAGTATGAGCTAAAACGGTCACCGTTTTGAAAAATCACACGAAACAATCGTAAGACAATTGATGGGACAGACTTCAATGCTTTAATTAAAACCTGTAAATAAAAACATTATATAAAAAAAAATTAAATTCTAAACCATCCTTTAAAATTTAAGTTTTAACAAAATAAACCCCGATGTAAAAATCTACATCGGGGTTTATTTTTATCTCAATCTTTAGACTACAAATTACTTATTTTGAATGTAATCTTTCAAAATTAATTTATCATTTGCGTTAATTAAAAACTCCCATTTACTGGTTGCGGCTGCACGATTTACTTTGTTGGTGGTAACCTGTTTTGGAGCTTCCACAAGATCATCCGGAATAAAAAACGCTGAAATTCCTAAAACGATCACTGCTAAACCTGGATAAATCCATTTAAAAAGAGGTCTTGCCGCCAAACGAAGTGGTACAAATGTAATTGCCAATAAAATGGCTAATAGTGCATAATTATTAAAATTCATCAATCCCATAGAATGCAATGCTGCCTTCACTTCTTGTGTATTATAGTTCATGATTTCACTGCCTAAAAGGTGCCCCGTTTCATAGAAATAAAGGAATAATATATACTGCATTACAACGACCAAACCGCCGACCAAGATAAACACCTTTTTAGCAAAAGCTTCTTTAATTTGATGAATTAAAACATAAACAACCCCAGAAACCGCCAAAAACTGTAACATAAACAATATATTTCTCATAAAAAGCGGTAGTGCAATCGCATAACTATCAACATTGTCCATGGCGTAATAATACCAAAGATATTCTACGAATACACCTAAAATAAAGAGCTTTACAAACACCATAGATAAGACTCCCCATTGTCTTAAAGCAATTTTTAGTTTAGCCACTACCCTTTCCTTAAATGGCAGATTCTGTACGTTTTGCCCAAATCCTTGTCGAGTCATTTCGCCCCAACCGTGAGATTTTTTAAAGTAATCTATAAAGCCATTTATTCCTGCCTTTACAGTAAGGGGATGAAAATAAAACGGTTCTATAAACGCTGTAAGAATTAAGCTTGCAAAATCTCTTTTTCTGCTATAAACCTGATAACTGATAATATCTACTAATATCCCATACACAGAATACAAAAAACCTGTTGAAAGCCCTAGAAAAAAAAGCACCAGAATAAATGGCCAATTTACATATCCTAAGAAAAATAATACTACTAAAAGAGAGTATCCAGCAAATTCTACGAAAGGTCCTAAAAACTCAAAAATTCCCCAATATGGAAGACTTATCATCCCTAGTTTTTTATATTTAGGGTTAAGCATCATATCGCGATGTTTCCATAGGGTTTCCATCGTGCCGCGCATCCAACGGTTTCTTTGTTTTTTCAGAATTTCTTTGGTTTCCGGAACTTCAGTCCAACAAAGAGGATCAGGAATGGTAAGAACTTCGTACGGTTCATTTCTTTCTTCCATATATCTTCTCATACGTACGACAAGTTCCATATCTTCACCTACTGTATTTCTGTCGTAACCACCACAGGCAACTACTGTTTTGCGATCAAAAACTCCAAAAGCTCCAGAAATCAAAATTAAACCAGAAGCTCGAGACCATGCCATTCTTCCCAATACAAAAGCTCGAATATATTCCAGCGCCTGTGTTCTTCCCAAAAGGGTTTTAGGCATCCGTACATTTACAACTTTTCCGTCTTCTATGGTGCAGTTATTTGCCAATCGAATTACGCCGCCACAAGCGATAATTTTTTTATCAGTTTCTTCTAAAAAAGGTTTGGCAAGTTTTAGAATTGCATCTTGCTCCAAAATACAGTCTACATCTATACAAACGAGATATTGCCCAGAAGAAAAATTGATTCCTACATTTAAAGCATCTGCTTTTCCTCCGTTTTCTTTATCTACAACAATTAGTTTTTTGAAGGCTAAATTTTTACTTTTATACACCCCTTTTACCTTATTGGTTTCAATCTTACCCTGAATGTAATAGGAAACTGGCTCTAAATCGTAAGCATCGATTAATTTTTGGATAGAATCATCTTTGCTTCCGTCATTAATAATAATAATTTCAAGGTTGTGATAATAGAGAGAAAGTAATGATCTTACGTTTTCCACAATCGTCATTCCTTCATTATAAGCCGGAGCTAATAAACTGAAAACTGGCGCATTTGGATTTGCCGCAATAATGCTGTAATCTGTAAAAACATTTTCTTTTTTATACTTTAAAACGGCTCCAAAAGCGTAAACCCCAATCCAGCTATAAATAACTGCCATTGATAAGCCATACAGCAAAAAAAGCCAGGTGATAATTTCATAAACAATGTGTGAAAATTCTAACATACTTTTTCCTGTAGAGCGTATTTAACAATTTGAACGAGTTCTTGAGATGAGCTTTGCTGTTGTTTTAATTCTGACAAATAAGCCGAATGTCCTAATAAAAAAAGAGCCTGTGCAGCATTTACTCTGATATCGGAAGGATGTTTTTCGGAAAGCTCCAGCTTTAATAAATCTATGCAACATTGATCTTTTGAGATTTTCATTGCACTAATAATTTCAAGTTTTACCTCATCCGGCTGTGTCTCATAAATATTTACAAGAAAAGGAATCGTTTCTGGATTATCCAGAGAAGTAAGTGTTTGTACAGCGCGAATTCGAATTTCAACGGAAGGATTTTTCAGCAACTCTTTCACTTGAGGATAAAGCGAAAGCATCTGAAATTTCTTTATTATCTTAAGAGTAAAAACCACAACCGTTTCATTACTGCTTAATAATCTATTTTTAATATCTGATTCTGAATCTGAAGGTATGGAAAAAATAGACAGAAGCATTCTTAGTTGCTGCCATTCAGAAATTTTAGATTCTAGATTATCTAAAAACATTAAACCTTCAAAACCTTTAAATCTTACCATCGCATATTGTGCTTCTTGATAAACCTGCGGTGAAGAATGTTGCAGAAAAGAGGCAATCTTGGGTTCGGCAACATCCACATCCATTACGGTAAGCTCACGAATTCCTCTTGCAATAAGGTATGTTTTTTTTTGATCAAGCTTTGCGAGGGCTTCTTTTTTAAGGTTGTACTCTTTAAACAAATCATTAATTTTAAACTTGGCAGCTCCTGAAAACTTTTTTTCGGAATCTACCAGTTTCATTAAAAATAAATTCCGGAATTTAGGTTTTACAATATGCGCTTCGAATTGAGGATCTTCAGGAAGCTCTTCTTCTGCATATACGATTACCTCAGAAATTTTTCTATTAATAATAACAGACCATATTGCTTCTTTAGAAGATCGGTTATACTCAATAAAATTGTAGATGAGCACTACGATTACCAATGCAATTACCAAGCATAGCATGATAACAAAAACGGTAAAAAGAAAGTGCACAGAAGATATTTGCATACAAAATTATTTAGGCATAAATCTTTTAATCCTAAGCATCAACTCATTAGGACTGAAAGGTTTTACAATAAAATCTGAAGCTCCCAAATCGAATGCATTTAGTACCACTTCTTCCTGCCCCATACTAGAAAGCATGATAACCGGGATATGCTTGTCCATAGATTTTATAGCAGAAAGTATTTCTATCCCCGAAGCAAAAGGCATCATAATATCGCTTATTGCAAGATCTACATCTTTTTCTTTTAAGGTTTCTATAGCTTCCTTGCCATTACGGGTTAAAATAACTTCGTGCCCTTCTTTCAGCAATTTGTGTTCTACTGTTTTAAGAATCAACTCATCATCTTCGGCGATCAAAATTAACATTGCGTTTCGATTTTTATTTTATTAAATTTTTTATTATCTCTAATCCTACGGCGATTTCCCCTTTTATTTCTTTGCACATCAAAACATAATCAATCTCTTCATTATCTTTCGCTTTCACTTCCCAACCAAGTGCTAAATCTGACAGTCTGAAAAGACCCGCAGTTCCGGCTGTACCTTTCAATTTGTGAAGAACCTGTCTTGCTTCTGTCGCACTTTTGTTATCGGATGCTTTTTCTATATTTTCGTCTGCTTCGGTAAGCATTTTGATCACCAAATTCAAAAACATCGCTTTAAATTCTTCATCATCACCAACATATCCGTTCAGCATTTCCATATTAAAATACTGGTCAATCGGTACGGAGCTTTCTTTTTCAGTTTTATCAGAAAAGTTTTCTATCGAAATATATTTTTTGAGCATTTCAGATAAATCAGCTTCGCGCAACGGTTTTGGTAAAAAATCGTCCATCCCAGATTCTAAACATTTTTCTTTCTCGCCTAGAGAATTTCCGTCAGTAACCCCAATAATCGGCACTTTTTCATAGCTTGAAATGGTACGAATTTGTTTGGTAGCTTCTATCCCATCCATTACAGGCATCTGTACATCCATCAAAATAATTGAAAACTGTTTTTTCTTGCATTCTTCCAATGCCTTCAAGCCGTTATCCGCTTCTGTTAATTTTGCATTCGGCGCAATAGAATTCAACATTTTAATATTCAGCAACATATTTACAGGGTTGTCGTCTACCAACAACACTTCAAGATCAGACTGAAAAGCAAACGATTTCACCTTTGTTTCTTTACCTGAATCAACTTCTATAAAGTTGTTTTGTGCTACCCTTTTCAGTGTTTTATAAAGCTCGACTGATTTGATAGGTTTCAGAAGGAAATACGAGTTTTCTTCTTTTCTGAAAGAATTGATTACATCATGCTCTTCTGAAGAAGTATGAAGAATAACCAATGGCGAAATTTCTTTTCTTTGGTTAAACAATTCTCTTATTTTTTCTATGGTTTCCAAGCCAGAAATTACCGGCATATGATAATCCATCAAAATTAAATCGAAACGATCTCCTTTTAGAAGAATTTGCAGAGCCTCCATTCCGTTTGCAGCCAGTGTAGATTCAATATTTTTATACGCAAGCATATCTTTCAGAATAATTCTGTTGGCTTCGTTATCGTCTACAACTAAAACTTTATGAATGTTTAAATCATCATCTACATCCTGAAAATCGTACATTTCGTAAGGAATTTCAATATCAAAGAAGAAAATTGAACCCTTTTCTGGTGCGCTGATCAATGAGAGACTACTTCCCATATATTTCAGGATATTATTGGAGATGGTAAGTCCTAAACCTGTACCTCCATAGCGTTTACTAATAGAACTATTTTCTTGGGTAAAGGCATCAAAAATATATTTTTGCTTTTCCAGCGGAATTCCTATTCCTGTATCTCTTACCGAAAAGCGAAGCTTTATGTTTTTATCGTCTCGGCTTAGTTTTTCTACTTTCAGTTCTATTTCGCCTTGCTCGGTAAACTTCACTGCATTTCCTAAAAGATTGATGAGAATTTGCTTCAACCTTGCTCCATCCAGCAAAAAAGTATTAGGAAGACCCGGTTCTATATTTAAGAGCAGTTCTATATTTTTTTTCTGAGACTGATAAAGAATCACATTAATAACCTGGCTTACGATATCATAAACATTATGCTTTTCTATCAAAAGATCCATCTTTCCAGATTCGATTTTAGAAAAATCGAGGATATCATTGATGATGTTGAGAAGATTTTCTCCCGATTCATTAATATAATTAAGATATTGTGTCTGTATTTCGTTTAGTGGTGTTTTTAATAACAGATCCGAAAAACCAATCACTCCGTTTAGTGGTGTTCTAATCTCATGGCTCATGTTGGCAAGAAATTCAGATTTTGCTTTACTGGCAATATCTGCCATTACTTTTGCACTTTTTAACTCCTGATTGATGTTTACTGCTTTTGTAATGTTTTGCACAGACACAATAACACCTCCGATTTCGTTTTCAGAAATGTACCAAGGTCCTACCTTCAAGTCATAATGCTGTGTTTCGTCTCTTCCTGGAATGTCTACAGCAAAATCTTCATTGCTATAAAAAGTTCCCTTTAAAGCAGCACGATAAATAGCTTTTCTTTCTTCCGGAACGTTGGGAGATATGGTAAAAATATTATTCCCTATAAGGTCAAGATCCAACATGTTGAACTCTTTTCTCCAGCTTGTACTTACAGAAATGTAATTTAGATCTTTATCAAACATCGCGATCGCATTAGGTACATAAGTTGCAAACGATTGCATCATTGCCTCTTTGCGCTTAAATTCTAGAAGCATTTTTTTAAATGCATCAATATTCTGAATGATCCCAAAAAGCTTAGTACATACGCCGTTTTCAAATTCAGGAATACCTTTTACTCTAACCCATATTGTAACACCGTCTTGTCTTACAATCTGCAGCTCTTCGTCATATGGAACACCTTCTTCTGTGGCTCTTTTAAACAAATAACGTATCCTGTCTTTATCTTCTTCTTTATAAAAATCGATTGCATTTTCGAGGCTAGGTTCAAAATCTGCATCTGTTTTATGAATTTCTCTTGTACTGTGCGACCAAAAAACGGTATTGGTTTCCAGATTTACTTCCCAACCTCCTACTTGTGCCACAGAACTTGTTTGCTCAAGTATTTTTTGTGTGTATACAAGATCTTTTTCGAGCGTCATTCTTTCGGTAACGTTGAGTGCGGTACTTACCACATATGGATTTCCCTCTTTATCTTCTTCCACCAGATTATGATACATCCATACCGATTCTTCGCCTCCCTTGGTTTGAAGAATCATGGTTCCAAAATCTTCTTTATTTTTAGTAATTCTTTCTAAGTATTTTTTCAATGATGGCCAATATTCTTCAGGCACAAGATCTGTAAGGTTAAGACCATCCACTTCATGAGCTTCATATTGCAATGTTTCTCTTCCCTTTTCGTTTACGGCAAGAATATTTCCTTGCAAATCGTGCATGCTCATTAACCCGATTGCGTTTTCGAAGAAACTTCTAAAACGTCTTTCTGAGCTTTCTAACTGCTTTTTATCTTCCGTCTGAACAGTAATGTTTATTCCGAAAGCAAAAATTTCAGAATTAGCTTCATTTTTTTGCAAATACCAATCAACTATTACAATACTGTTATCATTTTGAAGGGTGTTTGTTGTAACCGACATCTCTTTTGTGCCATTAGGAAAACTAAAAACTTCAGTAAACTCCTGATTTTCGTAATCTAAAACCTGCATAAAGTTTTTTCCTATCGCTTGATCTCTGCTTAAAGAAAAAGTTTCTTCAAATACAGGATTAATGTCTTTCAGATTAAAATCTCCATCCAATACACAGATCAGATTATTTGAAATATTAAAAATTCGCTGAAAATATTCAGCATCCATATTCTTACGTCTTTCCGTAAAAAGCCGAGAAATGATGTTGCCTAATTTTGTAAGCGCCACGATTTGATTTTCGGTTATCGTTTTTGGCTTGTAATCTATTACGCAAAGTGTTCCCAGAGCAAAACCTTCATCGTCAATAAGCGGAATTCCCGCATAAAAACGTATTCCACCCTCCAAAATCAAAGGATTATGGGCAGATCTTTCGTCTAAAAGTGTATCTGGAATAACAATTACACTGCTGTTTTCAATAGAATACTGGCAAAGTGTATCGGTGCGTTCCACAGAATCTAAAGAAAGTCCTATACAACTTTGAACACTTTGTCTCTTGCTCTCCATAATAGCAATGAGAGAAGAAGGGCAATCTGCAATAAGGCATGCTGTTTCTGCAAAAACATCAAACTGAGGATCTTTTCCTAAATTTAAAAGATCAAGAAAACTCAGTCTATTCACCCTCTCCTTTTCATTTTTGGGAATCGGATAATTCTCCATACTAACAACTAAATTTTATAAACAACTAAAAATTATTCTTAAGACCAATATAAAAGCTTAAATAATTTTCATATTTCTACACATAATACAATATTATTTTCCATAACACAATATTGTTAATAGGCAAAATTTAAGCATAAAAACACATCGCGTTAAAAAAAACAACAAGGCAACACTATACATTTTAAATTGAGAACTTGAGTAAAAAAAGCTCCTAATCGGCAAAATTCCTATTTTAATGTTGAACTACTCAAAAATAGTCTTTTTATATTATAATTCAATTATTAGTGCCAAAAATTTTACTATAAACAATTTAACATACCACATTTGTAAATTAAGATATTTTTAAAATCAAGAAAACTCAGACATAAAAAATCAAGACATAAAAAGTCTTTTTCTACAAATAATAAATTAAAAACACGAAAATTGTTTGTGAAAAAATTTAAAATAAAATATTACATATTTTTTAACAATAAATAATTTTAATTAAATAAAATTAAATTTTAAAAAATAAAACATTTCTTCAATGAAAATAAATTGGTAAAAAAAACACTCCCTTCAATTTTTAAGAGGGAGTGTTTTCTTATGAAAAATCAATTATTAAAATATAGGAAAGCTGAATAAAATTTTAATATAAAAATGGTCTAAAAGCGATTTAAAAAATCAAACAAATCTACTTCCGGACCAAGATTTAGTTTTTTCCTTAGGCGAGATCTGCTTACGTTAATACTCGACGGTAATACTTGAAAAATATCTGCCATCTCCTTAGAAGTAAGGCCTATTCTAAGATAAGCACAAAGTCTTAAATCGTAAATGGAAAGAGTAGGAAATTCTTTTTTTATTGATTTAAAAAACTCTTGGTGCAACTCATCCATCTGAATTTCGAAAGTATGATCTTCAGATTCTATATAATTATTCAAAAGACGACGAATCTCCTTTAGCCTAATTTTAGCAATATTGGGATCTCCTTCAATTTCTTGAACTTTCTCTGTAACAGTTATCAAAAGACGGTTTTTATCTTCATCATCTTTAGCTTTTTGCGCCAATTCTATGGTTTTATCTTTTACCTTCTGTTGCAGAATTTCTTTTTCCCTTTCCAGTCTTTCTTGTTCAAGAATCATTTTTTCTTGCTCATGTTTTTCCTGCTGCAAGCGTAAAGCTTCAGCTTCTTTATTGAGTAAAACAATTTCCTGCTCTTTCAACAATCTGTTTTGTCTTTTTCTAAGCCAGAACAAAAGTCCCAAAAAAACTAAAAAATATCCTACATATGCTAAAAACGATCTGTACCAAGGTGGTTTTACGTAAAAAGATATTTTTACCGTATTGGTATATTTTCCATTGATTAATGCACGTGCATAAAGTTCGTAACGCCCTTCTTTCAGATTCAAAAGTTCAAAACTTGGGTTTACCGTAAAGGAGCTCCACTCTTTATCCTCAAAATGATACTGATATATTGCATTGTTTACTTGCGGAACAATAAAGTTTAGCTTTAAATTATTATATCGATACGGAATGTCTTTTGCTAACGAATACTTTACTTTCTCATCATTATTGAAAATCTCCAAACCTCTAAATTTTAATGGATAGGTGATGAAGTCATTTGGATTTTGATTCACATTCTTCAATGCAAAACCATTATAAATGGGATAAAAAATGTATTCTGAGTTGATCGATGTTTGATGATTGAAGCCGTACAATAAATCTTTTACATCATTATTGAAAGTAAAACGACCATTAGGAACAAATTTCTGAAGTTTATTATCATATTTATAACTGTTCTTTCGGGTCGTAATCTGTACTCCGTATTTATCTTGAGAAAGCTGAATTTCTTCACCCTTAAAATTCTGAGTGGTAAAAATCTTCCTTTGGATAGGATCTAAATTTGAATCCAGAGAAACCCTTACAACTCCATAATTAGGAATATTTACCCAAAGCACATTTCCTTGTATTTCAATCTGGTTACAAGATCCTGCGATTGTTTTTATTCTTTTAACAAACTTCCAGGTGCCATTTATTTTTTTGAAAACAGAAACTCCATTATAATTCCCAGTAAGCAAAATATTCTTTTGGTACAATTTAATAGTCCAAACACCGGGTATGTTGCTAATTTGCTCAACACTTCCGTTAAACAATTTGAAAAGACCCAAATCGTGCCCCACCAAAACATCTCCCTCTACATTTTCAAGACTCCAAACCTGGCCTTCGGAACCTGGAATTATTTGAAAGGAATTTTGAGGCTGATTGTTATTCATATCTTTCCAAAACGATCGATAAAGCCCTTGATTAGTTCCTAGATAAAAAACATCGTCTTTTAATACCGAGCTATACCCCGTTCCAAAACTACCAGTAAAATCTAAAAAATAATTAATTCTATTTTTAAAATTCATTTTAGACAATCCAAAATCCATTGCAGACCAAAGATTTCCGGCAGGATCGTAGTACAGACTCAATATTGTATTGTTCAGCAAGCCTTTTTGCCTGTTTACATGATGGATAATCTCTCCCTTAATATTGGTGATATAAAAACCATTAAGTACGGTTCCAAAAGCCAAATGAGAAGAATCTATCTGGGTAAAGCTAAAAGTGATTTCTGATTTTAATTTATTCGAGACTGCACTATTTAAAGAAGCTAAAACTCCGTTTGAATACTTTAAAATCCCGTCGTTTTTCGTAACAAGATATAATTCATTCTGAAAATGATACACTCCAAAAATAGTGTATGATTTATTTCCAGAAAAAGGAAAAACCAGCCTAAGCTGCGTTCCATCATAAAGATACAGCCCCATCTTTTCGTCGGTAATATAGAGATTTCCCTCAGCAACGAAGCTTTCAGAAAAATGAGTAGGTGCTGCAATCTTAGAAGTTTTGTTTTTATGATAAGTATAAAGATTATTATGAGAGACAAAAACCGGATCTCCATTGATTACGGTGGTGGTCCAAAACTCTTCACTCTCTATTCCTGCTTTTTCTTTGAAAGGATATAGAGATTTGTACTCAAATTCTAGTAAGGAATTTCTTTTCCACACGCCAAAGTCCATATCAGAACCGGTGTAAATTACCGAATCGTTTTTTACAAATACCGACCGTAGAAAACCTTTACTTCCTTTAAACTTTTGCCAATTTCTGCCATCGTATTCGAGTAGACCTTTCTCTGACGCACAATACAATAAGCCGTTGCTGGAAGATTTTATCTCCCAGATTTTCCCCGTAGCTCCATATACAGAAGGTGGAAAATTTTCCATCTCCGGAACTCCTTTCTCGGGAAACTTTTGAGTGTAATAAAACGAGAAACTCAAAAGAAAAACCACAAAAAGATTCTTTTTTTTCAAAACATTTGATCCTATTCCAAATATATCGTTTTTTCTGATAAAAAGAAGAGCCGCTGAAAATTAATTTCAACGACTCTATCTATTGTTAATATGATATGGTTTTTATTCTACGATGAGCTTCGAAGAATTTGTTGCTCCTTTTTCATCTACTGTTTTTATAATATAAATCCCTTTAGACAAACCTTCTGTTGTGAACGAATTTGAATTGGAAGTTCTCACTTTTTGTCCTGAAAGATTATAAACATCAGATGTTTTAGCATTTTCGGTTACAAAAACTACGTTTCCAGATTTTACAGGATTAGGATAAATTTTCACAGACTTACTTTTAGCAGAAGCCTCATTTACGGCTAAAACTGTATTTTTATGGAAATATAAATTATCAAAATACACATTAGGAATATTAGAAGTAATCACGAACTGTGCGATATCATTTCTATTAGTACTGTTGCTCCAGCTCGTAAGTGGCACATCTATAGACAACCATTGTCCTTTTACCAACGCAGGAGAAGTTCCCGTATTCAATGGTAATTCTAATGCAGAAACTTCACCTGAAGTTCCTCCCCATTGTGAAAGTTTTAGATTGAAAACTTTCCCTACCATATCTACAGAACTGTCAATCCAAATATCCATATGGAAATTTGTAAATGTACTTAAGTCTAAATGATGCCCTGCTCCACTAAAATCTACTCCAAGGAAGTTTGTGAATGTAATTTTTTTGGTATCATTACTTGCCACCTGAATATCCGCAACGCTAGAATCATCCCAAGTTGCAGACCACGCATCTACTGTAGAGTTAGTATACATATTACTGAACAAAGATTTTACATCTGTAACAGCTCTACTTGGAGGTGTTGGCGCTGCAACGTTCGGACCAGAAACCACATAATTCACTGTATACGTTTTAGTTACTGTAGCATCTTGAGAAGTCACCACCACAGTTGCCGATCCAGGAATTGCCGTAGCTTGGTTAATTACTTTAGTAGCACTTGTATTGGTAGTTGTTGCCGCAGTAATTTGAGGAATTACAGTAGTACCTTGTGGATATTCTATAGTGTATGAAGTAATTGCAGAGCTAAAACCTGTAACGGTAGCACCTCCTACTTTAAGATCACTTAGCGTTGCGTCTGCAGCTGGATTAACCGGTGCTTTCCAGAAGTAAATATTATCCAAATATACTGCAGAAGGCGTTGTTCCTGCCTGTCCATCAAACTTAATTTGAAAAACAGAATTCCAAGTCATTCCAGTAAAGGCAGATTTTGGTAAATCTACACTATTCCATGCTCCTGCAGTTAAAGGTACCGTTACTAAAAATTCACCAGCTCCAGTCCCGTTGTTGATTGGAGATACCTTCAATACTGCTCCAGAAGTATTTGCCCAAACATCGATATGCAAATACTCCATAGAAGCTGCATTTTGCGTGGTGAGATCTGTACCCTGATAATTAAAATTGGTGTAAGCCAAAATATTGTTTCCAGAACCGGCAACAGCAACAAAGTTAGGATTCACAGCGCCTGTTTGTCCCCAATTCGGGTTGTAATTGGTTGCCACATTTGTGTATGCATCACTAAAAATAGAGATTACATTCGCAGGTAATTTCGTAGGCGTAGGTGCATTGGTGCTTGGCTGCGCAAACCCCAAAGCAAATGCAAAAAACATTGCTAAAAAAATCGTTGTTTTTTTCATAGTATTAAAATTTAGGTATTAAATTGTTTATTCATTTTTTTGAGCATAACCTTTATGCTTCTATTTTTTTATAATCTTAAAGCTTTCAGTTCCTTTTGAGTTTTTAACAGTCAAAAAGTATATTCCCGAAGAAAAATCACTCATGTCGACTTCCTGCTCTCCTAATAATTGAATTTCTTTAATTCTCTTTCCAGAACTATCCATTAGAATGATTTGGTTTTTGTTATCTGCCAATTTCAAATGCAATACGTCTGTGACTGGATTTGGATAAACCAATTGTTCTTCTTTCGTCAAGTTTTCTACTGCTAAAAAATTACAAGTTGTTCCAACAACGTAATCATAATATTTGGTTACTGACATTCCACCTGCAAAAGCAAATTTTACAGCATAGGTAATCGTTGAACCTAAGGTTTGTCCAGTTATGGTTTTTGTAAATTTATTTCCACTTACATTGGTCATCGGATATTCGGTAAAAGGACTTTGTTTCCATAAATAAGCTACCACGCCAACTTTGTCAGTATCTAATAATTCGAAGGTAAATTTCACATCGGTTCCAATGGTTTCGAATTGATAACTATATCCCGTTGTAAAACTTCCTTGTGATGCCAAATTAGAAATACCTGAACATGAAATATTGGTTCCCGCTCCTAAAGTTGTTGCAGACACGGTAAGAGGACTATTCGCTGAAATATTTCCCGTTGCATCTCTCGCTGTAATGGTAAAATTATACGTTGTCGCTGGAGATAATCCTGTCACAATAACTGATTTTTGAACGCCAGAATAATGTGAAACCGTCTGAGTCGAAGCTCCAGAAATATCATAATACACTGTGCCTGAATTATCAACTGCATTTAATAATAATTCAACCGAACCAGCTGTAACCGTTCCAACTGAAGCTGTAAAATTACTTGGTGCAATGCTATCAGCAGAAGTATTTTGATACACTTTAACGTAATCAACGATCATTTCAGCTTGGGTAAAATTAGAAGCAATGTTTCCTGCGATTCCACCCATTGCTAAATTCAAAAGTATATATTGCTCGTTATCAAATGGCCACGTACTTGCATTTTTTACAGTTGGATTATACGTGAAAAACGCTACACCATCTAATAAAAATGTCAATTGATTAGGTGACCAATTCAGAGAATATACATGATAATTATTGGCTAAATCGGAAGCGGTAATTCCACCTCCATTTGCACCACCTCCATAACCAGAAGGTGTATGAACCGTACTCTGAACATAGTTTACACTTTGAGATGGAAAAATACCGTGTTCCATGATGTCGATTTCTCCACAAGCTGGCCAATTGGTTGTCCCGTAAGTTGATGAAAAATATCCTCCCGGTTCGTTGATATTTTTCCCTAACATCCAGATTGCGGGCCAAGTTCCAGAATCAACAGGTAATTTTGCTCGAACATCAATTCTACCATATTTAAAAGCAAATTTTGAATTCAATCGAGCGGATGTATAGTTTTTGGTAACACCTTGGTCAGTATAGTTTTCTTTTTTAGCGACGATTTTCAAAAATCCTCCGTCTGCAAAAGAATTGGATACTTGATTGGTATAATGTTGTAATTCCCCATTATACCAACTTCCACCATTAGGAAGTTGAGTCTGATGATGCCATTTCGTTGCATCAACAGCTCCATTGGTGCTAAAATCATCGGACCACACCAAATCATTATACACCACATCTACTTGCGCATTGAACAACGAGCTAGTAAACACCAGTGTAAAAAGTAGTTGAGTCAGATAATTTTTATACATTTTTTTTTAATTTTAAATCAATTAATGTTGAAGACTTAAGATTGAAGAATCTCTAAACTTTAGTTTTTCATTTTTGTCCCAAATTCCCCAATAAGCTCCGACTTCACCTTCTGCTCCGACTTTCCAACTTTCATCGAAAGAAGAGAAGTAGAAACATTCGATATCTTCATCCATTGCCCAAAGCTGTGTGTTAAGGAAATATTCTAAAGCATTTTGCTCCGAAGGAATTGCTCCGTCTAAGTTTTCACCTTTACTTGGCCAACCTGTTTCCGTAATCAAAACTCTTTTTCCGTTGGCAACACTTACCGCTTGATGGTACATGTTTTTCAAATAATTTAATGAATCCTCAAAAGGACAACTTTCCCAGAAAGGATAACAGTTCGCCAAAATAATATCACAAGCTTCTGTAATTCTTGGACGTTGTGTAAACTCATAATAAGCGTCAACATAACCCATCGGGATTTCAGCAGGAATCTCTTTTTTCACACGTTGCATAAAATCCAGTAACTCATCTTCAGTAAGGTCTTTTCTGTACATTACTTCATTTCCAACCGCCGCAACATCAACGTAACCTTCTTTTGCTAATTTGATGAGTCCTTCAATTTCTTTCTCGTTAACTTCAGGGTCATCTCCAAGCCAAGCTCCAACCAAGGTTTTCATCCCGAATTCTTTAGCAATCACGGGAATATGTTCATTACCTTCCGTACAAGAAAATGAACGAACCCAAGAAGTATGAGGTTTCAAAATCGCCATTCTTCTGTGAACCTGCTCTTCAGAAATGATATCTCCAGGTTTTTGTCCGTCCTCATAAAGACTGAAACAAAATCCATGAACGCCGTTATGCAGTATTTCTAAAAACAAATCTCTCTTTTCGGTTTCTGTTTTTTCCGATAGATAGTTCTCCTGATTAACTTTTGATAATGATAAATATCGTTCTGCTCTGTAAGACATTTTGTATAGTTTTTAGTTGATGGTTGTTAGTTTGCTTAAAGCCTATTGCATATCGCTTTTAAGCATTATTAAAATTTAAGTCTTTCGTTTTTATCCCAAATTCCCCAACGGTTTCCAACGTCTCCTTCGTGGTGTACTTTCCAAGATTCATCGAATGAAGAGAAATAGAAGATTTCTACGTTTTGTGCATTCTGCCAATTCATGGTATTGATAAAATATTTCATAGCATTGACTGCAGATGGTTGTGCACCTTCGTTGTTACTACCTTGACTTGGCCATCCTGTTTCAGCAATGATGACACGTTTTCCTTTAGCAATTTCTTGAGTCAACGCATACATTTGTTTAAGGTAAGTTGAGGCAGTATCAATGTCACAACCTTCCCAGAACGGATAACAGTTCACGGCAATCACATCGCAAGCTTCCACTAATCTCGGCCTTTCGTAAAACTGAAAATAAGCATCTACATAACCAACAGGAATTCCAGGAAGTGCATCTTTCACTTTTTTGATATAACCTAAAACTTCATCTTCCGTTAAATCATTTCTTAATAAAACTTCGTTTCCGATGATGGCTGTGTCGACTTTTCCTTCTTTTGCTAGTCGTATTAAAGCCTCAATTTCTTCTTCATTTTTAGCTTTATCTCCATCAATCCATGCTCCAACTAAAGTTTTCAAACCTTTTTCGTGAGCGACTGCAGGAATATGCTCGTTACCTTCTGTGCATGAGAATGAACGCACCCATTTTGTGTAAGGTTTAATGACATCCATTCTTCTTTCAATCTGAGGTTTTGATAAAATATCACCGATATCTTGACCTTCCATGTATGGACTAAAGCAGAGACCGCTCATTCCAGTATTTAATTTTTCTTTGAAGATGGCTTTAATTTCGCTTTCAGATTTATTTGAGAAATTTTCATCACTTGAAGTATCAACTTTTAATCCTGCAATTGGCAATATAGAAAGTTTTCCGTTTCTGTAGTAAGATGAAGAAACTTGTGGTTTTGGTGTTTTTCTTTTTTCAATTTCAGCTCTTACTTCTCGAGCTTTGGCTTCGTCAATATCATAATTTCTCATTACCCAAATTGCAGTTAAAGTACCAAGAATTGGGATTCCTACGAAGAAAATTCTTAGCCAAAACATGGTTTCATCTGATTGTGTCGCTGCATTAGGTACAAAACTTACCAAAGAAAGAATTAACCCACTTAATAAACCAGCTACCGCAGTTCCGAATTTTACCATCCACCAATAAATAGCACCTAAACTACCTTCTCTTCTTTTTCCTGTATTTAATTCATCAATATCGATAACATCAGAAGTCATGGACATCATTAAGGTAAATAAACTACCGATACCAAAGGAGAAGAATGGAAGCGCAAAAAGGAATAAGTAAGGTTTACCCGGAACAAACAAAACATAAAGCAAAATATAACCAAAGATTGAAATCCCTTGTGAAAGTAAAAACGCTTTCTTTTTCCCAATCGTTTTTGACATTCTTGCAACGATAGGTATAACTAATAATGTCGTTACAGTAGCACCAACACTTCCGAACAAGGTTGGCCATAGTCCAAATCCTTCTTCATTTCCTTTAAACAAATAATATTTGATGATAAAGTAAGAAAAACCAGCCGTCGTTTGAAATGCATTGAAAATTAAGAATGTAGCAATACAAATTTTTCTAAAAGGTTTAATTTCTACAGAAGCTTTTAAACCTTCTTTAATTTCACCAAAACTGCCTAAGATTCCTTTTAAATCTATTGGACTATAATTTTCGTTTAATGTCGACTTGCTCGGGATGAAAATTGCTGGGATTGCCGCCAATATCGCACAACCTATCGCAACATACACCGCTAAAGTTCTAACTGCAACATCACTAGATGGAAACAAAGACTGGTCTGCCATAATTACCCATAACCAAGGTGCAACCACCCATGCTAATTGACCGATCAACTGAGAAGTCGCCATAATATTGGTTCTCTCATGGAAATCATCGCTCATTTCGTAACCCATTGCAACGTAAGGAATACTGAATATGGTAAGTCCTGAATAGAAAATTAGGGAAACAAGTAAAAAGTAAATAAAGTTATAAGTAACCCCATTTTCCGCGTACAACTGCCACATAAAAGCAAATGAAACACCTAAAATAACAGCACCAGCTAAAACATATTGTCTTCTACGTCCCCATTTAGATTTCGTATTATCACTTACATAACCCATAATAAGGTCAAATAAAGCGTCATAGAATTTGGGAATAAAATAGGTTAAACCAAGTAGTAAACCACTAAATCCCAATTTTTCTACCAGTACTACGATAAAAATACCAAGTACTGCGGGAAACATTTGGTTGGCTAACATTCCTAAACCGAATGCTATTTTTTGTCCCATTGGAACTTTGCCATTTGAAACCGTTTTTTCTGACATCGTGTTTATTTTTTAATGATTATGGTTTGTATCGCTTTTGCACTAATTTTTACCGCTTTTTGGTCTTTATTTAATGCTAAAGCAAAAGTTTTTTCTTTTTCAGTTGGGTTAAAAACGACAACAGCAATGCTTCCATCTGGATTTTGTGCTGAGGTTATTTGTAGTTCTTTATCAGGATTTTCGAAACCTATACGTTTTGCACCAGGACGAATGTACTTGCTGAAATGCGCCATCACATAATAAACCGGCGTGAAATAAACTTCATCCTTGTTTTCATCCACAATTACAGGTGCTAAACACCAGTTCTTGAACCAATTAGGACCACCTTGTCTGTTTAGAACCATATTCCAATCCACCCAACCATCAACCCAATTATTTAAACAACCAATAATATCTCCTGCATATCTGTTAACTGGTGCATATTTTGGATGCCATGGTTTTTGTTCAGCTGGAGCCCAATCCCAACCCCAATCTGTGGCTTCTTTGCTCCAATACCAAGCGTCATCTTTCCAATGTGGAACTTCTGAATCGGCACAAGCTTCAGTTTGAATTAATAATTTATTCGGTGCTTTTTGGTGTGCGTATTGCAATTCGTCCTCAAAAATCATAAAGGTAGAGTCGTACCAATGTACAGCGGTTCCTGAAAAATATTTTGAAGATTCTGGTGTTGCATACATGGTATCCACCCAATGTTTTAAATCGTTTCGGTTTTGGTCGTAACCTAAGATTACTTTGTCTCCGTAACCATCTTTTTCTAATTTTGGACCTAAATGATTCTGAACGAAATTGGTCATTTCCTCTGGTGAAAACAACATACTTTCCCAATTTCCACCATTACCATGAGGTTCATTTTCTACCGTGAAACCCCATATTTCAATTCCTTCATTTTTATAAGCTTTGATGTATTTAGAGAAAAACAAAGCCCAAGTATCGTAATAGTCTGGTTTTAGTTTTCCTCCAACCCAAGCGTTGTTATCTTTCATGTAAGGCGGAGCCGTCCAAGGTGAAGCAAAAATTTTAAATCCATCTTTTGACGCTTTCATTGCATCCTTAATCATAGGGATTAAATCGTCCTTATCTTCTTTTACAGAAAAATCTTTCAACTCTTTATCGTCTGTAGGAGCGTATGAATACTGACTTAAAGAAAAGTCACAAGAATTCATATGCGTTCTGGTCAATGAATAATTTGCCCCTTCTTCGGAGAAATAAGCGTTAATCACTTTGTCACGATTGGCTTTGCTTAATTTATTCAACAAAGAAGCAGAAGACTCCGTGAAAGCACCACCAAAACCAGTGATGGTTTGGTAAGTTTCTTTTGGATTCAACGTGATTACCGAAGCACTTTCGTTAGTTGAAAGTTCTTCAATTTTAGTTAATTGATGTCCTGAAGCCGAAGTTTCGTAGATTTCTGTAGTCAACATTTTCTGGGTATTACAACTCAAGGTGGCCAATAAAATCAGTGGCAATGAAGTAAATTTTATATTTTTCATGAGTTGTTATTTTTTAGTTTATCTATTCTAAATTTTGGCTAAAGCCAATTGATTTTTAAATTTTTGTAAACGGGCTTCCTTCGACTACGCTCAGGATGACACTGCCCGTTCCTATTGATTAAAATCGTTTTAATTAATGATTTACCAATTCCATTTTCTTTTGAGGTGGTAGTAAAACTTCATCCATTAGTTTCTCCAAATCGCCATTGTAGGTTTTGGTGATTGGATTTCCGTCTCGTTTTAATCCTTTAAAAATATTTTGGTC
This sequence comes from Chryseobacterium sp. HNCC26DJ239, assembly GCF_057180445.1. Lineage (NCBI taxonomy): Bacteria > Pseudomonadati > Bacteroidota > Flavobacteriia > Flavobacteriales > Weeksellaceae > Chryseobacterium > Chryseobacterium sp. HNCC26DJ239. The sequence goes on from NZ_JBXUGJ010000001.1 coordinate 540,902, forward strand.
AACCAAGTTCCACACTGCAAATTTTGCCTTTCCTTGAACTGTGAAAAGTCCAAAATGATTTTCGGAACCATTAGGATTTCCTGCATCTTTCCAAGGCTCATCAAAAGCTTCGAAATAGAAACAAGAGATTCCTGCTTTATCCGTCCATTCTCTCATCATTTGATAATACAATCCTGACTTGTACTCGTCAACAGCTTTGGAATCGTTATTTCCGTACAATTCATCGGAAAAACTTGCCCAACCTGTCTCCCCAATGTGAACTGGTTTGTCAACGCCAAGACTTTTCATATACGATTTTACTGCTTCGTATTGCGATTGCGCATATTCCAAAGAACGGTTCATTGCTTTTTGGATTTGCACTTTCTTGCTGTAATGATTTTCAAAAGTCTGAACTCCCCAAAAAACTGGATTGTAATGTGTATCATGCATTGGATAAGTGTGCATCGAAATATAATCCACCGCGTGAATTAATTCCTTCAATTCTGGAGTGTGATATTCGTCTGAACCACCTCCCCAAGACGCAAAATTATCAGAACTGGTAATCCAAAGGTCTTTTGAAAGTTCGCCTTTTTTCTTAAGTTCTTGAAGATGATTTACCCATTTCAAAATCACGCCCGCTTGAACATAATAGGCTGTTGCCCATTTTACCATCGCTTCGTTTCCTACCGCAATTACTTTAATAATTTGAGGATATTTTTTCGCTAATTCTACGGAATGTTCAATTTCAACAGCATTTCTTTCGCTTTCTTCATAATGATTAGGTTCGAAGCCTGTCCAAGCATTTTTGCAATCAATCCAAGCTCCCAACATCACATACATCTCAAATTTTGGATTTTCTTGGTTGAGTTCATCAATGGCTTTTAGAATATTAATCGCTTCTGGAAGATGGACATTGTACGTCCTAATCATCTTAACACCCATTGCAGAAAGTATTAACAAATCTTCCTTAATCTGAGGAATGGTTGGCTGAACTCTTCTGGAATTGGTTCGATAACCTCCATAAGACATCGCCAAATATTCTTTGTTTCCTAAAATTTCCTTTGCGGTAATATTTTTTCTCGTTTTTTCCATAGTTGTACAAGACCGTGTCAAAGACATCGTGAGTATACTTAAAGCTATGATGAATAGCGTTTTCATTCTTTTTAATTACTCTTTGTTTTTTAAGAGGTCGCTCCTACGGAGCTCACTTTTAATTTTCAACCAAACTTTCTACAAAGTGTTGGCTTCTCCGAAGCTTATATTTATGTTGTTTTTTTTAACCACAAAAGACACAAAAAGTTTTATTCTATAATATTTATGACTTTTGTGGTTTTATGATTAGAATAATTTATTTCAATGTTTTTTCGTTAATCAACACTTTAATCATTTTAACTTTTCCGTTTCGTTTGAAAATTTCTGTTGAGTCAGATTCTGTTAAAATCATTTTGTCGTCATTACTTGAAGTTTGATTATCGTAATGAACTTCTATTCCTTCATTTTCAGAAATTTCATAAATCGTTGGTACTTCACAGACCGTGAAAAACAAAGAGTTAGCCTTCAATTCAGCGGTATGTTTTTGACCTTTGATGTCGTAATATTCCATCACTGTTCCTTCACTTAGGAACTCTTCTTTTCTCAATAAATTAGGTTGGAAATGGATTTTTCCTTCTTTCACTTTGATTCCTAATTCTCCAAATCTGCTTAAGATATCTTCCTTCACCTGACCTGTCATTCCTGGTTGTTGCGCACCTTTGGTGAAAGGGGTGTGAGAATAAGGGTCGGTTGGAAAAGCTCCGTATAATTCAGGGGATTTGTGAACACCGATTCCTTCGTTGATTTCGTAGAAATGTTCTAATAGTCTTCCCATAATTTCTGGAGAAACACCTTCTTCTTGCGCTTTTTGACAAACTTCGAGTACCGCCAATAAAAGCTTAGAAACCATATGCCAATAAATTGAACCTAATCCTTCGTAACCGTAGAATGTTCCGCTTCGTCCTGTAAAGGCTTTGTGGTTAAAAACTGATTCGAAAATATCTAAAACCAATTTTCTTTCATTGGTTAAAAGGGTGTGATATTCTGCTCCTAAAGCGTCTAATCCTACTTCTAAATCACTTGCATTTTTGAAATTTCCATTGAAATGATAATTTCCTAAAACATCTTGTTCGATGATTTGACGGTTCTTATTTGCTAATAAAAACATCAACAAAGCCGATGCTTCCACACTTGATTTTGGAATGCTATTTCTTTCTAAAAACCCTTTCAGATTCTTGTTAGGATACAACAAATAAGAGTATTGGTCTTCACGGAACAATGCTGAATTCTTTAATCCATCCAAAACTTTCAACGCTTCTTGGGAAGACAAAAAGCCTGAACTTAATACCGCAACTTGACCTTCTAACATTTCGCTCAGATAAGAAACTTCCGCTCCTTCTGCGTTGACTGACACCAAGTTATAAGCGTGATATAATCCATCTTTTCTTTCATTTGCTTGGATAGAATGTTCTAAATATTTCAAAGAAAGGTCAGTAAATCTTCTTAATCCATCCAATGAAACGGTACGTTTTTTACCCCAAAATCCTTTATGATAAACGTGACTTCTGTACTCGCTTGCAGCCATTCCGAAAATATCCAAAATGGTTTTGCGTTGTTCGTCAGAAATTTCACCTTCTAACAAAGCCAAATTCTCTTGGAACGCTTCTCGCACTTTTTTATAAAAATCCACTAACTCACTGGAAACGTGAATTCTTTCCATCGTGGCGTTGTTCAATATTTTTTGGAAGAACTTCATAAATCTTCTCAAATAATACAAAGTAACCATCGAAACACCGTTACCAACGAGGGCGTTATTGGCGTCGTTCCACTCAGGACGTTGCGTGTTCATCCAAATTCCACCTTCCAAAATAAAATTAGAAAGCTTCGCTAAAACAGTCGCAAGAATTTTCTCAGTAAAGTTAACGTGAATAGCTTGTCCGTGTTCGTCCAAAATTAAAGCACCATCTGCTCCCATTTTTGACTTTCTGGTCGAAATTTCTTCATCCAATTCAAAATCAAAATCAATCGTATCTTTTGAATTCTGAATGATTTCTTCATACGACTTAATCTTGTAAGGAACATTCGCATACACGAAAACCTCTTTATCCAAAAGATTTTCTAACGAATTAGGGAAATAATCTTCTGAAAATTCTAAAAATTTCAATAAATAAATTATCTGATGGTCTCCCCAATATCCGATGTATGACCAAGGGTCGTCCGCTTCAATCGTCTCCCAATCAAATCCGTCTTTGGTTACTCGATACGGATTGTACCCATCAAATGTAGTCGCGTTCAAGAATTTGAAAATCATTCCTTCCACGAAATAAGGATAAGAATGTGCTAAAGCTTCCCAATTTTGGAAAATATCTCTCCAATTCCCCTCATAATCTAAGATTTTGGAACCATCAACTTCACTTCTGGTGTTGATCGAAAACTTGTTCCAAGGACGAGATGGGTCACCGTGACGACGACTGAACTTCAATGGTAAATATTCCGTAGCCAATCGAATAAAGTCAGCGTTTTCAGAAGTTTTGATGATTTCTTTTAATTCAAATAAAGTAAATTCCTCAGATAATTTTTCCAAAACAGCTTTGCTGTCCGCAAAAACTTGTGGATTAGCTTTCTCTAAATATCGAACGAAATCCCATTTCTCGATTTGATAATTATTATCGAAAATCCCTCCTCTCATAATGTTGAACATCACGTTAGAGAAGTGTCGAGAGTCTCTTTGGCGGTCTTTACTCAACTGCAATCCATCTGCAGAAGCTACCAATTTGACCAAATTTTCTGTCCCTAAATCAATATCTTTCTGAATTTCCTGAGCCAAATTAGCATCGGCTTTTATTCTTTCAGAAAGTTCGATGATGTCCGATTGAGATTGATTAACATTAGCTACAAAAGACCAACGTTTTTGCTCTTCGGCATTTAATTCAAAACTTTCAACGATAAAATAAGCTCCTTTTTCTCCTTTGATATCGGTTTCTTGAGTAACTTGACCTCCTTTTCTGAAAGTATCAAGTTGTAAAGAAGACAGCAAATATGTCGGATTTTGCAATCCTAAAGAAAATACAGAATTGGCTTTCAAAGCTTCACTTGGTTCTGCTTTGTCCACGATAATGGCACTTAAAGCAAAAATTCCTAAACCTGAAGTTGGCTCAAGTTCTGTTCTTTTATAGGCATCACCCAAATTACTGACTCTTGTTTGAAGGTCGCTTCCAATCCCAAAAGGAAGGATATTTTGCAATCCGTCTAAAACCGTTACCCCAACTTGGTCGTGCGTAAGGTTGACCAATCGTGATTTTTTAACAAACCCGAAAACGTTGGAATTATTCCACTGATAAGAAAAAGCCAATCCTAAATCGTGATTGATTTCTTCAAAAATCAGCTTGTTCCCGAATTCGCTTTTATAAACATTTCTTGACGTTTTGAATTTTCCTTCAAAACGAATAGAAAAAGGCTCCCAAATTTCGGTTTTACCCAATTTGGACACCTGAAAAATAGTTTTACTTCCGGTTACTTCAGCGGATTCTGTGATTTTATCGTCGGTATAATATGGAAAAAGAGAAAACTCCGAATTCTTTCTTCCCGCAGAAAGCCCACCATTAGAGGATACAAACATCCAATGATTGCTATCGCTCACGATACTCATAAAAAATGGGCGAAGTTCTTGAACGTTCGAAATTTTAAAGAAATCTTCGTTTCCAATCCTTACCACATCTACTTTTGATTGTGGATTTTTCAGTACTACATTATCAATTTTCTGCATTAGATTTCATCATTTGTGTTTTTACTATTTTTTAGAACTCTGAAAAAATATCTACTTTCAGCGCTCGATTACGTTATTTCGGATTATAAACCCTTACATAATCTACCGTCATGGTTTGTGGGAAAGGAGTTCCATCTGTAGGAAACCCTACGTAATTACCTCCTACCGCAACATTTAGAATTAAAAAGAAAGGATGGTCGTAAACCCATTGCCCAGAAACATCTTTTGGAGTAACTCTTTGGTATAAATAATCATCAACAAAAAAATCGATTTTTTCTTTACTCCATTCTACGGCAAATACATGATAATCAGTATCAAATCTACTATTTTGCAGACCATAAGCTTTGGTAAGAGCATTTCCTCCAGAATATCCAGGTCCGTGGAGAGTACCGTTAATAATATGAGGTTGTTGCCCGCGAAGCTCCATAATGTCGATCTCGCCGCATTGTGGCCAACCCACCGTATTTGCATTATTGCCCAACATCCAGAATGCAGGCCAAATTCCTGGGCCAAAAGGTGTTTTTAAACGAGCTTCTACTCTACCATAAGTCTGTTCAAATAGATTCTGTGTTTTTATTCTTCCTGAAGTAAAAGAGTTTCCGTTTTTGATTGCGGTAATCGTAAGATTTCCTTTTCCATCTAAGGACACATTGCTGGTAGAATTGGTATAGCTTTGAAGCTCTTGATTTCCCCAACCGTCGGTTCCGTTTCCTAGGTCGAAAGCCCATTTTGTAGCATCCGGAGAAGTTCCGGCACTTCCATTAAACTCATCACTCCAAACAAGCGTCCATTCTCTTGTAGGCAAAGTTTGTACAGATTCTTCTTCACAACTTAAAAGTGATACAGAAGCCATAGCTACTAAACTTCCTGCAACGATGAAACCTTTCCAATATTTTTTATCTAAAAAATTCATAATCTGATATTTAAATTGTAACTGAATTAATTATGGAAGTAAATATTATCGAAATAAATATCTCCGTTCCCGTCTACTTTGAACTAAATAATATTTGATAATACGACAGGCGAAAATGATGTTAAAGGAATATCAACACTTTTCCAGCCGTTGGTATTTGCTCCTATACCAGAAGGTACAGAAAGAGCATAAGCTTTTTCTACAGGACCAGGACTGATGAGATAGAAATTTAAATTGCTAGAATTCGCTGTATAATAATCGATATGAATATAACCATAGCCTGAAACATTTAAAGGGCTCGCAAATTGAGTTCCTTGATAGTTTAATCCTGCATATTTAAGTGTAGTATTCCCTGCAACAGAAGGTTGAGAAACTACAGTAGATTGCCCCCATCCTGGATTGAAATCAGTACCAGAAACATTCGTATAAGCATCACTGAAAATAGACATTACTCCAGTAGCGGCGGCTGTTGGTGTTGGCGCTGCAGCGGTTGGCGTTGACGGAATGATGCTTCCATCATTGTAAAAATAGATATTATCTGCATAGAAATTGGAAATATTCGTTCCTTCAAAAATAATCTGTCCTAGATGTGCTCTTGAGGACAAACCTGTCATTGAAGAAAAAGGAATATTAAGAGAAACCCAATTTTGTCCTTGAAGTGTTGGCGCAGTTATCGTTGTAACATGGTTGGTATCATCACCACCTCCGTAAGTGCCGTTACTGCCAAAATCTACAATGTTTACTTTAAAACTAGCACCTCCCTGTAATGCACTTGGTAAATAAACATCCATGTGGTAGTGCGACATTAGAGAAGCGTCTACCGTAGGCGATGTAAATTCGATCCCTACAAAATTGAAGTTGGTATAGTTTAGAACATGATCACCATTTACGGTAAAATCTGCTGAACCTGTTGTTTGATATGGAGCCCAATAGCCGTTATAATAATCTACAGGCACATTGGTGTAGGCATCACTGAAAATAGAAATTACTTTAGAAGCATTAACGGTTGGTGTTGGTGCAGCGGTAAAACTTCCGTTTGAATTAATTGTTAAACTTCCTTTAGCAGTATTACCCGCCATTTTAGCGGTAATCACGGTAGTTCCTGAACTTAAAACTTTTGCATCCCCCGTTTCGGTAACCGGAGCCACAGCTGAATTGGATGAAGCAAATTCAAAATAATACGGTGTAAGATTTACATTTTGATTTAATCCGTTAGGAAGATTAAATGTTGCTAATAAGCCATCTATTTTATGATTTACCCCGATAAAAGATGTAACAGAATTGTTAGTTCCGTTTAAAATGGAAGCCGACTGAAAGGCTATTGTACCTAATTTTTCGAATTTCACCTCATCTACCCAAAAAGTATATCCATTGTTATTTTCTGGGCCTTCTGAAACGAAAAACATTCCCTTTTCAGCAACAAGTCTTGAAGGATCTGGAATCGGAATGATAACTTTCTTCCAATTTGTATTTACGGAAAGAGCAGAAATAGAGACTTGGTATTTATTTTGTCCAAAATCATTTCCGAATCCAATTACATCAATACTTGCCGATTGTGAAGCTTTAATGTAAAAAGTAAGTGCATTGTAGCCAGATAAATCTCTTGGCATACTTGTGTAAAAAGAGCCTCCTGCATACGAACCATTGGGATCGCCATAATCTGGAACTTCAAATTTCATTGATGTTGTTCCGCTGTATTTCACAGAATTATCTGTATCAAAAGCTGATGATACCGAGCCTCCATAAGCAGAGAAATTGAGCCCCGCACTGAAGGTATCTATAAACACCTCACCGTTTGTGGGATAGGTTGCTTCCTCCAACTCACTGATATCGCGTTGACAACCGATTGCAACAAGCATCGATAAGCCAATCACTGTTTTTACTATATTATTTTTTAAAATATTTTTCATTTTGTGCGATTTTATTTACCTATATTGATTTGAATGTAAGTTCTAATTTCCCATTCGTTTCCGTTAGGGAAACCAATTGCTGTAGGATCCGGAACAAAATTTCCTGCAGCGTTTATGCTATAAGTAGGTGCATAACGAGGTGAATATTGATCTAAAGTTCTGTACGTTCCTCTAACTCCTATTCTGGTACCAGGAAGAATCCACCAATCCGGTTTTCCTACCTCCAAAGAAAGGTCTCCCATTAATTGCATTGGAAAAGTTAAGTTGTAATCTCTGTGGTAATCGTACGGTCCCCAATCATTGAACTTCACTCCCGTTACAAACTTCATTTTTTTGTAAATTGTTCTTATATCCATTCCAAATCTTTCGATTTTTCTAGGATCACTTCCGTTGGCTTGTGCTGTACCGCCGTAAAGATTTGCAATAACACCAAAGTCTGTACTTACTTTAGAAACAATTTTTGCATTAGCTTCCCAAAGGTCTGTAGCAGGTGCTGCACCAGGGAAGGCAAAAGTGGTTCTTCCGTTGGGTAAAATACCGATGGCAGCATCTTGTGTAGTAGGCAAATGTCTGTATACAAAGCCTGCACTGAATGCAAATGATGCATCTTCGGTTCTATCGCTATCCCAAGCGTACATCCATGTTGCAGGTGTTGGATCGTAAGTGAAAAGGATTTCTCCCGCAGTTTGTTCTCGGTTAACTCTTACTACGAAAGGATCTTCCATAATATTTCTTGGTCTTCCAGGTTGTGGCGCATCACCAGGAATTGGTCCTTCGATAGGTTTTTGCCAAAGGAAGTTAGGTGCAATTTGGAAATTTCCGATTTGATAAGTAAATCCTGAAAGGAAGTTATATTGATTTCCGCTTCCGCTATCTTTAAGTTTCCAGCCTGTAAAAGTCTGTGTATAATCTGCACCACCGTTTGCAACTAATCCCATTGCTGCACCTTGTGCATACCAATTAAATTTTCCACCAGTGTAGGTAAGTTTCATTTTACCTCCCCAATTATCTTTATTGTTTATTTGATCTTGATAAATGTTTCCTTCTCGATACAATTGGAAGGTTCTTCCATTTAATGGCTGTCCGGCCCAAATTCCTCCTAGATCAATTCCAAAATTTCCAAACTTTCTTTGCAAAGCTAGAGTTGCTCTTCTTGTTTTCAGCTGTGGAATTGCAAACGAACTTTCTGCGGTACTTCTTTGGTCAAGATCTTCATGATAAATACCTGAGATATTTAATTTTCCAACTTTTTTAGAATACTTTACTAAGAATGCTGGGTTTGCGCCCCACCAAAGTTCTGGTCCGAAAGCTACTTTTAAACCATCTACTGCTTTCTTACCTGTAATCTCCATTCCAAAAGGAGCATTACCATTATAAATATCCATATTTGGACCGTAATTGGCTTCCGGATACAAGCCGAATAAATCGCCTTCATATCCCCAATGATAATGTCCTGTTCTGTAAAATCCGTTAAGATCAAACCACTTGTGGTTCCAGTTATAACTTGCGTTGTATACTTGAATTCTGTTTCCTGGTGTCATGCTAGAAGTAGTTCCATCAGCATTCATCACTTCCACCGGAAGCCCTCTGTTTTCGTAGAATATTTGATCGATAGGGTTTTCGGCAACATTTCCTAGAATATTAAAATTAACATTTGCCTTCATGTTAGAAGTAGGATTTGCTTCTACACCTACATAATAAGATTCCATATGATCGAAACCTTTCTGATTGGGATACGATGTATAATCTGAACTTTTATTTTCTGGCGTGGTTATTAAACTTCCTCCCGTGCTAAAGGTTGTAAATTCTGCTCTTAAATTGCTTAATTTAATTTTACTGCTTCCGTTAGATTCTAGTGCAGCTTTGTCGCCTCTAGCTCTTAAACTTGCATCAACAATATTGATGTCATTAAAGTAATGATTTACGGTACTCAAACTTTTTGAAGCTCCATTGGTATCATAAGGATTAAATTGATGAACTTGTTTTAAAGCATAGTAAGCTGTTCTAGGATACAATTCGTAATGACCCGCTGCATCGGTTTTACCTTTAGCACAGATCCCGAACCACTCTTCATTCATATTATTATCTCCTTTTTCGTAATCTTTAATGTATCCTCCGTTACTCCAAGAAGCATTGGTATCATGTACATCTAGATTTGCAGTTTGTTTATACTTCCACCAACCGTCGCTGAACTGAAATGTGAAACCTCCTAAACTATTTCCAGCTTTGCCCATTCCTGCAGCGTTCTCGTAAATTTCTTGCCAATTTCCCAGTAAATAATAAGCTTGAGCTTTTTGGTCTTCCTCGTTCGATAATGCATTAAAAGCATCTGCTCCAAATTCTGTAAACAGTACAGGTTTACCATACTCTTGCTTTACCCTCTGAAATAAATCTGTGAAAGAAACACCTCTATATGCGTTAATTCCTAATATATCTATGTTTTTACATTCTTTATTAATGATATCCAAAAACAGTAAGTCTCCATTACAAATTGCAACTGGGTGATTAGAATCTATCGCTTTCATTTCAACAGATGCCTGATTAAAGAGTTGATAAAGCGCTTGAGCTCTTTGTGTAGATTTTCTATCTTCTACAGGAATATCCTCGGTTTCTGCGCCTTCCCAGAAAAGACCATAATTATTTTCGTTCCCTAAAAGGTATAGAAGTAATCCAGGTGTGTTTTGGTACTGTTGTGCCAATTGTTTTACTTCCTTAATTAGTAATTCCTTGGTTTTCGCATCGGCGTACTCTGTATTTGCAACCCAATTGCCCTCGATCGTTAAACCATACCTACCAAAAGAATGATTTAGCATAGTGTAGATGCCGTAATTCTTGTATATATACGTGATCCACTTAGACGGAATTCCCGAGTACACTCTAATTGCGTTTACTCCCATATTTTTTAGGAGAGACATTTCAGAATCTAGAGCCGATTTTATAAACTCATCAGATTGCGTCCACAGACTATAACTATAATTTGTTCCGGTTGGGAAATAATCCCAGTTCATCCCATTAATCATTAATGGTTTTCCATCAACAATAAGTTTTTGCCCTTCTTTATTATCATCAATTTTAACAACCGTTTTTTGAGCTATTAAAAAATTTGAAATAAAACAGATTAAAATAAATAATGATTTTTTCATATAGACAGTCATATTTTTTTAATGTTTAGAAATCACTTTGTGCGATTTCTAAATATATAAAAGTAACACTCTGAAAGAGAGAAAACCGATATATACAATAGATATACATATACGTAAAATACTGACTTTCAGTTATATATTTTAAATAAAATCATTTTCAGAATGTATACCTTTGAAAAATCAAACAAAAATTTATTTAATTTTTATAGAAAAAAATATGGTAGGAGAAATAGCTAATTCATCATTTAAAATATCTTAAAAGCTATTTTTAGCATACTTTTTGTGTCATTTATTTGTCACAATACTTATCATAAAAGAGTAAAAAAGAAAAGCTATAATTTATCCAAAAAAGACAATACCGGCTCCCAAATCTTGATGTAATCAACTCATTTTTTGTGAAATTTGTTCACAGCCAGAAAAAAATATGATAATAACCATTACAGTTTCAGGAGCAATATTCTTTATTTTAATAAATTTTATTAGTACGAAATATACCTTTCATGTAAAGATTTTTATCCAATGATTACAATACCTAATACTTTTCTCTTTTATACTATCTAAAACCTTACAACAGCGTTACACTGAAATTTTGTAAATTTGAATCAATAAATCGACTAAAATGGAAACTTTAATAGCAAATATCCCTTCAAAAAGAATATATTATGTTAACACAAATGGACAAATCTTTAACCGTTTAAATAAACCCTTAAAAGGAAAACCAAATCCTAAATCGAAAACGTTGAAAACCCTCGATTTTACGAATTTAGAAGGAAAACGACAAGGTCTTTCTTTCCAAAAAATAGTGTGGAACACTTTTCATCCGGACGATGTGGTACAGGAAAACGAAATCATTAAATTGAAAGAGACCAATACAGAATATCCTCTTGCGGTTACTAATCTCATAAAAATTTCTCGTAAAGAAAACGTAAAAATTATTAATGAAATTAGGCTTAGTAAAGCAAAAACCCGAAATAAAAAATAGATAAGTTTGAGCAGTATCCTTGATGTAATCTAAAAGCATGCGGTTAATAAATAAAAACATCCTCAAAATTTATTTGAGGATGTTTTTTTATTCTGTTTCAGAAGGCGTTTTTGACAGAAGTCCATATTGAGACTACTAAGCTTTTTCTACTTCGTCATCATCTTTATCTGGAAACATTATAGACGCTATTACAGAAATAACTAAAATACCTCCAACAATTCCTAATGAAACTGGAGAAGGAATATGGATCCAAGGTGAGATTAACATCTTTACACCAATAAAACTCAAGATGATTGCTAAACCATAAGGAAGCTTACTAAACATATGGATAAAATTGGATAATAAGAAATATAAAGATCTTAGACCTAAAATCGCAAAAATATTTGAAGTATAAAGAATGAAAGGATCTTTAGAAATAGCAAAAATTGCTGGAATAGAATCTACAGCGAATAAAACATCAGTAAATTCAATTACTGCAACAACTACCAAAAGTGGTGTAGCCATTTTAATTCCGTTTTGTACAGTGAAGAACTTATCTCCATCATAATTGTCTGCAACTTTCCAGAATTTTTTCACTAATCTCGCACCTGCACTTTCACTGAAGTCTTCATCTTCATCATCATCTCCTCCACCCCAAGATTTAATTCCGGCATATACCAAGAACAAACCAAACAATGTCATTACAACATTAATACGCACGGGTGAGCCAAAAATATTCATTTCCGGCAAGTAAGTTAGATTAATAATTCCAACCCCTGCAAAAATGAAGATCGCTCTGAAAATAAGCGCTCCGATGATTCCCCAAAAAAGTACTTTATGGTGTAAATGTCTTGGAACTTTGAAGAAACCAAATACCAAAATAAATACAAATAAATTGTCTACAGACAATGCTTTCTCTATCCAATAAGCTGCTTGAAATTGTGTGAATTTTTCGATGGCCAATTCATGCCCTCCTGTATCTTGGTTGAAAACCCAATACACTACGCCAGAAAAAACCATTGCTAAAGAAATCCAGACAATAGTCCAAACCGTAGCTTCTTTGGATGAAACTTCGTGTGCTTTTTTATTGAAAACTCCTAAATCCAACAATAACATGATAAGAACAACGACGGCGAAGCCAACGACGAGTCCTGGGTGTAAATCGATAATACTTTTATCCATAGTTTTTATTTATTTTTTTAATTTTTATTTATTCGTTAAAGTGATATACATTAATCTGCCTCCATCTTCGTCTGAAAGCATTATTTTTTTACCATCGGTTAATTCCACCATAGAATTAATAGGTATCGGTTTATTTTCTGTAATATCTTTCATTTGGGGTAAACTTTGGTTAACCAGTACCCATTTATTTTGATAAAACGTAAAATATCCAACAGGTTTCTTATCCAAATCGGTAAGACTTTCATTCCTAACAACTTTTTTAGAAACATGCCATTTGAACAAATATTGATTGTGATAGACCATTAAGCGATGATTTTCTGGTTTCCAAACATCATCTTTAAATTTGTAATACAAATCTACAACAGGCAATGTTCCCTTATGAGGAGTGCCACAAAACGGGCATTTTGGCTTTGATGTGTTATCAAAAACATACCATTTCTCATCACAATTTGGATTACTACATGGCTGAATTAGATCTACAGTTTTGAGCAAAGCTGTCTCCCATTCGTTCGCAATTGGCCTAAGCATAGGATTATGCAAACCATCAATAAAAGCTCTTTTGAATAGTTCCGACAGATAAGGCCCGGTAACAGTGTAAGATAATTTATTAGGATCTCCCCAAAATAAATTCCATTTTTTTAGATGATCTACCTTAACTCTGTTTGTTACATCTACCTGGTTTTCTATAAAAATTGCTTTTTCTCCCATAGATAAAACCTCATCTTTTTCTGCATCCAAATCCCAAATTTTGCCTCCCCGCAAAGGATGTCTTCTTAATAAGTACATGTAAATTAATACAGCCAATGCATGGAGGTCAGTTTTCTGATTTGGCAAAATACGATTGCTATCTTGAAGTGGTAGATGTTTAGTCATTAAAACTTCAGGAGCAATAAAATCTGCAGTACCGATAACTTCTGGCGGAAATAAACCTGGAACAACCAGCCCATCAATATCAATAATTGTTGCCGATTTTGTGACTGGGTCTACCAAAACATTATTGTAAGATAAATCTGAATGCGCCAATCCCATTTGATGCATTTTCTTTACACCTCTAGAAATATTAATTGAAATCTGAAAATAGCTTAACCAATCTCCTAACTCCGCTTTATCTAATGATAAAGGGTAATGTTTATCTCTAAAAGATGGTGTAGTAAACCATTTTCCTACTTTTTCTCCACCTTCTATTGTCTCGTTTGATGCATATCCTTTCTTAAAGAAAAACTTAGAATGGTACACAGGAACAATTACTCCTATTTTTCCATTTTTTTCGACCGCATCATAAGGCCAGCGAAAAATTTCGTTCAAAAAATAATCGGGACTATTTCCTTTTTTTATGTTATCAAGGTACAGCTTTACAATTCTTGTAATCCGTTCTTTTTGATTAAAATCTAAAGTATCTCTAAAGAATGCAACTACATACTTTTTATCCGGTGAAAAGTATACGTCTTTTACTCCTCCTCTTTTAGGATTACCATCATCTACATATTCGTATGATTTGGTGGTATCAATTATTGAATTAACTTTAATAATACTCATACGCTTAATATATAATGGCTAAAGTTCTATCATCATGGTTTCCTTTGCTCCAAAAATCCAACCAATTTGAAAGTTGGTTTTGTATTTCTACATCATTTTGAAAATCTACTTTTACATGGTCTTCATTATCACCATTTAAATCTCTCAAAAAGTTTTTCCATGTTTCAATGTTTTCTAGTTTACTTTCCACTACAAATTTAGGGTCATAAATTCCGTCGGTCATTAAAAACATTTTAGAAAAATCTTTAAAACAAAACATTCCGAACCGATTAACCATATCTTGACTTCTAAAAATTTCTTCCATAGTAATAAATCGTGTTCCTCCACCAAACTCACCAACATCGAGCAGATTGAGTTGTTTTACTCTAGAATCATTATCTTCTAAAATATTAATAGGGCAGTCTCCCACTCCAAAAGATAGGATGACATATCCATACTCAAATTTTTTAACCAATGTAAAAATTAATGTGGTATGAATGTCTTTTAGTGAGATTTCTTCTTTAATAGAAAATTGTGTAATATCTGCATAGAGACTTTTCACTTTAGAATACAAAGTATTGATGATAATACCTTTACTTTTTATTTTAAGTTCATCAATAGAAACATTTTCATGAGTAGAGCCTAGATTATTTTCCTGATTAAAATAAAAACTTACTTCTTTGGAAAGCATGGTTAATATTTCTAAATTATCAAAGTTTTCTACAATTTTTTCTGTAGCAAATTTAGAACCCGCTCTTGCATATTTTGCAGAACCGGCGCCATCTGCAACAGCAATAATAGACCAATTATCAGGCAAATCTTTTACGTAGAAATCATCATCTCTAAAAGTTCCCTCATGAGCATGAGAGCGACCTCTTTTGGAAGCGACTACAATTTTTTTATCTAAAAATTTCGCCCCAAAAGTGACATTGTCTTCCTTCGTAAAACGACTATCTTTTGGACTTGGTTTATTGAGCCATAAATCTTTAGGATCTGCATTTACGATGAAAGGAATTTTTTTTATCTCGGTAGTAAAATTCTCATCTTTAATACTGAAAAATTCTATCTCGATTTCAATGGTATCTGAAGTGATGGGTATTCCAAAAATACATGCTGTTTCCTCATTAAAATGCAACCCAACAAGGTCTAAATTCTTAACAGCACTTATCTTAATACTTGGAAAAGAAGACATATCAAAGGTGTAATTGTACTCTTTTTTTGCATGGGCATTAGGAATAAATATATGTGAATCTTTGAATTCTTCTTTTTCTTCGTACATTTTAAAAATTTCTAAAATTTGTTGCTCTATTTGCGATATGGTTTTAGACATTTCAAAGATTTTCTCATTGTCTACCAATTTTGCGATGGTTTTATCTACTATTTTTGAGCTTGCTATTCGGTTTTCTTTCAGAATTTTATATAATAAATCTTTCATTACTATCCTAAGGTTCTATTAATATCAAAACCACCTTCAGACATACCGTAGTATCCTGTATTTCCGCACCAAGGACAAGTTGCAGCACCATCGCCAGAAATACAATGAATGCCACCACATTGGCAAGTTGCTAGTGCATAGTGATTTCCACAAGAAGGGCAGCTTGGGTTTCCATACAATTCATCGCTAGAAATTTTATTTGCGTTTACCGAACCTTCAGAGTATTCTCTATACAAATTTTCATCAATTCTATATGCTCCATCAATTTTATAAAATCTTGTATTAAATCCAGGTACGCTAGATTCTTGTATTGTTTTTTTAAATTTCAGCAAATACAACTTATCATTTGCTGAACATTTTCCACTTAAGACTACAAAATTGTTATCTGGAAGAGAATATTTCTTAGACAAATCTATTTTTTCGATTACATCTGGATTGGCTTTACTTAGGTTTATACCATCAGTATTGCCGTTGTTGATGTTTTCGCTAGTTGCTTTTATAGAAGCAGTTACCCATTTAAAAAATTCTTTGTACGCATTAGAATTTGTATTATTAAATAATAAAACTTGCTCTGAGATTTGACCTAAGAGATTAAAATTGGTATTATCTCCAAGAGAAATTATTATAAGGTTACATTTACCTTTGTAATTTGTATTCCATCGTTGAATAGCCGAATCGGTATTGTCTGTTGGAACTCCATCTGTAAATAAAAAAACAATGGGTTTCCAATCTCCTTTTCTCTCGTAAGTTGTTTTTACTACATCTCTATCTATAGAATTCATAAGTTCCTCTAAACCTTTAGAAAGTGAAGTTCCGCTTCCTATCGGAATTTTTGGAGGATAAAATGTAATAACATCTTGCAAAGGAGTAATTATTTTACTTTTCCCTGCAAAACCTATAATAGAAACCCACACTGTTTCTAAAGCATATGGGTCTGTTTTTAATTCTTTAATAATAGTGGCAATCCCGTCTTGCACTTGTTCTATTGGTTCACCAACCATAGATTCTGACACGTCTATCAAGAAATAAATAGGTAATCTTCTCATAGTTTTAGTTTTTTATACCACAATATTCAATTCACTTGGAGGTGGTGGCAACGCTACGGCTTCTCCCGTTCCTTGGGATTTGCTTCCCATTTCAATAGAGGAGCTCACCCATTGAAAAAATGTGGTAAGTGTTGTTGCATCTGTGGTATCTAGTTTTACAACCGTATCTGTTAAATCTTGTAAAAAACTGATTTCCGCCTTTGGACCAGCTGCACAGCCTACAATTACTCCAAAATCTAATTTTTTAATTTTAGGAACAATTTCTCTATACCTTTGTAAATCAGAAGGTTTACCATCAGTAAATACAAACAATAGAGGTTTCCAATCTCCTTTTCTGTCTTCTGAACCTTTGATTAGATCTTTATTTACAAGATTGTATACCATTTCTAGTGCTTCACCTGTATGTGTAGGTCCAGAATCTGGGCATTTAATTTCTACTGGATGAAAGCTTGCTAAATCTATTAAAGGGATTATGTTTTTTACTTCTCTGTCGAAAGTAATAACACTAATATGCAAAGAATCCATCGCTTGTGGATCAGACCTTAACATACTTATAAGACCATTGAATCCGTTATTAAGGGCAGCAATGGGCTCACCTCTCATAGATCCAGAGGTGTCTAACAAAAAATAAGCTAATAATCTTCTACTCATAATTTAAGATACAATTACCAATTCGGATGGTGGTGGCGGAAGTTGATCCAAGCTATCCAAATCTATTCCCTTTTCATCAACTTTTGTAGAGGTAGTAGAAATGGAAGCTGTTACCCATTGGAAAAATTTAGAGATACTTTCAGAATCTGCATTATCTAGTCGAAGTACGGAATTTGTAATCTGTTTTAATATAGAATCGTCTGCGCCTTGTCCTACAGCACACCCCACAATAAGTCCTTTATTTATATTTTTGAGTTTCTTAAGTCCAATTTGCCAATCGTCAGTGGGAACACCATCTGTCATTATGAAAGTTAAAGGTTTCCAATCCCCTTTTTGATTGGGTGTAGTTTTAGTAATTTCTACCCCCATACAGTCTGCAAGTAAAGATAATGCAGCTCCTAAAGAAGTTGTACGTTGTGCTTTTATGTCAACCATTTGAAAAGAAGCTAAATCTGTAAGTGGTACAATTTGTCTAGCTTCATCATCAAATGTAATAATACTTACATAAGCTGTTTCTATAGCCTGTGGATTTTGACGTAGTGAATGCAACATCATTTGTACTCCATTTTTAACAGCTTCAATAGGTTCCCCTGTCATAGAACCAGAAGTATCTAGCAACAAATAAACTGGTAATCTTCTCATATTTTTTGTGATTAAAGAGGCTTATTTGTAATTCTGGAGAATTCTTTGGATGGTTTGAATAAACATTTTATCATCTGTAGGGTCACCAATTGCATCAAATTTCCAGTCTCCATTTCTGCGATATAGTTTGCCTAATATAAGAGCTCCTTTCCCTGTGTAACTAGAATCTGTAACAATGTCATAACTAGAATGAACACTATTTACACGAGTTGGCGTTCCTTCGTACATTCTAATTTTCGCAAAAGGTATACGTGAAAAATCAAAATTTTGACCTTGATTTAGATAGATATTCAAAAAGAAAAAGATTCTGTCTACATCCGGACTAACACGATTCAAGTCCACAGAAATAATTTCATTATCAAGACCATCATCACCTCCTACATCACCTTGCCTATCATCTCCACTATGTCTAAGACCTCCGTCTTTAGAAGATAATTTTCCAAGTGGAATATTGTTTTTTGAAAGCCAACCGTTATACTCCGGAGAATAAATCCAGTCGACCAAATCTCCATTTTGGTTTAGCATTACGCAACTCAAATCTAAATCTACATCTTCCACTACTTTTTTTGTACCAAAACCAAGAAATCCAGATTTTATCGATTCGATTGCTCCCCAGTTAACCCCTACACAAAAATTGGTCAAAGCTTCACCTGTGCTTTTACGTAAATCAATTTTTTGTCCTTTTTGTAAACTAATTGCCATAGTATTTTTTTTTCTAGTGTTTTATAAGAGACGTTTTGAATTTTATAAAACTCTCATGTTAATAATTTAATGTATCCTTGTTTTATAAAATAAATTTTACAAATAATTTTGTTTCACAGTTTGCATGGTTTCTTCCAGCTTACGATCTCGTGTTGGTTCTCCGATTGCATTAAACTTCCACTCGCCATTTCTTTTATAAAATACTCCCATCACCATTGCAACGTGCCCAGAAAAGCCTTCGCCTTTTGCAATATTGTAAGTTGCAAAAACCTCAGATACTCTTTTAGGAGTTCCTTCATAAATACGTATAGACGCAAAAGGTATTGTTCCAAAATCTTGCCCACGATAACTATTAAGTACAAAAGCCACGTAATTTACGTTTGAATTTAATTTAGAAAAATCTAAAGTAATAACCTCATTATCTAACCCATCATCGCCAGATAAATCTCCGGTTAGATCGTCTCCGCTGTGACGAACCGCTCCATCTTTTGAGGTAAGCTGACCGAAATAAATAACGTCCAAAGGGTTTTTTCCATCATCATATAAAATACAACTTGCATCTAAATCTACTGCTTCTTTAGAGGTTTTACCAAGCCAGCCTTTTTTTTCAATTGCGCCCCAGTTTACCCCTACACAAATATTTTGTAAAACGCTTCCGTTTTCTTTTTGAAGGTTAATCCTTTGTCCTTTTTGTAAGTTAATTGCCATATTATTGTAATTTGTTATTTAAATTTAAGTTAAGCATCGAATTAAGAATATTCAATTCTTCATCGACATTAATAACTTGGTTAATTATTTCTTGATTATCTAGTGTTTCTCTATACTTTTTTAAAATATCTATTACCTCGTTTGGTAATTCTGTTTTCAAATCTTCTGCATTTTTTTTCAGTTCTTCATTTCTTTGGGAAAGATCATCAACTATATTTTTTGAAGATGATACATTGGGAGTTCTGTCTAACAATACCGCAATATCATCTGCTAAAAAATAGAATTCGTTGGTTTGCAAATTCCAAATAAAATCTTCAGTTGTACCAGCAATTTCAAACAGTTCAAAAACTTGATTGTTTACGTTATATCCACAAACAAATCTTACTTTAAAATTATTGGAATTTAGCTTTCCCAATAGCTTTTTTTCTACATCTACATTTTCGTAGTCATAATATTTAGTATCTGGAAGGCTTAATAAAAATTCTAGTTTTGCTGTTTTTCTGTAATATTCTATTGCATAGGTATTAGAGAGTTCTCTTATTACTTTTATATTCAAATCTCTTCTAATATCTACTAAGTTTCCGTAATAAGTTTTTAAAAACTCAGACATGAATCCATTTTGATATTTTTTCTGAGTACTAAAGCTTTTTTGCCCTACTTCTTTAGAAATATAAGAATCAATAAACTCTTCGTTTGCCGCAATTTCTTTATAAATCGCAAGAATATTGGCTTCTTTCTGTTTTTTGATTTTATCTAGAAGTGTTAATAAACTATCGGTGTACTGTAAATGAAACAATTCTAGTTTGTTAATATCTAAATTATTAGAATTAGGGCTATCAAAATAGGACTGAATAAGTTCAGTTTTTATAATGATATTAATGAGTTCTGCCTTGTCAAAAAATTTACTAAGAAGTCTTAATTTTTGTAATCTCTGTTTACTTTTTTTTAATATTTGCTTATCTTGATCCAATTTCTAATTAAGAATTTTGAATTTGCTTTTTCAAAGTATCTTCTAGATTTTTAAGTTCTACATCCAATTGCTGTCTTGTTTGCGAACCTTGTTGTTGTATTTGTTTTACTTCGTTTAAAGTGCTTATTAATGAATTTGTTGTCTCACGAAGTGTATCCATAGAAACAATGGTTTGTTCATTTGCTCTAGCAACATCTACTGTATTTTGTTGAAGTCGCTGTGCGTTTTTTCTTAAAATCTCTTCTGTTGTAGAAGATACTTTTTTCTGTACCTCAATATTTTGTTGTTGGCGATGCATTGCAACGGCTAGAGTAAGCTGGTTTTTCCACAGCGGAAGTGTTGTTGTTAAAATAGTTTGAGCCTTTTCTGCAATAGAAATATTATTATTCTGAATTAAACGAATTTGTGGAAGAGATTGTAAAATAATAAAGCGTACAACTTTTAAATCTGCCAATCTTCTGTCCAATCTATTGATGAATTCTCTCTTATCTGAAATTTGATAATCCTGATAATTTGCAGAATTAGCTTCCATCTCAGCCAATTCTTCGCTAGAAGTTTTCATCTTAAGACTTCCAGCAATAATATAGTCTTCAATTTTCTTTACAGATTCTATATTACTTGTAAAAATAGTCTGTAAAACAGCATTATCTTTTGTAGAGTTAATAATACCTGCATTTACTTTATTAGAAATATCAGAAATATTGTTTACAATTTTATCGTATTTCACGAATAAAGTTTCTACAGAGGAAACCATTTTATTAAAGAAAGGAATTTTCTTCAGAAATTTTTTCACAGAACTTCCTTCCAACTCATCTACATCAACATAATTTAATTCAACTAATAATTTATTAATAAGCTCACCAACCTCACCAGAGTTAGATTTTCTAACGTTATTTAGAAAAGAATCACTTTGGCTTGCCAGAGAATTTTGTAATTCTGACCCAAAGTTAATTACTGAATTAGGATTCTGTTCATTAATTGAATCTTTTAAACTTTCATATTTTTGAACATCTACTGCATTAATCTGTGATAAATCTACGTTTCCGTTTTTATCAATCGCGGTATTATTAACTTGTAATTCCATTATACTATTGATATAAACTTAAGTATTTAACTAAACCATCTCTTTGCCCATTTCCTACTGCTTCAAATTTCCATTCACCATTTCTTTCATAGATTCTGCCAAATTCCACCGCTGTTTCAATAGAAAAATCCTCATCTAGCTCATATTTCAAAATCTCTTCTTTAGTATCAGAATTAAAAACTCTAATGAAAGAATTTCGTACTTGTCCAAAATTCTGATTTCTAGAATCTGCTTCATGAATTGTAACTACAACAATAATTTCTTTCACTCTAGGATCAACTCCCGTTAAATCTATTTTGATTTGTTCATCATCACCATCGCCATCTCCTGTTAAGTTATCTCCTGTATGTGTTACCGATTTATCGGGGGTTTGTAAATTGTTGTAAAAAACAAAAAAGTCGTCAGAAATTAATTTTTTATTTTCATTTAAAACAAAAACAGAAGCATCCAAATCGAACGAACCTCCTGTTGATGAGTTATTGGCATCCCATCCTAATCCTATAGTGAATTTTGGTGCATTAATGTTTTGTCTCTGTCCTTTTTGTAAGTTGATTGCCATTGTAATTTGTTTTTTAAAATATTTATATTTTTTTTGTATTCTTTTATTTGATGATAGTTGTTACTAATTGCCAAATTAAGCAAAGTATTTTGTTTTTGATTAGAAATATTCTCGCAAACATATTCAAAATCCGCCTCCTTCATCAGCAAAATATATTTTGTAATTCTGGTATTGAAGCTGAAATGCTTATCATTCATTACATCAACCAAATCTTGGGTTGTTTTTATTTTATAGTAATTGTAATGATTTTCAATTCTTGGATGAATATTAGTATTCTTTAATTCTGCGAAATAAACAAAGACAAATTCTCCTTCAACTTGATAATCATTTAGAATTTTATCGACTGTTTTTTCGTGGCTTCCTGTAATTCTTATATCATCAATAAAAATACAGAATTTGTGGTCTACAAAATTTTTATCAATATAATAAGTATCTCCAGAAATTAAAGTTATTCTTTCCTCAAAACTCATATTTCCATAATCTTCTGTATAGGTTTGCCTTCGATGAATTTTACCTTCAACACATGCAGATTTGCCGTTTTCAAAAAGAAAAAAATTAAGCTGTTCTTTGAAATAGGAACATAAAAAATTAGATGCCGTTGGTATAGAGTGAAAAGGACTTGGAAAAAGAATAATTTCTTCTTGTTTTAAAATTTCTTCTTTAAATTCTGAAATAAACCCTTGAAATAAAGCTTCTGCAAAAAGTTTAGCCTGGAAAGTATCCCCGAATTTGAATCGACTATATGCTGCCTCATCAAAAGGGCAATCAACTTCATCGTTTATTTTATGTAAACTGTATCTTTTATTCATCTTTGTCAGAAAGTAATAATCTTCGCTTCAAATCCAAACTTTAAAGCGCCTTCATAATCTGCAATAGGATTATCTCCTATATGCAGTATTTGGTTTTTCTTTATGTTTTTTATTTTTAAAACGTTTGAATAAAGATATTCAAAAATTTTAATATTGGGCTTAGAAACTCCTATTTCATCAGAAAAAATCATAAACGAAAAATATTTATCAAGCTGCAGTTCTTTTAATACTATTCTTAAAGAATCTCCATGTATAAAAGCTGTATTACTAAGAACATTTGCGGTTTTGTTTTCTTCATGAATTTGCTGAAGTACATTTTCCACATCTCTCCAAATGAGCTCTGGAAAATGATTTATAAAAAGCTGATCTGCTTCGTTAAAAAACTCTGCTAAACTATTAGACGAGATTTCATCAATATTTACTTTTAGCTGATTCAAAATCAAATAAAAAACCTCTTCCCGTGCAATATGATTTCCTGTTTTTTCAGAAATAGTATTAAAAAGAACATCATAATAACGTACTATATTAGCTATTTCTTCAAGGGAGCCTGAAATTTCGAAGCGCTTTTTTAATAAAGCATTTCTCTTAGGTTTAAACTCAGGATTAGATTTTATAATCGTCATCCACAAATCGAAAGAGAAATGCTCGTAAGAATTTAGATTAATTATCATTTTTTTTGGCAACGGTAATTAAATTATCCGATTGTAAAACACTTGTACGTGTTTACTTTATAATAGTTCCGTTGTAATATTTTTCTAGAAAAAATCCTAAATCTGCCTTGTATCCAATTCCCGAAGCTTCAAATTTCCAAGCTCCGTTTCTTTTGTACAATCTGCCAAATTCTACCCCTGTCTCTATTGAAAAGTCTTCATCTAGCTCATATTTTGCAATTTCCTCATTACTAGAATTATCTACAATTCTAATGTATGAATTTCTAACCTGCCCAAAGTTTTGCTTTCTTCTTTCAAAATCTTCAATAGTCACTACAAACAAAATTTCTTCTACTTTTGGATCTACTTTAGATAAATCTACCCTAATTGCTTCATCATCATCACCATCACTACTTTTACCATCTGGATCATCTCCTGTATGTGTTAAAGCACCATCAGGAGAAACAAGATTATTGTAAAAAATAAAATACTCTTCTCCAACAAGCTTTCTCTCACTATTTATCATGATTGCGGAAGCATCTAAATCGAAATCATGCATTGTACCTTCACTAGGGTCCCAACCTAAACCAATTGTCATATTTGTTAATCCAATGTCTATTTTTTGACCTTTTTGTAAATTGATTGCCATAAATAATTTTAAATATTAATAAATTATAAGTTTTTGATTTTCAAATATAGAAAAAGAAGACAAAAGAAAAAACGGTTTTCCGCAGTGAAGTCACAAAAAAATGAAAAAAAGCCAATTAAATCATTCATTCGCCTTACATCCAGTGTTTAAAACTCAACTATCATGTTTAAATAATGGCTACTAATTTAATTTAGAAATATTGTTGGACTTTTATTCCATTTATTTTTAAAAAAAATCAAAAAGCTAGCTATTATTCTTTTTTATCAGAAAATAACACTCTCACCATAAGATCTTACAATAAAAATTAGTTTGATTTTAGATTCAAAACAGAAAAATATTTAAAATCAAATCATTTAATTATTTACTTCCCGATACAAAAAGTAATTAAATTTGAAAATCAGATAGTTAAGTTAATGAGGTACAAATAAGATACAAACCTCATCAAAATATTACAAAATATTGCAAAATTTGGGCGATATTTTAGGAAGTATTTTAAATAGATATTCACAAACATTTCAAACACTAAAAAAAAAATACAGCCCGATAAGCTGTATCTAATATTTATTAATCTTTAAATTAAATCACCTATTTGAGAAATGATTAATTACTTTATAATCTATATCTGTGTTTGTTGCCTTTATTACCTCTAACCGCAAACCTCTAAAACCAATGATTTTACTTTCAGATAAATCATATTGAAGCTCTTGAGTAAAAGCAGGGCGAGCAAAATCATCAGCAAATTCTCTGTATACGAATTTTATCCCATTACCCACCTTACCATTATAAATAAACTCCTGTTTAAAGTATTCTTTTCCCTTTATTGGAACTGTTGTTTCTGTAAAGTCAATTGCATTTCTCAACTTTGCAAATACAACGCTTGCTCCTGTAATAGAATAAAAAGATTGTAAACCAGTATTTTTATCAATAGCAATTCCAAAAACACCTGTCGGAGATTCATACAAGAAATATTTTTTTGCATCAAACTTATTTATAAATACTTCCCCTCTCTTTAACTCTCGCACAACAGTTCCAGGCTTTATAGTTTGGTCTTCGTTAACAATCAATCCTTTGTATAAGTAACCGACTTCTTTAGTAACAAGACTAATTCCAACCTCTTTATTTGTAACTGCATCAATCTCGGGATAGACTCTGTTTAGTGGTGTACTATTAACTGCACTTATAAACGTACTACAAGACGTTAGAGCAAACGATAATAATAAAAAGTATAAAATTTTCATAAGTTATTTTTTCGCAAAAATACATCTAATTATTAAAACTCCTGTACGGCTTACCGTAGTCAATCAAATATTTTTTAAATCTTGAAAATTATCGGAAATCAAAATGGATTCAATTGTCTTTAATTGCTCAGGTTTCAAAGTTTTTAGTTTCTCATCATTAAAAACCATTCCGTTAATCTGAATATAATTATTATTGTTTTGTATGAAAGTATTTTGATTATTTTGATTCATTGCACCCACTACATTAAAATACAATTTTGCGGCTGTCATATCTCCGTTTACAGCAAATTTAAAAACCTTTGCCAATACTTTTGAAGTCATAAACCTAAACTGCTCTACAATCTCATTATATTGTGGTTGTGTTGCGTATTCTTTTAAATGCTTCGTAACCGTTTGCCTACTTAGTTCGGATTTAATTGCAATTTCGGAAGCCGTAGGCATTCTTCCATAATCCTGCATAAGTTCGGAAATGGTCGCTGTAATAGTATTATGATTATTTTCCCAAATCACATTTCTTGTACTCTCTGCCGTAATATTCCAAATTTGTTTTAGAAATTTTGCGTTTTCATCTCCTTTAAGTTCCTTAAATTTTTCTGTAAGTAACTCGTAAAATTTTGTTTTTTCATCATCATTAAGGATGTTCAAATCTTCTTTATTTATTTCTTTTAACTGTAGGATAAAATCTATTTTCTGCTCGAAAGTTGTAAACTTTTGTAAACCTTTTTTTGCTCTCATTGTTCTAATATTTTGAAATTAATATCTGTTTTAGTTGCTGTAATCTGTTGAGGTAAGGTAAAAATGTATGATTGCCGTCATTGGCTTTTATGGTCTGTAAATTCGATTGAATAAAATTTGAAATATCATTTATCATACTACATTCATTCAATTGTATTGATTCGGTTGGTAATGGAAAATCAGAATAAAACTTTTCCAGCTCTGCAATTTCTTTGCTCCAAATTTCAACGTATTTTTTTGTTTCAATCATTTTTCTTCTAATAGTAGATTGCCTTTGTAAAATGTTTGTTTTTGGCTCAGTCTTTACAGCTGTTGCAACAATCTCCAGCTTTTTTGGTTCGGGTGGTGGTTCTGAAATTTGTTTTTCTTTTCGGAACAAACGCCAATCCTGCTTTATCAAAATATCTGCAATATCATTTCCGTTATCTCTGTCCTGTTCATCAGCTAAACGCTCCAGCAAATCCGAAAAAATAAACCGTGTTCCTGTTAATTGCTTTTCAAAATCTTTTGCTTTAGTTTCCCATTCTTGGAATGTGTTGCCATCTTTAGATAAGTCGGGAAAAACAAAAACAATTCTGCCTTTCAAAATTTCTATTTTATCAAATGAAAAACTGCTTTTATTGTAAACTGCCAACCAAATAAAATCTTTAGAAGTATTAGGCAATCCAAAATACAAACTTCCATAAATAGCCGTTTTAGGTGCTTCTACCAATGCAACAGGATTGTTTTGGTATCTGCTCAATAAATGTTCTCCAAATAAACAGGAAACTCTCTTATCTTGTTTTGTGTAGGCTTGTAACCAGTCAGGCAATGGCTTATTATTTCGGTTGTGATGTTTTTCAATAATTGAATGTAGAAAATCTGTGCCTGTGGTGTGGTTTATATCATCAAATTGCTTTACTTGAATAGCTCTTATATTGTTTTCAATATCAATAAACGGAAAAGTAATTGCTCCAGCTCTGTAACCATTGGCAACCGTTCCCAATCGATACAACTGAATAACTTTTGTAATCTCATCAGCTTCAAAAGGAAAAGAAATATTCTGTATTAAGTTTTGAACAAAAATATTTTGCTCATAATTCGATAATGTTTTTTTGAATGTTTCAAAGTCAAAAAACACGGTTTTATTAGTTGCTTTTCGGTTGCTTTCTCGTTGCTTTTGAATTTTTGAAGATTCCCAACTTTTATCGTTTTCTTCCTGCTTTTTTGCAAATCCATCAGTATAAGGATTTAGAAAATAATTGCATTTGCTTTCTCGGTCGCATCGTCCGTAATGTTCGGGTAAATATTCATTAGTAAACGCATCAATGTATAAAACAAACGTTTTCTTATTACATTGCGGACAATGGTGTTTCTTACTGCTTTTATCTAAAATGTATTGGTGCTGTGTTTCCATAATTTTACTGCATTAGCGTTCACGGTGTTCACGGTGTTCATACTGTGAACGGTGTGAACATCGTGAACACTTGTTTAAGAATTAAGGTATTTATTTACTGCCCCTAAAGAAATATTCAATTCTGTTGAAATTTTCCTTTGTGAATAACCTTGTTGGCTTAATTCTTTAGCTTTTTCAATCGTGCTTTCTCGGTCTTTCTCCGTCAATTCTTTAAGGTGTTTCCGCTCTGTACCAAAACCTAAAAACTCAAATTCAAGGAAATTGAACGGTTTTTGAATTTGACAAATAGCAACATTATCTGTATCGTAAATAATCTCCGTATTTCGGGCTTTAATCTGCTTTAGATAGCGCAAATGTTTATCTGTGTGACTTTCTCCAATCGCAAAGCAACTATCTACGAAATTGATAAGCATTTTGCTTCCCTGTAAATCGTTCCTTGTTATTGGTTTTGACAAATCTCTTTTTGGCGTATGTGCCAATGCTAAAATTGAAAGTCCATATCTGCTTTTTAAGGCTTTCAAATGTTTCATCAATGGCAAAGCATCTTTTGCCTTTTCTGTTTCATTTTTGAGATAAGTGAGATTGTCAATGATGAGAATTTTTGCACCTGTTTCCGTTATACTTTGCTCTAAAGATTGATTAAGATAATCTTCAAAACTTTGGTTTTCGGGTATTTCTGCATCAGGATTTATTTCTAATCGTTTGAAATTTTCATCAAAAGAATAATGTTGTTCTAATAGCTTTTCCGCTTCGTTCTTTATGCAATATCTAATTTCAAACTGCTTAGCTGAAAGTTCAAAATCAAAGTATAAAACAGGTTGTTTTTCCGCTTCTAATTTGAAGCCTGCAATCATTTTTCCTTTGCTTATACTATCCGCAATCTGAACCGCTAAAATTGACTTTCCTAAATTGGTATCTGCGAACAAAATACATAACTCGCTATCGTGCCAAA
The DNA here is from genome assembly GCF_057180445.1 of Chryseobacterium sp. HNCC26DJ239. Classification (NCBI taxonomy): domain Bacteria; kingdom Pseudomonadati; phylum Bacteroidota; class Flavobacteriia; order Flavobacteriales; family Weeksellaceae; genus Chryseobacterium; species Chryseobacterium sp. HNCC26DJ239. The sequence goes on from NZ_JBXUGJ010000001.1 coordinate 569,529, forward strand.
GTTCCCCGAAAAGCATTAGCGGAATAGGGCTTGCTTTTGCCTGTTCAATCCATTGGTTAGCGGTTTTAACTTTGAAAAGCCCTTTGTTTTCCTTTTCGGCTTCAAGGTCTTTTTGCAGTTGCTCAACGTGACTAATAATTGTTTCAGGATTGTTGAGGTCATCAAATACAGGTTTTATCTTCTTCGCTTCCATCATTAGAATAAACTTAATTGGTTAGACTTTGGCGAATAATTAGAGTTCGTTGTAAGATACCACGCTTTGAAGCCTGTTGCTTTGCATTTCTTTTTCTCAACTTCCCAAAGCTTTCCAGCTTTTTCCAAATCTCTTTTGTATCTGCAAATATTCTTTTGGGGAACGCCTGTTGCTTCGGTAATCATTGAAGCGGTTGCAATATGATTTTGCAAATATTGAAATATGGTTTTCAATTGATTTTGAAAGTCCTTATCTTGCGCCTGTCTTTTATGCTGAAAAGAATTTGCCTTGTTATTTTGATTTTTCATTATTTCAAGGCTTTTTTATTAGACAAATAAGCATCTGCTTCCGCTTCTATTTCTGCGGAAGTTTTTCTTTTACCTGCTTTCAGGTACTCAATAAGTTCGGTTCGGGAAAAGTACAGGCGTTTACTTCGTTTCATGCTCGAAATTTCACGCTTTGATACTTTGCTGTACAATGTGGGTACAGATAAATTCAAAAGTTCGCTTGCCTGCTGAATGGTTAGAAGTTCGTCTTGCGGTTCGGTGCTTGGTTGCTCGCTCTGTTTTAATAGCAACGCTTTTAGTTCGCTAACTTCTTTTGCTAGCATTGTTACCGCTTCGGGTAACTTGTCAAATGTTAAATTTTCCATTGCTTAAAGAATTTTGTTTGTAATCCTTTGCAATGGTACAGGGGGCTTTTAGGGGCAACAATAAGGGGGTACGCCCTATTTTAATTGTTCATAGTCTTTTTTTACATTTTCTTCGTGTTTGTAAGCTGTATAACGGTCTTTATTTTCGGTGGTATTCTTTAATAATGAACTTATATTGCCTTTTACTGCTCGTCCTTCCTTGTCGCTATCAAACCATTTTGAAACCTCTCTATTTAATTTATACTTGCTATCAAAATGCTTTTTCTCTAAATATGGAATATACTGTAAGTAATCAAACATTGCAATTGCATAAGGTAAACCGCTTTCAGCTATTTTTTCAATTATTGAAACCTTGCTTTGTTCTGAAAGTGTTTTTACTTTTTCAAGTTCAAAAAAACCGTATTGGCTCAATTGTTCCTTTAATATATCTGCTTTTGTTTTTATTGGTTGAGGGGGTAACGATATATCATCACTTTTGTTTTTTGCACTATTGTAAAGCTTTTCATACTCAATCAATCCTATTGCATAATTGTAATGAATAGGCATTAATCCTATTGTTTTCGTTTGATAATTTTCATTAGTAAATGATAGCATTAATTTTTGTTTAAAGTCTTTTACTGCTTTTTCAGAAAGTAATTTGACCTCATCAATTTCACTTTGAAATGTGCTGTTTTCTAACTTTATTTTTTGCTGTTCGAGTATTCTTTTTACTTCGCTATGTCGTTCATCAAACTCTAAATCCTTAACCTCTTTTTTTAAATAATCTAAAAATTCAGGGAAAGTTTCAAAATTTAATTTATTTGAGTAGCCTGTTAGTTTTCTTACTGCTTTTTCAATTCCCTGCTCATCTAAACTTTCAACTGTCACATCTTTAGTTTGAAGTTTACTAAATTCATTCAAGTCATTATCGCTAAAAAAATCATAAAATTCTTTTAAGGTTCTATCTAATTCAAAGAAAAAAAATTGCAAATAATAATCAAAGTTTGTTTCATTTCTAAAATCCAAATATTTCTGCTTTGCTTCAAAAATTAGCCTCAAATCATCTTCCTCAAAATTTCTTTGAAGTTCAAATAATTCAGATTGAGCGTTTAAATTTATTATCGGTGCAGAAATATCTGCAATATTCAATTCACTAATTTTTCCTTTTAAAGGATTTATTATTTCAGCTTCAACAATATCAAACTTTTTTGCAATTTCTAATTGTATATTATCATATTCAATTTTAGACTTATAATTTTCATTTGGTCTTATAGAATTTCGTTTTTGAAATAATTTATTTGTTTCATCAATCAAATCTTCTTTACTCAACAAATAAGCTTTATTTGAGTTTAAATAATCAATAAATGAAAATAAGTTTTTTACGTTTTCTGTAATCATCTTGTCTTTTATGCTTTTAAAATTATAAATCCAATTTTATTTTATTCACAGCTTCACGCTTCTTTTCATCTACAATCTTCGCATAAATCTGCGTTGTTTTTAGGTCTTTATGTCCTAACATTTTTGAAACGGTGTAAATATCTGTACCATTAAAAAGCTGTAAAGTAGCAAATGTATGTCGGAAGTTGTGAAAAGTTATTTTTTTTGTTATTCCAGCATCCAAAACCCACTTTGCTAATTGCTTATTATGATATGCAGAATAAGGCAAATTTTCAAAAACCTGTTTTTCCTGCTCCATCTCTTTAGGGTTCTCTTTGCCGTTGGTAAAACTATAAGCCTGTTCAGAAATTGGGTACACCTCAACGCCTTTGGTTTTCTTTTGGCTGAAATTGATAAAATAACCCTGTCCTGCAATGTATTCTATTTCACTCCAGCGCATCTTTTGAATATCCGAAAACCTCAACCCTGTTAAAGCTGAAAACAAAACTGCACGTTTCAATAAATCATTACTGAAAGGTGTTTTTGCAAGTGTATTGAGCTCTTCAATGGTAAGATATTCCCTGCGTGTTTCTTCGGCTTTAATAGGGCTAACTTTAGCGTTGAGGTTGGTCTGCAAAATACCGTCTTTATAAGCTTGTTTTAAGGTAGCTTTTATTTTATTGAAATAAGAAACTGCGGAATTTTGGGAAAGTGTTGTTTTGTCGCTTTTGGTGCTTTTGGTGGTCAATAAATATTCTTTGAAATCTTCCAAAAACATTTCGTTGAGGTCGGCAAATTTTAAATTTCCATTGGTAAACGCTTCAAGGTAATGAAGTGCAGAAATCCAATTGTCGTAATTACTTGCCTTTCTTTTATTGGCTAACTTTCGGAAGTAATCAACAAAATTAATTTCTCCCTGTTCTTTTAATTTCAGTTGTTCTTTTTCGTATTGGCTGTAAATTTCGGGCTTATTCAAAAGGTTTTCCCTTTTTTGGCGTATGCTTTCAGCTATTTTCTGCGTTTCAACGTTATGATGTTTGTCTGTTGAGGTTTTAGGTTTCTCAAAAGTATAAAGCCCTAAAAATTCCCTACGAGTGGGTTCTCCTGTTTTAGGGTTGGGTATTGCTGGGTAAAAATCCAAATACAGGCTTTTACGTCCTTTAGAAATTGGCTTTTCTCTTAATGTTACTTTTACGGTCATTGTCTTTTATGCTATTTCAAATTTACTTAAAAATGTTTTCAATTAATACTTTGGGAACGTACACAAACTTCCCTTGTTTTATTTTGGGTATATTTTCCCTTTTAATAATGGTCTGTAAAGCTGTTGGAGATACTTTAAAGAGGTTTTGAACTTCTGAAATACTGAAACATTCTGAAACATAATAAGTTTTTTGTTTAGGCTTTTCCTGAACATTTTTAAACATATTATCTATATCAGTTCTTAATACAATTGTCTTTTTTATAAGAATATTAGTTGCTTTCAATTTTCCTGTATTAATGAGTTTATAAACATTCTGTTTTGAGCAACCTATTAATTTTGAAACTTGCATAACGGTTAAAAACTCTCTCGCTTTTAAGTCCTCAATTGGCTTATTTCTTATTTGTTGAGTTTCTGCTATTGAAACACCTATCTTTTCCGCTCTCTTACGGGCTTTGTAGGCTTTTTTGGCGCAATCGTCCGAACAATATCGGGTAACGGTAGTTTTAGCAATAAAATCCTTGCTACAATACTGACAAACACGGTTTAACTTAATATTACTGCTCATTTCTCCCAAATTTGTATAATAGTGTACTAAAGTGTTTAAAGTTGTGTAAAAGTGACAACCAAAAGAACAAAAAAAATGGATTCTTTTCTAAAAATCCTTTCGAGGTACAACAAAGGTACAAATTTGTACCGATTATCACAAAACAACACAAAAAAAACTATATTTGTAAAAAAGAAAAAGCCCTACAAATAAGGCTTTTAAGTATATTATTAACGGTTTTTTGATTGTTTATTTTGTAGTGGTTACTTTCCGATACAAAACTTAGAAAAAATATTTCCTAAAACTTCATCATTGGTAACCTCGCCGGAAATTTCACCGAGATACTCGAGGGCGTTTCTTAGTTCGTAGGCTAAAAGTTCGGTTGAAATTTGGAAACTGATGGCTTCTTTTACTTTATGAACGGCATCTAAGGATTTTTGTAAAGCTTCAAAGTGTCTTTGATTGGTGATTACCACGTTGTTTTCTTCTGTTTTTAAATGTTCAACATAAGAAGAAAGTTCATTTTTTAAATCTTGGATGTTTTGATTTTCAACAGCAGAAATTTTAATAAAATCAAACTCGTGGGTAATTTTGTTTCTGAAAACATCTTCAACCTTTTCGTACTGATTTGGCGATACTTCATCAATTTTCGTGGCACTAATAATCAGTTTTAAATCTGGGCGAAGCAAAGATGTAATCATTTCAATATCTTCAGAAAAATCTTCTGTTGCAGCATCTGCAAGATAAACGAGAATGTTTGCGTTTTCAACTTTTTCTTTGGCTTTTTTTACACCAATTGCTTCAATTTCATCGACTGTTTCGCGTAAACCAGCGGTGTCGATTAAACGAAAAGCATGACCTTTTATGTGCAAAATTTCTTCAATAGTATCACGAGTTGTTCCCGCAATATTACTTACAATAGCTCTTTCTTCTTTCAGTAAAGCATTTAAAAGTGTAGATTTCCCTGCATTAGGTTTACCAATAATTGCAACGGCAGTTCCGTTTTTGATGGCGTTTCCGTACTGGAAACTTTCAATTAAAGAATTTAGTTTTAATTCAATTTTATTTAGCAATCCAACCAAAGCAGAACGGTCGGCAAATTCAACGTCTTCTTCTGCGAAATCTAATTCGAGTTCGATAAGAGACACAAAATTCAACAAATCTGTTCTGAGGAAAGAAATTTCATTGGTAATTCCGCCTTTTAGTTGACTGATTGCCACTTTTCTTGAAGCTTCATTTTCTGAGGCAATAACATCTGCAATGGCTTCAGCTTGAGAAAGGTCGATTCTCCCGTTGATGAAAGCTCTTAATGTAAATTCACCCGCTTTTGCCATTCTTGCTCCGTTTTTTATTAACGTTTCAAGAATGCGTTTTCCGATGTGTGGAGAACCGTGAAAGGTAATTTCAACAGAATTTTCGGTGGTGAAAGTTCTTGGTGCTAAAAAAATGGATAACATCACTTCGTCAATTGCCTCCACACCATCCATAAAATATCCGTAATGAATGGTGTGAGATTTTTGCTTTTCAAGATTTTTGGAAGGGAAAGATTTTTGTACAACTTTCAAAGAATCATTTCCAGAAACCCTTATAATTCCTAAAGCTCCAACTCCGTTGGCTGTGGCAAGTGCGCAGATGGTATCGTTATTCATGCTGCAAAATTACGGTTTTTAATCGCAAAGAGCGAAATGTTTATATACCTAAAGATTTATTTAATGAATGTAAATCAACATATACAAAATCAGTATTAATAAAGCATCATTAAAAATTTCCACTTACGTATAAACTCAATATAAAGAATTACAATATATTAAAAATCAGTATCTTTAATACAAAATTAAATACTACAACCATGCCTCCAAAAATTATTAATCGCTACCATTTTTCTGTGGAATGGGGCGGAACAAGAACAGAATTTCTTGAAGTTTCAGGATTAGACATGAATATCGATGTTATTTCGGTAAGAGATGGTAATTCTAAATTAGAGTCAGAACAAAAAGCTCCTGGATTATTAAAATATTCGGATGTTACTTTGAAAAGAGCGATTGTAAAAGGTGATAACGATTTTTTTAATTGGATGAAAACTAAGTCTTTTGGCAATGTCGAAAGACGAGATATTGTGATAAAATTACTTGATGAACAGTTTAATCCTTTAATTATTTGGAGGTTAAAAAATAGTTTCCCTTCAAAATATATTGGTCCGGTTTTGATTAGCCAGGATTCTCAAGTTGCGACAGAAACACTCGTTATTACACACGAAGGAATGTCTATTGAAAGTTTAAAACAGTAAAAAAGTCACCTCAAAATCTGAGATGACTTACGGCTTTAAAATAATTTATATGAAGTGATTGAGTTTTAACTTGCTTTGGCAAAACTAATACCAATACGCTTCAATTCTATCAGTATTTTTACGGTATCTTAACCGTAAAAATACGGTAGTGTTATATTTAAAATATTTTTATTGCACTATAATGCACTTACCAATTGTAAGAACCAATCTTTTACTTCACCCTCCAAATGTGGAGCCAATTTCTCTTCACATTGTTTGTGATATGCATTCAGCCAGTTGATTTCTTCTTCAGAAAGGATTTCTTCTACAATGGTATCCTTAAAGAATGGACAGAATGTTAAGGTTTCAAACTCATAAAAAGTTCCATGAATTGTGGTTTCAGATTCTTTTACAGCAATTAAATTTTCATGACGAATTCCGTATTCTCCTTCCAAATAATAGCCAGGTTCATTAGAACAAACCATTCCTGGTAAAAGTTCTTGCGGATTCATGTCTTTTCTGATGTTTTGCGGACCTTCATGAACGTTCATAAAACTTCCAACACCATGACCTGTTCCGTGGTTGTAATCTTTACCTTCCATCCATAAAGGAAGTCTTGCAATTGCATCCAATTGAACACCCCTTGTTCCTTTCGGGAATTTTACCATTGAAAGACGAATCAAACCTTGTAAAACTAAAGTTGAATTTCTTTTAAACTCTTCAGAAGCGTCTCCCAAAGCAAAAGTTCTCGTAATATCTGTTGTTCCTTCCAAATATTGACCTCCAGAATCTACCAAAATCGTCGCATCTTTCAAAACCTCCTTACTTCCTTCAGATTTTGCAGAATAATGCATAATGGCACCGTTATCTTTGTAGCCAACAATACTTCCGAAGCTTTCACCAACAAAATTTTCTCCTTCAGCACGGAAACCTTTCAGTTTTTGACCGATAGAATACTCGTTCATAGCTTCTTTTCCGACATTGTGCGTAAGCCAATAAAGGAATTTCACCATCGCGACACCGTCTCTCACCATTACTGTTCTGAAACCTTCCAACTCCGTTTCGTTTTTCTGAGCTTTCATTAAATTTCCAGGAACTGCAGCTTTGATGAACTGATTTTCCGATTTTAAAGCGTCAAAAATAGATTGATTGCTGTTTGGCGAAACCAATACTTTTTCGTTTTTAATGGTTTGAAGGTGATTGTAAAACTCTTCATACGGCATCATTTTCACGAAAGAATCGTCCATTTGCTTTCTTGCTTCCACCTGCATTTTTTCTAAATCGGTGAAAAGAATTGCGTCATTTTTCGTGATAATTACGTATCCTAAAAATACGGGGTTGGCTTCCACATCGCTTCCTCTTAAATTTAAAGTCCAAGCAACATCGTCCAAACTTGAAATAATATGAACTCCAGCTTCCTGTCCCTCCATTTTTTGGCGAATATCAGCAATTTTAGAAACTACAGATTTTCCTGCCCATTTTTCAGGATGAACAAAAATTGGGTTCTTCGATGGCGTTCCTCTGTCTTTCCAAACCTCTTTTAATAAAGGTAAATCTGCAAGCTCGATATTTTTAGCACCTAATTTATGTTCTAAAGTTTGCCAATTGGCATGAGAAGTTGCCACTGCATTTACTGCTACTTTACCGTTTTGTGGAATTTCTGAAATAATCCAGTCGATATAATTGGGAGTTCCCTCCATTCCGTCTTTAAAAAGGTCGATTCCAGAACCAGCCAGTTCAATTGGAGCTTGTGTAAAGTATCTTCCATCCGTCCAAAGTCCAGCTTTATCTTTTGTAATTACCACAAAACCTGCAGAACCTAAAAAACCCGATAACCAAGCTCTTTCTTGCCATTCCTGCGGAAGATATTCGCTCATATGCGGGTCTGCAGAATATACGATAAATGCATCAACATTATTTTTCTGCATCTCTTCACGAAGTGCAGCCACTTTTTCCTTTGAAGTCATTTTTTTGATCAATTTTAAAAACCGAAAGTTACGAATTTTGACCGGTTGGAATTCCTAAAGCTGTAAAGATTTTCTTATTGATAAATTTAATGGTTGAAATGGTTACAAAATGTTTCATTTTACGCTTTGAAAATAATTTCAAAACACGGAAACATACCACAAGACTCTTTTTTGGAAAGATTATTGCAAAAGACTTAAACATAAAATAAAACCTATGAAAACACAGAATTATCAAAATCACAGCAGATATTACGCTCCGCATCATTTCGTTTACCTTCCGTTGCTAATTATTTTGGAAGGTTTGGGAATTTTTAAAATTTTTAATGATGAGGAACATCAGCTTTTATGGATTTTGTTTTCAGTCGTTATTTTTTTGATTTTTTATCTCGCCATCATGCTTAGACAACATTATGCGCTTGTTCTGCAAAACAGAATGGTAAGATTAGAATTTAAGCAGCGTTATTTTGAAATTTTCAATTTAAGATCTGATTTTGTGGAAGAAAAATTAAGTTTTAGCCAAATTGCAGCTTTACGTTTTGCGTACGACGATGAATTTAAAATCTTGCTTGAAAAGGCCTTGAAAGAGAATATTTCCGGAGACGACATCAAAAAATCAATTAAAAAATGGAGAGCAGATGAAAATAGGGTTTGAGATTTACTTTTGAAATTTTAAAAACTTCACATCTAGCATCAAGTATCCATCACCCAAAAATACTATTAACACCAAAAAAATAAATTATTATGAAAAAACTAGGTTTATTGAGCATTTCTCTATTATGTTTAATGCTTTTAACAAGTTGTGAAGCGGTAGAAACCATCTTTAAAGCCGGAATGTGGTGGGGAATTATCCTCGTAGTAGGCGTTTTGGGTATTATTTTATGGCTTTTTTCGAGAGGTAAAAATTCTTAAAGTTAAGCTATGGAAAATTTAGATTTGGAGATAATAAACCATCTAAAACCTTCCAAAATTATCAAGATTATGAAAGATCCAGAGGCTTCTGCAAAGGCGGTACATCTTGTTTATACCTCCGATGCAGAATCTTCAGGAATTACTCGTAAAAGGAAGGGTAAAAAGTTTTCTTATTTTAAGGATGGTGAAAAGGTAAAAAATAAGGAAGAAATTAAGCGTATCAACAGTTTGGTAATACCTCCTGCTTGGGAAAACGTTTGGATTTGCGCTTTAGACAACGGCCATCTTCAGGCGACAGGTTTTGATCTTAAAAAACGTAAACAATATCGCTATCATCCGCTGTGGAGTGCACTTAGAAATCATACAAAATTTTACAGAATGCTTCAGTTTGGTTACGCTTTGCCTTCAATTAGGCTTCATGTAGAGAAAGATTTAGCACTGAGAAATTTTGAAAAAAGAAAAATTCTGGCGTTAATTGTAAGTTTAATGCAAAAAACCAACATTAGAATTGGTAATAATGCCTACGAAAAACTCTACGGTTCTTTCGGTTTAACTACATTAAAAAATAAACATGTAAAAGTTGAAGGGCAAAAAATAAATTTCTCTTTTAAAGGAAAAAAAGGCGTGATGCATAATGTAGACTTGAAAAGTAAAAGACTCGCGAGATTGGTGCAGAAGTGTAAGGAAATTCCGGGTAGAGAGCTTTTTCAATTTTATGATGATGAAGGAAACCATCACTCTATCGATTCTGGAATGGTAAATGACTATATTAAAGAAATTAGCGGAGAAGATTTTACTGCAAAAGATTTCAGAACCTGGTCGGGAACTGTAAACGCCTTAATTGCTTTTAAAGAAATAGGGTACGCAGAAAGTAATAAAGAATACAAAAGGAAGGTAAAGCAAGCGCTAGAAATAGTTGCAGAACACTTAGGCAACACCAGTACCGTTTGCAAAAAATATTATGTGCACCCTCTCGTCATTAATTTGTACGAAAATAACTCTATAAAAAAATATCTAGATGAGCTAGAAAAAATAGAAGAAAACGACGGTAAAGCAGATCTTACGCATGAAGAAAAATTAGTTTTAAAAATTTTGGAAAACGAGAAAATATAAACTTCCGTTTTTCTTGTTTTTTGAACTAAAATAATCAAATTTATCCTGGTTAAATTTTAGTTTGGAAGATTTTATAAGGCTTAAACATAATCTTACCTGAGTATTTTCCGAAATAAATATCTTCAAATATTTACTTAAACAAAACTTATCTACTGGAATTATTTACTGTTTTAAAAAAAATACCTGTATAGAAAATGCACCGTGACAATGCTGCTGAATAAACTATAAATGTTGTAAATTTGTAACATTCAGAAAAAATATACAAAATCATATGTCAAAAGCAATTTCGCAAGTACCATTTGCAACGAACGAACCGGTTACCACTTACGAACCGGGATCTGCAGAAGTAAAATCTCTTATCGCTCAGTACAAAAAAATGTGGGCAGAAAAAACTGAAATTCCAATGGTAATCAACGGAGAAGAAGTAAAAACGGGAGATAAAGTACAGCTTCAGTCGCCTCAAGATCACGCTCACGATTTTGGGTTCTATCACAGAGGAACGATGCAGCATGTAGATGATGCGATTAATGCAGCTTTAGCAGCAAAAAAACAATGGAACGAGCTTGGTTGGGAACATCGTGCAGCTATTTTCTTAAAAGCAGCAGACCTTATTGCAGGTCCTTACAGAGATGTAATCAACGCTGCTACAATGATTGGACAATCTAAAAACGTGCACCAAACTGAAATTGACGCCGCTTGTGAATTCATCGATTTCTTGAGATTCAATGTAGAATTTATGACAGAAATGTATTCTGAGCAACCCGTTTCGGACGCAGGAATTTGGAACCGTGTTGAATACAGACCATTAGAAGGATTCTGTTTTGCGGTAACTCCGTTCAACTTTACAGCGATTTCTGGAAACTTGCCAACTTGTATGGCAATGCTTGGAAACGTTGTCGTTTGGAAACCTTCAGACAAACAAATCTATTCTGCAAAAGTAATTATGGATGTTTTAATTGAAGCTGGTTTACCAAAAGGTGTTATCAACATGATTTTCACAGATGGAAAAGAAACTGCTGAGAAAGTTTTGGCACACAGAGATTTTGCAGGACTTCACTTTACAGGTTCAACAAAAGTTTTCCAAGGAATGTGGAAAATGATTGGGGATAACATTCACAACTACAGAACATACCCAAGAATCGTTGGTGAAACTGGTGGAAAAGACTTCGTAATTGCGCATCCATCTGCAAACGTAGAAGCGGTTGCAACTGCTTTGGTAAGAGGAGCTTTCGAATATCAAGGTCAAAAATGTTCTGCAGCTTCAAGAGCGTACATCCCTCAATCTCTTTGGGCAGATGTTAAAAAAGTAATGGAAAACCAAATCGCAACTATTAAAGTAGGTTCTCCTGAAGACCCTTCAAACTTTGTAAATGCGGTAATCGATAAAAACTCTTTCGAAAAATGTAAAGGATACATCGATAGAGCAACAGCTTCAAGCGAAGCAAAAGTAGCAATTGGTGGTACTTGCGACGATTCTAAAGGATGGTTTGTACACCCAACTGTAATTGAAACAACCAACCCACAATACGAAAGTATGGTGGAAGAAATCTTCGGTCCAATCTTATCTGTTTACGTGTACGAAGATGCAAAATGGGCAGAAACTTTGGTTTTGGTAGATTCTTCTTCGCCTTATTCATTAACAGGTTCTGTTTTTGCACAAGACAGATATGCTGTGAATGAAGCTTTCAAGGCATTAGAAAATGCTTCTGGTAACTTCTACATCAACGATAAACCTACAGGTGCAGTTGTTGGGCAGCAACCTTTCGGTGGCGGTAGAGCTTCTGGAACAAACGATAAAGCTGGTTCTAAAATGAACTTACTAAGATGGACTTCTGTAAGGTCTATTAAAGAAACTTTTGTTTCTCCTAAAGATTACAAATACCCTTATTTAGGATAAGTAATGAGCAATACGTAATGGTTGCTTGTTGATAAATACAAAGCCTCGAAACTTGTTTTCGGGGCTTTCTTTATTGTTTCTGAAGACGAATTTCAACCAAAAATAAATTCAGAAGGAAAAAAACATTTCAATTTTAACAAATTTTAATGTATTTTTTTCATTTTTTAATAAATCTTCACACAGTTCGGAATAATTATTGAATGATAAATAACATCAATCTTAAAAACACAAAAAAATGTAACATCGCAATCAACAATCTTCATATAAATTATTATTCATAAAAATCCTCATATCTTATTTTTGAGGATTTTTTCTTTGGTAAATGTCTTAATAATTTAAATTAACTTTTCTTTAAAAACAGCCATCAAATCTCAGTTTTATGAAAAATTTAATACCTTTAAACCACTATTTATAGGAACTTATCACTAATTTTAAACTATGATTTCAGAAAAAACAGGTTTAGTACTTTCTGGCGGAGGCACCAAAGGAATTGCTCATGCAGGGGTTTTAAAATTTTTGAATACAAAGAAAATCAATATAGACATTCTGTCATGTTGCAGCGCGGGTTCTATCGTGGGTTGTCTGCACGCAATAGGGAAAACTCCTGAAGAAATTCTAGACTTTTTCAATTCTGTGTACTTTTTCAATTGGAAACACTTTACCTTCAATCAGCCAGGTTTGGTTTCGTCTGTTATTTTCAGAAATTATCTTAAACCTATTTTTGGAGATTTAAAAATTGGCGAACTCGATAAAGAAGTGCGAATTGTAGCTACCGAACTTGTTTCGGGAACTCAAAAAATTTTCGATAACGACTTCAAAATTGTCGACGCTATCATTGCTTCCTGTTCTATTCCTGGGATTACAACGCCTTATATAATTGGTGAGGAAATGTTTTGCGATGGCGGAGTTCTCAATAATTTCCCAGCAGATATTATTCGGGATGAATGTGATAAATTGATTGGAGTTTTTGTTTCGCCACCACACAATATTAATATTAATGATTTAAAATCGATAAAAGCCATTGTGTCACGCTCTTATGACCTTTTATCTTACCGCGTAGAAAAAATAAAATTCGACCATTGTGATTGGCTCATTACATCACAGCAATTCTCTAGCTACGGAACTTTTGAAAGAAAAAAACACCGTTTGAATGAACTTTTTGAAATTGGCTATCAAGCCGCAGAAGAGAGCTTTGTATCTTCTTTGAAAATTGAAGGAGTTTAATTCAAAACCAATTCCATTTGTGGTAAAAATCTATTTTTAACTGAAGACTCTTTTTGTGCATAAGTTTTGAAGCCAGAATGCTTATAAAAACTTTCTGCATTTGGGTCTGCGTCTAAAATTATTTTTAGAGCTTTCTTTTCTTTTGCGACTTCAATTGCTTTGTTTAATAGAACTTTTCCATAACCTTTTCCGATGTATTGAGGGTAGATAAAAAGATAATCGAGCTTTAAAGTATTGTTTTCACTTGTAAGAAAACTAAAGAAACCAACAATTTCAAATTCAACAACCAACTTATAAACATCATTATTTTCAATATAATTCGGTGTTATCGTTAAGTTCTCTTTCCATTCATTTAATTGCTCAATTTCGTAGCCCCAAAAAGATTTCCCTTTAAAAGCAATATCACTTAATATTGCGTCGTCTTTACTATTTGCTTTCTCGATTTTCATTTATACTATCCCTTAAATTTAAAATTAACAAAAAATTACAGACAATAATTTTATCTTTTTTCATCATTTAACTTTTAACATCGCTATTTCTTAATTGCACATTTTCATATAAAAAATCTAGCATTTTATTTGATTTTTTTTTACAAACCGAACATTTCATTAAATAAATAATAAAATATTTTTATTATTTGTATATTTGATAGATAATTATTTGTTTATAATTATCATTTTACCAACCATAAAAATATCAAATATGCAGAAAAATTTTATTCTCGCAATTGCATTTTCCTGTAGTGCTTTTGCTTATTCTCAGGTGGGTATTAATACTTCAACGCCTAAATCTTCCTTAGATATTGTAGGAGATGCTTCAAATGCTACAAAAGTAGATGGAGTAATCGCTCCACGCCTTACGCGCTTACAGCTTACCAATAAAGGAAACACTTTATATGGGGCAGACCAAATTGGGGCAATCATTTTTATTACAGATGTAACTAGTGGCGACAGCTCTAGCCAAAGAATAAATATCAATGCAATAGGGTATTATTATTTTGATGGAAGTGCATGGCAAAAACTAGTAAGTACAGCAACCAATTCTGATCTTTCGAATGATTCTTTCGCAAATGATAACGCCAACACAATGGTAAAACTGACTACAAATTCAGATGGTGTTACCCCAAGAAGTGCAGGAACAGAGTTTGTAGTAAAAGACAACGGTACTATTGGAATTGGGAAAACAAATCCATCTGTTATGTTGGATGTAAACGGGAAAATAAATGCTGTGGATGAAGTTTATATTCAAAAAAATGGGGAGGGCGGACAAATTACACTTCAAGGACAAGCTACCCTAGATAAAAGCTGGTATTTAGACCAAGTAAATGATAATGGAAATCCTAGATTTAGAGTATTTAACGGTTCAAGTGATCTTAATGGAATTACAATATTAGAAAACGGAAATGTTGGGATTACCACGAAAGTTCCAACAGCAAAACTTCATATTGACGCAACTTCTGGAGGTTCCGGAACAGGATTTCGCTTAGTGGATGGCTCGCAAGGCAGTGGTAAGATTTTGAGCTCAGATACCAATGGTAATGCAAGCTGGGCAACAAATGTTTCGGTAACACCAACGGTATTAGGAACTTTGCCGGGATCAGGAATTACAATGACTAATTTAGATCAAAAATACTATACCAATGCGTCCATTATTTTACCTGCTGGAAAATGGATAGTTTCTGCCGGAACAACACTTTCCATAGACCCAAATGTAATCGATGTAGACGGAAGTCTTTGGGCACATATTTTTATTTGTGATTCAAGCTCTTCGTATGCAAATTCTCCAGATCTAATGCCAGTTGGAGCTACTGCAGGAGCAGGAGGTATTACGAGAGGTGGAATGTTTGGAATGGCAGTAGGACAATTTATGATAAACAATACAAGCGGGGCCAACAAAACCTACTATATTTGGATGGATTCTGCTTATAAAGGAACTACTGATACCCCAAGAATAGCCAATGTTTTTTCTTCTTTAATTTGGGAACGATGGCTTTATGCATCTCCTATAAATTGATTTTTAATAAGATAAGTAATTTTTATTAATTTGTATTTTAACGTTTTTATTATCTTGAATCTATTGAACTTGGTAATATTTTCTTCGTGAATATATTATTTCAGAGACATTTATAATAATTTTTTAAATATTACCTTGTGAATAAAAATTTCATGCAGTAACAAAAAACTAGTGATAAACAATAAAAACCACGCTCTAGCAATTACAGGTTCAGTTTACAATGAGACGTAATCACGTTAAGCATGTTGAAAATTGAAAAAACCTAATGTAAAATAAAGACACTATACGATTCATCAAAAAAGAGCCCATTTTTCTACATTGCTTTTAAGTATCTTTGCGGGATAATTTTTCAGATATTACTTTCTTGAACACCTTACAAAACAACAACGACTTTCTGCATATTGGAAACAAAATTCTAAACTGGTACGCTCAAAACGCCAGAGATTTGCCTTTTCGAAATACAAAAGACCCTTATAAAATCTGGATTTGTGAAATCGTTTTTCAACAGACAAGAATTGCGCAAGGTTTAGGGCATTACAACCGTTTTGTAGAACGTTTTCCCGATGTAAAAACTTTGGCGGAGGCAGATGAAAACGAAGTTATTCTTCATTGGAAAGGTTTAGGATACTATTCTCGCGCCATCAACATTCATAAAGCTTCACAGCAGATTATGACTGAGTTTGGAGGTAAATTTCCTTCTGATTATGATGATATTCTAAAACTAAAAGGCGTCGGCAAATATACAGCAGCAGCAATTTCAAGCATCTGTTTTGGGGCAAAAAAACCTGCTGTTGATGGTAACTTTTATCGTGTACTGAGCAGAATTTTCGCTGATGATTTTGATATTTCACAATCTACCGCTTTCAAATATTTTTCAGAACTGGCACATTTAATTATGCCTGAAAATGTGGGAGATTTTAATCAGGCGATGATGGATTTAGGTTCGGAAATTTGCAAACCAAAAAATCCGAATTGTAAAGATTGCCCAATAAATAAAGACTGTCTCGCATTTTCTACTGGTAAAACCAATAATTTTCCCGTTAAAACCAAAAAAGTAAAAACAGAAAACCTGTCTTTGAAATACTATTTTGTGCACAGAAACGGAGAGTTTTTGATACAGCAACGCGGCGACGATTTTATTTGGAAAAAACTATTTGAATTTCTCCCGGAAATCGCTCCGGAAAATATAAAATATATAAAAAGTGTAAAAACTATAGAACACAAACTAACGCACAGAAATTTAAGCATTGAAATTTTCGATACAGAAATTGCTTCAGAAAGCGCTTGGAAAGCTTTACTAAAAAACAAAAAACTAATGATTTCTGATGTAAATGATGCTCAAAAACGTTCTTTTCCGAAGCCTCTCGAAAATTATCTGCAAAACGCGTTGAAAGACTGAAAATTGTGCCCGAAAATCTAAAATCTAATTTGTACTTTTGCCAAATGATTAAAAAAGTCATTTTTGTATTTGCGTCTATGCTTCTACTTTCATGTGGAAAAGAAGCTACGCCAAAGCCTTACGGTGAATTACGACTTGAATATCCTACTCCAAAATATCAAAAACTGGATGCAAATTGTAATTACACATTCGAATATTCGAACTTTGCTCAGCTTGCAGATGCCAAAAAACCTTGTTGGTATTACCTGAATTACCCAAAAATGAAAGCAAAAGTTTTCATCACCTACTACCCTATTCAAAATAACTTCGCAGACCAAGTTGCAGAAGCCGAGAAAATGGTATACAGACACACGGTAAAAGCAAGTTCTATCGATACAAAATCATTTGAATATCCTGAAAGAAAAGTTTACGGTAACTTTTATGAATTGAAAGGACAAACTGCGGCAAACATTCAGTTTTATGCAACCGACAGTACTAAACATTTCTTAACGGCATACCTGTATTTCAACTCAAGACCAAAACCAGATTCATTGGCTCCTGCAGTAAATTATATTAAGAAAGATTTAATGCATCTTTTGGATACTTTTGAATGGAAAAATTAATTTAAATAAAAAAATAACACATAAAATATGAAACTTTTAGTTGTAGGAAGTGTAGCATTTGATGCCATCGAAACTCCTTTTGGTAAAACTGATAAAATCTTAGGTGGAGCAGCCACTTATATCGCAATAACATCTTCTACTTTGGGTGTAAAATCTGGAATTGTATCTGTTGTTGGTGGAGATTTTCCTCAAGAATATTTAGATATGTTCAGCAACAGAAACGTAAATATCGAAGGAATTGAAATCGTAAAAGAAGGAAAAACTTTCTTCTGGGCTGGTAAATACCACAACGACCTAAATACAAGAGATACTTTGGCAACAGAAGTGAACGTTCTTGAAAACTTCGACCCAAAAATTCCTGATTCTATGCAAGATGCAGAAGTTTTACTTTTAGGAAACTTACATCCTGGAGTACAGCTTTCTGTTTTAGAAAAAATGAACAACCGTCCAAAACTTACCATTCTAGACACTATGAATTTCTGGATGGACACTGCAATGGACACACTAAAATTGATGATTGCTAAGACAGACGTAATCAGCATCAACGATGAAGAAGCAAGACAACTTTCAGGAGAATACTCTTTGGTAAAAGCAGCTCAAAAAATCCACGAAATGGGTCCAAAATACGTGATTATCAAAAAAGGAGAACACGGTGCGCTTTTATTCGGGGAAGGAAAAATCTTCGCAATTCCGGCTTTGCCTCTTGAAGAAGTTTTCGATCCAACTGGTGCAGGAGATACTTTTGCAGGTGGTTTTGCGGCGTATTTAGCAAAAAAAGGTCAGTTCGACTTTGAAACAATGAAGTCTGCTTTAATTGTAGGTTCTGCAATGGCATCATTTACTGTAGAAAAATTCGGAACAGAAAGAATTTCAGAAGTAGAAGAAGCAGATGTTTATTTAAGAATCAAACAATTCAAAGAATTAACTTCTTTCGAAGTAGAACTTGGTTAATATTTAGTTTTTAAGAAATATTTATAATAAAAAATTTAGCGTAATTCATTAAGAATTCTAAATTTGCAACTTGTTTAATAGTAGAAAATGATAAATAAATTTAAGATTGCTTTTCTTTTTGGTGTTTTCATGACATTTTTTTCAGTGAACGCCACAGCTCAGCTAAAGAAAGGGCAATTGGTAGACGGGATTGCTGCTGTAATTGGAGATGAAATCATCTTAGAATCTGACGTTGAAGAGCAGATGAATTATGCAAAACAGCAAGGTGCAGGAAATACAAACAAATGCGAGTTTCTTGAAAACCTTCTCAACAACAAACTTTTGGTAGTAGAAGCGAAAAAAGATACCCTTATCGAAAACCGTTCTGCTGCAATAAAGGAGCAGGCAAACGCAAAATACAACCAATTGGTTTCACAGTTTCCTGACGAAAAAACAATGTTGGCTGCCTACAAGTTCCGTAATCAGTACGAAATGAAAAATGCAATCGAGAAAATCGATACAGACCAATATTACGGCCAGGCAAAATATCAAAGAATTACTGAAAAAGCAGACGTTACCCCAAACGAAGTAACAGATTTCTACAATACATTCAAAACTCAGCTTCCTCAGATTAAAGACGAGGTATCTTTGTCGCAGATTATGATGTTTCCGAAACTTACAGATGCGCATAAAGATGAGTTAATTGCAAGGCTAAAGAAAATTAAAGCAGATATTATTGCAGGAGAAACGTTTGAAAGCCAGGCTAGAATTTATTCTGAAGACAAAGGTTCTGCACCAACAGGAGGTTTAATGAAGAATATCTACAAAGGCCAAATGGTAAAACCCTTTGAAGCTGCAGCTTTGAATCTTCAGGAAGGTGAAATTTCAGACCCTGTTGAATCTGAGTTTGGATACCACATCATTCAGTTGGTAAAAAAGTCTGGTAAAGTATATGATGCACGTCACATTCTTTTAATGGCAACGCCAAACGAAGAAGAAATAAATACTGCAAAGAAAAAATTAGATAGTATTAGAGGTTTAATTCAATCAGAAAAATTAAGTTTTAAAGAAGCAGCTTTTAAATTCTCTGACGATAAAAGAACAAAATTCAACGCTGGTGTAATTACTGGAAAAGATGGTTCTAATAAAATTGAAAGAGAAAGCATTCCGGGAACTGTAAGTTATGAATTGGCTGGTCTTAAAAAAGGAGATATCACAACAGCTTTCGACGACAAAGACGAAAGAGACAGATCTGTTGTAAAAATCATCAAAATTGAAGACGATATTGCAGCGCACCAAATAACTCTTGAAACAGATTACGATAGAATAAAGCAATTGGCATTAGACAAACGTAGAAACGAAATGGTAGAAAAGTATGTGAATGAAAAAATTCCTGCTACTTTTATATCAATCGACGGTCGATACAATTGCGATTTTAGAAGCAACTGGAAAAAAGCTTCAGTATCAAAATAAAAATTTAAAACCTTCAGAAATGGAGGTTTTTTTTATGTCTAGTTATAAGCGTAAGTTTTATTATTTTTACTTACTTAGCAACTCAGTTGTATTTAACCTTATCAAAAAAAATTAGATATGCAGGAAACTAATAATAGAATTTCGCAACTTTTTAATATACAGTACCCTATCATTCAAGCGGGAATGATTTGGCATTCCGGATGGAGACTCGCTTCTGCAGTTTCTAACTGTGGTGGCTTAGGAATTATTGGCGCAGGAAGCATGTATCCCGATGTTTTAAGGGAAAACATTAGAAAATGTAAACAAGCAACCGACAAACCTTTTGGAGTAAATGTGCCGATGCTTTATCCTAATCTTGATGAAGTGATTAATATAATTCTAGAAGAAGGAGTAAAAATTGTTTTCACTTCTGCCGGAAATCCAAAAACTTACACAGAAGGTCTTCAAAAAGAAAATGTAAAAGTAGCACATGTAGTTTCTTCTACAAAATTCGCTGTAAAATGTGAAGATGCAGGTGTTGATGCTATTGTTGCGGAAGGTTTTGAAGCAGGTGGCCATAACGGAAGAGATGAAACCACTACGCTATGCTTAATTCCTAATGTGAAAAAACATATCTCAAAACCACTAATTGCTGCTGGTGGAATTGCATTAGGCTCTCAAGTAAAAGCAGCCATGATTCTCGGTGCTGATGGTGTACAAATTGGTTCACGATTCGCAGCAACTCTTGAAGCAAGTGCACACGAGAATTGGAAGAAAAAAATTACCGAACTGAACGAAGGAGACACTCATTTAACTTTGAAAGAACTTGCGCCCGTTAGATTGGTAAAAAATAAATTCTTTAACGAACTAGAAGAGATCTACAACCAGGGAAGAAATAAAGAAGCTCTAATCGCTTCTTTAGGAAGAGCAAGAGCAAAACTAGGAATGTTTGAAGGGAATATGGAAGAAGGCGAACTAGAAATTGGGCAAGTTTCTGCGCTTATTGACGAAGTTTTACCTGTGGAAACCGTTTTCAAAAACCTCTTAAAAGAGTTTGAAGACTGCAAAAACCCAACGTTCTAAGCAAATAAAGCCATCTTGTTTGATTAAAAAAAAATATCGATATTAGCGACAACAAATATTACCTTATTTCTAAACCTTTACATGGACTCAAAACAGCAATTCTTAAACAGATCTGAAATAGCAAAAGAAATATATCTTTCGCACATCTCTGCAGATCCTGTTATTTTTGGATTTGAAAACAATGAACTGAAAGTTCTTCTCGTAAAAATGAACTATCGCGATAAATGGCTTTTACCAGGAGGATATATCCGCAAAGACGAGAACCTGGATGATGCTGTGCAAAGAATCATTAAAGACAGAACAGGCCTTACCGATGTGTACCTGCAAGAATTTGGCGTTTTCGGTAAAAAAAATCGTACTGAACATTATTTTGAAGATTTTGACGAAACTCTTTTCCATAAACAACGATTTATTGCTGTTGGTTATCTTGCCCTATACAATCCTTCTCAAGGTAATTTGGTGAGTGATGAGCTTAGCCAATACTGCGAATGGGTATACGTAAACCAACTGAAAGATTTAGATTTTGGAATGGATCATCGTGAGATTATCGAGAAAGCAATTCTTGCCTTAAGAGAAAAAATAGCCATAAAACCTATTGGATATAATCTTCTACCTGAAAAATTTACACTATCTGAAATTCAGAAATTATACGAGGTAATTTTAGGTAAAGAACTAAACAGAGGTAATTTTTATCGAAAAATAAAAAACTTAGGAATTCTGAAAAAACTAGACGAACAGAGACGTGGTGGCGCACACAAATCTCCAGATCTTTATAGTTTTGATGAAGAAAATTATCAAAAAGCTTTAGAAAACGGTTTAACGAACTGGTAATTTACAATATAAAAATTTTCGGGGCTCGCCTTTGGCGAGCCCCGAAAATTTTCCTCCCATCTATCTTCCAAATTTAAAATATTCAGAAAGAGGATGTTTTTTTCCTTTCATAAAAGCGGACGCCATTTCCATTCCGGTAACAGAAAAAGTAATTCCGTTCCCACCAAAACCACATACAAAATATGAGTTTTTAAACTTTTTATGCTCACCGATGTATGGAAGGCCATCTTTAGTTTCACCAAATGTTCCCGCCCAGGTAAAATCAGTATAAAAATGATGATTAGGTTTTATTCTTTTAAGATTTCGCAAAATTTCTTTCTCCTTTTTCAAAAGAAGACCATCCCGTTTTTCTGCGTTATAAAAATCTTCGTCTCCCCCACCAATTAGAAGCCTGCCATCATCCGTAGTTCTCATGTACAAGTAAGGCTCATCTGTATTCCAAATTAATGTATTTTCTATGTTTTTAATTTGCTCAGAATGAATTTCTGAAACGATAGCAAAAGTACTTTTCAAATCCACAAAATTTTCTTTAATCAATTCTTTAGATTCATAACCAACACAATAGATAATTTTTTTTGTCTTAATCGTAAAACCAGTGGTTGTTAATGCTAAATTGTGATCTTTAAGGTATTTTACAGAACGTAGTTCTGTTTTATCGAAAATTTCCAAGCCTTTTTTTTCATTAAACCTTAATAATTCGTGAGCAAATTTAAACGCATCTAAACTTCCGCCAGATTTAGATAAAATTCCGCCATAAGAATTCGAAATTTCAAATTTCCTTTCAATATCATCTGCTCCTAAATATTCAACTTCAAATCCTGCATTTTTTCTAGCTTCATACTCTTTTATCAACCAGTTTTCATCTTTTTTTCTTGCGGCAAAAAATAAAGACTGTTTCTTTTTAAAACCTGATCTCGACTTAATTTCTTTCACCAAGTTTCCTATATCTTCAATAGCTTTTTCACAAGCTTTATAACTCATAATTGCGGGTTCTTTGCCGATCATTTCAGAAAGTTCATACAAAGGAACATCTATCTCATACTGCAGCATAGAAGTGGTTGCAGAAGTGCTTCCGTTACAAATTTCTCTTTTATCTATCAAAATCGTGTTGTGCCCATCTTTTATCATTTGATGCGCAATAAGACTACCGGTAATACCACCACCAATAATAAGAACATCGCATTCTTTATCTTCTTTCAATGAGGGGTAAGATGAAATAATACCATTTTTAACCAACCAGAAAGGTTCATTAGATTTGAGATCCATAATTTATTATTTAATCATTATTCATCAACAATCAAGCCTTTTTTTGCTAAAAATTAAATTGGTTTAATTATTGTTTACTTTTTTTCACCAAAACATTAAAAATTAATATATGATAACAATTATTCCCGATTCTCCGGAAAATGTAGCAGCGTTTAAAGCTTCAGACGAAGTAACAAAACATGATTTTGAAACGGTTGTAAACCCTCAAGTTGCGAAGAAAGTAGCAAAGTTTGATGAACTTAATTATTTGATGCTGATCGATACAGAACTAAAAGATTTTACGGCAGGAGCATGGTTTCAGGATTTTTTTTTAGGAATTAAAAACCTTGCAAAATGGAACAGAGCTGCTATTGTTACAGATAGTAGCCAAATACAAAACTTTACGGAAATCTTTAGTGTTATAATGCCTGGAGAATTTAAAGCTTTTGCCAAAGACGATTTATACAATGCTCTCTATTGGTGCAATAACGGTAACGAAATTGAAAGTTATATAAAAGTTAGTTAAAAAAAATCCTGGCTGTGCGTATGCTCAACCAGGATTTTTTAATGTTTTAATTTTCTTAAAACTAATCAGCATAAACTTCTTTTGGCTGCTGTTTATGATATAAAAACATGTAACGAATACTTATCATTAAACCAATCATCGTCATTCCTACGCCCACAAGCGAAGGATAATTATACGGTAAATCATATTCCAAAGGAATTCCTCCCAAAAAAGCTCCCATTGCATTCGCAATATTAAACGCAGCTTGCATAAAAGCAGCTGCCATCATTTCACTTTTCGGCGCAGCTTTCATCATCATAATATTAATTGGCGCTGAAACCGACATCGATAAAGCCCCACAAACAAAGGTTAACACAAGAGAAATTGTTTTATTTTCTGAAAAGAAAAAGACTGAACATAAAGCCGTCATCATCAACGAAAGGAACAAAATACACGTTTTCTCTGGGCTCATTCTGTCTGAAATATATCCACCAACTAAGTTTCCAACCACCATTCCTGCTCCTGCAAGAATCATTACATACGCCATTTGATCAGTTTTTACACCAGAAACGATAGTCATTAAAGGCGTGATGTAACTAAACCAAGTAAACAAACCCCCAAAACCAATCGCTGTAATCGCTAAAACCAACCACGCTTGTTTTGTTTGTAAGAATTTTATTTCGTCCTTGAAATGAGCATCTTGATTAGACTCCATTTCCGGAAGCCAAAGTTTAATGAAAAGCAAGGCAAAAAGGCCAATCACTGCAACAATGGCAAAGTAATATCGCCAATGATAGAGATGACCAATGTAGGTAACCAACGGAACCATTGCAAGATTTGCTAAAGTGAGCCCTGTAAACATCAAAGAAATATAAAAAGCCTCTTTTCCTTTACCACCCATTCTGGAAGCCACAACAGTTCCCACTCCGAAAAAGGCTCCATGAGGCAAACCAGACAAAAACCTCACCACCATCATCGAAGAATAATCGGGCATCAGTGCAGATAATCCGTTAAAAAAAGTGAAAAGCACCATTAAAGCAAGTAAAACTTTCTTCGGTGGAAACTTTACGGAATATCCTATTAAAATAGGAGCGCCAATCACCACTCCAAAAGCATAAGCCGAAATTAAACGTCCCGCTTCAGGAATGCTTATTGCAAGAGACTTGGCAAGATCTGGCAAAAGCCCCATAATTGTAAACTCTGTTGTTCCTATTCCTAGACCAGCAATTGCTAAAGGTATTATTCGTTTATCTATCCCTCTCATTGTTTTTTATTTTTCGCTTCATTTATTACTTATGAAGCATTGATTAAATTAAGGTGCAAAAATCAGAATAAAAAATGGTAAAAACTTCTTCTAAAATGATGTAATTTTGCTCTATATTGACAATATTAAATTATTTTAAACAAACAAAATATCAAAATAAAACATGAAAATTCAAAAAGAAAGTATTCATTTTGAAGAAGGGAGATCGTTTAAACTGATAACACCTTCCATGAAAGATTACTTTTTCTGGCATTATCACCCGGAAATAGAATTGGTATATGTAGAAGCTTCTAAAGGAATTTGCCACGTCGGAAAAAACATTAGTGATTTTAAAGAAAGCGCTTTATTGTTGATTGGTTCTAATGTACCTCATCTTAATTTCGATTATAACATCCAAACTGAATGCAAACAGATGGTTTTACAAATACGAGAAGATTTTTTGCAAAAAATGGTTTTTCCAACCCCTGAATTTTCAAAAATCCATGAGCTTTTAGAGCGTTCGTATCTTGGCTTAAATTTTCATGGTGAAACTAAAAAAATAGTTGTTGAAAAGCTAAAATTAATGTTTGAGAAAAGTAATTTTGAATCTTTACTAGATTTATTATGTGTTTTGCAAACATTAGCAGAATCTACAGAATTCTCTGAACTCAACTCCGAAGACACGAGAATAAAATGGTTTCTAAACGATAAAATAAGAATGGGAACCATCTACGATTATATTCATGAAAATTATGATAAAAATCCAGATGTTAATACTATCGCAAAAGCAACCAACCTCAGTACTCCTGCTTTTTGCCGATATTTTAAGAAGCAAACCAACATGACATTTACCGATTTTGTAAATACTTACAGAATAAATCAAGCTAAATTGTTGTTGCTACAAAATGTAAGTATTACCGAAGTTTGCCTAAATGTGGGTTTTGAAAGCCTTTCTTATTTCAACAAATTATTTAAAAAATATATTGGTGAAACCCCTTCTGCCTTTAAAAAAAGACATAGGCTTGCTGAATGATTGTACATCAACTTAATTTATAAAAAAGTAGCGATCAAAGAAAATGTCTTAAAAATCTCCGAAAATAATACTTGTTTGCACTTTTTCGACAAAGTGAGGGTTACAGAGGGTTAGAAAATTTTTATCAAAAGACGATTTGCCATAGTTTTGAACCACGCAAAATAATTAGTCATCTATTAATTATTAATCGTGGTTTGTGTTTAATTCGGGCCTTGTAAATAATTTTACAAGGCTCGTTCTTTTTCGGTAAAAAAACATAAAAAAAGAGGCTATCTAAAAAGATAACCTCTGATATTTTTTAATGAATATGTTTTTCTGCGTGATAAGAACTTCTTACAAGAGGCGAACTTTCTACATGTCTGAAACCTAAACTTCTGGCAAAATCTCCAAACTCATCAAATTCTTCTGGCGTGATAAATTTCTTTACCGGAAGATGTTTTTTTGTGGGTTGTAGGTATTGCCCTAAAGTAATTACATCTACATTGGCGTTTCTAATATCTTCAATCGTTTGGAAAACCTCTTCTTTAGTTTCTCCTAAACCAAGCATTACCCCAGTTTTTGTACGTCTTTGTCCGGCTTCTTTTAAGTATCTTAAAACTTCTAAGCTTCTTTCGTATTTCGCTTGAATTCTCACTTCTCTAGTTAAACGTTTTACGGTTTCCATATTGTGAGAGATTACTTCCGGAGCAACATCTACCAAACGATCAATATGCTTTGTAATCCCTTGGAAATCCGGAATCAAAGTCTCCATCGTTGTTCCTGGTGAAATTCTTCTTACTGCATTTACGGTTTCAGCCCAAAGAATTGAACCCATATCTTTCAAATCGTCACGGTCTACCGAAGTTAAAACTGCGTGTTTAATCTTCATTAATTTAATAGATCTCGCTACTTTTTCTGGTTCGTCCCAGTTTACATCTAAAGGTTTACCTGTTTTCACACCACAAAAACCACAGCTTCGGGTACAGATATTCCCCAAAATCATAAATGTTGCAGTACCTTCACCCCAACATTCTCCCATATTTGGGCAGCTTCCGCTTTGGCAAATTGTATTGAGTTTATATTTATCTACCAAAGTTCTCAGTTCTCGGTAGTTTTTTCCTGTGGGAAGTTTTACCCTAATCCATTTTGGTTTCTGAACGGTTGTATCCTGAACTAAATTATCCATCAGTTTCTTAAATTGGCTCCAAAGTTACTAAATTTTTCATGGAAACCATCTAAGATAAGCATTGACAGAAGACATAAAAAAAGTCTGCACTTTTGGTACAGACTTTATTACATTTTTTTAATTTTACTCTAGTCGAGTGGTTTTCTTCCGGAGATTATGTTATACAAAATAACGATAATTGCGATAACAAGCAGAACGTGAATTAAATTACCTAATCCCATTCCTCCGCCAACTCCTGCTAATCCTAATACCCAAACGATAATACAGATTACTGCTACTAACCATAATAAGCTTCTCATAATAATAATTTTTTAGTGTTATGAAAACTTATATACACATACTGTGCCTTTTGAAAAAATGTGGTACAAAAACTTAAAAAAACTATTACATATCTCCTCCATGATTTTCCAACTGACCTTCCCATTTAGAAACCGCTGAAGTTGCTAAAGCGTTTCCTAAAACGTTAGTCATACTTCTTGCCATATCGCAGAAATGGTCGATTGGAAGAATTAAAGCAATACCTGCTGCAGGAATATCAAACATGGTACACGTTGCCACAATAATTACCAAAGATGCTCTCGGAACTCCGGCAATTCCTTTTGATGTTAACATTAGTACCAAAAGCATGGTAATTTGCTGTCCTAAAGTCATATCAACACCATAAAACTGGGCGATAAAAATCGATGCAAACGTCATATACATCATACTTCCATCAAGGTTAAAAGAATATCCTAATGGCAAAATAAAAGATACGACTCTATTGTTACATCCAAATCTTTCCAGCTCTTCTACCAATTTCGGGAAAACAGCTTCAGAACTTGTGGTTGAAAATGCAATAAGTAATGGCGATTTTATTCTTCTTAATAATTCGAAAAGTCTTTTTCCTAAAATAAGATAGCCTACCAATAAAAGCACAGCCCATAAAACTGCTATTGCGAAGAAGAAATCGCGAAGATAAATGGCGTAAACTTTAAAAATATCAAAACCATTGGTCGCAACAACCGCTGCAATAGCTCCGAAAACACCAAGCGGCGCAAACCACATAATGTAACCCACCATTTTTAAAATAGCGTGAGCAATAACATCAAAAAGTTTGATAACAGGCTGTGAATACGTTTCACCCATATTCGCCAAAGCAACCCCAAACATTATCGAAAATACAACAATCTGAAGCACTTCATTGGTTGCAAAAGCTTCGAATAAACTTTTAGGAATAATATGTTTCACAAAATCTTCCATTGAGAAACCTTTACTGGTTTTCAGAAGTTCATCTGCAGCAGCAGCTTCCTGTGTCGGGAACTTTGTAACATGACCTGGCTCTAGCCAATTCACCAAAACCAAACCAATAAATAATGATACCAATGAAGCAGAAATAAACCAAAGCATTGCTTTTGTCCCTACTCTACCAATCATTTTAATATCACTCATTTTGGCAATTCCCACCACCAAAGTAGTAAAAACCAACGGCGCAATAATCATCTGAACGAGTCTGATAAAAACAGTTCCTAAGAGTTTAATATTTTTAGAAAAAGATTCGGCACTGTCGTGATACTGTAAATGCACAAGCCCACCAAGACCAACGCCCAATACCAACGCAATAATGATTGCAAAAAATAGTTTATTCTGTCCTTTCATAGATTTATATCAAGTGGCACAAATATAATATTTTTAAAATACAGTGAAACCCCTCTAAACTCCCCTAATAAATAGACATACAAATAAGTAGACCTGTTTTTAAAATAAAAATTACAGCTTCACACACAAAATTTAACATTTTGGTACAAATTTTATTATTACATTTACCATTCACGTTTAAAAAAAATAAAATCGAATTATGAAAAAAACATTCACAATGGCTGCTCTTGCAGTAGTAGTTTCTTTCGCATCTGTTTCTTGTAAAAAGAAAGTTTCTGATGCAGATTTACAAACACAGGCAACTTCTGTAGTTACATCAACACCTACAGCTTCTGTAGAAATTAAAGATGGAGTTGCTCACCTTAGCGGAACTTTCCCTGATCAAGCCGCAAAAGACGCAGCAATTACACAATTGAAGGCTTTAAAAGGTATTAAAGATGTGCACGATATGGCCGAAGTAAAAGCTGCAGTAGCAGATACACCAGTAGAAACAGCTTCTGTGGTTGATCCCGCTATTGAGCAAAAAGTAAAAGATGCTGTGAAAGATTTCCCTTCTGTAAATGTTGGAGTGGTAAACGGTGAACTTACTCTTACAGGAAATGTATCTCCGGCTCAGGCAAGAAAAATTAAAGAATCTGTAGATGCTTTAAAAGTTGGTAAAGTAAACTTCAATTACACAGTAAAATAATAAAAACATGAGCATGTTAGAAGAAAAATATTCAGCAGTAGTTTCTGCAGCACAATCTGCAGGAATTTCAAACTTAAAAGTACAGGAACAAGATGGTATTCTTTACGTATCTGGAGACGCAGCCAATACTGCAGCTAAAGATGCTGTATGGAACGCTTTAGGTGCAATTGATGCTTCTTACTCTGCATCAGACATTAATATTGATGTGCAGGTTACTGGTTTAGCTGCAGGTACTGCATTAAGCGTAGCAACGGAAGAATCTAATCTGAACATCAGACAAGAGCCTTCTACTGAAGCTGCCGTTGTTGGTAAAGCAGCAAAAGGATCTTCTGTAACATTAGTCGAGCAAACTTCTGATGACTGGTGGAAAGTTTCTACCGCAGAAGGAGTTGAAGGATATGCCTATTCTAGATATCTAAAAGCATAGTATTTCATAATTTATAGAAATATTAACACATTGGAACATCCCAACTTTGGGATGTTTTTCTATTTTTGCCTCATCAAATAACCAAAACTATAAAATGAGGAATTTTTTTTCGTTATTTTTCCTTTTAAGTTTGTTTTTAGCAACACAAGCACAAAAAATAAGCTTAGACGGGAAAGTAAAAACTAGTGACCAAAAACCAATTACCAACGCTACCGTTTATCTTTTAAAAGTAAAAGATTCAGCAATCATCAACTACACTTCTACCAACAATGACGGAAAGTTTGCGCTAAAACTTGATGATATTAAAGAAGAAAGCTTACTGAAAATTGAAGCAGACCGCTACAAACCTTATTCAAAAATCTTTGATAAAATAGAAAGCTCACAGAACATCGGAGAAATTATACTCGACGATGCAAAAGTTCAGGATATTGCAGAGGTAAAAATTACCGCTTCTCCGGTTAAAATTAAAAAAGACACCATAGAATTCAATGCTTCTTCGATAAAAGTAAGACCCGACAGTAAAATAGAGGAACTTTTAAAACAAATTCCCGGTGTAGAAATCAGCAACGAAGGAAAAATTACCGTGAATGGTAAAGAAGCAGACCAGATTCTCATCAACGGAAAACCTTTTTTCGATAAAGATGGGAAAATTGCTCTTCAAAATTTACCTGCAGATATTATTAAAAACATCCAGATTACGACCACCAAAACCAAAGAAGAAGAACTTTCTGGCAAAGCAGCCAAATCGAACAACGCAACCATTAACTTTACCATCGATGAAAAGAAAAATAAAGGCTTAATTTCCCGTCTTACTGCAGGATATGGTTCGGATGAAAGATATGAAGCGAGCGGATTAATAAGTTACTTCAAAAAAGACACAAAAATAAGTTTGTTGGCGGCTTCCAATAATATTAACTCGCAGGGATTTTCCAACGATGAAGTTTTCGACAGTATGGGACACGGAAGAAATTCATGGTTGCTGCAAGGCGGAAGCTTTGTTACCAGCGGAAACTCAACCTATTACACTTCTGGGCAAAACGCTAAGGGAATTCAACGTTCTAACACGATTGGTTTGAATTACAGTGATAAATTCAATAAAGATTTAGACCTTGAAAGTTTTAGCGTAGTGCATACAGACAATAATCTGGAAACCCGTTCTAAATCTTCAAGAACAACCTTTCTTCCGAACTCTACTTTAAAAACAAATTCAGAGAACAACGGTGAAAACGATACAAAAGTGTATAGTTTTGATGTGAGAACAAAAATTACCATCGATTCTCTTACTTCGATGTATTTCTCGCCATCCTTCAGTAAAAATGAAATGAGATCTTTTAGTAATTCTAAAAACTCTACCTCTGGAAATGATGTTCTTTTGAACGAAAATACATCTTATACTAATACTGAAACAGACAATTATTCATTTAATCCTAATCTTTTCTTCACCAGAAAATTCAGTAAGAAAGGAAGATTAATGAATGTGGGGTTAAATTCAAACATTAGCGAAAACAACACCAAGAATTTAAACAATTCGCAGACTATTTTCTACAATTCTACAGATCCAAATGATATTAGAAACCAGCTTTCTAAGAGTAAAAACCAAACCAACAGATATAATTTCAGTGCAGGATATTCTGAGCCAATTTCTGATTCGGCAACAGTGAATTTAAGTGTAAATTATACTGCCACAAAGTACCTCAAAAATAGAAATGTAAATGATTTTGATGCTTTAAATAATGATTATTCAGACCTTAACGATGATCTTTCGTATGTCATGAATCAGGATATGAATACGATTTCTCCCGAGTTAGGTTTTGATCTTAATAAAAAGAAAATCAATATGTGGGCGTATGCAGAATTGGGAATTACAAAAATGGATCTCAATTCTAATTTCCAAGGGCAAAATTTTAACATGGAAAAAAACTTTTTCGTTCCCAACTCCAATTTCGGAATGAACTATAATTTTTCTGACACCAAAAGAATTAGTATTTACAATTACAACAATTTCGATATTCCTTCTGCTGAAAAACTTACACCTTACGAAGACCGCATCAATCCTTTGATTTCATATATCGGAAATCCGGAACTGAAAAATACTTGGAGTAATAATACCTACATCTATATGAATAATTTTAACATGGTTAAAAACATTAATTATTACATCAACTTTGGTTTTACCTATAAAAATAATGATGTCGTAAACTATTCTTATTATGATGAATCTGGTAAACAATTCGTTTCTTACGCCAACATTAGCGGGAACAAAAACTTTAACCTTGGAGGAAGTTTCACCAAAACTTATAAATGGAAAGAAAACAAACTAAGCATTAATCCTAGAGTTTCTTTTAATTATAACAACAACACCGGTTTTATTAATACGCAGCAATTTACAAGCAACGGTTATAATATTAACCCAGGTCTTAATCTTACCTACGAAATTAAAGATAAACTTACGGTAAAACCATCGTACAACATCAGTTATAACTTCAGCAATTACGAAAATTATAGCGTTGATAAAGTGGAAACATCCAACCAAATCATGAAGATGGAACTTACCAATTACATCTTTAAAAGCAAACTGGTGATTGGAAATGACTTTGAATACAACACAACTTCCAACATTGCACCTGGCTTTAAGCGTGATTTCTATTTCTGGAACACCAGTGTAGGATATTCGTTCTTCAACAAACAGCTTACCGCAAAAGTGAAAGTTTATGACGTACTAAACCAAAACCAAAGCGTAAAAAGAAACATTACCAATACTTACTTTGAAGACCGTGAAGATCTGATTCTCAAAAGATATATTATGTTTTCTTTAAGCATGAAACTCAACAAATTTGCAGGCAAAAAAAACTAAAAAACACAAATTCATATAAATTCGAAAACCCCGAAGCAAATTGTTTCGGGGTTTTTCTTTAGTTTAAAATCTGTTCTTTATAAAATTTGAATTGATTAATTTCAACTGCGGGAGGATAGGTATTTTTAATATTTTTCTTAAACTCTGCAGTCATTTTATTTAAATCTTGAACCTGAACATCTCTATCATCTACATTCAATTCTACTCCGTTTGTTAACTGACTTCTTTGTTTTAAAAAAGGATTTTCGAAGAAATCGCCCATCATTTTATCATACTTTTCTGTTGAAATATCTTGAATTTTTGTTACATCAAAAGACAATTTCTTTGTTTCGGCTTTAAACTTTTCAATCTTTGTCAATTGGTAAACAAATATATTTTCACTATCCCTCAATTCAAAAATAAGACCTGGCAAATCTCTGAATTTATAGGGACCTTCTGTAATATTCACATCCGGACAAAACCAAGCCGTCCAAGTTCTTTCTCCAAAGTTTGCTGTTGCTTTTTGAAGTTTATAATGATCGATTTCTTTAAATTCATTCTCTAGCTTCCAAGTGATTTTATCTTTAGAAGATATTTTATAGGGTTTATTTTCTGCACTGTAAACAATTTGTACATTTTCTTCCTTTGTATTTTGATGAATCAAAAACTGGTTAGACTTAGAAGTAGATTTGCTGTTTGCTAAAAGTTTTTCATCATAGAAATAAGTTGTTCCAGCTTCTACATCAAGATTCATATTGTACAATCTTTCATCTTTATCAGGATGTGTAATTTTCAAAGCATAATTGATTCTTGTCTGCGAAGACACAAAAGCGGAAACAAAAATTCCGCAAACTAAAAACATTTCTCCCATTGGCGAGTATTACATTAAGTCATAAAGGTAATGATTTAAAGGGATTTTGATGGTATTGAACAGACTACTTTTAAACTAAATAAACATTTTGTAATATGAAACCTTGTTAAGGTTGTTCATAAGAATCAATTTAACCTTGACAAGGTTTATTCTTAAAAAACATTTTTCTAAGAACTAACCTATTTGTAATAAAACCTAATTTTAAAAAATAAGGAAAACCATAAAAATCATTGAAGAGGAATCGTATATTTGGAAGGGAAAGAATAGACTTGAGAAATAGTACGCCAATCTCGCGGATTTACATTCCTTAAGAAAACATAAAATAAGTCACAGATACAATAAAAGTCAAACCTTGGCAAGGTTTGGTATTACATAATACAAAACGTTAAAATGAATATCAAAATTATTCAAGACAAAAAATCATTATTAAGAAAAAATGAAGTTTATTGGAAATTTAAAAACAACAGTTATGTAAAAGGAATTCGGATAATTTCTATAACCTCATTACTTACATTAGTAATGTTTTTACAACATATCATTTTCTTTAAAAAAGATTTTGAAAATTCTTCACAGTTCAATCAAACCTCTATTTATATCATTATAATTGTCTTAATCTTATTATTGATTTTATGCTTTACGAGTTATTTAAAATACCGTAAATCAAAAAAAGAATTTTTCAATAAGATTTCATTTTTAGAAAAAACAGAAATACATATTACAAAAGAAGGAATTAATGTTCATTCGCCTTTAATACAACAAAGCGTTAAATGGGATTTGATTAAGAATTTTTTACTTCTTGAAAATTGTTTATTACTAACTCAATTTAATAACAAAAAAGACTTTGAACACATCATTGATTTAAACTTAGTAACAAATGATGAAAAAAATGAATTAATAAATTTTTTGCTCAAAAAATAACATCCGAACTCGCAGATTTACAAACTGTGAGCAAGCATAAAGCGGACACAAGCGAAACGCTTGCGCCTGCGAAATAACATAACAAGAAGAAACCTTGTCAAGGTTACTATACATTACGATTAACCTTGACAAGGTTTACAATAAAAAAGCAATCTGTTCAAAAGATTGCTTTGTCGTTCGTTACTCACTCCTCTCAAAGACGATGAGGTCATAGCGAGGAACGAAGCAAATCCACTGTATCAAAATTCTAATTAAAAATTTTCCTACAAGCAGCGTTTAAAAATGTTTCTCCAACTGAATCAATAATAACTGTTTCAGCAAGATATTTTTCAGGAATATTTAATTTAACAGCACCATTTTTATCATAAACTACACCTACTATAGTACGTAACGTTTGCTTATCACAGTCTGCTTCATATTTAGTAATAACATAATCGCCACCTTTAAAAATTGAACCAGACTCTGTTTTTTCAATTTTATCAGGCTTTTGTACTTTAACCCAAAACACTATGTTATCAGAATTTCTTTGTTTAATTGTATTTCTAATGGAGTAGGTATCCTTATTAGAGGAAGTTGCAACATGTTCCCATTCTTCTTGCGCAAATAGAAATGATGGAAATAGTATTACAAGTAATAATTGTTTCATTGTTTTAGTTTTTACAAAAATAAAAAAAACATAAATTAATCAAAAAACATAAATTAATCAACAAACAAAAATTATTCAAAAAAAAACAGAAACCATCCCGACATTTTTGTTTTAAATGAAGTCGCAGATACAAGCAATTTAATCATTAAATTAGCATCAAATTTTAGATATGAAGATGCGATATTCATTTTTGCTGTTGCTGCTTTTTATTTTGGGAAGCGCACAAAACAGACAACCCGATACTTTTGTAAAGGATAACTTCACGAAACAAGAATTCTACATTACGATGCGTGATGGCGTGAAGCTTTTTACATCGGTGTATATTCCTAAAGATATTTCAAAGGCTAAGAAATATCCTTTCCTAATGCAGAGAACCTGCTACTCTGTCGCTCCTTACGGCGAAAACGAATACAGAAGAAGTTTAGGCCCTAATAAATACTTAATGAACGACAAATATATTTTTGTGTATCAAGACGTTCGTGGGAGATACATGAGTGAGGGAACCTTCACCAACATGACGCCACAAGTAGAAAGAAAAACTAAAAAAGATGTAGACGAAAGCACAGATACCTACGACACGATTGAGTATTTAGTAAAAAACATCAAAAATAATAATGGTAAAGTAGGTCAGTTTGGGACTTCTTACCCTGGTTTTTATACAGCGGTAGGAACATTGGCGCAACATCCTGCTTTGGTGGCATCGTCTCCACAAGCACCGATTTCAGATTTCTGGAATGACGATTTTCTGCACAACGGAAGATTTATGTTGGGATATTTCAGAACATTCCCAGTTTTCGGAGTTCAGAAAACAAAACCAGAAAACAAAGCTTGGTACACAGATTCTATGATAAAACCAACGTCTGAAGATGGTCTAAAGTTTTACAGAGACATGGGAACTTTGAAAGACGGTTATGAGAAATATTACAAAGATAATTTCTTCATGACCGAAATTATGGAACACACCAACTACGACGATTTTTGGCAAAAGAGAAGCCTTCTCCCTCATCTTAAAAACATTAACCACGCTGTAATGACTGTTGGTGGATGGTTTGATGCAGAAGACCTTTCTGGCCCGTTAAATATTTACAAAACCATTGAAAAGACAAGTCCGAAAGCCAAAAATACCATCGTAATGGGACCATTTTCTCATGGCGGTTGGGGAAGAGAAGAAGGAAAGCATTTTCATAATCAAATTTATTTCGGAGATAGTATTGCAACGTATTATCAGAAAAACTTAGAAACAAAATTCTTTGCTCATTACCTAAAAGGAGATGCTAAAAAAGATGCAGGTTTACCAGAAGCCATGATGTATGACACAGGTTCTAAAGAATGGAGAGAATTTGCACAATATCCTCCAAAGAATACACAAAAAGTAGATTTCTATTTAGCCGATAAAACTTTAAAAAGCAACGCAGGACAAGGCTTTTCTGAATATTACAGCGACCCTGAAAACCCTGTACTAAGTTCGGATAACTTAAGAGATTTCAATGGGTTCACACCAAGAAATTATATGTCGGAAGACCAGAGATTTGCAGAAGGAAGACCTGATGTTCTAACGTTTACCACAGATGTTTTAACAGATGATATTACTTTTGCCGGAGAAATCTTAGCTAAATTAAACATCGCATCAACTTCTTCTGATGCAGATTTTGCCGTAAAACTGATTGATGTTTATCCTGAAGATTTTAAACCTTCCGAGAAAAAAGACGGCGTAATCTACGGAAACTACCACCAAATGGTAAGAAGCGAAATAATGCCTGCAAGATTCAGAAATTCAAGAGAAAAAGCAGAAGCTTTACAACCGAATCAAAAAACAGCGGTGAACTTTAAGTTACAAGATGTAGTTCATACGTTTAAAAAAGGGCATAAAATTCAGATTCAAATTTCTTCGACATGGTTTCCGTTATTTGCGGTAAATCCACAAAAATTTATGGAAAACCCGAACTTGGCAACCAAAGCAGATTACACCAAAGCATTCATTAAAGTATTCGCAGATTCTGCAATTGAAGTGCAAGTGTTGAAGTAATTGTTTTTTTCTTTTGCCTTGATGCTAAAGAAACAAAAAATCAAGACTGGAAATTCCGGCTAAAAATTAAAAACTATTCCTAAAATTTCCAAACTCGGGCGGAAAGATAAGTATTAAACCTAAAGAAAATCATTGCCGCCACTCAAACAGTGGAAATTTCTTAACGGAATAATTTCTAATTTTTTTAACGCCTCCACTTCCTAAGTCGTTAAAAAATAAATAAACAGAGGCTGTTCAAAAATTTTGAACAGCCTCTGTTTATTTTGTATAAGAATCTAAAAAATCTTCGTGACATTTTTTCAACTATTGAAAATCATAATATCTCGCACCCATCAAAACAGGGTTTTCTTTTTCGACAGATTGTAGCCCGAAACCTTTGTACTCGGGATTTATTGAAGAATCCAACTGTTTTCTGTGAAGTTTTTCATAGGTATCAAAACTGATAGCTGTTCTGTTTTTTAAGCTTTCAAAAAGATTCCATTTTGCGACAACAGATTTCCAGTTTTCAGAAACTTTACCGGCAAAAACTTTAGATTTAGAACCACTTCCATACCCAAGGAAACCAATTTCCTGACACGATAAATCTTCGTTTTCATTAAATGAAGTCTGCAAAGCAGAAAGCAATGCCATGAAAATAGAAGCTGTGTACATATTTCCGATTTCCGAAGAAGCTCTTTGTGATTTTTCAATTTTATCGTTAATAAACTGAATATATTCTTCTGATTTTGCTACTGCTTTTTGTTCTTCAGCATTGTTATATGACAATCCGTTTTCCAGGCTGTAAATTTCAGTAAAAACTCTTTTCCCATGAAACGCATACGGAAGATGGAAAATAAGGTATTTCCAGTTTTCATAAGGTTTTTCTTGCCCTGTAATTTCTTTATAATGGTTGTAAGCTTCACGAATTCTATCCTGATAACAAAGGTTAGAATATTGTCCGTCGAAAACCGGTTCATCGGTAAAAACTTCAATTTTATCAGGGAAATTTTCTGGGGCATTGGTCAAATTTTCTTTAGCGAAATTTCTTCTTGGTTTAAAGAAATCAAAAACAGATTCTGTGGCAACACCCCAATTGTTTTCAATCTCGATTAAATCAGGTTTTGCAGAAACTAAAACCGCAACCGCTCCCCCACCTTGCGTATATTCTCCAGACGATGCGAGTTCGTATTTTGCGTAATCACTTGCGATTACAATTGCCTTTTTATCAGGATTCACACGAACAAAATCCAATGAATTGTGAAGCGCATCTACCGCACCGATACACGCGAAAGTCATGTCTACCACATCACAGTTTTTGAAACTTCTCTCCCCAAACTTTTCTGCTAAAGCTTTTTCTACCATTTGCATGGCATACGTTGCGGTAGGTTTTGCAGCATCAAGAGCGCTTTCTGTTCCTAAGTAGATTCTAGAAATTTCTTTAGGATTGATATCGTAATCTGTGATTAATTTTAACAAAGCTTCAGCAGCAAATGTAGCTGCATCTTCGTGTACATCGGGAAAACCCATTTTATGAAGTCCTAAACCTTTCTCCAATTTTGCTGGTTCTATGCCTCTTTTTTCCGCTAAATGTTTAATTTCCAAATACAAAGAAGGCACATAATAGCTTGCCGCTTCAATTCCAAAACTCATAATTTTCTAAATTTTAAACGAATTTATGAAAGATAATGCAAAAAATACGCGTAAAAGCGAGGGATTTTTGCAGTGTTGGTAAAAATTCAGAAAAAAAAAGAAGATTCGTCATTATTCTCTTTGACTAAAAAGGAGAAAATTTCAGCAGAAAAAATAGTTTTCCAACGAATATAAAAATAGTTGTAATTTTATATAAAACTACTAAACAACTCAAAATTAAAAACTTATGAAACCTAAACTACAGGAAAAAGATTTCCAAAAGGCTGCAAAAACGCTTAATTGCGACGTCGCTGCTATAAAAGCGGTTGCAGAAGTAGAATCTAAACAAGATGGTTTTTTACCCACCGATGAACCCATTATCTTGTTCGAGAGACACATTTTCTCTAAACTTACCAAAGGTATTTTCGATACATCAAATCCCAACATTTCAAATAAAACATCAGGAGGTTACGGCTCAGTAGCCTCGCAACACAAAAGATTACAAGAAGCCGTTGCTCTAGACAGAAACGCAGCGTTAATGTCTGCTTCTTGGGGAAAATTTCAGATCATGGGTTTTAATTTTGCACTTGCAGGTTGCAACAGTCTTCAACAGTTTGTAACGGCGATGTACACTTCAGAATCTGCACATTTAGATTGCTTTGTAGAATACATTAAGAACACTTTTTTAGACGATGAGCTTCGAGATAAAAGATGGGCAGATTTTGCAAGAAAATACAATGGCCCATTGTATTATAAAAACAATTACGATAAAAAAATGGCAGCTGCGTATAAAAAGTATCAAGCCTAAAAATACAATCAAAAAAATAGAAAAAAAGCCGACGAAATTCGTCGGCTTTTGAGTTTGTTATCTAAAAACTTTGTCAAAGTAACAGCTTTGAAAACAAAACTTTGACAAAGCGATTTTCTCTTATTTAAAATCTTCAATCGATTTGTTGATGGCATCAATCTGTTTGTTGATGCTTGCTGCGTTTTGAGGATTTTGTTTTAATACTTCCATCTTTTTATTCAAGCCATCTTTTAGCATTTGAGAAATCATCATTTTCACTTGTGGATTTCCTCCCATTTGACCTTTTGCCTGACCTAAAATTTTGGTAATACTTTCTGTCGCCTTCAAATTATCAGAACTCATAATCCAATTGTACCCTTCTTCTGCGCTTTTACCCAATTCAGGATTTTGGAATTTAATAAACGGATAAAACGCAACAAGTGGCGCCAAATATTGAGCCTGAGAAGACACTTTATTCTTCACAATTACCGGAAGCATTTGAGCAATCATTTCCTCAGAAGCACCGTCTAAATCAATTTTTTCGGCGTAAGAAGCCGCTTTTGCAGGGTCAATTGCTAAAACTGCACCTACTGAATTTGCTTTCACCGCATTAGAAACTGCGTTTACTCCTTTTTCAAAAATTGGAAGGTATTTCTTATCTTTTGTTTTCGCTAAAGCTCCGATTGCTGCAGCTTGAACCAAAGTTTTAGGGTCGTTTGACGCTAGTTTTTCAACTTCAGAACCCATTGCTTTCATTTGCTCAGGATTCGAAAGGTTCATCATTTCCAACGCTTTCATTCTCACTCGGAAGTAAGGATCCTTCAACGCTGCTGCTAATAATTTTGTTGCTGCAGGATTTTTTCCAATCTCGTCTTTAATTCCTGTTAAAGCCAAATATCTGCTTTTAAACTCTTTAGAACCTGTAA
Organism: Chryseobacterium sp. HNCC26DJ239; assembly: GCF_057180445.1. Taxonomy (NCBI): domain Bacteria; kingdom Pseudomonadati; phylum Bacteroidota; class Flavobacteriia; order Flavobacteriales; family Weeksellaceae; genus Chryseobacterium; species Chryseobacterium sp. HNCC26DJ239. Next base: position 609,717 of record NZ_JBXUGJ010000001.1, read on the forward strand.
ACTGAAGTAAGTTTTGCTCAGGCGTTTTCTTATCGGTAATATCGGCAACTAAAATTCCGTCTGCATTTAAATTAACCAAATCTGGCGTTTTAGAAGCATCAAAAGTAAAGGTATTTTTTGCTGTTGCATTTACCCAAACTTGCTGTCTTTTTGGTTTTCCATTGTCGTAAACATCGATAGTTAAAGGAAATTCAAACGGTTGTTCCTGAGTTTGAGTGATGGTTACAGAAACCTGTTTTTTAACCGGTTCATAAGAAGTTGTGTACGTAATTTTTGGATGACCACTTCCGAAATACCATTGATTGAAGAACCAATTCAAATCTCTTCCCGAAACTTTCTCAAACGAAAGTCTAAGTTGATGTGCTTCTGCATTTTTAAACTCATATGTTTTCAAATAATCGGTAATTCCTGCAAAGAAAGCATCATCACCAAGATAATTTCTTAGCATGTGAAGAATTCCTCCTCCTTTTTGATAGGTTACCAAATCAAAAACATCTTCTCTAGAAGCATAATCGAATCTCACCAAATCTTTTTTGAAATCTCCAGGATTGTGAATATACATGTTCACATCCGTCATTTGATGATAATCTGCTTGATCTTTTCCGTATTTATATTCGTTCCAAAGGTATTCTGAATAATTGGCAAAAGATTCATTCACTGTAAGATTGCTCCAGCTTTCTGCCGTTACCAAATCTCCAAACCAATGGTGGAAAAGTTCATGCGCAATTGTATCTTCCCAAGAATTTTCGTCGATTAACTGCCCTGGTTTTTGAAGAACAGCACTTCCGTGAAGCGTTGCCGTTGTATTTTCCATCGCACCACTTACATAATCTCTTCCCGAAATCTGAGCATATTTCGCCCAAGGATACTCGTAGCCTAATTTTTTAGAGAAAAACTCAATCATTTCTGGCGTATTTCCGTAAATCTGCTTTGCGTAAGGTTCGTATTCTTTCTCGATATAATAATCAACAGGAATATTTTTCCATTTGTCTTTTACGATAGCATATTCACCAACTCCCATGAAGAAAAGGTAGGTAGAATGCGGTTTATCCATCACCCAATGATCAGTTCTTAAACCATTTCCTGCTTTTTCAGAACCTTTCATTATACCGTTAGAAAGCGTTACATATTTATCCGGAACGGTCATGTAAATTTCCTGAGTAGTTTTCTGATTAGATTTATCGATGGTTGGAAACCAAGCTGAAGAAGATTCCGTTTCTCCTTGAGTCCAGATTTGAGTAGGTTTATCTGGGTCTTTTCCTTGTGCATTGATGAAATAAAGACCTTTCGCATCGCTAATTGCCGCGCTTCCTTCCTGCTTTACTTCATTCGGACGAGAAGTGTACTTGATGTAAACTGTATAATCTTGGTTTTTCTGATAAGTTTTATCTAAAGTAATCTTTAAAACATCGTCTTTATAATCATATTTTAAAGGAGATTTTTTTCCGTTTTGGTCTAAAGCCACTTCATGAATCAACATTCCTTTTGCATCCAAAGTAAGCTCGTTGGTTGCGTAGAAATAAGGAGAAGCAGTAAGCCACTCTTCGCCGTTCATTTGTTCTTTTTGATAATCAAAATCTACCTTTAGTTTGGTATGTTTAAGCTCCGTAACTTTTGCATGAGTTGCTCTGTACACTTTTTGTCTTCCAGAAGTTTCGGTTTGTGCCGAAATGGTATTCGAGCTAAAAATTGCACCTAAAAAAAGTGCTGCAATGAATATTTTTTTCATTAGTATATGATGATATTTTTTTATTTAAACTTAAAATTATTCTTTAATGAAAGTCGTTTTCACGCCACCTTGTTCAATGATGAAAAGGTTTTTCTCTGGATCAAAATCGATGGTGATGTTTGCCATTTTAAACGTAAAACTTGTTTTTGAAACCGCATCCAGCGGAAAAGCACTTTGCCCAGTTGCTTGCGCCATTAATTCTTTATCTTTTATAAAGATATTGATTTTCAAAGAAATCCCTTTGCTAGAATACACGCCAACGTATTTTTGAAGTTCTTCTTCAGAAACAATCGAATTGAAATTAGGCATTTTAAAATCTTTTCCTTGTGTAGCGTCTATCATTTTATCGAAAATTTCGTTGGTATCTATCGTGGTTTGATTCGCCACATAAGCTACCGCAACTTTCAGTTCTGGGAAATAAAACAATGCGGTTCTAAAGTTGTCGATTCCGCCTGTATGCCCATAACCAAATGTTTTTTCGTAAGGAAAATTAACCAATCCATATCCATAATCGTCTACAAAATTCTTCATTTTACTCAGACTTTCTTTCGTTACCAATTTACCATTTTCTAAAGCCTGAATAAATTTAATCAACTCCATCGGTGTCGAAACGATATTTCCAGCCCCAATCGGAATGCTCATATCACTTTCCGGTACGGCAATATATTTTCCGTTTTCAAAATAAAAAGATTTTGCCTGATTTTTTGAAGAATCAATTGTACCGCCGATTTTAGTTAATTTTAGCTTTAAAGGTTTGGTAATTTTAGATTCAAGCAAATCTGAGTAGGAAGTTTTATATATTTTTTCGAGAATAATTCCTAAAAGAATGTAATTGGAGTTGCTATAATCATGCTTTGATCCAGGTTCAAAATCACTTTTATATTTTTTGATAATGTCGATTAATTCGGTACTGGTTTTTGGCGTTGTATAATATTGCCAAAATTCCGGCTCGTCGGTCAAATTATGAATTCCTGTTCTATGCTGTAAAAGCTGTTCTAAAGTAATTTTTTCGCCATTTGGAATATCAGCAATAAATTCTGAAAGTTTTTGGTCTAAAGAAATCTTTTTTTCTTCAACTGCTTTCATCATTAAAACTGCTGTAAATATCTTCGTTACAGAACCTACACGATATTGAGTATTAATATTGGCTTTACTATTTTTTTCGGCATCAGCAAAACCAACTGCTTTTTGAAAAGTAAAATTTCCATTTTCAGCAATGGCAAAACTTCCTGAAACTTTATGATGAGCGTACAAAGAATCGATGTAATTTCCGAGTTTTTGCTTTAAATTTTGCTGAGAAAAAGCAACCGCAGAAACACACATCGCCGAAAGAAAAACTACTTTTTTGAACATGGAAAGAATTTTTCGTAATAGGTTGAAAAATTCTGGAGAATGTTACAAGAAAAATCTATAAAATAGCGGTTAACAATACTTTTTAAAGCAAATCCCTTTACTTTTTTCCTTAAAATAATTAGTTTGTGAAAATTTAAATTAACCCAAAGTTTTTAAATTTAAATGGATGATTTAAACGACAGCAAAATACACGATAAACATTTATTAATTAACTAAATAGAAGAATTTTATCTATTTTATTTCAGAAAAGTTAAGTAAATTTGATTCAAATTCAACACCATGAAATCCAAAATCATTTATTTATCTTCTTTAATTTTACTTACTGCAATTAATTGCAAAAAAAGCGAAACCCAGCCCACTCTTTCAAGCAAAGATTCGACTGTAACGGTAAAACCAGACTCAGCTAAAATCCAAGAAATTAAAAACTCAACAGCAGTTTCTGCAAAACCTTTTGCTGAGGAAATTTCATTTAGAAATTTTTCATTTAAAGTTGAAGCTCCCAATACCGAAGAAGGAAATACTTTTACAATTACCCCTTCTGGATATTCTAAAACCAATGAACCGCAGATACAACCACTGGAAAAAGGTGAAAAAGTAATTAGAATTAATTTTGATGATCTTGATGGTGATAATAACCCCGAAGTTTTGGTATTAACACACCGTACAAACCCCGAAAGAAATTACCCTTATGTATTTTCCTCTAATGGTAATGCTTCTTTTAGCCCTGTAAATTTTCAGGAAGTAAGTAATAAAAAAGATTATGAAGGCAATGATAATTTTGAAGTTGCAGAAGGAAAACTTGTTGGAATTTATCCGATGATGAAAAACCACAAACCAACAGGTAAAACCAAACAAATTATGTATAAAATGTCTAATGGTGAAGCTATGAAGCAATTAAAAGAAGCCTCACAAAGTGAATACTAAAAAAGCTACTCAAAACGAGTAGCTTTTGTTTTTATATCGCAACCGGCGCTTTAATTCCCGGGTGCGGATCGTAATTTTCTAATGTAAAATCTTCGAAATCGAAATCAAAAATATCTTTAATCTCCGGATTCAATTTCATGGTTGGTAAAGGTCTTGGCTCTCTCGAAAGCTGTTTTTGAACCTGTTCAAAATGGTTGTTATAAATATGAACATCACCGAAAGTGTGTACATAATCTCCTACTTCCAAATCACAAACCTGCGCAACCATCATCAAAAGCAACGCATAACTCGCAATATTGAAAGGCACTCCCAAAAATACATCCGCACTTCTTTGGTACAGTTGTAAAGACAATTTCCCGTCTGCAACATAAAACTGAAACAAAGCATGACAAGGCGCTAAAGCCATGTTGGGAATTTCTGCCGCGTTCCAAGCCGAAACAATTAATCGTCGGGAATCCGGATTTTTTTTAATTTGCTCAATTACTTCAGAAAATTGGTCTACAACTTTTCCGTCTGCGCCATTCCAACTTCTCCATTGTGCCCCGTAAACAGGTCCTAAATCGCCATTTTCGTCTGCCCATTCGTCCCAAATAGAAACTCCGTTATCCTTTAAATATTTGATATTCGTTTCTCCTTTTATAAACCAAAGCAATTCATAAATAATCGATTTTAAATGTACTTTTTTGGTGGTTACCAAAGGAAATCCTTTAGACAAATCGTATCGCAGTTGATATCCAAAAACGCTTCTTGTGCCGGTTCCTGTTCTATCCGTTTTATCGGTTCCGTTATCTAAAATATGCTGAAGTAAGTCTAAATAATTTTGCATTTCCTTGAAATTAAGAGCGTTGAATTTTGTCTGAAATTTTGTGCAAAATAAAGAATTTTAATTACAAAATGTAATATTTTATTAATTATTAAAATAGAAAAATTGTAAAAATAATTACCAGATTTTTATAATTTTTTGTGTAACATTATTTAAAGAAATCGTTTCGCCTTCCGTTTTCTGGTCTAAAGATTTTGCTAAAGGTGAGTCTGGAGAAATACAAAATATCTTTGCCCCATTCAACGACAGATTTCCTAATGAAACTGAAATATAAAAAATCCCTTTATCTGTTTGTATCAAAGCTCCTTTTTCGGCTTTTGATGATGGTTTTGAAGATAAACTTTTCACGACAGCTTGTTGTTTCAAGACTTCATTTAACTGAACTTGAAGATTATTAATTTCCTGCTGAAGCATTTTTCTTCCCGTTTCATATTTATCGCCCATCGAAGACTTGGTATCGTTGTTTGAGGCACGAGTTTCGGCGATAAGATTTTCAAAAGTGGAAATCTTCTCTGCTATATTTTGTTTAATTAATTCTAAAATCTCTGATTTTTCCATTCTGCAATTTGGGCTAAAAGCCATTTGAATACGACATAAAAAGCGGGCTAAAGCCCGCTCTATTCATTTACTTTAAAGGTAAGTATTTTGATTTACATAAAAAACTGAATATAGCAATTATGTTATCTATTTTTCAAAAACTGCAAAATCTGAAACTTTGAAATTAAAACTATTATCGTTATTGAAATCTCTTTTCGTTTTATCGAAAACATTTCTAAAACTTCCAGAAAGGTGTGCATCGTTAATGATAAATTTCACCGGTTCTTTCGATAAATTAAGAACAACCAAAACCTCATCTTTTCCGTTCTTTCTTAGGTAGGCAAAGATTTTATCATTCGCCGAAGTATTTAAAATATAGGTTGAGACAGCAGAATCACCACCTCTTAAAGCTGGGTTCGAAGATTTTAAACTTAATAATGTTTTATAAAAATCTGCCATTTTCAATTCTTTTGTCCATTCAATAACATCTTTTTCGAAGAACTCAAGACGTTTCATGTTGGGTAATTCCTGTCCAGAATATAAAAGCGGAACACCATTCCAAGTTGCAGAGAAAACAGCCATTGGTAAAGTAATATCACCGTATTTTTCGTATTCGGTTCCGTTCCAGGAATTTTCGTCGTGGTTGGATGTAAACCAAGCTCTCATCGAAGAATCTCCTATTTGCGAATACTGAATCAACAAATCTTTTAGAGACTGAATCGATTCATTGTTTTTATAATAATCTGCAGATTTATGCATCCACTTCCAAGAATAGCTTGCATCGAAAACCTTTCCGTAATCTGGGCTTTCAATTTCATCAAATTCGCCTAGCCAAAATAGAGGTTTTACTTTTTCAACTTCGGGACGAGCTTGTTGCCAAAAATCTACTTCAACCCATGAAGCAAGATCACACCTAAAACCGTCGATATCAGTTTCTGTAATCCAAAATTTCATCGCATCGATCATGGCTAAACGCATTTCTTTGTTAGAATAATCGAGTTCGATAATATCATCCATTCCTGAAGCTTTATGGAAACTTCCGTCTGGATCTTTTAGGTAAAATTCAGGATGTGTTTTTGTCCAAACGTGATCCCAACCTGTATGGTTTGCAACCCAGTCGATAATGACTTTAAAACCTAAACGGTGTGCTTCGTTTACCATGTGTTTAAAATCGTCCATGGTTCCGAATTCTGGGTTAATTGAAGTATAATCTGCTGCTGCATACGGACTTCCCATGCTTCCCTTTTTGTTGAGCTGAGCGATAGGCGTAATTGGCATAAACCAAAGCGTTTTTACGCCCATATTTTTAAGACGTGGCATTTCTTTTTCAAAAGCCTTGAAGGTTCCTTCTTTGGTATACTGTCTAACGTTTACTTCATATATATTGGTGGTGTGTTTCCATTCTTTAGGTAAATCCATAGTCGTTTTAATGTTTTGAGAGCCGCACGAAAGCATTGTACAGCCTATCATGATTGAGAAAAAATATTTTTTCATCTTGTTATACTTTTAACAAATGTAATAATTGCTTTTTTAAAGAGTGGTATCAAGATAAAAAATAAATCTTATGTTTAGCATCATAAAAAAGAAAACCCCAAACTTTCGTCTGGAGTTTTATATTATAGTATCTTATCTTTCGTCTTCTTGATCGTCTTCATCAAAGATATCATCATTGTAGTCGTCGTCGTCTTCATCGTCATCAAAAGAATCATCGTCTTCGTCTGAGAAGCTACTTCCACCCCCAAAGTCGTCATCAAAAGCAAAGTCGTCGTCCAAAATTGGTTTTGCTTTCTTCTTTCCTGCAGCTGCCCCACTTTTAGAAGGTGCTTTTAAAGGTGCATTCCCGAATCTGAAAGTAGTAAGCGGATAATTTACCCCTTTTGTTTCTTCGTTAATCTCTACCAATTCGCAGAAAAACTCCCATAGATCCAAAAGCCCGTATTGGAACTGCGCTTTATCTCCTTTTTCAGCAAAAGCCTCGTCAATGTAAACATCAGACATAATTTCGCCATCACCATCGTCGCTCATGTCTTCCAAAGGAACACTTTTTACGACAGTACCATCACTTTCAAGCAAGTTGAAAGCTGAAAGCTCGTCGCCTTGAAGGTTAAAAGCACTTTTAATCCCCATGTGTAAGTTCCAAAGTGTCTGTTTTCCCTTAACCTCGATGTCTCTGAAGACATCTTCTTTAGCATCTAAAATTACACGAATCTTGTAAACCATACCAGCTTAATTCTTTTTTCCTTTTACTATTTAATCTATTTCTGTTGCAAATATAAAGTAAATGAAAGTTGACAAAAAAATTTTTCAGAATTTTTTAAAAGATTTTTTTTTCATACATTTTGCGCCGCTCACTTTGCTTTTTCGAGCATAAAACTAAATTTAGTACCTTCCAAATACACACTTTCTACAGTAATGTTTTCGTTGTGAGCTTCCAAAATATGTTTTACGATTGCCAAACCGAGCCCTGAACCGCCTTGTCTTCTGCTTCGGCTGGTTTCTACGCGGTAAAAACGTTCAAAAATACGAGGTAAAAGTTCTGCTTTTATCCCCATTCCGTTATCAATAACTTCTACAAGTACTTTATTTTTTACGATACTTGTTTTCACGATTACTTTCGCCTCTTGTCGGTTGGCATAATGTATCGCATTTGAAATTAAATTGATAAATACTTGTGAAATTTTCTGCTTATCTGCATCCACAAAAATTTGTGTTTGTGGGGTTTGAATTTGCAAAGTTGTATTGTGTTTCTCGGCTTCAAGATCTAGTAGGTCAAAAATTTCTTTTATCAACTGATTAACATCGAATCTCGAAACTGTAAGGTTAATTTCGCCTGCTTCGAGTCTGTTAATCATATCGAGATCTTTTACAATGGCAATTAATCTTTCAACAGACTGGTCGATACGTTCTAAATATTTATCTCGAATGGCAAGATTTTCTACACCACCATCCAAAAGTGTTTCCACATATCCTTGGATGGAAAAAAGTGGAGTTTTCAGCTCGTGAGAAACATTTCCGATATATTCTTTTCGGTAATCTTCCATTTCTTTCATCATATCGATTTCAGAAACTTTTTTTTGGTTGAGATCAGAAAATCTTTCTCCTAATTCTTTTAGGGTAATATTATCTTGCTCGTCATACGCCATTTCTTCCGGAAGGATTTTAGAAATATTTCGGATTTGTTTTTTTGCGTACGAATTAAAAAGAAGCTCTAAAACGGTATAATTAATGAGGAACATGATAATGATGCTCACCAAAATACCCGGTGTAAATATAGAGGATTCTGAGTATTTGTCTTTTAAAGAATCAAAGGCAAGTACTAAAATAAACATCACCAAAGTGATGAGAAGTGAGGAGACGAAAGTAAGTTTGTAAAATTTCAATTTTACAAGATTTTATGGTTGAAAATTAAAGGTAAGGAATTTTAAATTAATGACTATCTGTATCATTATTTAAACTAAAGATTTTTGAATCGTAAAAAGCTTCAATTTTCAATACAGATAATCATTTATTATTAAACAATTAGTTTATAACCTATTCCTTTTAACGTTTGGATGGTGTTGATTCCTAATTTTTCTCTTAGTCTTCTAATATGTACGTCGATGGTTCTTTCGCCCACGATTACATCATTTCCCCAAACTTTCTCAAGAATTTCTTCTCTTTTGAAAACTTTTTCGGTGTTTGAAGCTAAAAGATAAAGCAAATCAAATTCTTTCTTAGGAAGTAAAAACTGCTGTCCGCCTTTAGAAACCCTAAAGTTATCTTTGTCTATAATGAGATCTCCTATTTCTATATGCTTACTTGTATCAGACACTTGCGAGGTAAGCTGTAGAAGTGCATTTACTTTAGAGATAAGAATTTTCGGTTTGATTAATTTCACAATATAATCGTTTGCACCTGCTTGAAAACCTGCCAATTGTGAAAACTCTTCACTTCTTGCGGATAGAAAAACGATTAATGTTTTTTGAAGTTCTTTAATCTTACGAAGTTCCTGACAAGTTTCGATACCGTCTTTTTCTGGCATCATTACATCTAGGAGAATAAGATCTGGTAGAATTTCTTTGGCCTTTACAATGCCTTCGTTGCCATTTGTGGCTGTGTAGATATCATAACCTTCTTTTTCTAAATTATAAGAAAGTATCTCTAGGATATCCATTTCATCATCAATTAAGAGGATCTTTTTTGAGTTCATTTTCGATTTTTGCTGGTCAAAGTTAATCATTTTTAAATCACAGGTTAATGTTGAGATAATCGTTCACATAAAGTTAACAATAAATATCGATTAGTAACAATTCGTTAAAGAAAATTTAAATTTCACTAAACCAAAGTACGCACAATTGTTTAGTTCCTTTGCACCGAAGAAATTAGTAAAAAGAAATGAACTTTAGAAAAATCAGTATTGCAGTTTTATTTTTAACATCAACAGGAACTGTAATGTATGCCCAGACAACACAAAAAGATTCTACAAAATCTGAAAAGAAAATTGAAGGTGTTGTAATTCAGGGAACAACTAAGAAAGGTGCAGAGTCTAACATTATTGGTCTCCAAAAAAAATCAGTAGAAGTAATTGAACGAGTTGGTTCAGTTCAGCTTGAGAAACAAGGTGTAGGCGATGTATCTATTGCTGTAACGAAAGCTACAGGATCTCAAAAACAAGAAGGTACTGGACAAATTTTCATCCGTGGTCTTGGTGATAGAAACAACTCTACAACAATTAATGGTTTACAAGTACCATCGAACGATCCTTTGTTCAAAAATATTGATTTAGGAATCATCAAAACAGACATGATTGATTTTGTAGGACTTGAGAAAGTTTACAATCCAAAACTTTGGGGAGACATGTCTGGAGCAAACGTTGATATTGTAACTAAAGTTTATACAGGAAAACCTTATTTTAAACTAAATTTAGGATCTAGCGTTAATTTTAATGCGATTAGAAAAGATCACTTCTATCTTCAGGATGGGCCAGAGTATTTTGGATTCACCAAAGTGGAGCAACCTTCTAAAAACGCTGTACTTAATACAGGATATGTTTTCAAAACATCTTGGAACAACAGAGAAGTAAACAACCCATTCAACTCATCTTTCAACTTTGATTTTGGAACCAACTTCAAAATCGGAAGCCAAGGAAAACTTAGCATTTTCGGATACGGAGGTTTCGATAATAGCTATGAATATTTAAACGGAGTAACTGGTGGTGCTTTTGATGCTCAAAACCAACCTTTACGTCTATACAACAAAGCAGAAGAATTTAAATACAGCACAAACACTACTGGTTTAGTAAATTTAAATTACAAAATCAACAGAAATCATAATATTAATCTATCTTCTAACTACATCCATACCACAGAACAAACTGTTGGGCAATACTCTGGATACAATAGAGATGTTTATGATAACGATATTAACCAGGAAAGATACGTTACACAACAGAGAAGAGCTACCTACAGAATCAATGATTTGTTGGTAAACCAGCTTAGAGGTGAGCACACTTTGTCTGAACCATTAAAAATCTCTTGGAACGTTGGCTATAATAGACTTGACAGCCAAAGACCAGACAGACAAGACAACACTTCTGTATACGACAAGCAAACCAACACAAGCTTCTTTGCAAGTAGTAATCCTGGAGCAAACAGCCGTTATTTCGACCAATTGCTAGAAAATGATTTTGTAGGAGATTTACATGCAGATTACAAACTTGGAGACAAAGCAAAAATCACTTTAGGATATAGCGGAAGATATAAAGAAAGTGACTTCAAAGCGACACAATACAACTTTAGAATTTTGGCTCCACAAGGAACGTACAACTTGGATCCTAATAACTACGATAACTTCTTCAACCTGGGAAATTATCAAGCAGGAAGTTATTTTGATATCGTAACCTTTAGAGGAGATGTAAAATACAACCCTCAAATTGCATTAAAACCTCAGAGCTTCGATTCTGAAATCGCAAACAACGCAGGATACGCAAATGTAGATTATAAGTTTTCTGAAAAACTAACAGCGCAATTGGGAGTAAGATTCGAAAACCTAAGTCAAAAGCTTAAATACAATACACAGTTATTTCCAGACGGAGGTAAGGTAAACAGAGATTATAACAAAGTTTTACCTGCATTCAACATCAAATACAGCATCAACGATAAGCATAATTTAAGATTAGCAGGATCAAAAACATACACCACTCCTCTACTTTTAGAAACTGCACCGTTTGAATATATCGATGTAGACCAAAGTACAATTGGTAACATCTACAACTACCCTGCAGACAACTACAATGCAGATTTAAAGTGGGAATGGTTCCCTAAAAAGAATGAGCTTATCTCGGTAACTGCATTTACTAAATTTATCCAAAATCCAATTGCTAGAGTTGTACTAAACTCTTCAGCAAACTCTGTTTCTTTCATGAACGTAGGAGATACAGGTAGAGTTTTTGGTATAGAAGCAGAATTGAGAAAAGATCTTTACGAAGCCGGAAAAACCAGATTATACACATTCCTAAACGGAAGCTACTTAAACACTCAACAAGATCTTGATGAGGATAAAGTAAGAAGAGAAAACACAGGTAAAGGATTCAGTTACACTGTAGATTTCATTAAAGATAAAGATAAATTACAAGGAGCTTCACAATTCTTAGCCAACGTAAACTTAGGATTAGAGCAAAAATGGGGTGACAAAAACACATTAGACTTTGTAGTATCTTACTCTTATATTTCAGACAACATCTATGCATTAGGATTTCAAAACAGAGGAAATCTAGTAGATAAAGGCTTCAGCTTACTTGATGCAACTGTAAAAATGAAATTACAAAACGGAATCGGGATTTCACTTTCAGGAAAAAACCTTCTTAATCCATACTTTACAAGAATTCAGGACAATGAGCTTACAAATACAGAACTTATCTCTAAACAATACAAAAGAGGGGTAGGTATGGGAGCTAGTGTGTCTTACGAATTCTAATCACACAAAATAAATTTTTAAAATATTGTAAAATGAAAAAGAACACTTTAAAATTATTAGCTGCTGCATTCATTATGTCTACAACAGCAGTTGTATTCAACTCTTGTACTAGCGACGATGAAGATGAAGAAATCATTACATCTGGTGGTATTGCTTCCGATCCTAATAATTTCAAAGGAGAAGTAAAATCTGGCGAAACTGTAACTCTAAACCCAACTGTAGTTTACAAATTAACAGGTGCGGTTGCTGTAAAAGCTGGTGGAACTTTAGTAATCCCTGCAGGAACAAGAATTGAAGCAACAGGTGGTACTTCAGCATACATCACCATCGAGCAAGAAGGTAAAATCTTTGCAAACGGAACTGCTACTGCTCCCATCGTATTTACTTCGCCATCTGCAACACCAGGAAGCTGGGGTGGTATCGTAATCTGTGGTAAAGCTCCAATTAACAAAGGAACTACAGCTACAGCAGAAGTTGGTAACGCAACTTATGGAGGTACTGTTGCTAATGACAATTCTGGTGTTCTTAAATATGTGAGAATTGAATATGCAGGTGCAATATTTACAGCAGATAAAGAATTCAACGGTCTTTCTTTATTTGGAGTTGGAAACGGAACTACAATCGATTACGTATCTGCATTCAATGGTTCAGATGACGGTATCGAATTCTTCGGTGGTACTGTAAACGTTTCAAACATTGTTTCTATCTCTAACGAAGATGATGCTTTCGACTGGACAGAAGGATGGAACGGAACCGCTACTAACATCTACGCAAAAAGAAGAGCAAACGGTGTTGGAAACAGAGGTATCGAAGCCGATAACAACTCAAACGACAACAACGCAAACCCAAGATCAAACCCAACTATTAAAAATGCAACATTCATTGGTGGTACTACTGGTGAAGCTGATGCTTTGAAATTGAGAGTTGGAACTTATGGTACTTTTGACAACCTAGTTTTATCTAACTGGACAACTGGTATCAACGTAGAACATGATGCTTCTGTAGCTTACTTCAACGGTGGAAACAAAATCACTAACGTGAAGTTTGACACTAACGTTGTAAACAAAGCTTCTGCTAAATCTAGTGCAGGTACTGCAGTATCTGTATTGGCAAACACTTATACAGAAAACGCTTCTGCTACAGGTGCAGGAAACGGAACAGGAACGCCAACTTGGGCAACTGGATGGGCTGGATTATAAGAAAATAATTAGTTTCTTCATATTAACAAGAAACCTCCTTGGATGATCCGAGGAGGTTTCTATTTTTCTTCAATCGTTCTAAAAGTAAGATTAATTCTTGGCGTTTTTACTTTTGTTGTGGGAGGCAATCGATGCAGCCAGTTTTCTTGCGTGGCATCTTTCATCACCAAAAGACTTCCGTTTTCAAGGAAAACTTCTACTTTTTCGTTCGTTGTTTTATGTTTGAATAAAAACTTTCTTTCCGCTCCAAAAGTTAAAGAAGCAATAGCACCATGTTTTTTCAGATCCTTTTCGCCATCACTGTGATACGCCATTCCTTCGCTTCCGTCGTGATATAAATTCAGAAGGCAAGAATTATAAGTTTCGCCTGAAATCTCTTCGCATCTGGTTTTTAATTCAAGCAATTCGGGCGTCCAAAACTTTGCTAATTTAGTACGTTTAGAATAAGTATATTCAAAAGCTTTTTCGCCAAACCACGCCACTTTTCTTTTCGTTAAAATTAATTTTCCAAAAATGACAGCTTCATCATTTTCCCAAGGAATTTCTTTCAACAAATAATCGTAAAATTTCTGAGATTCTTCTGCAGAAAAAATTTTCCCATAATATTCTGTAATTCCATCATTCGGAAGAATATTGATTGGAAATTTCGAAATATCATCAAAAAGACTGAGCATTATTTTATTTTAAATTAATTTGAAAACACTAAATACACAAATAATTTTCACAAGAAACCACAAAAGTCTATGAAATATGTGAGAGTAAATTACAGGCTAAATATTTTCCAAAACAAAAATTTTAAACCTTTAATTTTCAATGATAAAAAAAAGTCAAAGGTAAATTTTTGCACTCTCCCATCCAATAATCATCTGTTTTCTTTCGCTTCCCCACATATAACCTCCAATTTTTCCCGTCGATTGAATTACGCGGTGACATGGAATTAAAAAAGCAACAGGATTACTCCCAATCGCTGTTCCAACCGCTCTCGATGCTTTTGAATTCCCTATTTCTTCGGCTAAATTTCCGTAAGTTGATAATTTACCCATCGGAATTTTCAGCAAACTTTCCCAAACTTTAAGTTGAAAATCAGTCCCTTTTAAATGCAGTTTTATGGTTTCTAAATTCTTAAAATCCTGGCTAAAAATAGACCATGCTTTTTTCTGCAAATCATCTGTTTGTTGAATAAATTCTGCACTGGGAAATCGTTTCATCAAATTGATTTTTGCAACAGCTTCGTCTTCCTCAAAAGCCATGTAACAAACGCCTTTCGAAGTGGAAGCCACAATTAATTTTCCAAACTTACTTTCGGCAAAACTGTAATTTATTTTCAGGTTTTTTCCGCCATTTTTATATTCTGCAGGAGTCATTCCTTCGATATTTACAAACAAATCATGCAATCTGCTCGTACTTGAAAAACCAGTTTCTAAAGCCGTGTTGAAGAGTGTTTCCTTTTCATCTTTCAAAAGATTTTTAGCATGTTCAATACTTAAAAATTGAAGGAATTTTTTCGGACTCGTTCCTGCCCAATCCGTAAACATTTTCTGAAAATGAGCAGAGCTTAAACCCACAAAATTTGCCACCTCATCCAAATCTGGCTGCGTTTTAAAATGATTTTGTATGTATTCTATTGCCTTGGCAATTCTTTGATAATCTAAAATTTCCTGAGCAGACATTTCGTTTATTTTGTACAAATTACAGAAGAAAAAGTGAAAGAAAAAATCCGATTCGTGCGGAATTACTTTTTCATTTGGGTAAAATAAAAATTATTTCTGAAAAGAACCAATATTTCGGTGCTTCGCGTCTTTTCCTAAATGGACAAATTATTTTCACCAACATTCCGCAGCTTCGCTGCTCCATTCTAAAAAATAAGTCCACTCTTAAAAATCTAAATCTTTATCTCAACCGAAACCTTTACCTCAAAATTCTTACCTTTACAAAAACTAAAAATATGTCGTTAAAAGCTGTGCTATTCGATATGGATGGCGTAATTGTAGATACTGAACCGTTGCACAGAAAAGCCTATTTTAAAACCTTCAACCAACTCGGAATTGCTGTTTCTGAAGAACTTTACACTTCTTTTACTGGCGCTTCTACCAAAAGAGTTTGCGAGACTTTAATCTCAGAATTTGGTTTAAGCCAAACGTTTGAAGAAATTTCACAAATCAAAAGAGACCATTTTAAAGATTACTTTTATAATGATGATGAATTTGATTTAATTTCCGGAGTAAAATCACTCATCGAACATTATCATGACAACGGAATTAAGCTGATTCTCGCTTCTTCTGCCACAATGACGACTATTAATATGGTTTTTGATAAATTCGGACTTGAAAAATATTTTAGCGGAAAAATAAGTGGTGCAGATTTAAAAGAATCAAAACCTCATCCTGAAGTTTTTCAATTAGCTGCAGAAATGGCAGGACATCACATCGAAAATTGCATGGTGATTGAAGATTCTACCAACGGAATTTTAGCAGCGCACAGAGCAAATATTTTCTGTGCGGCATACAGAAGTCAGCACTCGAAAAATCAAGATTATACTTTAGCCAACATTGTTATTTCAGATTATGAGGAATTGCAAATTGATAAAGTTTCAAAATATTTTTAAACGAAAAAGCTCTCAAAATCTGAGAGCTTTTATTTTATTTGGCTAAAGCCATTTGATTATTTTTCTAAATAAAAACGGGCTAAAGCCCGTTTCTATTGATATTTTTTATTTATATCCAAGAAGTCTTAATACATCTTCAGGTTCTTGTTTTTCACGGAAAATCTCGTAGTGGAACTCACCGTTTTCATCCTTCTGAATCAAAATATGTCTTGGTTGTGGCATCAAACAGTGATGAACTCCACCATAACCTCCGATTGTTTCCTGATACGCTCCTGTATGGAAAAACCCGATGTACAAAGGTTTTGTATCACTAAAAACAGGAAGATAAATAGCGTTCGTATGCTGTTCAGAGTTATAATAATCATCAGAATCACACGTTAAACCGCCCAAGAAAACTCTTTCATAAGAATCGTCCCATCGGTTCAAAGGAAGCATAATGAAGTGTCTAGAAATTGCCCAAGTATCTGGAAGTGTCGTCATGAAAGAAGAGTCAATCATGTTCCATTTTTCTCTGTCGTTTTGGCGTTTTTGAGAGATAATTTTGTACAAATTTGCTCCACTTTCACCTACTGTAAAGCTTCCAAATTCAGTGTAAATATTAGGTTCTTCAACTCCTTCTTCTTCACAGAATTTTTTAATTTGAGAAACGATTTCTTCAATCATATATTGATAATCGTAGTCAAAATTTAATGATGTTTTAATTGGGAAACCACCACCAATATTCAAAGAATTAACTTCTGGAGCAATCTTCTTCAAACGTGCGTACACACGAAGGCATTTATATAATTCGTTCCAATAATACGCCGTATCTTTAATCCCGGTATTAATGAAGAAGTGAAGCATTTTTAGCCTTGCATTAGGATGCTCTGCAATTTTCTGAGAGTAATAAGGAATGATATCTTTGTACCCGATTCCCAATCTTGATGTATAAAATTCGAATTTTGGCTCTTCCTCAGAAGCAATTCTGATTCCGATATCGAAAGTTTTGTCGATGCTTTCTGTTAATTTATCAAGCTCTCTGTAGTTATCTAAAATCGGGGTAATATTCTCGAACCCGCTATTAATCATATCTGAGATTTTCGCCAGATAATCATCAGTTTTGAAACCGTTGCAGATTACTTCAATACTTTTTTCTACTTTCCCTTCATCAAAAAGAGATTTCACGATATCCATATCATAAGCAGAAGAAGTTTCGATAGAAATATCGTTTTTCAGGGCTTCTTCAATTACAAATTTGAAATGGCTAGATTTGGTACAGTAGCAATACCTATAGTTTTTTTTGTAGTCGATCTTCTCAAAAGCTTCTTTAAACCAGCCTTTCGCTTTCTGAATATTTTGAGAGATTTTCGGGAGGTAACTTACCTTTAAAGGAGTTCCAAACTTTTCAACAACATCCATTAAAGGAATATCGTGAAACAACAAATTGTTCTCAGCTACATTGAATTCTTCGGTTGGAAAATACAATGTCTGATCAATAAGTTCCGAGTACTTTATTTTCATTTTCTAACAAGTGAATTAAGAATGCAAAATTGCTAAAAAAGATTGATTTTAGGGTGTTAATTTATTATAATTTTACACTTATGCTAAAGTGTTAACATTCTGTTTAAATGTTTATTATTTAATCAACAACAAAGGCTTTATTGTTTGAATTTTCTAATAATTACGTTCATTTTTTGCGACAAAAATCAGCAAATCACCTTTTTCGTAGGTAATAATTACCTTATCTTCTAAAGCTAAGTTTCGAGTAAGCATTGTAGAAGCCATTTCAGCGTCTACTCCACTCAAATTCCACTTTAAACCTTTAGAATTTAGATTTTTTACCGTTGGAAAAGGATAAAGCGAAATAATTTTATTTTGAACACCTTTTAATTCAATACTTTTGGGGATGAAATAATATTCGGAATAATCATCAAAAAACTTAATTTCCAACTGATTTTTAAAACCAAAAGCCACTGTAAGATTTCCTAAAAAATGGTCTTGTTCGCCTCCGCTTCCGCCATAAACATCAACTTTTTTGAAGCCTTTTTCCACAATAATTTCTAAAGCTTTATAAAAATCTGTTTTTTCTTGGTCTGGAGTATGAATTACCTCAATATTAACATCTTTTGCTTGTTGAAGAACCTCTTCTTCCCAAACGTGAGAATCGAAATCACCAGAAATAAAATCGAGTTGTTGAAGAGCGAAATTTCCTTCTTTCAGATAATGAAAAGCGCCATCTGTACAGGCAACTAAACCATAATCTGAATGATTGGGAAAAGTTTTCGGAGCGTCTCCGTTGATGAAAAGTAATGCCTTATCTTTCATTCGGGTTCCAATATTCTTCGGCTTCGTTATTTAATTTTGAAACGTATCTTGCCAAAACAAAAAGATAATCTGAAAGTCTGTTCAAATATTTAATCAACTCTGGGCGAACTTCTTCAGCTTCATTTAAAAACACCAAAGAGCGTTCTGCTCTTCTGCAAATAGTTCTTGCTGCGTGTAAAAAAGTGGCTGCTTTTCCGCCTCCCGGAAGAATAAAAAACTGTAAAGGTTCCAGTTTTTCATCAAAAGAATCCATCCATTTTTCAAGTTCTTCAATTTCTGTACCCGAAATAATAATAGGAAGCCTTGATTTTCCGTTTGCCAACATCAATTTATCAACCGGCGTTGCAGCTTCTGAACCAACAGTGAATAAATCGAACTGTATTTTTTTAAGCTGTTTCAAAACTTCTTCATCCTCAATATGACTTTTTGCAATCCCGATGAAAGAATTGAGCTCGTCGATATTTCCGTAGCTGTCTACTCTTGCGCTCGCTTTTGAAACTCTCGTTCCGCCGTATAATGCAGTTTGACCTTTGTCTCCTGTTTTGGTGTATATTTTCATAAAATAAATTGTAAAAATTCGCTAAGAACACTTTAAAAGTTAATACTGAAATACAATAACTTATCTTTTTCGTGAACTAAAATTGTGAATACTGCCTATTTTCTGCAGTTTCACCCGACTAAAATACTTCTTTTTATAAAACTCTGAAAATACAATCTCTCTTAAAAGAGTAAAAGCAAAATCCTACTGATAAAAACTAAAAAAAAATGACCAATCAAAAAAGATTGGTCACATTCAAAATTATTTATCTACACAACATATTTACCTTCGTAATCTCTATCATCATCTTCACTACAACGTGAGGAACATTCATTTTATTTTATCGTTTAAAATATTTTTTCTATTCTAAAACTCTACTGACAAACTGTTGTCACTTCTTCATTTTACCTTTGTCTTAACATTAACAAATAAAACAAAAAACGTTATGACAACTACCACAACAACAAAACAATTTATCTCTGCAGCACAACTTTTAGAAAATTGGCAAGGCCACAGAAACCTTACAAGAAGAGTGATTGAAGCGTTTCCAGAAAAGGATTTATTTGAATTTTCAATTGCAGGAATGAGACCTTTCTCCAAAATGGCTATCGAATTAATCACTATTGGCGGACCCGCATTAAAAGGAATCGTAGAAGGCAACATGGAAGCCTACAACGAAGAAGCTTTTGTACCAAAAACCAAGGAAGAACTTTTGGCAAAATGGGATGCAGAAACCGAAGTTATCAATCATTATTTTGCGCAAATTACTGAAGAGCGTTTTCAGGAAACTTTCAATTTATTTGGTCAATATGAATTTCCGGTGTATCAAAATATTCTTTATTTCATCGATAACGAAGTTCATCACCGCGCGCAAGGATATGTTTATCTAAGAGCTTTAGGTATTGAACCACCTTTCTTCTGGGAAAGATTCTAGTTTTTCGCCACGAATTCACAAGTATTTCAAAACTCCTCCCGTTGATTTTCATATAAATCTGCGGGATTTTTTTTGCCACAAATACACAAATACTTTAAAATTATGCCTCTTATTTTTTTATAAATGTGAAAATTTCAACTAATTTTTTTTGAAATTTTCTCAAGCAATTCTTTCATTGTGATTTTTAAAGATTCAGGTTCGATGATTTGGGCAAAGTCTAGAAAAGTAATCAACCAACGAGGAAAACCTTCTTCAATCCAATCAGTTTCAAAAGTAAGTTCCACACCGTTTTCCGTTTCTTTTTCTTCCGTTAAACCATAATAAATTTTAGAATTGGAAAGATGACCAATTATTTTCTTATCAACCAAAAGTTTTACGATGGTTTTATTTGCATTTGGATTGTTCCTGTAATCGCTAATTTGCCCATATTCCTGCAAAAAAGGATTCTGCGTTTTCATTAATTTTAAAATTCTGTCTACCCGAAATTGTCTAAAATCCTTTCTCAACGTACAATATGCAATAAGATACCAGTAATTAAATTCAAAAAAAACACCCACAACTTCAATGGTTCTTGTTGAAATTTCTTCATTTACCGTTTTATAATCGATGGTAATTTGAACTTTCTCTGCAATACTTTCTAAAATTGTCGGAATAATATTTTTAATTTTATCTTCCGTTTTCGGGTAATTGTTATAAATATCGATTTGTTTTTCGATGTTTTCAAGCAAATTTCTGTCGGAATATTTCAAAACAGACCTCACTTTTTCCATCGCCGTTTGATAGTGATTTCCTAAACTTTGGTGCGAAAATCTTTGCATTAATTTTTCTGCTGTGATAAAACTTAAAACTTCTTCTTTCGTAAACATTACGGGCGGAAGTTTGTAGCCATCCATCAAAGAATAACCGCTTCCTGCTTCTCCCAAAATCGGAATTCCTGCATTTTCTAACGTTTTAATATCTCGATAAATGGTTCTTACGCTCACCTCAAACTTTTCTGCCAAATCTTGTGCTCTCACAATCGGTTTAGACTGTAACTGAGTAAGAATTGCTGTTACGCGGTCAAATTTTTTGAGATAATGATCGTTCATTTTACAGAAAATTGAAAGAGAATAAAGCTTTAATCAATATAGCAACACAAATTTACTTTAATCTTAAAAACTGAACTATTTTTAAATGAAAAACGTACTTTTTTCAAAGAAAAAAAATACGTTTTGTAGTATTTTATTTGCTTTTGAATTCATCTTTCAAGCTGCCATCATCATTAATATATTTAAATTTATGATCTTCTGAAATTATTTTACCTCCTGCTTCAAAAAAAGACCCCCACATCGAAAACCAATCTTCTACATCATTTTCTTTCGCGGTATCCCATCGAATAAAAGTTGAAAACTCATGATGACCTTTTAGGTCGATAATTACTCCATGCTCATCATCTAAAAAGACTTTTGTTCCAACTTTAAATAATTCGTAAAAATCAGACGCAGCCATAACTTTTATCCCTCAAAAACGTAAGTTGTTAAATAATGAAGTTCAGATTTACTTGCGGCTTTGGAATCTGTTTCAGCTTGTTCTAATGTATAAATTGAGTTGATTTCTTTCTTCTGGAATACAAAAGAATTGTTCACATTTTTATCTACCACTTCATTGAAAACATGCTGTATTTCTGAGTTTCCTAAAGATGCAAAACTGATGTCTTCAAAACCATGCATCAACCTCAAATTATCAAGTTGTGAGAAATTTTCGTTCACAAAATTTTGTAGTTGGTTTTTAGAATCAAAATTTCCTGCCCAAATATTGTATGCGTAATGTTTCTTTTTCGGCTTATCAAAAATACTTTGGTACACGAAGTTTTCACCTAAATATGCCTCTCTTACTTGCGGGTCGTTTGCCAAATCTTCCGGAAGACCTTCTTTCAAAATTCTTCCTTCAAACATAATGTAGGTTTTGTTGGTAATCGCTAAAGTTTGCTGTACGTTGTGGTCGGTAATGAGAATCCCGATGTTTTTATCGGTTAAGCTTCTTACAATTTTTTGAATATCTTCAACGGCAATTGGGTCAACTCCCGCAAAAGGCTCATCCAATAAAATAAAACTTGGGTCTGTTGCTAAACATCTTGCAATTTCGGTTCTACGTCTTTCACCTCCAGATAAAAGGTCACCACGGTTTTTGCGAACGTGTTGAAGAGAAAATTCTTCTACAAGTTCATCACATTTCATTTGTTGTTCTCTTTTCGAAAGCTTGGTTAACTGTAAAACACCCATGATATTATCTTCAACCGAAAGTTTTCTGAAAACAGAAGCTTCTTGCGCAAGATAACCAATCCCTTTTTGGGCACGACGATACATTGCATCTTTGGTGATTTCTTGTTTATCGAGGAAAATTTTCCCCGAAGTAGGCTTAACCAAACCAACAATCATATAAAACGATGTGGTTTTACCGGCTCCGTTTGGACCAAGCAAACCAACTATTTCTCCCTGCTGAACCTGTACAGAAACGCCTTTTACAACTTTCTTCGGGCCGTATTCTTTGATTAAGTTTTCTCCGCGTAAAATCATAGGCACAAAGATAATTTTTTTTTGAATTGAAAAGGCATTAAGCCATCATAAACCATTTCAAAAAATGATTTGAGGAAATTTAATTTTTAATTATTTTTTTTGAATAAACATCGGCTCCATCTTCAATTTGAATTAAATAAATACCTTTTGGAAGATATTTTAAACTTAATTTATTGTGCTTAACTTCACCTTGTGATAAAATTTTTCCACTTAAATCTAAGATTTTGTATCTCGCATGTGAAAAAATTCCATTAAGGTAAAGTTGGTCTACTACAGGATTAGGATATATCGAAAGCTTTTCTTTTACAACTTCATTTACAGATAGTGCTTCTTGCAATTCGTAAGCACCTAAATCAATATTGGTTCCAAATAATCTAGGATTACCGTCTAAATCATGAGAAGCACCAACCGTTGTTGTAGAAACCAAATTGTACAAAGCATTATTACCATAACCATAAGCCGGACTAATGCTTTGAATTGAAAAATTGCCTGTAGCTAAACTCTGAAAATAAGGATTTACAGCTAAAAGATTAGTGGGTCCAAAAGTGTTTTCTTGGAAAATATTTCTTCTAAAATCTTTATCACTTAAATCATTACTGTAATCGGAATCTGCATCTTTAAGCCTTCCATTAGTTGCTGTGTTATTATAAAAGATTGAATTAAATATATTCGTAGAATGTATTGTATACTGATCGGTCGCAGATCGACTAAATGCTAATGCGGTATTTTGATTTGCCACAAAAGTACAATTCGCCACAGAAAGCTCTCTAGAATTAAAAATCGCTCCACCAAAATTAGTTGCAGAGTTTTGATAAAATAAAGAATTCGTTATATATGAAGTTCCACTGCTACTAAATGCTCCACCCGTTGATGCGTGGTTTGTTTTAAAAATAGAATTAGAGATTCGTGTTCCTAAAAAAGATCCGGAAATTGCTCCACCACTTGGAGCAGAATTGTTTACAAATTCACAATTGCTAATAACTAGGTTATAAAAATTTCCATAAACAGCACCACCAGCATTTATTGAAGTATTATTGGTAAACTTACTATTAATGATTTGCACACTATTATCCCAAGTGTGAATAGCACCGCCACCTCCAACTGCATTCACACCATTATCTGTATTGTTTATAAACTCACAATTATCAACAATATGGTTATTGCCATACCAAAAGAAAACTGCACCTGCACCTCGTTCAGAAGTAGAAACATTGGATAAAAATTTACAATTTTTAAGTACAGAAGAAGCTCCATATACTCTAATTGCTCCTCCACCACTATTGGGATTAGTCCCTCCGACAATTGTTCCTGTAACAAACCCGTTCCTAAACGTAATACCATTCACCTCAACAGAAGCGCCCCGAATAATTAATATTTGGGTAGTTGTTTGGCCATCTAAAATGGTAAGATTGGTAAGATAATTTCTTTGTGATAATGCGGTTTCATTCCCAAAAAAACCTCCGTATAATTTTAAATTTGATACTCCGATCGCAACTGCTAATGTGCTACTCACATTATAAACTCCTTTTTTAATCCAAAGTTGTGAGTTTGAATTCGCCGAAGAAACAGCATTTTGTAATGTTGATGCATTTCCCCATGAACTACCGGAACCATTTCCAGCTCCATTCACTGTTACGAAAATTTGCGACTGAAAAAAAGTAAATCCTAATAATAAAAATAGTAGTAATTGTTTTCTCATTTGTGTTTTTTGTTACGTAAAAATTACAACAAAAAACATGCTGAAAAAGCTAAATAAATTTAAAAAAAATCATAAATTAACATTTGTTAAGCCGTCTTTTTTATGATTTATTGTTAAAAAAACAAAACAGCAACCTCATTTCGAAGTTGCTGTTTTTATATTTTATTTCTGTAAAAGCAAGGCTGCTTCTTTAGCAAAATAAGTAAAAATCATATCTGCGCCGGCTCTTTTAAAGCAAGTAAGACTTTCGATAATGGTTTTATCATTGTCTAACCAGCCATTTTGTGCGGCAGCTTTTACCATCGCATATTCACCACTTACGTTGTAAACTGCGATAGGAATGTCGATAGCTTCACGTACTTTAGCAACAATATCCAAATACGGAAGACCTGGTTTAATCATAATAATATCTGCACCTTCTTCTACATCCTTGAAAACTTCATTCAAAGCTTCGCGAGAATTATGAAAATCCATTTGATACGTTTTTTTATCCTTCGGAATCTCACCAAGTTCTTTCGGAGCGCTATCTAAAGCACTTCTGAATGGCCCGTAAAAAGAACTTGCATATTTTGCGGCATAACTTAAAATTCCAACATCATGAAAACCATTTTCTTCCAAAGCTTCTCTAATTGCTAAAACTCTCCCATCCATCATATCGCTTGGTGCCACAATATCTGCTCCCGCTTCTGCATGAGAAACTGACATTTTGGCTAAAGCTAAATTCGTTGCGTCATTGGCGATTTTTCCGTTTTCAATAATTCCGTCGTGACCGTAAATTGAGTAAGGGTCTAAAGCTACATCGGGCATTACCACCATTCCTGGAACAGCATCTTTAATTGCTTTAATGGTATTTTGCATTAATCCATTTGGGTTCCAAGCTTCTTTTCCTGTATTGTCTTTTAAATGTTCAGAAACTTTCATATAAAGGTTTACCGCTTTTACACCTAAAGAATACAGTTCTTTACATTCCTTCACGGTAAGATCAATACTTCTTCTGAAAATTCCCGGCATAGAAGCAATAGGTTCTTCTTTATTTTCGCCTTCCATTACAAAAATTGGCATTACCAAGTCGCTCACAGACAGGCTACTTTCTCTTACAAGACTTCTCACAGCTTCATTGGTTCTCAGTCTTCTGTTTCTTGAATATATCATTTTGGAATACTTTTTGAAATACTTCTGCAAATTTAATATAACTAATTCAAAAAACTGTTGTATAATAAGATACAATTGTCTACTTTTGTTATAGTTTATATGCAAAAATCCGTTGAATGAGAAAAATTTTATTTTTTATTTTACTTACAGGCAGTCTTTTAGGGTTTTCAAGTCAATTGAAAGCACAATTAAGAGAGCCTAATTCTGTATCTCAAAAATCTGATGATGGAGTTTTGACTGCATACCCAAATCCGGCGAAAGACATTTTGGTAGTGAAAGCGAAAGATGCTTCTTTAAAAATAAAGAACGTAACTTTCTATTCTATTATGGGTACACAAGTAGCGAGCTACAACATCAATACCAATAGAGCTGAAATTAATATCGACAGACTGAAACCTGGTAAGTACATGATTCGTTACATTTTAAGTGACAATACTCAGAAAGTAACGCAAATTGTTAAACAATAGTATAAAAATCCTGATTATCGTCAGGATTTTTTTTTGCACTTTATTCTCTCTCAATTATTCCGTAACTTTCGGCTTCTAATTTAATTATACTTAAAAACTCACATGTTAAAAGCTGAGCATATTATAAAAACGTATGATTCCGGAAGAAAAGTTGCTTTAAATGACTTTAGTATTTCTGTTCCAACAGGAAGTATTTACGGTCTTTTAGGTCCAAACGGAGCTGGTAAAACTTCGTTTATCCGAATCATTAATCAAATTACAAAAGCAGATTCTGGCGAAATTTATATCGATGGTGAAAAACTAAATCCTTCACACATCAAAAACATTGGTTATATGCCAGAAGAGCGAGGTCTTTACAAAAATATGAGCATTGGCGACCAAATTCTTTACTTCGGAGAATTGAAAGGAATGTCTAAAAACGATGCCCTTTCTGAAGCAAAAAAATGGTTTGAAAAACTTCATATAGACCAATGGTGGAAGAAAAAACTTACCGAACTTTCAAAAGGGATGGCTCAAAAAATCCAATTTGTGGTGACAGTTTTGCACAGACCCAACCTTTTGATTCTTGACGAGCCTTTTTCTGGTTTCGACCCGGTAAATGCCAACTTAATTAAAGACCAAATTATCGATTTGAAAAATAACGGAACCACCATTATTCTTTCTACCCACAGAATGGAAAGCGTGGAAGAAATGTGTGATTCTGTTGCATTAATCAACAATTCAAAGAAAATTATTGACGGAAAAGTTTTTGAGGTTCGAGAAAAATTTAAGAAAAATATTTTTGCTGTAACGCTTTCAGATTTGAATGAAGAAAACTTCACTCTTTTTGCTGAAAAACACAATATTTCAAATCTTAAATACGAACATAACTTAACTTCGTTTGATATTAAAAATGAAATTCCTCAAAACGAATTGCTTTCCGAAGTGTTAAAAACAGGAAATGTAAGAGCTTTCGAAGAAAAAATACCTAGCATGAACGAAGTCTTTATTAATGCTGTATCTAATAATAATTGATTGATGATATTTGATGTTTAATTTAAAATTAATCATCAACAAATCTAACATTTCATTTTAAATCTCTATGAACAATATAATACTTATTACTAAAAGAGAATTCTTAACTCAGGTGAAGAAAAAATCTTTTATTGTCCTTACTTTATTGGCGCCCATTCTTCTACTCGCTTTTGGAGCGGTAATCGGTTTGATGTTTAAAGCCAATGAAACGCACACCAAAATTGATGTTGTAGACCACAGTGGTTTATTCGTAAATGCATTAAAATCGGACGATAATATCAACTATAATTTCATCACAAAATCTGACGAAAGTAAAAAAGTTAACGCTTTAAAAAACGACGAAAATACGGATGGAATTTTAATAATTCCTGAATTAAAAGATTCAGATTATGCCAGTTTTGAGCAAAATACACAATTGCTTCTCAATAATAAAATTGGTTTTGATACCAAGAAAATGATTGCTTCAGAAATTAATGAAGTTCTTAAAAAAGACAAAATCAAAAAACTAGGAATCGAAAATTCTCAACTTGAAGATTTAGACAAAAAATTCTCTCTAAAAACCATTAATATTTCTGAAAACAATAAAGAAGATTCTGACCTTGCTTTTGGGGTAAAAAGTGTTTTAAGTATGCTTTTAATGTACGTAACCTTCATGTTTATCATTATTTATGGAGTACGTGTGATGAGAAGTGTTTTAGAAGAAAAAAACAACCGTGTTGTGGAAATCATCATTTCTTCGGTAAAACCTTTTGAGTTGATGATGGGTAAAATTCTAGGCGTAACCATGGTAGCTCTTACCCAATTTATCGTTTGGATTAGCATGTCTGTTGTTGGAGCACTGGTTTTGAACACAGGTTTTTCTACAATGCCAAAAAGCATTCCTGGAGCAGACCAAGATGTTGCAAGCAAATTTGATATTATGGAAATGGGAACACAGATTTCTCACAGTTTACTTGAACTGAATTTCCCTTTAATCATCTTTGTTTTCATTGTTTTTTTCCTTTTAGGATACATGTTTTACAGCTCTATTTACGCCGCAGTTGGTTCTGCGGTAGACAATGAAACCGAAACGCAGCAATTCACGATTTTTGCGGTACTTCCGTTGATGCTAGGAATGTACGGAAGCTTTACTGTAATGAATAATCCCGACGGACCGCTTGGTTTTTGGTTATCGATTATTCCGTTTACTTCACCTGTGGCGATGATTGCGAGAATTCCTTTTGGCGTTCCGGTTTGGCAAATTGTGCTTTCAATATCACTGCTTTTAGGAACCACAATATTTATGATTTTCGTAGCTGGAAAAATTTACCGTGTCGGAATTTTGATGTACGGAAACAAAGCCAGCTTAAAAGAAATCTGGAAGTGGATTAAAAATTAATCTACTCTACTAACAATTAAAGAAGCCCCGAGATTTTTAGAATCTCGGGGCTTTATTTTTATTGAAAAAAAAATTAATCAAAGATATAGTTTAAACTAAGACTAAGAACCTGTTCAGATTTTTTCTTCTCTGTATTTGGATCTTTTGTTTGAGCTTCTACTAATTTCGGATATGTATTAGATAAACCAAAATCATATTTCAAAGTCATTTCAAGTTGTCTTTTGTAGCTATACCCAAGACCTACACCAATTGCAAAGTTGAAGCTATTCGCTTTCCCACTGATATTCGGATACGCAGGATCTGTAACATTTGGATCATAATAAGGTCTGCTTACCGGCACATTTTTTACTTTTTGACTCAATAAAAAATTAAACCTTGGACCAATTAATCCAAAAAATTCAGATTCAGCTTCCGAAAAATATCCTTTGAAGGAAACCGGAACACTGATATAATTATTTGCATACAATGCATTATATCCCGAAGCCCCTTTTGCATTTTTATCTTTTCCTGTTTCTCCTGCTCCATAATACACTACTTCCGGCTGTAAGAAAAACTGGTTAGAGTTTCCTAACGGAATTAAAGCCAAAAGACCACCTTGAAAGGCAAATCTAGGCCCAGAAGGATTATGCGCATTTTTTACCCTAGAGTAATTGGCGCCTGCCGTAAGACCGTACCTCGTGTTTCTTAGGTCGATCTGAGCTGAAGCTAGGAGGGAAAAAGCTAAAGCTGATGTTAATAAAATTTTTTTCATATCAATTTGTTTATTATCCTAAAATTTTCGCAATAGTAGCGCCAATTTCAGCAGGAGAATCTACAACGTTGATTCCGTTTTCTCTCATGATCTCCATTTTAGCTTGAGCTGTATCTTCAGCACCACCAACAATAGCACCTGCGTGACCCATTGTTCTTCCTTTAGGAGCAGTTTGCCCAGCGATGAAACCTACAACTGGCTTAGTAGAACCACTTGCACTGTACCATCTTGCAGCTTCAGCTTCAAGACCACCACCGATTTCTCCGATCATTACAACCGCTTCAGTTTCTGGATCGTTGATGAATAATTCTAAAGCTTCTTTAGTTGTAGTTCCGATAATTGGGTCTCCACCAATACCGATAGCTGTAGAAATACCGTAACCAGCTCTTACAACCTGATCAGCAGCTTCGTAAGTTAAAGTACCAGACTTAGAAACAATCCCTACTTTTCCTTTTTTGAAAACGAAACCAGGCATAATACCAATTTTAGCTTCTTCAGAAGTGATGATTCCTGGGCAGTTTGGCCCGATCAATCTGCAATCTCTGTCTGCGATGTAAGATTTTACTTTTACCATATCAGCAACAGGAATTCCTTCTGTAATACATACAATTACTTTAATCCCAGCTTCTGCAGCTTCCATGATTGCGTCTGCAGCAAATGCAGGTGGTACGAAAATAATACTTACGTTTGCTCCAGCTTTTTCTACAGCGTCTGCTACAGTATTAAATACAGGCTTACCTAAATGCTCGCTTCCTCCTTTTCCTGGAGTAACACCACCAACAACGTTGGTTCCATATTCAATCATTTGGCTTGCGTGGAAAGTACCTTCGTTCCCTGTAAAACCTTGTACAATTACTTTAGAATCTTTGTTTACTAAAATTGACATTTTATTTATTATTTAAATTTATTTTTTTATTTATATTGCTCACAAATTTAATTAAATTTCTTTGATTAAAGCTAAATCTAAAGAATTTGTTTATTTGAGATTTCTCAGCTTCACTTCTTTTTTTAGATAGGTTTTGTAATCTTCTGCAAACATCCCAATATAAGTACCTTTTTCGAGGTCTCTATTGACACCCGTTTTGCCCAAAATTACCGAGCCAGTCTCGATATTATTACCTGAAGCGATCCCTACTTGTCCCCACAAAGTAACTTCATCCCCAATAATGCAGCACCCTGCAACGCCAACTTGTGAAGCTATCAAGCATTTTTTACCAATCACGGTATCGTGCCCAATCTGAATTTGATTATCTAAAACCGAACCTTCTCCAATAATGGTAGAATCTGTAACGCCTCTATCAATAGTACAACCGTTTCCAATTTCTACATTGTTTTCGATGATAACGTTTCCTACGGAAATAAGTCGGTCGAAGTTTCCATTTAATTTTCTATAATAAAAAGCATCGCCTCCTAAAACGGTATTGGATTGAATGATTACATTATCGCCAATTACAGTTCTATCGCCAATTACCACGTTTGGAAAAATTAATGTGTTTTTCCCAATCGTCACATTGTTTCCGATAACTGCGGATGGATGAATTTTCGTTCCTTCACCAATTTCCACATCATGAAGTGTCTCTGTGAAGTTATAAATTCTCGTAAAGTGGGTATTGATTTTATTAAAATCTCTGAAGGGGTCTTCAGAAATTAAAAGGGCTTTTCCTTCGGGACATTCTACTTCTTTATCAATAAGAATAATGGTCGCAGCAGAGTTTAAAGCTTTATCGTAATATTTTGGATGATTTACGAAAACAATTTCGCCAGCTTTTACTCGGTGAATTTCATTAGTTCCTAAGACTTCAAAATCTTCGGCTCCTACAAATTTTGCTCCGATAATTTCGGCGATGGTTTTTAATTGTTGTGGTTGATGAAACGTCATAATTTATAATTAATGAGCGATAAATGATAATTGATACGAACACAAAAAAACACCAAGAATGTGTTCAATTATAGGTAGATAAAACTGTCCAAAAAAAACAAAAGCTGAAAGTTATTAGCTTTCAGCTTTCTATTATTCTGAATAATTATTCTTTTACTCTTTCTAAGTAAGAACCATCTTCTGTGCTTACTTTGATTTTGTCTCCTGGCTCGATGAACAAAGGAACCATTACTCTTGCACCTGTTTCTACGATTGCATTTTTAAGAGCGTTGGTTGCAGTATTTCCTTTTACTCCTGGATCTGCTTCTACTACTTCTAGGTAAACAGAAGCTGGAAGTTCTGCCGAAAGTGGAGTCTCATCAATCTCTTTCAAAATGATGGTAACTTCTTCACCTGCTTTCATTAGGTTAGAGTTTTCAATCATTTCTTTGTTTAAATACAACTGAGAGAAATCGTCGTTATTCATAAAGTGGAAACCGTTCTCTTCATCATAAAGATATTGAAATTTTCTTGTGATTACCTTTACTTCGTCGATTTTGTGACCTGCAGAGAAAGTATTGTCGATTACCTTACCGTTTGTTACAGATTTTAGTTTTGTTCTTACGAAAGCAGGACCTTTACCTGGTTTTACGTGAAGGAATTCGATTACTTTAAAAATATCGTTGCTGTACTCGATGCACAGACCTTTCTTGATATCGTTGCTTGTTGCCATTAATTCTTTATATTATTTTTTTATTTTGATTTGTACACCGGGATGCTCATTAGCATTCTTCCGGCTCTGTCTACTGCATCAATTCTTGGTTTGGTAAATGTTCCTGCTTCTACAGAAGTTACATATTGACCATTAACAACCGTGTTAAAATTGATGGTATTTACCAAAAGCTGATTTAAATTTTTGTTCATCGCAGATGAGTTTTTTACATCAGATTTTAGGTTTGAATATGATTTTTTAGAATAATCCAAAATTGAATTCACATTTTTTACCGCTACAGAATCTTTTGTAGACCAGTCTAAATTTCTTTTTTGCTGACCATAAACGAAAGCTGAAAATACCGTAAAAACAAAAACCAATTTTTTCATATTGCTATTTTTTTATTATTCTTTTCCAGTTCCGTATCCTTTTACGATACCTCTTGGTGAATTTTGAATAAACTGTAAAATTTCGTCTCTTTCAGCAGTTGGAAGCATTTCTTTTTCGATATGCGTAATTGCCTGAGAAACATTCATTTTCATTTGAAAAATTGCTCTGTAGATTTTTTGAATTTCGAAGATTTTCTCATTCGTAAAACCTCTTCTTCTTAAACCAACAGAGTTTATTCCCGCATAAGACATTGGCTCTCTCGCCACTTTTACATAAGGCGGAATATCTTTTCTCACCAAAGTACCACCAGAAATCATCACATGTTTTCCGATTTTACCAAATTGATGTACAGCAGATAAACCTCCCATTACGGTGTAATCTCCGATTTCCACATGTCCTGCGATTCCGCAACCGTTTACAATAATTACGTGATCCCCGATTACACAGTCGTGTGCAATGTGAGAAGTCGCCATAATTAAACAGTTTGAACCAATTTTGGTGAATCCCAAAGCTTTAGTTCCTCTGTTTACCGTAACACATTCTCTAATCGTGGTATCGTCTCCAATGATGGTTTGCGTGTCTTCGCCGTCGAATTTTAAATCCTGAGGAATAGCTGAAATTACCGTTCCCGGAAAAATTCTACAGTTTTTACCGATTCTCGCCCCATCCATAATTGTAACGTTTGGCCCAATCCAAGTTCCCTCTCCTATCTCTACATCTCCTGCAATAGTTGTAAAAGGCTCTACAATTACGTTTTTACTGATTTTTGCACGTTTATCAACGGCTGCTAACTGGTGAATCATTTAGTCAACTTTATTTTTTGCTACCTGAGCCATTAATTCTGCTTCTACCGCAACAGTATCTCCCACATATCCGTATCCTTGCATGTGTACGATACCTCTTCTGATAGGTTCTATCAATTCAATTTTGAAAATAATTGTATCTCCTGGAACAACTTTTCTTTTGAATTTTACTTTATCTATTTTAATGAAATAAGTAGAATAATTTTCTGGGTCCGGAACGCTTGCTAATACAAGAATACCTCCTGTTTGTGCCAAAGCTTCAACCTGAAGAACTCCAGGCATTACTGGTTCTTTCGGGAAGTGACCCACGAAGAAAGGCTCATTCATCGTTACATTTTTCAAACCTACAACGTGAGAATCTGAAAGTTCCAAAATTTTATCAATCAACAAAAATGGAGGTCTGTGTGGCATCAAACGCATAATTCCGTTGATGTCATAAACAGGCTCTTTTGTTAAATCGAACTCAGGAACGTTTTTCTTTTTCTGAAGTTTCCATTGGCGGTTAAGTTTTTTAGCAAACTGAGTATTCACGAAGTGACCTGGCTTGTTTGCAATAACTTTTCCTTTAATTTTAACTCCTGTTAAAGCTAAGTCTCCAATTACATCCAACAATTTGTGTCTTGCAGCTTCATTTGGATAGTTTAGATTTAAATTATCTAAAATTCCGTTTGGTCTGATTGAAACATTGTCTTTTCCGAAAGCTTTTTTCAACTTTTCAGTAGTTTCTGGAGTAAGATCTTTGTCTACATAAACGATGGCGTTAGAAATATCACCACCTTTAATTAAACCGTGATCTAAAAGCATTTCTAATTCATGCAAAAAGCTGAATGTTCTTGCTGAAGAAATTTCTTCTTTAAATTCTGAAATATTTTTTAGCGTAGCATTTTGAGTTCCTAAAACTTTAGTTCCAAAATCTACCATTGTTGTAATTTCGTAAGTATCTGAAGGAATAATGGTAATTTCAGAACCTGTGGCAGGATCGCTGTAGCTAAGTACTTCTTTTACAACAAGATATTCTCTTGCAATATTTTGCTCTACAACACCAACACTTTCAATAGCTTCTACAAAAAACTTTGAAGACCCATCTAAAATTGGTGGTTCAGAAGCATCCATTTCCAAAAGAGCATTATCTATATCGCAACCTACCAAAGCAGCCAAAAGGTGCTCGCAAGTATTGATTTTAACGCCTAACTTTTCTAAAGTTGTACCACGTTCTGTAGCCACAACGTAGTTTACATCAGCTTCAACTTGAGGATGCCCCTCTAAATCGGTTCTTACAAATACAAATCCTGTATTTTCTTTAGCTGGTTTAATGGTAAGTTTTACTTCTCTACCGGTATGAAGGCCAATTCCAGAAAGAGTAACTTCTTGCTGGAGCGTTTTTTGCATATCACTCATTAGTATTATCTTTTGAGGTATTCTCAAGATTATTTATTCTTTTAGCCATTTCAGGTAAATTTCTGAAATGTACGTAACTTCTTAGATAGTCATTATAACTGATCGCAGGAGAGCCATACAAAGTTTCTTTATCATTCACACTAGAGTTTACCCCACTTTGTGCCTGAATTTTCACTTGGCTTCCTATTTTTATATGTCCTACAATTCCTACTTGCCCACCGATTTGGTTCCAGTCTCCAATGGTTGTAGAACCTGCAATCCCAGCCTGCGCTGCAATTACATTGTTTTTACCAATTTTTACGTTGTGTGCAATCTGTATTAGATTGTCGATTTTCGTTCCTTGTCCAATAACGGTAGAACCAATTGTAGCTCTATCTATACTACAGTTTGAACCAATTTCTACATCATCTTCAATAATTACATTTCCTAGTTGAGGAATCTTCTTAAAACCTTCTGGAGTAGGTTGGAAACCAAAACCATCACCACCAATTACCGTATTAGAATGAATGATACAATTATTCCCAATCACACAATAATCGTAGATTCTTGCGCCACTGTCGATTTTACAATTTTTTCCAATTTTTACACCTTTGCCGATGTAAACTTGCGGATAAATCTGAGTACCGTCGCCAATTTTTGCTTTTTCAGATACGTAAGTGAAAGCACCCACGTAAACATTCTGTCCTAAAACAGCAGATTCGTGAATTGAAGAACCTTCTTCAATCCCCTCTTTTCTTCCTCTCATTTCCTGATACAAATTCATCAGAACCTGAAAAGAAAGATAAGCATCTTTAACAACAATTAAGGTAGGTTGGTAAGTTTTTTCATTAAGAAGATGCTCGGATACAATGATAACCGAACATTTTGAAGTATCGAGATACATAGAAAAACGATCCTGAGCAATAAAAGATAAATGCCCTGATTCGCCGTTTTCTATGGGTGAAACGCCTGTAATTAAAGCGTTTTCATCACCAATGATTTTTCCGTTAATAAAACTTGCAATTTGCGAAGCTGTAAATTCCATATTCTGCAAAGATAAGAAATTCTGTAATTCGCAAACAAAAATTGATTTTCTGATGTTAAATTTTAATAATATTTAAGACTTCAGATCAGAAACTTCTCTGGGAAAAGTAAGTATAAACCTCTTGGTTTTTGTATTCAACAAACCAGACAAAAGCTGATCCTGAGATTGATCTAGCCTTATTTTCTTGCCATTTTTCTGTAAAAGATTAATGGGTTGTTTTTCTGTATCATAAGGAAGAAGCTTGCGTGTAATTTCGTGCACAAGATCACCTCCGTTATTGATTCCGAAAAAATCGTTTGTATTTTTTATTTTTTCTTCAATAAAAGATGCATCGAAAGGCTGTGAGGAAATAATTGTTTTCGGTAAATTTCTCTGAATTACACATTTACAGAAATAACTCAAGATAAAATCTTCCGAATTTTGCCATAACTTCATTGCCTGAATGATGTCGTTATCGTCTAACTGAGTAAAACGTAGAATATCTTCGTCTGTAGCTTCACTTTTTCCTCTGTAAAGAAAATATCGCAAGTTTTCTGTGGCAGGAAGATCTATTCCTTGCGAGATTACATATTTTGCACGCTCCAAAATCTTCACAAGAAGAAACTCTGCTAAAGCAGATGTTTTGTGATAATAGACCTGCCAATACATAAACATTCTTGCCGTAAGAAAGTTTTCTATGGAATAAATTCCTTTAGCATCGATCACCAATTCGCCTTCTTCACAAACATTCATCATAGAAACAATTCTTTCTGTATTGATGTTTCCTTCGGAAACCCCTGTGAAGAAACTATCTCTCTTTAAATAATCTAAACGATCAACATCAAGCTGAGAAGAAATTAATTGGTTGAAAAATTTCCTATGGTATTTCCCTTGAAACATCTGTAATGCTAAAGTTAATTCTCCGTTAAACTCATCATTCAGACGATTCATTAATAATAATGAAAGATTTTCGTGATGCCAATCGTCCATCAACATACTTTCTAAAGCATGAGAAAATGGGCCATGACCAATATCGTGCATTAAAATTGCCAACATTGCCGCTTTTTCTTCTTCCAAAGAAATAGATACTCCTTTTTGCTTCAACGTTTCTATCGCTGTAAACATCAAGTGCATCGCACCAATAGCGTGATGAAATCTAGTATGCGTTGCTCCTGGAAAAATTAAATTTAAAAGTCCGGTTTGCCCAATTCTCCTCAAACGTTGAAAATAAGGATGCTCAATAATATCGAAAAGAATTTCGTGAGGAATTTTTATAAACCCATGAACGGGATCGTTGATGATTTTAAGCTTATTCTGCATACATTAAATACTGGTCGTTGCAAAAATACTTCATTATATCTTAGTTGAGTTTAAATTAGAAAGAAATCTCAGAAATATTCTTCAAAAAACTTTTGAGTACGCTTTATTTGTTTTAATTTCATATCGAATTATAATGTAAAGAGAAAAAAATTTCGCTTTAACTTAGATTTAACTGAAATCTAAAAAACTTTGGCAGAAATTACAATAACTTGGTCGAAGTTTTGATGAAATAACCATACAAAAAATAAATGCAAACATGTCAGACAAGATATTATGGATCGATGATGAAATAGATTTACTAAAACCTCATATCGTATTTTTAGAAAAAAAAGGTTACCATGTAACTCCTGTAAATAATGTGAACGAAGCTTTGGAACTTATGGATTCAGAGAAATTTGCGCTCACATTAATTGACGAAAACATGCCTGGAATTTCCGGTCTTGAGGCCATCCCGATGATTAAAGACAAAGACAGCTCTCTAAAAATCGTAATGGTAACCAAAAGCGAGGAAGAACACATTATGGAAGAAGCCATTGGCTCTCAGATTGCAGATTATATTTTAAAACCGGTAAACCCTAATCAAATTCTACTTTCATTAAAGAAAAATCTGCAACAGGATGATCTTGTTGAGCAAAAGACAATTTTGCAATATCAACAGGAATTCAGAAACCTTTCTATGGAACTGTCTTACCTAAGAACCTACCAAGACTGGGCAGAATACTATAAAAAAATCCTAAACTGGGAAATAAAATTTGATAAAGTAGCAGACAATGAATTTGCAGACCTTCTTCAATCTCAAAAAGAGGAAGCGAATATTCAGTTTGCAAAATTTATCGAGAACAACTACGAAGATTGGCTTCAAGGAAGTGAAAAACCAATGATGAGCCATACTTTGTTCAAAGACAAGGTAAAGCCAGAAATAGAAAAAGACAAAGTTTTACTTCTAATGATTGATAATCTCCGATACGATCAATGGAAAGTAATTGAGCCACTTTTCACCAAGTTTTACAACAAAGTTTCTGAAGATTATTATTACAGTATTTTACCAACAGCAACGCAATATGCGAGAAATTCTTTTTTTGCAGGTTTGATGCCTTCAGAAATTGAAAAACGTTTCCCAGACAAATGGTTTAATGATAATGAAGAAGGCAACAAAAACGAGTTTGAAAGAGATTTCCTAGAAGACCAAATGAAAAGAATTGGTTTAAGCTCGAAATCCATGAAATACTTGAAGATTCTGAACGCCGATTTTGAAAGAAAAATCTATGATGATTTTAACCAACACAAAAACAATGACTTATTGGTGATTGTGTACAACTTTATCGATATTCTTTCTCACGCAAAAACCGACAATCATATTGTAGACCAATTAATTAGAGACGACAAAACTTTCCGTTCGCTTACTTTAAACTGGTTTGAAAATTCTTCTTTGATAAAAATTATTAAAACTGCTGCTGAAAATGGTTTCAAGCTAGTTATCACCACCGATCACGGAACGGTTTACGTAAAAAAACCAAGCCGTGTTGTAGGAGACAGAGAAACTTCTACCAACATTAGATACAAAACCGGAAAAAGTTTAACCTACGAAAACAGCGATGTTTGGGCGGTTACAAACCCTGAAAAACTATTTTTACCAAAAGGAAATCTAAGCTCGAAATATATTTTTGCGAAAAATAATATCTTTTTAGCGTATCCTAAAAATTACAATCACTTTGTAAATTACTATAAAGAAACGTATCAACACGGAGGAATTTCTTTGGAAGAATGTATTATTCCGATCAGTGTTTTGGAGCCTAAATAGCAGATTGTTTTTGTTTGCTTAAACAATCTCAGGTAAATTATATTATAATGTTTCGGGCGGAAAAAATCTTCGATTTTTTCCGCCCGAAACTGTTTTACATTATTTTTATCGCAAAGATTATTTTTAAATCTTTTACTTTAGTGAGCAAAAGATAGTGAACGAGTCGCTTAAGCTTGAATTTATTTATACTTATTGAATAAAAGCTGCTCAATAATTTGTGGGCTTTAGTTTTTTGGATGTTTACTATTAACTTTATTCGTTTGTTTGCGTTTCTTTTTTCTGTAGCAAAGGCAAAACAATTCTTTTAACCATAGGTTTATCACTTTTCCAATCCGGATCATTTTCGGAGTCTTTATAGTTCGTTACCAACTCTACTTCTCCTTGTTGGTTCAGTACAATATATTTTGACATATCGTCGATATTCTCAAATTTTGCAGGAGTTATCGCCGTAAGAAATTCTTTATATTTCTTTGTTCTTCCCCTACCTTTTATATCTTTAATCACAAGAATTTTGGCATGAGGATAAGCCTCTAAAACCATATCTCTTCCTTTTTCTATAAATTGATGATCTTCTGGATCAACCAACAAAACATAATTATCTGTTTTGTAAAACTTCTCTATTAAAAAGAAAGTTGGAATATGGTAGATACAAGGTTTGCACCAACTCGCAAAAGTAAAAAACAGAGTATTAGGTTGTTCAGAATTTTTAGCCAGACATTTTACATCTTCTGCTGTTACAGCATAAATGTTTTCAAAATGTGATTGCGGTAATTTACATTTCTCAATAGGCGTTTGAGAAAAAACTTTTACAAAACAAAATAAAAACACAACTACAAAACACTTTACCTTCCAAAAAAAATTCAACATTATAATATTTATAGTTAACAATCATTTCACCTTTCGCTCTTACCTTAAAAGCTATTATTTTTTAAGTGATGCTGCTAAGATAATGAAGAAAATTCTAATTTTTGTGACTTGTACTTTTTATTTTTTCACCCAAAAAAAATTTCTTGTCATGGAAAACAATATTTACTGTAAATATGTTTCTGATTTAAAACTAATTTTCATTTTGTATTTTTGAAAAAATTAAAATTTTGAGATTAATTACATATAACGTTAACGGAATTAGAGCCGCTTTTACGAAAGATTTTTTAGGTTGGTTAAAGTCTGCAGATCCGGATATTATTTGCATTCAGGAAAGTAAGGCTGGAAATGATCAAATCGATATTGAAAGTTTAGAAAAACTAGGTTATCACAGTTTTTGGCATTCTGCGCAGAAAAAAGGATACAGCGGTGTCGGAATTGCTTCAAAAATAAAACCTAACCACGTAGAATACGGTTGCGGAATTGAAAGCTATGACAATGAAGGCAGAATTATTCGTGCCGATTACGATGGTTTTTCTGCAATTTCAGTTTACGTCCCATCAGCTTCGAATATTGAAAGACTCGACTTTAAAATGCAGTTTTGCCATGATTTTTTAGACTACATCAAAAATCTAAAGAAAACAATTCCGAATCTGATTATTTCTGGAGATTTTAATATTTGCCACGAAGCCATCGACATTCATAACCCAGTTGGTTTGAAAAACACTTCCGGATTTTTACCCATGGAAAGAGAATGGATGACTAATTTCATTAATGAATGTGAGTTGATCGACAGTTTCAGACTTTTTAATAATGAGCCTGATAATTATACTTGGTGGAGCTACAGACAAAACGCAAGAGCCAATAATAAAGGTTGGAGATTAGATTATAATTTCGCTTCTTATTCGCTTAAAGACAAACTTTCAAGAGCGGTTATTTTAAAGGAAGCGGTGCATTCTGATCACTGCCCCGCTCTTTTAGAATTCAATTTATAAAAATTAGAAAGCCAAATAAAAAAGCCAACTGCGTGCAGTTGGCTTTACCATTTAATTATAAGTCTATTATTGCTCGACTTCTACAACTTCATATTCAATTGGGATTCTTCCGTGTGAAAGATCACCAATTTCATCGAACGCTGCTTTAGACATATCTAAAGCTCTTGAAGAATGAAAAGGACCTCTATCGTTGATCTTTACAATTACTTCTTTCCCGTTGTTCAGATTGGTAACTTTTACCATCGTCCCGAAAGGAAGCGTTCTGTTTGCTGCGGTGAATTTGTCATTATCAAATATCTCTCCGCTTGCTGTTTTTTTACCATTAAACTTATCGTGGTAATACGATGCATAACTTGTTTTCTTACCTTCTGCCGAATTCATTGTAAATGAATAAGCGCCAAATGTAGAAATCATCATTATGATTACAAGAATAAATCTTTTCATCACTTTGAAATTTTTTGGGTTATTGACAGGGCAAAAATAAAGGGACAAATATTACCCACCTATTTTTTTTCTTAACGATAGTTAATGAAATCTTAATGAAAAGTTAAAAACCATCAAAAATCGCTTTTCAATAGCATTCTGACAAAGAATGTTAAATAGTGTTAAAAATAAAGCTAAAAAGTTAACTAATTTAACTAATTACAGCATAACAAGTTTCAAAACCATCAAAAAAACCTTTAATAATCAGTATTTTAAAGAATTTTATTAAATAAAAAACCAACACTTAAAAAAGCATTGGTTTTCTATAATTATATATTGAAACTTAAACAAGTTCTCCGTACAAATCAAATTCTTCTGCTGAAGTAATTTTCACATCAGCAAAATCACCGATAGAAATATACGTGTCTTCTGCTGAAACTAAAACCGTATTATCTACATCTGGCGAATCGTACTCTGTTCTTCCGATAAAATAATTACCTTCTTTACGATCAAAAACACATCTGAAAGTTTGCCCAATCTTTTCTTGGTTTTTTTCCCAAGAAATTTGAGACTGCAGTTCCATAATCTCCTCTACTCTCGCCTCTTTCACTTCTTGCGGAACATCATCTTCCAAAACATAAGCTCCAGTATTTTCTTCATGAGAATATGTAAAACATCCCAAACGATCAAATCTCTGAGTTCTTACCCATTCTTTAAGCTCTTGGAAACGCTCTTCAGTTTCTCCAGGATAACCAACAATTAAAGTCGTTCTAATTGCCATATCCGGAACTTTCTCTCTGAATTTATCTAAAAGCGCATTGGTTTTCTCATGCGTTGTCCCTCTCTTCATCGATTTCAACAAATCTGAATTGATGTGTTGTAAAGGAATATCAATATAATTACAAACCTTTGGTTCTTCTCTTATAATATCTAAAACATCTTCTGGAAAACCACTTGGGAAGGCGTAATGAAGCCTGATCCATTCAATTCCTTCTACTTTTACCAACTCTTTTAAAAGCTCTCCTAAAGCACGTTTTTTATAAATATCTAAACCGTAATACGTTAAATCTTGCGCGATAAGAATCAATTCTTTAGTTCCTTTTTTGGCTAATTTTGCCGCTTCAGAAACCAATTTTTCGATTGGTGTAGAAACGTGACCACCTCTCATTAAAGGAATTGCACAGAAAGAACAAGGTCTGTCGCAACCTTCTGAAATTTTTAAATAAGCATAATGTTTTGGTGTAGTTGTCAATCTTTCGCCTACCAATTCATGCTTATAATCTGCTCCTAGATGCTTCAACAAAATTGGCAAATCTCTCGTCCCAAAATACTGGTCTACATCCGGAATTTCTTTCACCAAATCTGGCTTATATCTTTCTGAAAGACAGCCGGTAACAAAAACTTTTTCTACTTCGCCTCTGTTTTTTGCTTCAACGTAATCTAGAATAGTGTTAATGGATTCTTCTTTAGCATTATCGATAAATCCGCAAGTGTTGATTACCACGATGTCGCCGCGATCTTCGTGCACTACTTCTTTTCCGTTTGCTTTTAGTTGGCTCATAAGTACCTCAGAATCATACACATTCTTTGAGCAACCTAGAGTTACCACATTAATCTTTTTCTTCCCTGTTGATTTTGTACGCATCTTTCTATTTTTCAGGGTGCAAAGATACAAAATATTAAAGAGGGATTCATAAAAAAACAAAACCACTTTTATGAAGTGGTTTTCAGTATTTTAAATCAAAAATAATTGAATATAATTTAAAAGTTTTTATCCTTAAAAGAAGGTGCGTTTTTATCTTTTTCTGAAAGAACAGCTTCTTCTGATGAAATTTTCCAGTCGATATTTAAATCGGCATCATCAAATTTTACAGCTCCTTCGGATTCTTTATTGTAAAAATTGTCGCATTTGTAAGAAAAAACTGCGGTTTCGCTTAATACAGAAAAACCGTGTCCAAAACCTCTCGGAACATACAATTGAAGCTTATTTTCAGCAGTCAATTCAATTCCAAACCATTTTCCGAAAGTTGGCGAATGTTCTCTTAAATCTACTGCAACATCCCAAACTTTCCCTTCAAGACAAGAAACTAATTTAGCTTGTGCATGTTCTCCTTTCTGTAAATGAAGTCCTCTTAAAACGCCATAAGAAGATTTAGAAATATTGTCTTGTACGAAATGACCGTTCATACCTGTCAATTCTTCGAACTTTGCTTCGTTGTATTTTTCGAAAAAGTAACCTCTGTCGTCTTCAAAAACGGTTGGTTCTATAATGTAACAATCCTTTAAGGGAGTTTCTTTTATTTTCATAGCGCAAAATTAATGACTGTTGAGTGTAAA
Source organism: Chryseobacterium sp. HNCC26DJ239 (assembly GCF_057180445.1). Lineage (NCBI taxonomy): Bacteria > Pseudomonadati > Bacteroidota > Flavobacteriia > Flavobacteriales > Weeksellaceae > Chryseobacterium > Chryseobacterium sp. HNCC26DJ239. Next base: position 652,537 of record NZ_JBXUGJ010000001.1, read on the forward strand.
AACAACTTTTATTGTTTTAAAAAATATTAACAAGTCTAGTTTTAAGCTGTAGTTTTTAATATAATAAAGATCGTATTCTAGTTTTTTAAGATTTTCTCTTGGTGTTGCCTTTGGAAGATGTACTTGTGCCCAACCGCTAATTCCGGGTTTTACAAGGTGTCTCAAATCAAAATAAGCGTTGTCTTTTATTGATTCTTGTACAAACTTTTGTCTTTCAGGTCTTGGTCCAATCAAACTCATGGAACCATTAAGTACATTAAAAAGTTGTGGAAGTTCGTCTATTTTTGTTTTTCGTAAAAACCTACCCACTTTCAGTAAACGGTGGTCATTTCTTGTGGTAAAATCACCATCATGCCTCTTCGTCATCGTTCTTAATTTAAAAATTCTGAACGGAACCGAGTTTTTCCCGACACGCATCTGAGTAAAAAAAACATTGCCCGGAGAACTAAAGAAAATAAGCATTGCTCCAAAAGCAATAAGCGGAAGTGTTATCGGGAGAAGAAGTAAGCTAACTAAAATATCAAAAACTCTCTTGAAAAAAATATCATCATCACCTAACCCAATCGTAAAAACATCGTCTGCTAAATATTCGTTAGAGGAAAACTTTACCAACGGAATTCGTTTGCTGACTAATTCGTAGAAATTTTGTGCATCAAAAACCTTTACTCCTTTTATTTTAGATTCAATGATTTCGTTGGTCACTTTCTCGGAGATATGATTAACGTTGGTCGTATCAATAATCACATTTTTTATTTTTAATTTAACTATATAATCAGATATATTTCTTTTCTCCGTGTTTGTGTTAAAAAAAATCACCTTATTATCCTTAAGAAAATCTGTTTCCTTTAGAATTTTATAGGAAATATCACTGACATTTACAATGAGATATCGTTTAGGAAAGTTAGTGAGCTTAGAAACTTTCATTTTTTTGCTATCAAAGAATACAATTTGCTATATTTATTATACATTTCATCTACATTAAATCGCTCTTCAAACACCATCCTTGACTTTTTTGCAAATTTGTTATAAATATTTTGATTATTCAGCATAAAAGTAACGCTTTTTGCAATTTCTTCCAAATCAGAATTTAAAAACAGCGCACCGTTCTCATTAATAAGTTCAGAAATTCCTCCCACATTAGTGGCTATAATTGGTTTAGAAAAACACAAAGCCTCTATAAGAGACATCGGAAGTCCTTCATAATTAGAGAAAAGCGCCGCAATATCTGCAAATTTGTAATAATAAAACGCATCTTTAATCTCTCCTAAAAGAAATACATTTTTTGGAATATTTTTTTCATTTTTTTTATTGCCAATCCACAGAAAAACTACATTTTCTTGAGATAAACTTTCCGCAACTTTACAAAAAACATCAAATCTTTTCGGAGGCGCCAATCTCGAAATACTTAAAACCACTTTCGTTTCGCTATTTTTTTTGAATTTTGAAAAAGGGTCGGTTAAAATTGGTTGGGTTTGTGTAAAATCTTTTATTCCGTTGTGAATAACGTGTATATTTTTTGTAATTCCTTCGGCTTTTAAATTTTCAAAATCATAATTACTTACGCCAACAATCGCGGCGCAGCGATGTTGAAGTATTTTTTCAAGCGGTAAAAACTTACGATGTTGCACACGAATAGAATCAAAACCATGAATGGTATAGACAATTTTAACACTTGGAAACGCCAATCTTCCTAAAATTCCAATCTTTGAAGAATGCAAATGAATGACATCTGGTTTTATCTTTTTATGTAAAGCCGATAATTCTTTTGCAACCAAAACATCTTTAAAACCAAGCGCATGTTGCAAATTTTTGATTTTAATTTGTTTTACTTTTGGATGAAGCAATTCCCACATTTCGCCATGAGCCGAAGAAGCTACAAAAACCTCATCTCCATTTTCAGCTGATTTTTCAGCCAGATTAATGACGACAGATTGCGCACCACCCAATTCGGCAAGCGTTATAACGTGTAGAATTTTCATTCTGTAATCATTTTTACATTACGAATTCCTTTTACACTTTCTTCAAAACTCTTTTTCTGAGCAGAATCATCAATTTTTATATCAGAAAAAATAAGTTCTATATTATGGCTGTTTTTGGTAAACCAATAGGGTTTTTCGTTGTTCTTCCAAACCACATTTTGAATCTTTATCAATCCATTAGCGTCGTACAAAGCGTCGTCCGTATTTAACGAAGTTAAAAAACCATGTTTTGAACCGTTATCGTTATGATTTTCAATCTGAATTCGAACCGTTTTAATATCCTCTTTACTTTGTTTATTGAAAGCATTTAAATTCACAGAAATTCCTGCAAGATTATTATGATAGGTATAAATATTCTTTAGTTGAATATCCGTAAGTATGTCTTTTTCCCAGCTTGGCTCAAGGTCGATTCCGCTTTCTGGGTCGTGTCCGTATGTATTTGAAATTAAAATATCTTTCAACAAAACATTTTTTGCTGATGTTACAGAAATTCCGTTTCGTCTTGCTTTATTGATGTAACCGCCTTCAACCGTCACGTTTTGAGAAAAACCACCATTTTCTGAACCAATAAAAATTCCATCTCCAAAAGTACTAGAAATATTGGCATTGATAATTTTCACTTCTTTAGAATTGAGGACACAAATTCCGGCAGACCATTGTCCAGTTTGCGATTTTGTTTTAGAATATCGGCTTCCTACCACAACAGGATTTACGAGCGTTACGTTTTCTGCATCGTAAATTTTTATAACATCAGAAAACCTTCCGTTTGCTTCTCCAATAAACGAAATGGAAGAATTTTTCTGAAAAACGACAGTTTTATTTGAACCAATTTTTAATCCTTTAGAATTGATGTATAATTTGAAATCCGGAAGAACAATAATTTTATTTTCGTCGATTATTTTTTGAACAATCTCTGTGTGGTCTTTTGATTTTTTAAATTTTGAATCGGTGGGAAAAAGATTAGATTTTGCACCGTTTAGATTCCAATTTGGTTTTAAATATGCATCGATAAGCTCTTTTGGAGCAGAATTTTGTGCACGACCATTTTGCGCATTTGATCTACAACCTAAATGCAAAAAGCAAATTGCCAAAGCAAACAAAAAACTAAACTTTTTCATCTTCTAAAAATTGAGTAAATGGTTTCTCACTTATCTTAACCTGATTTCTCCTTTCAATTAAAACATTTTCTTTTCCGAAAAGATAAAAAATAAAATACACAAAACTTGCCATGAAATATCGAAAGCAAAATTTCAAATAATTTAAAGAAAAAAAATTCTTCCTCAACATATAAAATACTCCCGGAAAACCTTTGAAATACTTTTTATAATACTGATTTCCGATTTCTCTGTAAAAAAGCAGCGGCTCTCCCATTGTTTTGAAAACACTTGAATTTTTTGTTCGCATCCAAAGTTCTGCATCTTCCACACGCACCGCTTTCTCGTTGTAAGGATTTTGTCTAAACCAAGATGTTTTCGCCAAAACCGTCGGATGAATAAAAAGAATATTTTCTCCTAAAAAATCATCAGTTAAGTCATATCTTTTCCCAACAACATTATTATTTTCATCAATAGAAAAAGCGTTCGTTCCAAGAACATCAATTTCGGGATGCGCTTCTAAAACAGCCATTTGTTTTTCTATTTTTTGAGGATGCATGATATCGTCGCTATCCATTCTCATCAAATATTCTGTCTGAACTTCTTGCGCAATTTTATTCAATCGAATAGAAAGTTGAAGATTTTTACCATCTGAAAAAACTTTTACGCGGGAATCTTTCAAATATTTTTCAGCAATTTTCATGGAATTATCTGTTGAACCATCGTCTACCAACCACAATTCGAAATCTTTGTACGTTTGTGCCAAGACAGACTGTATCGCTTCATCTAAAAATCGTTCCGCATTGTAAATTGGTATGGCTACAGTAAGTTTCATGCTAAATTTTTGCTGTTGTAAATCGAGAAAAATATAAAGATGAAAACCATAAAAGCTAATGTTCCCATGCTGTATTTTGCTGTTTTATTAATGGTAAATAATGGCGTCAACAAAAACGGAATCGTAATCCACGACATCATTCCCCATCGGTCTGAAAACGGAATCTGAAACATCAAGAAAAACACAGCACTCATCACCATGTAGTATTTTAATAAAATCTGATAACTTTCGTCTTCATAATGCAAAATTTTAGCATTAATAAAAGAAAAGAATCCTAAAAATATAGTATTAAAAGCAGCAAACTGAGCTTTAAACCCAATTGCGTAATCTTCATTATTTTGATTGTTAATATAAAACTCCGCTCTTTGATTATCGACCATGAAAAAATAACTCAAAAGCGAACCGAAAGACAAAATACTTCCTCCAACTGCCGAAATCAACAATACTAAAAAATAGAGAATGTAGTAATAAGCAAGTTTAATTTTTTTCAGAAAAATTACAGCGCCAAAAATCAATAAAACAACAACGGTTGTAATATGGAAACCAACTCCCAAAACCAACGGAATAAGCCAAAATAGTTTCGATGGACTTCTAAAATACAAGCTTATCGCCAAAAGGAAAAACGCCAAAGAAACACCTTGTCTTACGATATTGATTCCGAGATTTTCAAAAAAGTAAAAGCTTACAAAACTGAAACTTACCAAAAAAATATTAAAATCTATTTTCTTTGAAAGAAATAAAATCGAACTGAAAATCAGCCCATTAAACAACAAACTTACAAAAAGCAAAAAAACATGATAGTTATCTGTAAATCTGCTGATTAAGTAAATAAAAACATCAAAAACAAACTGAAAACCAAAATCTAGTCTATCATAAAATTCAAATTGATATTTCACGATAGACGTATCGGTTCCCACTTCTTCGTCTCTCAAACCGAACAGAAAAGCCACCGCTAAAAAAAGTAGACACGCCAAAAAAGTAGATATTGCGTTGTAATGTTTCTTTTTAATATCAACATACATCGAAAAGATGATTGCGACAATCGCAAAAATCCCGTAGATGGCGTATAATTTTAGCTTAAACTCCTCCATTACTCATTCATTCAAGATAATTATTGAATTTTGGATTTGCTAAAAGCGAGACTTTAATTTTTCCCAAAAACTAGATTCTTCGTGATTTCCGTAGCCGTATCCTTTTTGATTTCCGTACCCGAAATTATCAGATTTTACATCATTCAAGACAATATTTACTCTGTTGAGTTTATCATCAGAAGCTGTATGATCTGCATATTCTACATAGCTTTTTTCTGATTTTTCAGAACGCATAATATACAAACTTAAATCTGCCAATTTTGCGATAATGTAAGTATCGGTTACAGGCATTAGCGGAGCAGAATCAATTAAAATATAGTCGTAAATTTCCTTTGCTTTATCAATCAAAATCTTGTATCTGCCGTTATCCAGCAATTCTACAGGATTTGGCGGAATAATTCCCGAGTAGATAAAATCACAATGATCATTCAACTGACTTGGATGAATAATTTGCTGAACATCATCAATATTTCCATATAAAAATTCAGTAAGACCTTTGGCAGACTTCATTTCTGGTCTGTATCTCTGTAATTGCGGATTTCTGATGTCTGAACCAATCAATAAAACCTTTCTTCCTTTTTTCGCTAAACTTAAAGCTAAATTAATTGAAACTAAAGTTTTCCCCTCTCCTTTCACGCTGGAAGTAATCAAAATCACATGATTTTTCTTTTGTGGAGGCAATTGAAGATTAATATTGGTCGCCAAAATTCTAAACGATTCCGCAAGTGCAGAAACATCATTTTGCTGAATTAAATCGTCTTTTTTAGATTTCAAATGAGGAATTTCGGCGATAACAGGTAAAGAAGTTCCTTTCTCGATGCTTTTCTTGTCGGAAATTCTTGTGTTAAAGAAAACTCTAAGGAAAATAATTAAAAACGGAATTCCCAATCCAAGTAGAACTGCGACTCCTAACGAAATCATCTTTTTCGGAGCAACCGGTTTTTTCTTTTTATAAGCCACATCTAAAACGCGGGCTTTATTAGAAGACATTGCAAGCATAATTGCAGTCTCTTCTCTCTTTTTTAGCAATACCAAATAAAGTTCTTCTTTAATCTGTTGCTGCCTTTCAATATTTCTGAAAACACGCTCCTGAACAGGAACTTTTCTCATTCCGGAAGTACTTTTATTTTCTACTGACGCAATGCTGTTGATCGCAGATTGAAGACTTGCACGGTTTTTATCTAAACTTTCTTTAATAGCTTGTTTCTGCTTACGAATCTCGTCGTTCATCGATTTTACAAGAGGATGTTCTGATGTAGAACTTTCTAATAAACGATTACGTTGTAAAACAAGTTGATTATATTCTGCAATATTCGAAGAAGCTTCGCTTTCTTTATCTGAACTTACACCGGTAGGCAAAATATCTGTGTACGATTTATTGTTAATATAATTAGCATACATGTTATTAATTTCCAACTCCGTATACAATTCCATCTTTCTTTTCTCAGCTTCTGCATTGGTTTGTAGATTAATTCCTGCTTGTGCAACAATATCAACCAAATCATTAGAGCTTTTAAAATTTTGCTTCTGCTGTTCTACATCGCCTAACTCTCTAGAAATTAAATCGATTCTATCGTCAATAAATTCTTTTGTTTTTTCAGACTCTGTGTTTTTTTCTGCAATGGCTTCCTGGTTATAAGCAGCAACTAAGGTATTCAGAATATCTTTTGCCTTTTCGATGTTGGGATATTTTACAGAAAGGTCGATTACTGTTGCGTCTTTATTGCTGAGTTTTACAGTCAATAATTCCTGTAATTCGTCTATCAAACTAACTTTATCAGTATAGGTAAAGAAAAGATGGTTTACATCCAGCTTTTTCACCAAAACTGGATTGAATTTATCATTTTTAACAAACATAATGTTCGCGTAAGGCAAACTGATTGTTTTATTGAAAGTTGTTACTATTGGTTGGTGAAGCTCTTCTGAATGTAAGGTAATCTGACTTCCTTTTATCTCAACATCGATTCTTTTTTTCGGAAGTTCGCCAAAAGGCTTTTCATTAATCACCTGAATTTTAACCGGAGATTCAGCCTTGTACAATTCCACATTGTATAAATTTCCTTTTGTATAAATAGGACATTGAAGCGGAAGCGCATCTACCAATTCACCCAGAAGCTTTTTGGAAGCCAAAACTTCCATTTCATTTTCTACGGTGTTAGAATTAAAACCCGTTAAACCCGCTAAACCTTCCATTCCTGGAATTGCATCTGCAGGATTACCCGATTTTTTCGCGTCTTTTATTAAGATTTTTGTGATAACTTCGTAAACTGGAGCGGTTGTTTTTATATAAACCATCGCCAGCAAAACCATAAAAAATACACCAATGGCAAACCAATACCATTTCTTTTTATACGGCTTTACTATTTCTTGCAGAGAGTCTTCTTTATTGTAATCAGTCTTCAACTTTTAGCCCTTTTATTTTGGGTCAACGAAGATAAAGATTTTAGGGCGAAAATAAAAGCAGAACAACGTAAGAGTCCCAATCCTTTACAAAAAATAAAGGCTTTATTTTAAGTATTCGTAAAATTAGCATGAAAAAATAAAAAACTTCACAATTCTTAAACTTAATATAAAGTCAAAAATCATCTTTTGAAGAATAAAAACTTTCTAAAAATCAAAAAAACACTAAAAAAAAGTGTAATCGAACATACAAAAAAAGCAAAAGCAACACCCTTCAACCCCATTGAAGGCACAAAAAACAAAGACAAAACTACATAAACAAAAGCAAACAAAACTTCTGTTGCGATGAATGTTTTCGTCATTACTTTAGAAAGCATGAGGTAAGAAAAAATCAAGGATAAAACTTTGAAAAAATCACCTGCCAATTGCCAAAAGAAAAGCTCCTGCATGGCAAAAAACTTTTCGCTATATAAAATTTGAATAATATAAAATCTGCCCAAATAAATTCCCAAACACATCAAAAGAAATAAAGGTGCAAGAAATTTCATTCCATTTACGACTTCTTTTCTAATTTCTGAATTATCTTTCAAAGCCGAAAGTTTTGGCAGAAAATAGGTTCCCAACGTAATATTAATCATCAAAAGATATCCATCGGAAATCCTTATTAACCCTTGCCAAATTCCTGCATGGTCTAAATCTATCTCTTTTGTAATAAAATTTCTAATTAAAATCTGCGCTAACGGCATTGCCGAAGAACTCACAATCGCCATTACAGAAAAATGCGAAAGGTTTTTAATTATCGTAAAATCAGGTCGTAAAAAATCAAAATTGATTTTATTTTTCAAATGCTTTACCACCAAAAGACAAGCGACAAAAAACACCAAAAACTGGCTTAAAACCAAAGCATATAAAGCTCCTGTAACATTGTAATAATAAATAAGAACAATGGTAAGAACTAAGGTAAAAATACTACTCAAACCATTGATTAAAGTGTATTTTTTAATATATCCTAAACCATTTAAAATGGCTAAAAGTATTGTGTTTAAAGAATAGAAAATAATTCCTACCCCGAAAAGAACAATAACCGATTGATATTTTACGCTATGAAAAATCTTCTCACTCCAATATTTCGAAAAAAGCAGCAAAACCAATGATATAATAGCAGAACAAACCACAGAAATAAAGATGGAAGTATCGTATAAAATCTTTGATTTTCTAGAATCATTTTTAAATTCTGCTGTATATTTTACAATTCCGGAATTCACAGAACCATTGGCTAAACTCAGCATTACAGCCATAAAATTCGTCAAAGAACCTACCAAAGCTACTCCAGCCGGACCTGCAAAACCAGAAATAACTTTCGTCGCAATAAAACCGGACGCAATTTTCACAAAAGCGGTAAATCCAGAAAATATGGTGGTGCTGAAGAGTTTCATTTTTCCTTTTAATTAAGTTTCAAAATAACTTTTACAGCCTCCCAAATAATCTGAACATCATTTTTAAATGACATGTGATTGTAATAATCGAGATTCATCCTCACTTTATCAGGAAAAAGCACTTCATCATTATACTTCAAAGGATTTTCTTTTTGGTCTAAAATATCGTCTTCATTTCTGTATTTTAACCCAGCTTTGCTGATGATTCCTGGTTTCAAATTTAAAACTAAACGATTTTCGCCTTCAAGTAAGTCGTAATATCCTTTAATATCGGGTCTTGGTCCTACAATCGACATTTCACCTTTTAAAATATTAAAAAGCTGAGGAAGTTCATCAAGCTTCGCTTTTCTCATCCATTTTCCAAAATTCGTTTTTTGATGAGACACAGAATGGTAGGTTTGAAATTTATAAATCGTAAAACTCCGCCCAAATCTCCCCACTCTTTCTTGCGTAAAAATACCCGGAAAACCAGTATCGATAGACGCCAGAATAAAAAGAATGAAATAAAACGGAAGCAGAAGAATAATCGCAATAAAAGAAATACTACAATCCATCGCCGACTTCCAAAACGGATATTTTTTCACTATAAAAACGAAGTTTAGGCAAAGATAACAAATTCTGATAGCGCAAAAGACATCTGTTTCAATATAAAAATAACTTAGAGCCTGTTTAAAATTTTATCGATTTTTTATTATCTTTAATGAAATTAATCTTTGCTCAATTTTGATGCTCTTTTGAGCGTATTTTTCACTTCCTATTTTTGATTTAGCCCGCTAAATCTGCAAACACGAAGCAAAAAATCCATCTCAAAATTGCTATAAAAATTTTTGGCAATAAAATTTAAACAGGCTCTTACATCGGTTCAATTTTTTGCTAATAGAAATATATTTAATACATTCGCTTTATGAAAACAAACGCTCAAAATTATTATTACCTGTCTGAAAATTTTTTCGGATAGAGATTTTGTGCTTTACAATACTGAAAACCTCGTCCGATGACGGGGTTTTTTGATTTTTTATTTAATTAGTTCTTCCAATAAAAAGAACGCTTTAAAATCTAAAATTATGAAAGTAACTATTATAGGAGTTGGTTTAATTGGAGGTTCTATCGCTCTAAAACTGCAACAAAAAAAATTCACCGATTTCATCTACGGAATCGACCAAAATATTGAAAACATAAATGATGCTTTAGCTTTAAACATCATCAATGAAGCAGCAGATTTCGAAACTGGAATTAAAAATGCAGACCTCATCATAATCGCTATTCCTGTAGACGCAGCAAGGAAAATTTTGCCAAAAGTCTTAGACTTAATTTCTGACCAGCAAACAGTAATTGATGTAGGTTCTACCAAAGCCGGAATTGTAAATGCAGTGAAAAATCACCCTCAAAGAAATAGATTTGTTGCGTTTCACCCAATGTGGGGAACGGAAAACCACGGTCCAAAATCTGCTATTGCCAAAAGTTTTGCAGGAAGAGCCGGCGTAATCTGTAATCGAGAAGATTCTGCCGAAGATGCTTTAAAAACTGCAGAAAAAGTAGTGGAAAGCCTGGAAATGCACCCTATTTACATGAATGCAGAAGACCATGATATTCACACCGCTTATATTTCGCACATTTCACATATTACGTCGTATGCTTTGGCGAATACTGTGTTAGAAAAGGAAAAAGAAGAGGAAACTATTTTCCAGTTGGCGAGTTCAGGTTTTTCGAGTACGGTTCGATTGGCAAAATCACATCCCGAAATGTGGGTTCCGATTTTCAAGCAAAATAAAGACAATGTTTTGGATGTATTGAACGAACACATTTCTCAGCTAAGAAAATTCAAATCCGCCTTAGAAAAAGACAATTTCGAATATTTAGAAGAGTTAATTAGAAACGCCAATAAAATAAGAGGGATTTTGGATAAATAAATATAAACCTTCAAGGCTATAAAACCTTGAAGGTTAGTTTTTTTTAACATTCAGGAACGTTCACAGCAATTGCTAAACCACCTTCTGATGTTTCTTTAAATCTGTCGTTCATCGATAAAGCAGTTTCCCACATGGTTTGTATTACTTCGTCTAAAGTTACTTTTGCTTTTGCAGGGTCGCTTTCCAGAGCAATATTTGCTGCGGTAATTGCTTTCATGGCGCCCATAGTATTTCTTTCGATGCACGGAATTTGAACTAAACCTTTAATTGGGTCACAGGTTAAGCCTAAATGATGTTCCATTGCAATTTCTGCCGCCATCAAAACCTGACCAACATTTCCGCCTAAAATTTCTGTTAAACCTGCTGCAGCCATCGCGGAAGAAACACCAATTTCAGCTTGACAACCGCCCATTGCGGCAGAAATCGTTGCATTTTTCTTGAATAATGTTCCAATTTCACCTGCTACCAATAAAAACCTTACAATATCATCGTCGCTTGTAAATTCGGTAAAAGCTTGTGCATACATTAAAACTGCTGGAATTACACCACTTGCGCCGTTTGTAGGTGCTGTAATAATTCTTCCGAAAGATGCGTTTTCCTCATTTACCGCCAAAGCGAAACAAGCAATCCATTTATTGATATTAGTAAAATTTTCTTCGGCATCAACCACCTGCTGAAACCATTCATCAATATTTTTATAGACTTTATCGCCTAATAATTTTCTATTGATTCCTGCTGCACGGCGAGAAACATTCAACCCACCTGGAAGAATTCCTTCTTTGTTTACCCCTTTATAAACGCATTCTTTAATATTTTTCCAAATATTTAAGGCTTCTGCTCTGGTTTCTTCTTGAGATCTCCAACTTTCTTCGTTCATTAAAATAAGGTCTGAGATTTTATTTAAACCTAATTTTTCGCAATATTTTACAATATCAGAAGATTTATGACAAGGATAAAGCGTTCTTACACAATGTTTATCAATCGATTTTTTTTCCTGACTCATGATAAAACCTCCTCCAACGGAATAAAAATCCTGCGAAAGTTCGGTTCCATCTTCAAAAACAGCTCTGAAAATCATTCCATTAGGATGAAAATCGAGAGATTCTTTCATATTCAAGACCAAATGATGCCCATAAACAAAAGGAATTTCTTTTTCGCCTCCTAAATTTATGATTTGCGTTTCTTTAATTCGATGAACAATTTCATCAATCTTTGTGGTATCAATGGTTTTAAAATCTTCGCCATTCAAACCCAACATTCCGGCAATGTCTGTTCCGTGCCCAATTCCGGTTTTAGCTAAAGAACCAAAAAATTCTAAAAAAACTTCCTTTACTTCCGCAACAGATTTTTCGCGATTTAGAATCCTGATAAATGCCGAAGCAGCATTCCAAGGTCCCATTGTGTGTGAGCTTGAAGGTCCTATTCCAACCTTAATAATCTCAAATACAGATATTGACTCCATATAAATTTTCTACTTTCAAGAAAAGCAAATATACACGGAAAATACGTTACTACGAAAGATTAGAGAAAAGAGTGATAAAAGACTGAAAATGAATAAACAATAAAATTTAGATTTAAAACTTACTCCAAAAACGATTGCTTTTAAAAGTAATTCACAAAAAAAGCAGCAATCATTACGACCACTGCTTTCACAATATAATTTTAAACACTTACCATTTTAAGCTTTCGCCATGTTGAGACAAATCGAGTCCCATTTCTTCAGAATCTTCTTTTACACGGAGAGAAATCATTGCATCTGTAAGTTTATACAAGAATAAAGACCCGAAAAAAGCAAATACAGAAACGAGCAATAAGGCAATCATGTGATGAGAAAACACTTCAATCCCCCCATGAAGAAGACTTGCGTTTTCGCCATGAGCAAAAATTGCGGTGAGAATCATCCCCATAATTCCGCCAACACCATGACAAGCGAAAACATCGAGCGTATCATCAATTTTCTTTAAAGCTTTCCAATTCACCATAATATTAGATACAATTGCCGAAATAAAACCGATAAAAACACTCTCCTGAATCGAAACAAAACCACAACCCGGTGTAATTGCCACCAAACCGACAACCGCACCAATACAAGCTCCTAAAGCCGAAACTGGGCGACAGTTTAACCTATCAAAAAAGATATACGTCATCATCGCAGATGCAGATGCAATTGTAGTAGTTCCAAAAGCGGTTGCTGCGGTTGCATTTGCCGCCAAAGCCGAACCTGCATTGAAGCCAAACCAACCAAACCAAAGCATTCCCGTACCTAAAATCACGTAAGGAATATTTGATGGTTCATGATGCGGATTTTTTCTACTTCCCAAAACCAAAGCTCCCGCCAAAGCTGCAAAACCTGCGCTCATGTGCACCACAGTTCCGCCAGCGAAATCTTTTACTCCGAAATACTTATTTAAAAGTCCGTCTGGATGCCAAACCATGTGACAAAGCGGCGTGTAAATAATTAAGCTAAATAAAACCATGAAAAGCAAATACGAAATAAATCGTACTCTTTCAGCAAAAGAACCTGTAATTAATGCCGGTGTAATTACCGCAAACTTCATCTGAAATAGAGCAAAAAGTACAAACGGAATGGTTGAAGCCATCGCTTTATGAGGGAAATTACTCACATTATTGAAAAACATATAGGTGAAAGGATTTCCAATGATACCGTAATGTTCGCCGTTCAATTCAAAACCGATAGATTCTCCAAAAGAGAGAGAAAAGCCAACCACAACCCAAAGAATAGAAATCACTCCCAAAGCAATGAAACTTTGAAGCATAGTAGAAATCACGTTTTTCTTACCTACCATTCCGCCATAAAAGAATGACAAACCGGGAGTCATTAAAAGAACTAAACCTGCCGCAGCCAAAATCCAGGCTACATCTGCGCCAACAATGGCAGATTCACCAAGAAAATCCCCTGTATTGGGTGCTGTAAGGTCTGGTCTCCAAAAAAGTCCCCCTATTGCAACGATAGAAATTATGACAAATGAAACAATCCATTTCAATCCTACTTTCATATTATATTTTGTTTTACCCCTACAAAAATATAAATAAATTTAAATAAAAATAGAATTTTTAAACAACTACCCCTTAAAAAATAACATTAATTTAAATAAATATTAATTTTAACAAATTTGAAACATCTTTTGACCGGGTTGCGGGGAAAAGATGGGTTCCACCTTTGATGATGTAATCTGGGTTTGAATTTTTAATCGGAAAAACGATGTCTCGATCTCCTAAAATTTGGATGACATTATTTTGAGGTTCAAATTTCCATTCAGAAATGCGCTGAATAGACCATTTTAAATAATATGGATCGGTAAATCTGAAATACTGAATTACTTTTGGATTTTTAGGGTCAAAAAATTTACGAAACACCGAATAAGTTTCAAGCGTTTTAAGGTTGAATAAATTTACAGGAAGATATTTAGGAATTCTCGTCATTTCTCCCATTTTTATCAATCGGGATTTCTCCTTATGAGATCTGATACTTCCTAGAATTACAGTTTTTTCAGCAGTTTTCAATCGATTAATTTCCTGCACCATAATTCCTCCAAAAGAATATCCTAAAAGGTAAAAAGGTTCAGAATCGTCTACAAATTCTGCCATTCGATTTACGTAGTCTGCAAATTCTTCATCCCGTTTCGGAACCAGCCAGTTGATAAATACCACCTCATGTTGTTCTGGGAAAACCAATCTTTCCAACACTTTATAATCTGCACCTAAACCGCTTACTACATAAATTTTCATTTGTCTATTGTATTCAAACTTTAATATCGCTAAAATAAAAAAAGGACTGCTTCTAAAAAACAGTCCTTCTTGTATTTATAAGAATTTTAACCTTTTATCTTGGTCTTTCGTTATCAACTTTCACTGTAGAAAGTTTAAACTGGATTTCCATCTCGTCTTTAATAAAATGATCTTTAAGAGAAGTTTGGTAGTAAATTTTAAAATCTCTTCTGTTCAAAACAAATTTTGAAGATTCGATTTCTACCGTAAACTGCGTGATGTGAGCATTTGCAGGGAAAGAAATAGTTTTTCTAACACCTTTAATAGTGATATCACCCACAATAGTAGAGTTGTATTCTGCATTTGCTAAAGGAATAATTTTTTTCAAATGGAATTTCGCAGTTGGGAATTTTTTTACTTCAAAAAAGTTTGTTCCTTTTAAATCGGTTGTAAGCTTTTCTTTATCGCTTCCAGAAAGATCAGAAACCTCAAGGCTTCTCATATCGATGATAAACTCACCATCTACTAAAACTGTTTTATCGAAATTAAATTTTCCGCTTTTTAGTTTTAGAGTTCCATAATGAGATGTCGGAACAGTCTTAACCACCTTATGACCCCACCATTTGATCTCAGAAGTAACCACTTTAGAAATTTTATCACCTTTCTTTTGAGCAAATACAAACGACATACTCGCACACATCATAGCACACAATAATAATCTTTTCATTCTTTTTTATTTACAATTCAACAAAAATAAAAAAAAGTGCAGAACTTCTACACTTTTCTCAATATTTTTTTAGATTAAATTACTTTGCGCTTACTTTTACTGTCATATCAATTTCGTCTTTAATAATCGCATCTTTCATTGAAGACTGATAAACGACATCAAATTTCTGTCTATCGATCGTAAACTTGTCTGATTCTAGAGTAATTACACCTTTATTATTAGTAATTTTTGCAGGAAAAGAAATAGCACTTGTCTTTCCTTTTACTGTAAGATTTCCGTTTACTAATGAAGTATATACTTTATCATCATTCTTTTTTACGGAAGTAATTTTAAAAGTTGCTGTAGGAAATTTTTCAACCTCGAAGAAATCACCGTTTTTCAAGTGAGCATTTAGCTTAGTTTGGCCTTCACCAGAAAGATCGGTTGCGTTAATAGAATTCATATCTAAAACGAAAGTACCACCTACAACCTGATTTCCTTTCAAAACAATATTTCCGGATTTCACTTTCACTGTTCCATCATGAGCTCCTGCTTCAGATTTTACAACTTTATACCCCCACCAATGCACGTCTGATGAAACTACTTTTTTTGTTTGTCCAAACGCAAGACCACTTGCCAAAACCGCTAATAGTAATATTTTCTTCATGTATAAATTATTTAAATTATTTTATAATACAAATGTAAAAAACCGCCACCAATAAACAACTTATCCTACGATAAGATATTTTATTTTTCTGGCATGAATATTATCATAAAAAAGCTCCGGTAAAATACCAGAGCTATATATTAATCTTGATAATAAGCGGTATAAAGAGCGACGCCGTTTATACTTGTGCTTTTTGATTTTACAAGATAGATAGGGATATTCTGAAGCATAGACTCCATTTTATCACTGATTTTAAATTTCTGATAAAACTTATCTTTATCGATATAATTAACAAGCATCTGAGGAATATCTCCCGCCAAAATCAAACCTCCTGTTGCTTTCAGCTTAAGCGTTAAACTATTTGCTTCTCTAGCCAAAAATTCTAAAAAGGTATCTAAAGCAATTTTGCTAATCATTTCATTTTCTTCTGTCGCAGATTGGTAAAGCGTTTCTACAAAGTTACCTTTATTCAATCTTTCAGAAAGGTCTTCAGATTCAGGATGCCTTTTTACATCTCTCAAAAATCTATAAATATTAAACAACCCAGATTTAGACAAAACATTTTCCCAACTTACAATACCATACAGATTATTCAAAAACTGATAAAACTCTACTTCTACATTGGTACGTGGCGAAAATTCTGAATGACCACCTTCTGTTGCAAAAGGTCTTAAGTATTTTCCGTCGAAAAAATACCCTGCTTCACCTAATCCATTTCCAGGTGCAATGATAGCAACGTTTCCGCTTTCCAAATGTCCACCAGAACGGATATCTTCCAAATCTGTATCATTTAAAAGCGCCATTCCGTATGCTGAAGCCTCTTGATCGTTCAACATATAAACCTCTTTGAAACCAAATTCTGTTTTAAAATCTTGTACATCAAGATTCCAACCCAATCTTGCAGGGCTACTTTTCCCGTTAATGACAGGTCCAGGAACAGAAATTCCAAAACGCTCTGTGCTCGAAAGAGAGTTTTCTGCAATAAAATCGCGCACAATTTCGTTTAAAGAAGAAAAATCTTTGGTAACATATTTTTTCTGAATCTTCATTTCCAGACCTTCACCTCCCGAAACATAGTATGCAAGTACCGTTTCATCTTCACGAAGGTTGGCTCCTAATATGGTTACATTCTCATTTTTGGTATTTTTTACTCCCGGTAGATAGAGGGGGAATTTCGGGTTCAAGTTCATAATCACAAATTTTAGTAAATATAATAATTGTTTTGGTATTTCTGAGAAGATAAAATAAAACCTTTTCAAAAATAAGAAAAGGTTTGTTTATTAATCGGTTATATTGATTTTTTTTTATTTCCCAAGCGGAATATTGTAAGAAAAACCTGCACCTATACTTCCCACATTATAATCTTGTGACGGCAAATCTGACCCACTTCCTGTAAATACCTTTTGGTACTGAACAAAGAAATTCCAGTTTTGATTATGGTATCCAAGCTCTGGTTTTAGATAAAAACCTCCATCTGGTCTAGAAGCTGTACTGTTAGAAGCAACATTTTTATCTCCCACCAAGAAACCATATCCTAAATCTGCTCCAAAATAAAACCCGGTTTGTTTAGGATATACTCTGAAAAGAGCTGCAACAGGAACAACGCCTACATCGTTATTATCATACCCTTGATTATCTTTTCCAAAATAATGAGTATAACCAGAAGCGATACCTAAACCAAAACCTGGTGTAATTAAGTTTTGATATGCCACATCTACCCCAACTGCAGCAGATGTATTATTAGAAGGAACGGCAATACCTGCAGTAGCTCCAACTTTAATCATGTTATTCATTGCCGCATCTTGTGCACTTACTAAACCTGCAGTAAGAAATGCCGCAGCAAATAGTGTTTGTTTCAACGTTTTCATAATAATGAATTTTTTAAATTTTACGAGTCGGAAAGTGTAAAAACTATGCCAAAGAGAAAAAACAACCCGAAACGACATAATGAAAAACTTACAAAATATTAAAAACCAGTATTTTACAAAAACGAAAATAAAAACGATTTACCTTAAGAAAAACAATAAAAAATCTGATATTTTTCACCTTTAAACTTAATGATACTTCATTATTGATTTAATTAATATTAAATTAATGCTACATATTTTAACTTTAGCTATTAAAAAAATATCCAACTAAAAAAAAGATTTCTATGGGCGAGTTAAATTTCATCAATAATAAACATCTTCTTTGGCGTGCCGGTTTTGGCATTGGTCTTTCGCAAGTTTCAGATTTAAAAAAGATGAATAGAAAAGAGCTTTTAAAAGAACTTTTCACAGAAGATCATTCGCAAACCATAGAATACACAACTGCAGATATTGAAGCAGAAGAGTATACGGCAGCAAAAGCAAATGCTGAAATGCGAAGCCAAATTCAGAAAACCAACCAACGCCAAAATCAGGAGCTCAATCTTAATTTTCTAGAAAAAATGGTAAATTCTAAAAACCAGCTTCAAGAGAAAATGGCTTTTTTCTGGCATGGTCATTTTGCAACACGCATCAACAATCCGAAATTCAACAAACATCAACTTAATATCATTCGAAAACATGCTTTAGGAAATTTCAGAGAACTTCTTTTTGAAGTAAGCAAATCTCCCGCAATGCTGAGCTTCCTCAATAATCAACAGAATAAAAAGGGACATCCTAACGAAAATTTTGCCCGTGAAGTAATGGAACTTTTCACAATGGGGATAGGAAATTATACCGAAAAAGATATCCGCGAAGCTGCAAGAGCCTTTACAGGTTGGGGTTTCGACAAAGTAGCTAATTTCATTGAAAGAACTAAACAACATGATGAAGGCACAAAAACTTTCCTCGGAAAAACAGGAAACTTTAGCGGAGACGATGTTTTGAATATTATTTTAGAACAAAAAACAACTGCAAAATTCATCACGACAAAAATTTATAAATTTTTTGTGAATGAAAAAACTGATGAGACCATTATTAATCAATTAAGCGACAGTTTTTACCGTTCAAATTATGACCTCAAAAAACTAATGCGCGAAATTTTCGAAAGCGACTGGTTTTATGATAAAAAAAACATAGGAAATCGGATAAAATCTCCCACAGAATTGATGGTCGGAATGATGAGACTTCTTCCCATGACGATACAAAATCCTGAAAATTTAATTGTTTACCAAAAACTTTTAGGTCAAATGCTTTTGTACCCGCCCAATGTTGCAGGTTGGCCAAGTGGAAAATCTTGGATCGACAGCTCAACTTTAATGTTAAGACTTCAAATTCCGCAAATCTGGTCTGGATTACGACCTTTAGAAGTTGCGCCTAGACAAGACGACGATATTGATATGGGAATGAAATCTCGAGAAGCGATGAAAAAATCTTTCAACAACCCAAATATCGAAATTGATTGGGCAAAAGTAGAAAAAGCCTTCAACAAAAAGGATTGTGAAGATTTTTTACTTTCTAATCCCGAAAATTTGAATATGAAAACGGTTCAGAATTTTTCTGATAACAGTTTAAAAATGAACATCATCAACCTCATGTCAACACCAGAATATCAATTGATGTAACGTGTTTCAAGATTTGTTTTAACCAAAAATCAAAGTCATGATTATTAAAAGAAGAGAATTCCTCAAAATAAGTTCGCTTGCGACTGCTTCATTTCTCATGCCCAATTTCCTTAAGGCAATGACGCTTAATGAAGCTCTAAACCCAAGCCAAAAAATATTAATCGTTTTACAATTTACTGGTGGAAACGATGGCTTGAACACGATTATTCCGACAAGAAATGATATTTATTTTAAAGAAAGAAATACGATTTCGATTAAAGATTCTTTAGCCTTAAATGATGAAACCGGGATCAATCCTGCGCTTTCCTATTTTAAAGAACTTCATGACAATGGCGAATTATCTGTTCTAAATAATGTTGGCTATCCCGATCCCAACAAATCCCATTTCAGAAGTATGGATATTTGGCATTCTGCAAGCCGAAGTGATGAATATTTAGAAACCGGTTGGCTCGGAAGATTTTTAGATGAAGAATGCTATCGTTGCGAACACCCAACTCAAGCTTTGGAAGTTGACGACATGCTGAGTTTAGCTCTAAAAGGCGACAACAACAAGGCTTTCGCCTTTAAGGATCCGAAGAGATTATACCAAACCAGTCAGGAAAAATATTTTAAATCTTTGTATGACGAACATCATCATGACGACGAAACAGTTTCTTATCTGTACCAAACTTTAGGCTCTACCATCAACAACGCCGAATATATTTTCGAGAAAAGTAAAGCAAAAAAAACAGACCAAACGTATCCCAATTCTCAACTTGGGAAAGACTTCAAAACCGTTGCTTCCCTGATTAAATCAGACATCAATACACAAGTGTATTACCTTTCTATTGGAAGTTTTGATACACACGTAAATCAAAATGAAAGACAACAAAAACTTTTTGGCGACATTAATGAAGCTGTAAAATCTTTCGTTGCGGATATGAAAGCCAACGGAAAATTCAACGATATTTTATTAATGACATTTTCGGAATTTGGAAGAAGAGTTTCCCAAAACGCAAGCAAAGGAACCGACCACGGCACAGCCAACCAAATGTTTTTCATTAGTGGAGGTTTGAAAAAGAAAGGAATTCTAAATGCTCTCCCCGATTTACAAAACTTAAATGAAGGCGATCTAATCTACACCGAAGATTTTCGAAAAGTATATGCCACTGTTCTTAAAAATTGGCTAAATGCAGATTCTTCCAAAGTTTTAGGATGGAAGAACGGAGTGTATGATTTTATTTAAATCTTTACATCAAAATCTAATACAATAATTACCAAAAAGAGACCGCATTTGCAGTCTCTTTTATCTTTTTAAATCTGAGCTTTTGGTTCAGGAATCTGTGGTTGTGTAGATTTTTTCTGGTCTAATTTTTCTGAGATTTTCTTTACGATAAACTCAATCACCAAAGGAGTAACCAAAGCTACAACGGTGCGTAATATTCTGCTTTTCATAATAATTGATTTGTAAGCGATATTACAAGTTTCAAGCCATATTCAATTAGTTCTCTTCATTATTTTGAAGTTGATAGTTGGCAAACGATTCTTTCAATGATTTTTCAATTCTTCGTCTTAAAATATTAGGTTTTAAAACGGTTATAAATTCTCCTAAGCCAAGAATCATCCTTTCCAGTTCAAAATTCAGCTGAACACAAATTTTAAAAGTTGTAGAATCTTCATCTTCCTTTAAAATAACTTGCGAATGATGAAGTGGCTTTGTAATTACATAAGGAGCGTGTTTTGCATTAATTTTAAAAATCACATTCTGTGGTCGCTGACTTTCCGAAACCGTAACGCCAATTACCTCTCCAAAATATCTGTCGAAATCACATTCTGTATCAAAATATTGAATTTTTTCTTCGTGATTAATTTCCAAAATTCTATCAAGAGCTAAGTTGTACATTTTCTGTTTGTGCCAACAAATTAAAAACCAACGGTTGTTATACTCTTTCAAAAGTTGAGGATGCACAATCATAAAATTAGCATCTCTCGCCTTAAAACTTTTGTACAAAATCTTTAAAACCTTTCTATTGACAATGCTTTCATACAAAACATCAATAAATTCTAAGCCCTTCAATCGTTCATTTTTATCCAAATGAATGACCGATTTTTTCTGTGTCGACTGAATAGAATCCTCCAATTTCTGAATAACACCATTCATATCTTTAAACATCGAAAAATCTTTAAACTGCTTCAAAATTTGCACGGCATTATTCATCGCTTTCAAATCGTTTTCATTTACCGAAATTTGATGAATACTGTATTCCGGGTCGCTGTAGCGGTAATATTTTCTTTCGTAAACCTCAATTGGCGCTTCGTAGCCAAATTTTTCGCTTCGCATATTCTGCAAATCAAGCTGAACTGTACGTTTACTCACGAAAGATTCTTTTCCTTCGAACTCAAATAAAGCTTCGGAACATTCATCAATTAAATCTTCCAGCGTATATTTTCTGTACTTATTTTTCAGACACTTGTCTAAAGCTTTGTAGCGAATAAGAGCGTTTTTATTGGAGGACATTTTTTGAGGTTAAGGTTAAGGTTAAGGTTAAGATTGAGTTAAATTGATTCAAGAATATAAAACCTGTAAAAATTCCCCTCCTTTGGAGGGGTGGCGAAAAATCTAAGATTTTTTGACGGGGTGGTTAAAATATAAAGCTTTTTTTTCAACACCAATATGAAATTAATTCTAAAAACTTTTAGGAACCATTCATTATTAATTTTTATCTACGATAAATCCTTGCGTCTTATAAATTTGAGTAAAAAAAGTTACGCTTTGCATTTAACCCAAATTTATTTCCTCGTCAAAGCCTTCCCTTCAAAAGAAACTCCGTCCCAACCGAATTGTATGAAGTTTCTGATGTTTTGATGGTCTGTTCCTTCTGGATTTTTAAGCACATCTTCTCTGTAAAATTCACCGAAAAGATTTAAAGTTTCTTGTTGTGAAAGACTATTCAATTCTGCAAAACTGAAAACTTTGCAAGAACCATTATTTTGGTTGGCTTCGTTTACCGTATTTCCGTTGGTAAATTTTGTAGGCGTGAAATCGTAATGTTCATCGATAAAAGCGATAACATCTTTAAACTGAATTTCCTCTGCCGATTTTTCTAATTGTTCGAATAACATAATATAATTTTATATGTGAATAAATTGTTTTTCCTCGTTAGTTAAGTTTTCTAATCTAATTTCTATACTATTATAAAATCCATCAGATTCTACACATTCTATATAAACATCTCCATTAAAAGAATTAAGGTTGCTTTTAAATTTTTCAGGTATTTTAATTGTAGGAAAACTTTTTTTGTAAAATTCGTAATTTGAGGTTATAATGATATGAGATGTGTATAATTTCTTTCCAAGCAAATTGTTAAAACCAAAAATAAAAAGTGCATCTTCCAACATCACTAGATCAACTCTCTTAAATCTGTATTCTGCATTCCTTTTTCCCGTCACAAAAGTGAAGCATTTTACATTTTCAATCTTATTTAAAATACAAAGATCGCTTCGCAATAATCGCCACATAAAATCTTTTACTGATTTTGACTTTTGCATTTTAATAAAAAATATAACACAAAAAAACAAAACAAAATAAAGAACCAGAAAATAAACCATCTTTATTGTTTACATTAATAAAATACTATCGAACAAATTAAAACCTCATCCTCTCACTACACACCATAAAAAATCAAAGTTTTTTTTTAAACTAATAGCTGTTAAATACCCTAAATCATGTAATTAAAAACCGATATGACTCATGTCTTAAAAAATTCTCATGTCTTTTATCGCAAATTAAATTCAAAAATAATTAAAAAAATTTTTACTACGCAAAAAGATTGCACACTTCAGTATTTACTTTGCACTTAGAAAATGAGAAAACAACTTGTCTTTGCGAGCGAAGCAAAGCAATCCATTAAAAACTAATGAAAAAAATTCAAAAAATTGCTTCGTCGTCCCTCCTCGCAATGACAAAAAACAGGCAAAAACGCCCAAATAAAAACAAAAACAATGAACACAATTACAGGAAACGAATTGATTGCTTTAGGATACAGACCGGGAAAATGGTTTGCCGAAGCTTTGGAACATATTAATAACAACAACTTGGATGAAACCCAAATGATGGAATATTTGGAGCAGTTTAAAACACCAGACCCAATTCCGTTACATAAAGTGGCGAAAGATTTTGTCATTAACATAAGAGCAGAACACGAAAATGAAACCGATAATGTGGAAAAAGTAATCAACACGATGAAAGTTTTGATGAAAACACCTACTTTGGTTCATGGTGCGATTATGCCCGATGCTTGTCCGACTGGTCCTGAAGGTCAGATTCCTGTAGGCGGTGTTGTGGTGGCGAAAAATGCGTTGCACCCAGGTTTTCACTCCGCAGATATTTGTTGCTCTGTGATGTTGACGGATTTTGGGAAAACTCATCCGCAAGAAGTTTTAGATGCAGCCCATTCTATCACGCATTTTGGATATGGAGGAAGACCAAGAGGAGAGCAAATGGCGATGTCTCAAGAGTTGATGGGTGCTTTCAGAGAAAATGATTTTTTAAATGATGAAAAATTAATCAGCATCGCACGTTCACACATGGGAACTCAAGGTGATGGAAACCACTTTCTTTTTGTAGGAACATCAAAAAAAAACAGGAAATACAATGATGGTAACGCATCACGGTTCCAGAGCTCCAGGAGCTGCGTTGTATGATAAAGGAATGAAAGTCGCCAATCGTTTCAGAATGGAACTTTCGCCAGAAACTTTAAAAGAAAATGCATGGATTCCTTTTGAAACCGAAGAAGGACAACAATATTGGAACGCCTTACAATTGATTAGAAAATGGACCAAAGAAAACCACGAATCTATTCACAACGCGACTTTAGAAAAGCTGAATATTGAAAAACAAGACAGATATTGGAACGAGCATAATTTCGTTTTCAGAGATGGAGATTTGTTTTATCACGCCAAAGGAGCAACGCCACTTGATGATAAATTTATGCCCGATATTACGGGTCCAAGATTGATTCCGTTGAATATGGCAGAACCTGTTTTGATTGTTCAGGGAGCAACCAACGAAAGAAATTTAGGATTTGCACCTCATGGAGCAGGAAGAAATTTCAGCAGAAGTTTTCATAAAAAATCTTTGGCGCATAAAACCACAGAAGAAATCTTCGCAGAAGAAACTCAAGGAATTGACGTTCGTTTCTTCACCAATGATATCGACATCTCTGAATTGCCAAGCGCCTACAAGTCTGCCAAAAACGTAAGAGCTCAGATTGAAGAATATGGTCTTTGCGAAATTCTAGATGAAGTAATGCCTTTCGGATGTATTATGGCAGGAGACGTGCAGAAAAATGCGCCATGGAAGAAAAAGAAGAAGTTTAGAAAATAGTTAGGAGATTACGGGCTGCCGTAATCTTTTTTTATGGAGAAATCATATATTTGGGAAAAACTAATTTCAACACATTCTGAAAATCACCGCTGCGCAAAGTCTCCTGACTTTGAGCAATATCAACTCAAACAAATTTTCGTACACAGCTGCGCAAAGTCTTCCGACTTTGAGCAACACAAAGCCAAAACAAATTTTCTTAAATTTATCTTCGCTACTGAAAGTCCCCGACTCCACAACATTTAAAAACAAAAACAAATGAAAGAAGGCTACACTATAAAAGATCAGGAAAAACCGCATTTTATTACCTGTACAGTAGTAGATTGGATAGATATTTTCACAAGAAAAATTTATAAAGACATTGTAATTTCCTCTTTAGATTATTGTATAAAAGAAAAAGGAATGTTATTGTTTGGCTACGTCATTATGAGCAATCATATCCATTTAATCGTGCAATCGAAAGATGGCAAATTATCAGATCTGATTAGGGATTTCAAAAAATTTACGAGCAAAAATATTTTAGAAGCAATACAGACAGAGCCTGAAAGCAGAAGGCAATGGATGCTTGACTTATTCAAAAAAGCTACAGAAACTCATGGTAGAAATAAAAACTATCAGTTTTGGCAATACGGAAATCACGCAGAAGAAATATACACCCTACATTTTATGTGGGATAAATTGAACTACATACACCTAAACCCGATAAGAGCGGGTATTGTTGAAAAAGCACAACATTACATCTATTCTTCAGCAAGTAATTATGCAAATGACAAAGGATTATTAAAAGTTGAACTGGCAGATAATCCTATAATTGATATAATAAAAAAGAATGAGTTTTGGAAGTATAATAGCTATGATGAATAGCATGCACAAAGTCGGGAGACTTTGCGCAGCGGGGTGTTATTTTAAACGAATTTATGATTATTTTTGAAAATAGGCTCAGATTATAAAATCCAAGCCTAACTTTTCTACTTACACACTTTACGGGATAGTGTCAAATAACAATAAAATAAAGTATTATGAGTTTAAATTTTTTTATGCTAATTGTGGCGGTTGTATTGATTATTACAATTAGTATTGGTAAGTTCAATGATTTGCTGTACTCTATTATACAATTTATTTTAGGACTAGTAGTACTTCACTTATGTTGTGACTATTATTTGGATAATGGTATTTTTCATAAAGAATATCCTCACGCTAAAGAAGGGGCTATAATATATTTGGCAAATTATATTTTTTATAGTACACTCTTTTTTTCTTCTTCTTTATTTCTTTTGTTTATAAAAAAAGAAAATAGGAAAAAAAAATATTTCGTAATCCCTGCAATTGTATTTGTTTTAATTTTATTTGTAGTCATTTACATTGAAAATTCTTTTAATTCCTTAGCATTTTTTTTGATAAGTTTGTTTATATCATTTTTCCCATTATATTTTTATTCGTATTATTTAAAGTTTTTGAAAAAATAATTTTTTGAAAAAACACCTTTCAATATTAATTTTACTTTTAAGCATAACTTTTAGTTTTGCTCAAATTCCTCGGCACGAATCCCTTCGTGTGGTTTTTTTTTTTAAAAAGCAATTTCTAAAATTGTATTATTTTTTACCTTTATAAAAATCCTGTGGAAGCAGGTTTGGTTTTTCGAGCCGAAGACTATAGATACAGCAGTGCTGTAGACTATTCTGATGAAAAAGGTTTGTTAGACAACATTGTAGTTTTTAGAATGTTTGATTTCTAAGAAGTCTGACCACACGAAAGGATTCGTGCGGCAGCAGGGACGATAATTTACCTAGTTTTAAATATAAATTTTAGTATTATGAGTACAACAATAAAATACACCAACCTATTAGGCAAAGATATTACATCTCAACAAGTTAGTAATATGAAAGAATATATAGAAAATGTTTTTATAGGAACTCTTTTAAAAAAGAAAGAAACATTAAGGTATATTAAAAATTGGGACAAACTAAGTAAAAAAATTGAATATTATTTAGAGGCTAATGAAAATTTACAGAATGTATTGAGTACAATTATTAGCCAAAATAATCCAGATAGAATAATAATTTTCACCAAAGAAAATGAACAATATGGTTTTGCTCAATGGAGATGGAGAACGTATAATAATTTAGCTCAAGAACAAGGTTTTGGCGGGCTAAAAGTATTGGACAATAAAAATAGAGAGATTTTTTCTTGTAATTATTCTGGAAATAATGCTTACGAAACTGCGACTAAAAATCTATATGAAAATCTTGTAGACAATGCCTCTGAAGATTTACTTTTGACTGTAAAATATGATATTCTAAATAACGAAATCTGGATTACTGATATTAATCAAAAACTAGATTATGGTAATTTTAAACCTTTTGACCCTGATTATATGATTCTATTAAACCCTTCATTATGGTCTTCGCATTCATATTATCATAGTCATTTACCTATTTTACCAAACTCTACAACAGTTTAATACTCATTTCATATAAATAAATGATAACCCCACCGCTGCCGTACGATTTTATCGTGTGGCTTTCTCTTTTAAAACAACTTTCTCAAACCAAAAAAAAGAGCTTCAAATGAAGCTCTTTTATATCTTATTTCACAATCTTGATGTCGATTGCTGAAAAACCTTTCGGCGACTTTTCTTTTTCGTAAGAAACTTTGTTCCCTTTTTTCAAAGGTTCTGTAGCGTTATTGGTATGGAAGAAAATATTCTCTTTCGAGTTGTCTTCTGTAATAAATCCGTATCCTTTTTCGCTGAAGAAAGTAATGATTCCTGTCTTTCTTGGGTCTTCAGCCTCAATTGGCGCTGCCCCAAGACGAATATCATCTAGGCTAATCTCTACTTTTTCTCTTTGATCTGGTGGTGTAGAAGTAAGTTGCCCGTTTTCGTCAACATACATAATCATATCATCCAGACTTTTGCCTTTAGCATTATTTTCCTTACGCTCTTCACGACGAAGAGCTTTTTCTTTTTGCTTTTGTAGTTTTTTCTTAAAGTTTTCTTTTTTGGAGAAAGAATCTGCCATATATTTTTAAAAATTTAAATTGTAAAAAATAATTTCAACAACCTTTGTTGAAAAGTGATTTTAAATTTTTGTCGGAAATCTAAAATATTTTTCAGTAGTGAAAATTCAGATTGCCGGCGCATAAATTCGGCAGTGAGAAAAATGAAAACTGAGGGAGTGTAATGAACAGCAAAGATATGAAAAAGAATTTAAAGCATAACACTCTATTACACAACAAAAAACCACCGGAGCAAATCCGATGGTTTTCATTATTTTAAGCTTCTTCAGTAGGAGCTTGGTTTTCCGCAGGCTTATCACCTTGTGGTTTTCCTTCTGTTTTTGGTTTCCCTTCAGGTCTTGGAGGTCTTGGTAAAAGAACTTTTCTAGAAAGTTTCATTTTCTTACGGTCGTCATAACCCATAAATTTCACCTCAACTTCATCACCTTCAGCATAAGGAACTTTGTCTAATCTCTTCCACTCGATTTCTGAGATATGAAGAAGACCTTCTGTACCTTTAGCAATAGCAACGAAAGCTCCAAAATCCATTACTTTTACTACTTTACCATTGTAAACTTCTCCTACAACTGGTACGAAAGTAATTTCATTAATTTTAGCAACCGCAGCATTGATTTTTTCTCTGTCAGTTCCTGCGATTTCGATACGACCGATTTCTCCAATTTCTTCAATTGCAATAACCGTTTCTGTATCTTTTTGCATCTGCTGAATGATTTTTCCACCAGGCCCGATTACTGCACCGATGAATTCTTTAGGAATTTCCATTACCACCATTTTCGGAGCGTGAGGTTTCACATCTTCTCTTGGTTCAGCAATCGTTTCCGTTATTTTATTTAAGATATGTAATCTTCCATCTTTAGCTTGCATAAGAGCTTTTTCCATGATATCCATAGAAAGCCCTTGGATTTTGATGTCCATTTGGCAAGCTGTGATTCCGTCTGCAGTTCCTGTTACTTTAAAGTCCATATCACCTAAGTGATCTTCATCTCCTAAGATATCAGAAAGTACAGTCCATTTTCCAGATTTTTTATCGGTAATTAATCCCATTGCGATTCCAGAAACTGGTTTCGTAATTTTCACACCTGCGTCCATCAAAGCCAATGTTCCTGCACAAACTGTTGCCATTGAAGACGAACCGTTAGATTCAAGAATATCAGAAACGATTCTGATTGTGTAAGGATTTTCTGCAGGAATTACAGCCTGTAAAGCTCTTTGAGCTAAGTTTCCGTGACCAACTTCTCTTCTTGAAGTTCCTCTTAAAGGTCTTGCTTCACCTGTAGAGAATGGTGGGAAGTTATAGTGTAAGAAGAATTTTTCGTCGTGCTGAGAAATTACGCTATCAACCATATTAGCATCTTTTACAGATCCTAAAGTAACAGCAGTTAAAGACTGAGTTTCCCCTCTTGTAAATACTGCAGAACCGTGCGCTCCTGGAAGATAATCGATCTCTGACCAGATTGGACGAATCGTTTTAGGATCACGCCCGTCTAGACGAATGTTGTCTTCTAAAATCATTTGACGCATTGCTTCTTTCTCTACGTCGTGGTAATAAATTTTTACGAAAGGTGTTACTCTTTCTAGCTCTTCAGCATTATCTACATACTGAGCAAGGAATTCTTCACGTACCGCTTTGAATTTTTCTGCTCTTTCTTCTTTGCTTGAAGGTGTTTTTGCAACTTCAAATACTTTATCGTAAGTTTCTTTCCAAACTTTTTCTCTGATTTCCTCGTCGTGAACTTCGTGAGAATATTCTCTCTTAGGGAAAGCTTTTCCTACTTTTTCTGCTAATCTTTCTTGTGCTTCGATTTGTTTTTTAATCTCTGCGTGAGCGAAAATAATAGCTTCTAACATTTCTTGTTCAGAAATTTCTTTCATTTCACCTTCCACCATTACGATAGAGTCTTTTGTAGCTCCTACCATAATGTCTAGATCTGCTTTCTTAAGGTTTTCGTAGCTTGGGTTGATGCTTAGTTCACCATCAATTCTTACGACTCTAGCTTCAGACATTGGTCCATTGAAAGGGATATCTGTAATTGCGATTGCCGCTGAAGCAGCCAAACCAGCCAAAGCTTCAGGCATTACTTCTTTATCATAAGAAATCAAAGAGATCATTACCTGTACTTCTGCGTGGAAATCTTCAGGAAATAACGGACGTAAAACTCTGTCCACCAATCTCATTGTTAATACTTCATCATCAGAAGGCTTTGCTTCTCTACGGAAGAAGTTCCCAGGAATTCTTCCACCTGCATAGAATTTTTCTCTATAATCTACCGTTAAAGGTAAAAAATCCACACCAGGATTTGCTTCTTTGTTGGCTACAACAGTTGCTAAAAGCATTGTTCCGCCACATCTTACTACTACAGATCCATCGGCTTGTTTCGCCAATTTCCCCGTTTCGATAGTGATTTCTCTTCCGTCTGCAAGAGTAATCGTTTCTGTAAACGCTTGAGGTATACTCATAAATAATTTTGTTTAAACACTCCGTATTGAGTGCGATTTATATAAATTCGTCTAAAAATTCGTTTGCAAATTTAAGCTATTATTTGGTAAAATAGATTTTATTTAAAGATTTAGCCTATATTTTATCTTTTCTACATGATAAATATTTTCAAAAAACTACTTCCGATTTTTCTTTTTGTAAAGAGTATATCCCAATCTCCACTCTAAATAATCTGCAACATGGAAATCTGATGCACGTATTCCAAATGAAGCAGAAAGCCTGTCTGTAATCTGATATTGCAAAGAAACTCTCTGAAAAATCATATTCTCGTCGTATTTTCTTGTTGTTTTAAAAGGATAAACTCCTAAACCAACGTTCACGTACATTTTTCCTATCATCAAACGATACGTAGGAACTACGCTTATCAATAATCTATCATGGGAAAATCGCTTCTTTTCGTATAATGTACTATCTACAACATAACCTTGATGATTGTATTCTTCGTCATAGGTAAGCCCAACTCCTACTCCATATGCAGATTTATTGGAGTATTGATGCATATATAAAGCATCACCACCATACACATTATAATTGTAGCCTTCATACATTTTCAAGTCGAAACGGTTATC
This sequence comes from Chryseobacterium sp. HNCC26DJ239, assembly GCF_057180445.1. Lineage (NCBI taxonomy): Bacteria > Pseudomonadati > Bacteroidota > Flavobacteriia > Flavobacteriales > Weeksellaceae > Chryseobacterium > Chryseobacterium sp. HNCC26DJ239. The sequence goes on from NZ_JBXUGJ010000001.1 coordinate 683,359, forward strand.
GCCTCTGTAAAATGTATCTTTTCTTGATCCAAAAACTGAAAATTCTAGAGTATTATGTTTTTCTACCGGAGTGGAAACAGTATCTGAAACGATAGGTTTTGCTCTTTCAGGATAATAAACAAGGCTTAGTTGCGCTGCAGCCATATTCAAACCTTTGTTGGGCATTTTTGTAGACCCGTTGGAAAGGTGATTGAATTTTACATTCAGACCTAGATCAAAATGCTCCCCAATTTCATACTGCAAACCAGTTCCCAAACTGATAAACATATTTGTTTTCGAACCTAAGGTAATATTGTAAAACTTATTATCGAAATCGTATTCGTTAGAATTAAAAGACATTCCTAAATTTACGCTATGCATCCATTTTAGGCGATTCCATTGTTTTAATTTCGCATTATAAACACCGTAAAAACCATACGGACTTCCCATATCTTTCCCTTTCAACAAATCAAGTGCAAAAAAACCAAAACCAAATTGCGGATAATTATATAATTTTTCCCATTCACGGCTTCCGTCTGTTTGCTTTAAAAACTGAACATTGTATCCCGTAAAAGCTTTGTGTCGGTAAAAATTGAGTTGTTCATTGGTAGGAATAATTCCACCATACTCAAAACCTCCGGAATATGCCCATTTACGATGTTTTAAACTATCTAAACTTTGAGAAAAAAATAAAGAAACTGATAAAATAACAGCACAAAAAGTAAAAATTCTTTTATTCACGAACATTTTAATTATCGAAGTGGCAAATGTAATAATATCTTGATATATTTTGGTGAAAAACAGCAGTTTTCATGAAAAATAAAAAGGCAACCTCTTTCGAAGTTGCCTTGTTTTGAAAATTGTATTGATTATTTTCTTAATCCCAATTCAGCGATAATCGCTCTATATCTTGCGATATCTTTGTTTTTAAGGTAATCTAATAAGCTTTTTCTTTTACCTACCAATTTCACCAAAGATCTTTCTGTGTTGAAATCTTTGTGATTATTCTTCAAATGAGAAGAAAGGTGGTTAATTCTGAAAGTGAAAAGAGCGATTTGTCCTTCAGCACTTCCTGTGTCTTGTGCAGATTTTCCGTGTTTTGCGAAAATTTCTTGCTTTTTTTCGTTTGTTAAGTACATTCCAATATTGTTTAATGATTATTATGTAACAGGTGCAAAAGTACAACATTTTTCCGAAACTGAAAATATTACAATAAAATTATTTAAAAAAGCATCTCTTATCTCACTAAAAGACAGTATTTTTGCATTCGGAAAATGAAAAAACAACTACTCCTCTGTTTACTTACTGTTTTTAGTCTGAATTTTCAAGTAATTTCAGCCCAAAAAACACTTGATGATACGAATATACTTTACTTCAACCCAGAGGTAGAACCCGATGTTGAGGAGATTAAAGAACCTACCAATTTAGCATTCTTTAGCGCAGTTTCAGATAATGTAAGTTTACATAAAAGAACTCGAATGCTAAAAACTGAAACCCAACTCCCCTTTGAAACCAACGACCAGCAAACAATTTCGGATTACGCTCTAAATAATGACGCAGATTTTGTTACGGTTTCTAAAGTAAAATATTTCAAAGTTGGGCTTGGTAAATATGTTTTTTCAAACCAAGTTATTGTAAGCATGAAGCTTTTCGACAAGACAGGAAAACTGGTAACAGAATCTTCTTATGACACCTACAAAAAAAACATGCGTTTGTTGGGATCTGCCGAAAACTCCATCAAAATAGGAACCGCAGGAGCTTTAAAAGAACTTCAGAAAAATCTCAGAAAAATAAAACCTCAGAAAAAAACCAATATCTAGGTTTAAAAAATCCTTAAATTTAACCAGTTCGGCGGTCATTTTTAAAATTTGAGTTATTTTTGCATTGCTAAAAATATTACACCTTGAATCATACTGACGAACTTATCTTCAATCCTGCCGATATTGCCGAAAGACTTAGCGAATTACCCGCTGACGAAAGACTGTTGGCTTTTTTGAAAGTTCCGAAAGAGTATAAAGCAGATGTTTTCTCGCATTTAGACCCAGATTTCCAGGAAGAAACTATCCGAAGTATCGGTAGCGACGATGTTTCTGAAATCCTAAACGCCATGACTCCCGATGATAGAACGGCGCTTTTTGAAGATTTCCCAGACGAATTGATTAAATATTCCATTAATCATCTCAACCCACAGGAAAGAAGAATTGCACTTAAACTTTTAGGTTATAAGTCTAATTCTATTGCGCGTCTAATGACTCCATATTACATTCAAATCAGAAAGGAATGGACCATCAAAAGATGTCTGCAACAAATAAAAAAAGTAGGAAGCAAGGTAGAAACCATGAACTATCTTTATGTAGTTGATGAAAGAAACCGATTGATTGACGATATTGCATTAGGAAGTTTACTTCTTGCTGAAGAAGACACTTTAGTTTCAGAAATAACTGATAATCACTTCGTTGCCATCACCACCAACACAACAAAAGAAGATGCGGTACAATATTTCGAAAAATACGACCGCGCAGCACTTCCCATCATCACAGAAGCTGGAGTTTTGGTAGGAATTGTTACGATTGATGATATTTTAGACCAAATTGAGCAACAAAACACCGAAGACATTCAGAAATTCGGGGGTGTTGACGCACTTGATGACCCGTACATTCAAACACATTGGTGGGAAATGATTAAAAAGAGAGGACTTTGGCTCATTGTACTTTTCTTTTTACAGCTTATCACCGCTTCTGTAATGGGTTTTTACGAAAATGAAATCGAAAAAGCAGTTGTTTTAGCATTATTCATTCCGCTTATTATTTCGAGTGGCGGAAATTCTGGTTCGCAAGCTGCCACTTTGATTATCCGTGCAATGGCTCTACAAGAAATCACGATAAAAGACTGGTGGGTTGTTATGAAAAAAGAACTCCTTACCGGAATTGTTTTAGGAACATTTTTAGGTTTAATTGGTTTTCTTCGAATTATGATTTGGCACAAACTGGGCTGGTTCGATTACGGAACATATTGGCTTTTCATCGGCATTAGCGCCGGAATTTCTTTAGCTATGATTGTACTTTGGGGAACAATTTCTGGCTCTATGGTTCCGTTTATCCTTAAAAAATTCAAACTAGACCCCGCAACTTCATCCGCTCCATTTGTAGCTACTTTGGTAGACGTAACCGGTTTGATTATTTATTTCACAATTGCAGCGATGTTCTTAACCGGAAAACTTTTGTAAAACACATAAACGATGAAAAAAAACTTAATCATCACTTTTTTCACCATTTTCACCTATGGATTTTCGCAAAATACTTACAATACTGAAACAGGTACAATCCATCCATCTAAAGCTACAGTTTCTTTAGAAAACGAAAAAGCAGCCCTCGCAAAACAAATTAGAATTAATAAAATTGTAGGGTTTGCATTTGTAGGTTTAGGAACAGGAGCTATTATATACGGAATAAACATTATTAATACTCACAAAAACGATGAAGAAGGTGTAGGAAAATCAATAGGCATAATGTTTATAACCGCTGGAGGACTTCATCTTGGCGCTTCAGTACCTTTTTTTATTCGTGCAAGCAAAAAGAAAAGGGAAAAAGATTCACTTGAAAATATTTACAAACAAGCAAATTAAGTTACAATGAAAGTTGTTTCTCTCGTCCCCTCTATTACCGAGGCTTTATTTGATTTAGGCTTAACTGAAAACGAAATTATTGGTCGTACAAAATTCTGCATTCACCCTTCTAAAAAGGTAAAAAATGTTCCCATTATTGGAGGTACAAAAAACATCAATATTGAAAAAATAAAAGCACTAAAACCCGATTTAATACTTGCTAACAAAGAAGAAAATGTAAAAAAACAGGTTGAAGCTTTAATGCCAGAATTCAAAGTAACCGTAACCAATGTTGAAAATATTGAAGACAATTATTATCTTTTAAAAAGTTTAGGAAAAACATTCCACAAAGAAGAAATTGCCCAACTTTTTAATCTTAAAATTTATGAAATTCTTCAAAGCACCAAACTAAAATCACCCATTAAAGCTGCTTATCTTATCTGGAAAAACCCTTATATGACGATTGGTTCAGATACTTTTATTCATAAAATTTTACACGAAATAGGTTTCATTAATATTTTTAAAGACCAGAAACGTTATCCTGAAATTCAAGTTGAAGATTTAAAAGATGCCGAAGTTATTATGCTTTCATCTGAACCCTTTCCTTTTAAAGAAAAACATATTGAAGAACTGAAAGAAATTTACCCCAATAAAAAAATTATGATTGTTGATGGTGAAGCTTTTTCTTGGTACGGAACACATATTGCAAAGTGCGAAAGTTATTTTAAAGAATTAATGGCGGAATTTAATTCTGAAAACCTTTAAAAATTTGATTATAAAAATGTTTCGGGCGGGGAAAATCGAAGATTTTCCCCGCCCGAAACCAATAAAAATCTCCGGCTCGAAGAGCCGGAGATTTTGTTTATATTTTACTTATTAAAATTGATAGGATTGCACCGTACACTTTAATAAAACGTCACTTCGAGACTTTAAAATTACTTTAAATCTACTAAAGAATTTTTGCAACTTCTTCACAAAGCCACTCCAAAAGCTCTCTATCTTCGTCTGTGAATGGATTTATCGTATGAGAATCTATATCGATTTGCCCGATATTTTGTCCATCTTTAAAGATTGGAACCACAATTTCTGCTTTAGTATCGATAGAACAGCTTAAATAATTACTTTCTTCGTGTACATCTGGAACTACAAACGTTTCGTTTGATACCGCCACTTGACCGCAAATTCCTTTTCCGTAAGGAATAATCGTATGGTCTGTTGGAGCTCCAACATAAGGACCTAATTTCAACTCGTCTTTATCTCCGTTTTTGAAATAAAAACCTGTCCAATTGAAATAAGCAATCTCCTGATCCAAAAGATGACAAACTTTTTCTAGTTTCTCTTCTACATTATGTTTCGGACTTTCAAGAATAGACGAAAGTCTCTTTTTTAATTCTGACATATTTTAAAATTTTATGAGAATTGTTTTAATGAAAGTTCTTTTTTGTAACCAAACATACTTCTCTCCTTTATCATCTCTGCAACACCATCGGGAACTTGTTTTTCCCAACCTTCAATATTGCACGTAATTTTTCTAAGAATTTCTCTAGAGTAAATCTCAAGATATTCAGGATTGTAAGTAGTAATATCTACGATTCTTTCGTTGGTTTTAAAATACTTATAAAGCTCTTTTAGATTATCTCCCACTTTTAGAGTAGAAGAATCTAGCAACTCTTGCGTTTCTGGGTCTTTGTAAGGGTAAAGATACACTCTCATTCCATTTCTGAAGAATTTACCGAAAGCTTCCAAAATTCCACCAGAAAGGTTTTTATAATATTTCTCGTCAAACACCATCAACATATTATTTACCCCCATTGCTACACCAATGTCGCCACTTGTATAAGCAGAGAAATAATCAATCAATCGATAATATTCTGAGAAGTTTGAAATAATTACAGTGTATCCTAATTTTCCTAAAACATCTACTCTGTCTAAGAAATCTCTTTCATCAATATCGCCATCTGCACGAAGGTTTGAAATGGTAATTTCAATAAAAATCTCAGTCTGCTCTTGTGTACATTGAGAATCTTTCATAAACATATCCATCCCATTTTTCAGCATATCAATGTTTACCTTTGTTACAGGTCTGAAACTTCCTCTTACTGCAAAAATATTCTTTTTGTATAATAAATCTGCTGGAAGCATATTGTTCCCTTCCGAATTGAAAACCACCGCATCGGTCATTCCGTTTTTCACCAACTGCAGCGACATCAAACGATTATCTACATATTCGAAAATAGGACCGCTGAAATCAATCATATCAATCTCAAGATTATCTTTTGCGATATCGTCATAAAGAGATTCAATTAAGATTCTTGGGTTGTCTGAATATTTATAAGCTCCGTAAATTAGGTTCACCCCAAGATTTCCCAGCGTTTCCTGCTGTAACGTAGCATCATTTTCCTTGAATTTTACGTGAATAACAATTTCGTTATACTCCGCTTCTACATCGCTCTGAAAGCGAATTCCTACCCAACCATGACCTTTCATTGTTTTATCAAAGTTGATGGTCGTTACCGTATTGGCGTAGGAAAAGTATTTTCTGTTTGGATAATTTTCTCTAGAAATACGCTCTTCAATAAGAGCTACTTCATATCTAAGCATTTTGCGGAGACGGTTCTGGGTAACATATCTGTTTTTAACCTCTTTACCGTAAATGGCATCACTAAAATCTTTATCGTAAGCCGACATTGCTTTTGCAATAGTTGCCGACGCTCCACCTGCTCTAAAAAAATGTCGAACAGTCTCCTGCCCTGCTCCAATTTCTGCGAAAGTACCGTAAATAGTAGGATCTAGATTAATTGTCAATGCTTTTTGCTTGGGCGTAAGTTTCTGATACATTAGGACGTTTAAATTTTTCGTAAATTTACCAAAATTAAACCAACCTCAAAAGAAAATGAAGTTGAAATTTTTAGGCACCGGAACATCACAAGGCGTTCCCGTTATAGGTTGCAGTTGTGAAGTCTGTACCTCATCAAATCCAAAAGATACAAGATTCAGGTCTTCTGTAATGATTACCTCAGACGAAGGTAAAAAAATACTTATCGATTGTGGGCCCGATTTTAGACAGCAAATGCTTCTGAATCATGAAGGTCATATCGACATCACTTTACTCACTCACGAACACAACGATCATGTTATCGGTTTGGATGATATGCGACCGCTTATCTTCAAAAGTGGAAGAAACATGCCCATTTATTGCTTGGAGCGCGTAGGAAATGAAGTAAAGAATAGATTTCCATATGCTTTTGCAGATGTAAGATATCCTGGAGCTCCTGCTTTTGATTTACATCCTATTCATAACGATAAATTTAATTTTGAAGACGCAGAAATAGATCCTATTGCAGTTTTTCATCACAATCTTCCGATTTTAGGATATAAGTTTAAAAATCTAGCTTACATTACTGATGCAAGCTCTATAAACGATAAAGAAAAACTGAAAAATTTAGATGTTTTAATTGTAAACTGCATTCGTAAGTTTGATCCGCATCCTGCACATTTTATCCTTCCAGATGTTATAAAGTTGCAACAAGAGTTCAAACCTAAAAAAATATTTCTCACCCACATCAGTCATCACTTTGGACGTTATTCTATTGAGGAAGAACAACTTCCCGAAGGAATGCACCTTGCCTACGATGGATTGGAAATATTTTTTTAAAAATTTCTTCAAAATAATTTTTGAGTTTTAATAATTCTTTCTATATTTGCACACCGATTTACAGCACACTGTAACACTTGCCCAGGTGGCGGAATTGGTAGACGCGCTGGTCTCAAACACCAGTTCTTAGGAGTACCGGTTCGATCCCGGTCCTGGGTACCAAGTCGCTTAAAAAGCACTTAAAATTTAAAAACAGAGATAGTAGTATTTTTTACGAAATCTCTGTTTTTGTCGTTTAAAACAGGGTTTTCATAGCGGTTTCAAGAAAATTGAAACTAACATGAAAACAAAAAAAAATTGTCTTCTAGACACAAAATGGGGCACAAATAACATCTTTGTGACCAGCAAGCATTATTTTTCACTTAGAAACTACGTAAACAAAGACAAAAAATCTTTGATTTATCTCGTTATTACTGATGCAAAAGATAAATTTCGCATCAATACACATATTGCCGTGGTGCCAAAATATTGGGATAACGCAAAAAAAAGACTGAAAGATTCTGAAAACTTCGAGGAAATAAATCTTATTCTTGATAATATCGAATCTCGATTAACTACCATTAGAACTCAATACGTTTTGCAAAGGCGACATCTTTCAGCAAAACAAATGCTGAAGCAATTTCAAAGCGAAACTCCCGATTTTGATTTTATCTCATTTTATAGACATCATTTAAAATTTCAGAAATACAAGCCTCAAACGATTAAAAACCATAATACAGTTATTAATAAACTTGTAAAATTCCAATCTGAAATCGCCTTTCACGAAATAACTTTGGAATTCTTCAAGCGATATCGAAAGTTTTATGAAGATAAAAATTCAGAAATTAGTTATCAAAGCGATTTGAAGTGTATTAAAACCTTTCTGAAATTAGCTCATGACGAAGGAATTAATCTGAACATCAATCTAAGCCAATTAAAAGTAAAAGTAGAAAGCACTAATCTAACCTACCTTTTACCTCATGAGGTTAAAAAATTGATTGCCTATTATTTTAATGAATTCATTAATCCTTCGCATATTTTACCGCTTGGTTACTTTTTATTTTCATGCTATACAGGTTTGAGAATTTCCGATATTAAACAAAGAACCCGTGAAGAGATTCTCGGAGAAATGTTTCAGTTTCAGCAACAGAAAACTGGTAATTTTCAAAGTATGAGACTCAATAATGATGCAAGAGCAATCATTAATCATCAACCCGATTTATTTGAAAAATGGATTGTCGAGCAGAAAATAAATGCGCATTTGAAAAAGATTGCGGAAGTCTGCAAGATTGATAAAAACATCACAATGCACGTCGGGCGACATACTTTTGCTACCACTTTCTATCGAAAAACAAAAGACATCAAGAGATTGCAGAAACTTTTAGGACATGCCAATATTCGGCACACCATGCATTACGTGCATTTGGTAGATTCTGAATCTCTTGATGATCTTGACTCAGTTACCTTTTAGTCTTTATTTTCCGTTGTTAATTCTATTTCATAGGTGCTTTCACCTATGAATTTTTTTTGCATATCCTTAATTGAGTGGAAAGAACCGTAACAATATATTTTATCTGAAGCAACCAGATCTCTCAATAAAAAATTATCACTTTTAAAAGTCCATCGAACTGGAACTGCCGTTAATCTATTTTGCACCCAATCATTATAAAAGTTATTATATATATAAGGTACAAGAAAAGAGTTCATATTTAAACAGCGGTTAAATCCACCTTGTAATCCCTCATATCTAATCAAAGAAACCATTGAATCTTCTTCCACCAATTCTACAGCCGTTATTACATCATCAACCGCACCATTTCCCGATGTTACAGGAAGCGGATAAGCTCCGATTTCCAAAGTTTCATATTCATTTTCTGAGTCATCGAATTCTGTTTTTATCTCCGTGCTTGAAATTAAGTACTTTGTATGCTCATACTCGTCTGGACTTCCTAACTTGACCACGTAAGCTTCACGTTCGTTAGGTAATATTTCTTTTAAATCAGTTTCCGAAAAAGATAAATCTTTTGCCGAGTTATAATTTTTATAATTCTTCATAAAGTAAACATAATTTCCAGAGATAATCATTTTGTACTTACGTGCTTTTCGTATTGAGTTAATCAAATTTCCAAATGTAATATCAGGCACGTAATCAACAGCTCTTACATCAAGCGTTTTCCATTGGTAACTATAACCAGGACTCGGCCCTGTTGGAATTAAAAAAACTGAAAAATTCTTTTTCACATCAGTACCTCTACCATCGTATTCTATAGTTACAGAAATTTTCAATACAATATTCGTCCACGTCGTAAACTCTGGAAGAAGTTTCTGAACATCAACCTGTCCACTTGTAACTGTTTCTGAGAGATCTAAAGTATAAATGGTGACGATACCTTGATAATTCGTACATTTTAATTCTGCATGAAAAGAAACAATTTTGTCCCCATCTTCCAAAACTGAAAAGTAATATTCTCCTATAATAGTATCACTTATTGAAGTTTCTTGAGTAACTTGATATCTTTGCCCTGTGTAAAACTTTGCCGGATCAGGCGATAAAACCACCATTGCACGCTTTTCCGCTATATACTCTCTTTTTTCAAATGGAATATTACTGTGATTAAGCATCGCATACCTTAATTCCGGATCATTTAATATATCGCCTGCCAAGATTAAATTCTCAGATGCAAATCCAACTTGAAGAATATGAAATAAATAAACGAAAGCTTTATAACTATAGTAAATGTTATCAATTGGATCATAAATCGAACCGAATGAGCCCGACTTATAATAATTATAAACTCCCCTTCTTTTATATTTTTTTTCATCATCACTATATCTCTGAACTTCTACAGCAGGAAAATTAATATTAACTTCTGGATACTTTTTATCAAGCACTAATAAAGGATAATTATTATCATATCCTTTTTCAATAACATCTAAATCCAGTTCTGCTAGTTTTTTCGCGAAAACAGACAAACTGCTATATCCAAATTCAAGCTGCAGTTTAATTTTTTTATTAACACATCCCACAAACTTTAAATAACCAGGATAAGCGACTCCCTCTTGCCAAACCGTACCATAATCCTTTCTTTTTCTATTTTCTAAATTGATATTACTCGGATCTCCATAAATTCGGATTAACTCATCGGTTAAATATTGCTCAAAAGGATAAGACCAACCCGCGACTAAATCTTCCGAAAAATCCTGATTCGATTCATTGATGGTAAAACCATTTCGAGGAATTTCAATCTTAAATTTCTCGTCTTTTTCGTAAAAAACAATACTGCTATTCATTGATGATAAATTCTAAGGTAAATTCATTAAGCTCACGCATTGAAGATTCTTCTTGCAATTTTTCGGAGATACAAACTGCTTCTATTTTTTTTGTTGGATCATCGCCAAAAATCCAACAACGGTTTGAAGCCATTAATTCTAAAACTTTTTCGGTCTCAGAAAGTAATTTCCACCCAGTATTCAAAGACATTTTTTTTGTTCTGATATACCCTGCTTTTTTCGCTTGAAAATACACAGGTAAGTCGTTGATGAAGTGCGAAAACTCCACATTTTTTTCATTATGACCCGTGAAAGTTATTCCGTTAAAATTATTGTTTTCATCAAGCCAAAAAACATTGATTGAATTGGTTTGCCACGGAAAATTGATTCCTTTTATCGTGTACGCAGATTCGATTAAATTCAAATAATTTTGATCGTACTTATACAAAGGATTTGCCGTTAATAACGCTTGAACCGTTGCAAAACCAGACGAAAATCCATTTGAAAAACCTGCTGAAATTCCGCTTTCATTCGCAAAATGATACTTTTGAATAAACATCATCTGAAAGATATTATCTTCTTCCGAATTCGCCTGTTTATTGTAGGATTTTGAATATTCTTTAAATTTAAAAGTAACCGTTTCGAAAGGATATCGATACACCAATGGAAGCCAAGTATTCCAACTCAAACTTCGCTCCACCGTCGAACCATCTTCCGGAATATTCTTCGATTTTCCTGCATGAAATTTTAAACCTGTAAATTCTTCAAACAAAATTTCATTAAAATCTTCATCGTAAATTGAAACTTTAAGATCAACCAAAGCGGGCTTCATATCTAGATTTTTGGCAGTAAAAAACGATTCGATTTCAGCTTCCGAAAGATAGATATAGGGTTGTATTTCTTTGCCTACGTTCAACTCGCAAAGATCACGATAAATAACATGTCTTGATTTTACAGAGTAAGTGGTTTCTTTGAAAGTAATTATAAAAAACAAGTCGACAAACCTACCCATTTTCGATTCTATGTTAATTATATTTTCATCTAAACAAAACAAATACTGTGGTTGATTTATATCCGTTGAAATTGTTCCCGGATTTTTTATATTTAATTTTACAGGAATTGTTTTTGTTTCAATTGTATTTCCATTTGAAATCTCCTTAACAACTATTTGAATTTCAGAATCAAAAATACCTTCTTGTAAGGTTTGAGTATTTTCTATTTTAAGAGCAAGAACATAAATACCTCCATATCTTTCATCAGTAAGTATTTTAGTAGCCCCAAAAGTAAACTCACCTGATAAAACTCCTACTGAATTATTTCCCGGCAATGCACTGGTGAATGACCATGTAATATCTAAAGTATCAACAGCATGATCTTCTATGTAATTTTTAATAGTTACAGTAAAATCTTGCTTTTTGGTTGAAGTACTGCCTAACAAAATATCAAAATTTAAAACCGAAGGCAAGTTCCATGGCTCTATAGTGGTAGGAAGATTATTTGAACTGCCATTTGCGTTTGGATCAAAAGGATCATTTGGATCAAATGGTGGATTTATTGGATTTCCGTAACTAGGCATAATTATTTCTTTTTAGCTTGATTTTGATAAGAGTTATATTCATCAATCATTTCGATTGTATTCTTCGCAGAGTCCATATCTTTTACGACATACGCTCTAATAGTTGTTCGCTTAAATTCATTCAAAGCTTGAGTATTATTATTCAAAGCTTCTGCATAAACTGAATCGCTTCCTCCTGAATAGTTTGGATCTCGCAATACTGGATAAGAACCTCTTTCATAACCTTGCGCACCTTGCGAATATGCAATCTCATTATGAAGTGCTCTTCTAAACGATGCCGGAAACCCTCGATAGGTTTTATTATCTATGACCATTTCCATTTTATTGTTTTCACCTGCGATAAAGTGAGTAGGTCGGTAAACTGGTCCCGATTTCAACGGTTTACGTACAACATTAAATCTTTTGCCATCTTGCTGTCTGAGCATATCGTACTCCATTCCGAACCCATCTTCGAAACCTGGTGCTTCTGGAAGTGGCTGTTTTGCGATATTGGCAACCTGCATTAAACCAAGCGCACCAACAACTATTGACATTGCCGCAGCAACATATGGGTTTTGCGCTGTCGCCCATATATTCATAATTGCCATCGCTGTATTTGCAGTTGTCTGTGCAATCATGTAATTTCTTTGTCGTTTCGCCGCATCATACTCAAGTTTGTATTTTTCCATTTCAGTTTCTTGATTGAGTCTCTGGATTGCAGCTTCATATTGCTCTTGGTTGATTTGACCATTATCAAGCATTTGCTTTAATTTGTTCTCTCTTCGCTTGGCGTTATTCGTTACTTGTGTTAATTGCGCTTGCTCCTTTTGCTGAACAAAAGAATAATATTGAGAAAATGCACTCTGCACTGCTCCAATTGCAGCACTTATGGTTCCAAGTTTATTGGCACCTGTATCAATATTGGTGAAGAAAGTATCCCAATCGTCGATGGACATTCCGAGAATATCTGTTGAGCCTTGATTCCCAAGTTTATTTTTACTCCCTAACCCTTTCTTACCTTTTTCTTCTTCACCATTTTTTAAATCATTTTTAGCCGCAGAAAGTTTCGCAATTTCATTCTTTGCAAATTCAATTTGCTCGGTGATTTTCTTTCTCTGGTCATCATTAAGAATTGATAAATCTAAACCTTCATACAACGCCATCATATCTCGCAAATGCTTAATATGAAGGTCGATTTCTTGCTTTTGATAAGATTTGGTTAAAGCTTCTTTCCCTTCCTGCCAAGTCGTAATATTTCTGAGTTCTTTTTTAGAAATACGATCTTGTAACCCGGCTTTTAGCTGTGCAAGATTTTCGTAGGAAGCCAATTCTTCATTTTTCTTACGTTCTAAAAGTGCGGCTTCTTTGGTATAAGCATCATCTTGCTCTTTCAGCCATTCTACTTCAGTTTTAGCTTGTAAAGCTTTTCTCTTTTGCGCAAAAACAGATTGTTCACGCAATTTTAAGTTTTCTAAATTATCGTTATTTTCTTTCCAACTTTTCATTAAAGCTTCGTAAACAGCTTTATCTTCTTTGGTTGCTGTATCTATTTTTTTCTGAAGAATATTGATTTCCGTAGCGCCGACTTTCTTTTTATCGATTTCCGCCAACTTTCGTTGCTCTTGAAGATTAATCATATCGATTTCCTTATCATACCCTTCTTTCATCGCTTCAATGGTTGCATCTTCGATATCTAACTGAATTTGTCTAGCCAATTGTGCAGAAGCCTCCCCATTTTTGGCGACATCGTTCATTTCTCGCTCATGTTGCTCTTGTAACCTTTGTGCTTTACGGTCTTCTGCTTCTTTTTCTTTTCTAGCTTTTTCGGCATCTTTTGCCGCCTTGTCTCCATCAGGATCTGGAACGTCGTAATTAGATTTTGCACCGCTTTCGGTTGCAACCGCCATTTTTCTGGTTATCAGATCAATATTAGCATCACTTTCTTTTAATTTTTCATTAAAACCTTCAGCTAAACTATTAAACAATTGTAATTTTCCTTCACTTTCAGCACTAACTTTACCTTTAAACTCTACCTTTTGACCATTAATTGTAGCTGTAGTAGTTGGTGCAATTTCAGATTTAGTTTCATCAATCATTTCAGATTGAGCCTGTAATTTTTCACGCTTTTTATATTCTTCATCCAACAGAGCTTGCAATGCTCTTACTTTAGCCGCTTCTTTAATTTTGGCAATTAAACTATCGTAAACCGATGATAAACGATTGGTTGCTCTGAATTCATCATCCAAAGTACCTTTAAATTCTGGCGCAATTTTAATAAGGTCGTTATATGCTTTTTTCCTTTGGTCTAGCTGTGAATTTTCATCTTTCAAAGTTCTAATTAAAGGATCTACTTTTGCTTTAAATTCTCCAACAGAATCCGCTTGAGCATCTACAACTGCTTTATTCATTCTTCCAGCAATAGTTACATCTTCAATTGATTTCTTCGCCTCGTCTGCATTATCACTCAACATAAAATAGGCAGAAGCCAATAAAGTAATTAAAGTAACCGCAGCTCCTATCGGATTAGCGGCTATTGCTGCACTAAAACCACGCATTGCAAATGTTGCCTGTGCTGTATTTCTAGTCACCAAAGCATAACCTGCCCCGAGCAAATACATACTTGCGGTGTAAAGAGTAGTTAATCCATTAGCGGTTGCTGTAACGAGATTACGGGCTTTTTCAACAATCGTTAATCCCAATACTCTTTCAGAAGTAGTTCTTAACAAAGCATTATACACTCCAGTAATAAGATTTAACCCCGTGTAAGCGACAACCGCCACGGTAACAACTTTTACTAGAAGCAAAAGCTTTTCTCTATAAAAAGTCATCGCACCATTTCCATCTTCAATAACTCCGATAAACTGCCCGAATAATCTTACTGAATCATTAATGAAATTTGCCACGGTTTTACTTGTGAAGACTTCCGCCATTTTCTTCTGAACCTTCTCGTAAATTCCCGCTGCATTATTATTTACCTTATTAAATTCATTGGTTAAAGAAGTTCCTTCCGCAACAGCTTCGTTTGCCAAAGCAACGCTCTGTCTAAATCTATCTGTGTTTTCAGAAGCCGCACCAATAACACGTTGAACTTCATTGTCGCTTAACTTCAACGAATCAAGCACAGTCGATAAATCAGTGCCTTCTAAACCTCGCAGACCTTCAGCAAATTTTAGAAAGAATTCCGCAGGATCTGAATTGATTAAATCCTTAACCTCTTTTTGTGATAATCTCATCACTTTAGCAAAAGCGGCAGTTTCTGTTGATGCAACTCTTATAAACTTTGCAAAACCAGATGAAGCAATTTCTGAGTTGATATTTGATTCTTCAAATGCAGAACCGAAACCTAATAAGGTATTAAGCGCAGGCTTTAACTCTGGAGGCATAGAACCAAGCCTTGCAACGAAGTCAGCAATGTTTTGCTCACTACTTGCTCCCTGCGCAGCCAATTCATTGAGTGCAGAACCAATCTGGTTGATTGAATCTGCAATAGGTAAATCTTTCGTTTCTGAATATAGGGTGGAGATACGCCCAAGACTATTCGCTAATTTATCTACACCTCCTTGCCAACTATCACCGAGTGCGACATAAGCTTTATCTATCTCCCGAGTAAATTCGGATATTTCATTCTTAGCAACACCTAATCTTCCACCTTCTTCGGAAATCTTTAATAAGTCAATTCGCTTTGTTCGGGTATCGAAATCAGCGTATGTTTTCGCTAATGCTTCAACCTCCTTTCGGGTCATACCGGTGGTTTTCTCAACTCCCGACATTGCATCTGCCATCTTATTGTTACGATCGATAACCGCCTGTACAGAAAGACCGAAACCAACTAATATTGCAACAATCCCTGCAATAATTCCAGAGTATTGATTGAATCGATCTGCTAAAGCTCCAAAGCTTAATGAAGTATCTCTCGCTCCATTTCTAACTTCTGCTAACCTAGATGACACTTCGCCTATTCTTTCTTGCAATGCACGATACTGGTCTGAACCAGGCACAACCCTATCCAACTCACGGCGAAGTAAAACCAACTCTTGTTTGAGTTGTTTTACACTCATTTGGCTAATATCTAAGGTATCGCCTAACTCTTTAATCTTTCGATTGTTATTCGTTATTGTGGAAGAGTTATCGTTGATTTGCTTGGTTAAAGCTTTATACTCTTCTGATTCTTTGCCTAAAGTTTTAGCAATCTTTGTACGCTCTTCTCGAAGCTTCTGCGTTTCTTGGGTAAGCTCCCTATTTTTTTTCGTGAGATTGTAAATCTCCTGTTGTGCAGGATTAGAATTAACGACTATGGTCATCGTCATTATCTCATCACGTATCTTTTTTGCTGATGCCATTCTATTGATTTGGTGCAAGATGGCAACAGACGGTGGGATAAAGTGTGACAAAAAATAACACTCATATTATATACAATAAAATGAATGATTTTTTGTGAATTTCATAATGCGTTAAATCCTCAATTATGAATTTAATAAAGAAATTACACTTTTTCGCTTTTAAAAAGGCAAAAACCACCTATTTTACAAAAATAAATGTGAAATTCGTAAAAATACCACCTAAAAACCATATTTCCCGCATTTTTTGAGATTTCGACCGCCCTTTGACGGTCTGAGCGGGTCGTGCACTTCGTAAAATTCACATTTTCGCA
The DNA here is from genome assembly GCF_057180445.1 of Chryseobacterium sp. HNCC26DJ239. NCBI lineage: Bacteria > Pseudomonadati > Bacteroidota > Flavobacteriia > Flavobacteriales > Weeksellaceae > Chryseobacterium > Chryseobacterium sp. HNCC26DJ239. Next base: position 700,052 of record NZ_JBXUGJ010000001.1, read on the forward strand.
TGACGAAAACGGAGGGTTAACACATTGATAATATGATAATTAAACTTTATAAAAATTTAAAATCATTCAATTTTGTATGATTTTTTATTGAAAAAAGAACTTTTATTTAATAAAATAAAAAATCTGTTTTATTTGCTTTTTTAAATAATAATTCGTAAATTTAAGTACTTAAATACTTAATTATGACACAGTTAACACAAAAGGCGAACGAAGCGAAGAAAGTAACTTCCGCCACAACAACAGAAACAGCGAAACAAGGCGAAAACACAAAAAAGGCAGATTTGAAAGCCATTTTTGAGACAACAGCAGAAAAACGTATCAAAAACCATCAGCTTTTTATGAAGATTTGCGAGAAATACAATTTTCTAAAGGTAAAATCTGATAAACTGAACGCTTATTTAGTTGGTAGGGATGCGCTAAAAGAATCAGTAATCATTGAAAATTCAGACGGACAAACCTTTGAAATCGGTAACAGCGTAATAATTTCTAAAATATTGGAAGTCTGCCAAACCGAGTTATTTAGATTACTTGAGGAATCAGAAAAAGAAGTATTAAATTTTAACATCTAACAATAAATAATGCGGAGTTCTCGACCGCTCCGCATTATTATAAATACAATGATTAGTTATGACACACATCAGCGACCACAAAGATATTAAATTATCTACCAAAGTACAACAAGTTTTATTTTCAAGAGGTTACAGTCACATTTTTAACTGGGCAGAGTATAGAGAATATAAAGAGCAGACCAGGAACGCTATTTTTAGAGCGGAATCAATTGCGGATTTATTTGTAAAAAATACCTGTGAAATTTCAGATTTTGCCGATTATGAGTTTTAAAGTATTAAAAATTTGCTATTTGTGGCAAAACAAAAAGCAAGTTCCTAAAATCAATATTTCGGGCGAATGGCTGAAAAAAGCAGGTTTTGAAATTGGCAACAGTGTAAAAATGGAAATTATAGAAAATAAAATAATAATCTCGAATGACCATAAAAGTATATAACGGAACAACCGCAGAACCGACCGAAACGGAAACCGTTTTTTATGTGCAAAGTAAAGGCAACCGAGCAGGGCGACCGCTAAAAGAACCACTTCCCAACTGTTGGGAAGTAAGAACGCACAGAAGAATAGATTTTGAAATTTTATACATAGTCTATGAAAGTAGAATTTTAGAGGCTTTTTCACGTGGTTCTGTGATTCCTTTCATCACCTTAACAGATTATAAAAATGTAGTTTTCCCGATTTTAGAAAAAGCAATACACAATAATAGAATCATTAACACACACTATCTGCAGATAAGAAAAATTGAAGAAAATATTTTGCACCAGGATAAAATAAAATCATTGCTTTTTGAAATGAAAAAAACACTATCAAACGAAGTTTTTAAAAATTTATCTATTCACAATTAAACAGAAAACAAATGAATACTTATTTTAAATATTACACAAATGTATTTTTGGCAAAATGCACAGAAAGACACCATAAAGGTGAAATTATTAACGTTACAACCAAGCACGGCAAAGAAAATGAAAGCGAAGTTTTTAATTTAATCTTTGAAAAAGATGGTTTTTTCTATTACTCCATAATAAGAGCAGACGGAACCAACGCACAGACAAGAGCAGAAGCCAAAGCGGAGAGATACAAAAACTGGTCAATTAGCGCAGAAAAAAAAGGAAACCAATATTATCAAGCTTCGCAGGAGGGAAGAGAATTTTTAGCACTCGGAGAACCTATAAAAATAGGACATCACAGCGAAAAACGACACAGGGCACTGATTGAAAGAAATTGGAACAGAATGGGAAAATCTATTGAAATGAGCGAGAAAGCAGAAGCCCACCAAAGTAAGGCGGAATATTGGGAAAGCAAAGCAAACACAATTAATTTGTCTATGCCTGAAAGTATAGAGTTTTACGAATACAAATTGGAGGAAGCAAAAGTAAAACATGAATTTTATAAAGCCAACCCCGAAAAACGAGAGCACTCATTTTCCTTAACCTATGCAAAAAAAGCAGTAAACGAAGCAAATAAAAACCTTGAAATCGCTAAAAAACTATGGTCGTAATAAAAACCCCAATTAAAGAAAGATATCCGCAAGAACTAGCGGAAAAGCTAGAAGAAATAAAAGCCGAAATTAGAGAACGTATGAACGAAAACGATTTTGATTTTATGGAAGTTGAAGAAATTTTCGAAGATTACGGACTAGAACCCGATTATATTTTCGAGGTACTAAATGAAATTTTATAAAAAAAGCGCCATTAATTGGCGCTTATTTTTTATATCAAATTAACCGTTTACAAACGCTTAAAAATTTTTTCCGCTTCGCGGAACGGAAAATAGATTTTTTACTTTCAGAAATTTTCTTTTGTAAAATCTATTTTTTAGGCTGAAAAAGTGTATTTGTGTAGGCGTTTTGATTTTCAGCCTTTTAAGTTGAATTAAGTTTTGTATTTGTCAAGTTTTGACAGTTTTTTAAAGTGTACTATAATTTGAATGATTAATAATAACTATCAGAAAAACAGCAAAAAACAAATATTTGGCTTTATATTTGCAAAATAAAAGGAAGATGCGCTAACATCTTCCTCCAAAAGTTCCCTTAAAAACTTTTTATCAAGAATCCTTAAATTCTCAAGTTACTAAACCGGCACCCAAATAGGCATTGGTCTTTTCTAATAAATGCGTCTACCGTTTACCAGACGGCTTCTGCGAAATATTAACTTATGGGGTATCCCATTTATCATGCGAATTTCTTCCATGGCACTAAATATTTATTGAGGATCATTTACCCATTCATAAGCATCCTCTGACTAGTGATGAGCGTTACCTATTTAGATAACTAAAGCCCTCTATGTAAGGATAAGAGGGCTTATTTTTTTGCTATTAATATTCACTTTATTTTTAGATCACGGTTAGTTTTCCATTTTAATCATAATTTTTTTTGCTTTTTTATTTCCATAATAATAGATTAATATTTAAGTTTAAAAGCAGTGAATTTTGTTTTTTTGAAAAAAGCTGGTAACAATTTTCAAAAATTAATAGCAATAAATATTTATTGTGCTGTTAATATTGATGCAAATATATAATTTTTTTCATTCAAAACGTAATATTTGCGTAAGACTTTTTTACACCACTTCCGGCGCATACGCATAAGAAGAACCGTTCGGACTGCGCACCAATTCCATGTAACGAGGGCGGCAGAGATAGTATTTTAGAGCGTCTGAAAAATTAGTCGATTGCATTGGCAACTTACTGAGAGCCAATTTTTCGGAGGTTTTATTTTTATGGATGGTTTTAATTCCTTCTTTGTCGGTTTTAAGAATCTGAACGGTAAGTTTTAATGATGCTTTGAGCTGCATACACTGTGAGTTATCAATCAAAATCCGAGGCAATCTAGGGTTTGAACCCGATAACATTTGATTGACCACAACATATTCTTGTTGTTGGTAAATCGTACCCTGTCCTTCAGACATTAAATTTACTTTCCAATTTTGTCTGATTCCATCGATTTCTAAAGATTCTAAAGCATTTTTAAAAGATCTTGCCATATCTCTTCCGATTAGCTTCCATTGGTTTCCGGAACGGTCAAAATACAAATCGAGAACTTTATATTGATGGTATTTAAAGAATTTTCCAAACTCTTTTGCCAGTTCTGGAACATCTTTCCCTAATGTGAAAATATTTTTTAAAATTCGTTGAACTCTACCCTGTTCCTGTCCGACAACCAAGGACATCATAGTACCCCAATCGGCTCCTGCTTCTAATTTTCTGTTATGCTGAATAAATCGCAAAGCTCTTGAGGTAATTTCAGGCTTTTCCCCGAAAGAAAAATTGTCGAAAAATTCCATGATTAAACCTTCATCATAAAAATGAGTATCGTCTAATCTCGGATAAAACTTTTCTCCTTCCGAAACTTCCTGCTTCATACTGAGAATTGCCGCTTTAAATCCTTCGATTCCTAATAAATCTAACTGATCATTAAACCAATCTAAACCATGAATATCAGCAATTGCCATCGAAGAAACGACATAAAATAAATTTGACTTGAAACGGCTTTTCATTAGTCGCTCATTCCATCGGTAGAAAGCTCTTTTTTGCTTTTCAAACTCGTTCCTGTCTTTTTTAACGTATGCTTTTACAAGCTTTTCCTTGATATCGTTTACTTCCAAAGAACATTTTAAAATCAATTCGATTTGCTCAACATTCATTAACTCTTCCTGGTCCAGAATCCAATCGTATTCATTCGGCGCCAAAACATTGGGCATATCGGTAGTAAATGTTGTTCCGAGATAGTAATGAGAACCGCCAAAACGAAGCAGCTCTCCACGCTTTGCAGGAAGTAATTTATCCAGTTTAGATTTCGCAATATATTTTACTTCGTCTCCAAAAACATGTTGATATGAATCTCCCGCCAACGAAGAAACCACATCCATACTTGCCAATTTGTAGAGACATCCTTCTTTTGTCGATATTGTATGTTTATAGGTAAGTGGTTTTTTGTAAGGCTTTGCGAAGTTTCTTGGCGGAGCTTCATTCGTAACGTAATCAATCCCTTCTTTATAACCGAGATCATTCCATCCTTTAATCATAGACGGAACAGTATTTCCCAATAAATTCGAATAGTAATCTCCGACAAAGGCTAAGTATGCACCAGGCATTGCTTTTTGAATACGCTGCGAACGGCGCGCATGAATAGTCGTTGTTTTACCAAAAGCACGACCACCAATTACGTTTAAATCCTTTGGATCCACCAAATCAATAAATTGATGTGCAGGATTCAAGTAAACGTATTCTACTAAACCTCCATACTTCCCGTCTTTATCTTCGTAAACTCTTCCCATTACTGTTCTTTTCTAGGATTATTCTCTCCGAAAATCAGTTTGAACGGCACCATATCCACTTCTTTTTTCGCCAATTCTTTCATCTTTTCTGAAACATCCGGAAGCGCATCAATCATTGCAGCGAGTTCGTTTCTGTTGGTTTTTTCAAAGCCGAATTTGGTCACATCGGAAGTTGTAATCTGAATTTGGCGGATAAAATCTTCGTCTACACCGTCCATTTTATCGACATTCCATTCGAGGAATTTCCCGAGTTCCAATAAAATCATAAATGAATCTTTGAAATCACGAGAATTTTTAGCGACTTTAATCGCAGCAACAAAAGCTTTCATTCCATTATCGGCTAAAATTCCCTTCCAAACTTCATTGGATAGCATATTTTCACGATGAAAATATGTGAGTGCATCTTTCACCAACTGCATTGCCTTTGGTCTTTTCATTCGATAAACAATCATTAAGTGATTAATTATCGCCTGATTATTCGGATAGTTGAACATTTGGCGAGACATTCCCCAGATCTTTTCCAAAATTTCCATGTACGCGACCAAATGATCAGGTACATTTTTTGGATCTCCAGTTTCTAAAAATTCCACGAGAAAATCGAGCTCGATTTCGTCGAACTCGGAAGTGAAAATAATATTTGGATTTTCGTCTAATATGCTTTTTCTCTCAAGCTTCATTTTTAGTCGGTATTAAAGATTTCTTCTTTCATATTGTCGAGTTTCTGCTCTTCCTGGAGTTTTGCATATTGCTGTATAGCTGTGAGATTTCCTTTTGAAGCATTTTCGTAAACCACTTTATCAATTATAGCTTTTGCCTGTAAAGTTCCCGAATGATAGGCTTCATAAATGGGAGTTCCCACCGTTTTCCAATCTCGCTTTACCAATCGAACATCTTTCTGCAGCACTCTCGCAATTTTCACAATATCAAAACCGATTGCTGCCAATTCTGTTACCATTTCTAATTCTTCATAAGCGAGAAGAATACACGCTGTAACCGATTTTGAAATGTTTGGATTTTCTTTCTTTTCTTCAACCAAAACTAAAGACGAAATTGGATAAGGCGCTACTTGTGAATGCTCTTCCATAGGATCATCCCCTATTGGGAATTCAATCATTGCAAAATCATCATCTAAAAACTCTCTTACAAAACCTATATTTTTAGGTTTGGCGTCTGGATCAAATTGTAACATTGTTTTGTAAAGCATTTCTAACCCTTTGTCTAAAACCTTTACTTTATCATTTAATTTAATTTTAGCCATTTTAATTGATTTTAAATACCACTTTACATTCTTCAAACAAAGATTTTCTCAAGTCGAAAGCTTCTTTAGAATTCGCAAAAACGTATTGTTCGTAACAGGCATTGTCGCCCCAGTTTCCAGAGCCTTCGATACAATAATAGTCTAGTTCTGTTTTGCAAAGCGTTATTTTGCTGTGATTCCAGGTATAGATTACTGAAATATTTGTAGAAGAATTTGCCCATGAATTGAGCGCATCAATTACCTTCGGATTTCTTTTCATCATAGAATCTGAAACCAAAATATTGATCTTCCCGATTCTCCCTTTATTCTGGAGTTCCTGCAAAGCTTCAATTACCCGCATCGAAACGCTGTAGGTTGTGGCATACAATTCTTCGATAAACTGCAACTGCGAAATATACTCTACAAAAGTGAAAGCATTAAACGCTTGAATGGTCTGCAAAAAGAATATTTCTGAAGGTTCTGGAAGCCTCGGAAGATCAACTTTTACTTTCTCTACCTTAAACGCTTGAACGTTCAGAAATTTAGAAACAAAGGCGGATTTCTCTTCCGCCTTTTCTTCTTTTATTTCAATATTACTTTTCGCAAATAGCATTATTCTTACGTTTTAATTCTTAAACCAATTTTTAATTGAAAACCATAAATTTTTAATACCTTCAATTATATTAGTTTTAAGTTCTTTTTTACAATACTCATTTAACCCATCTTCAATTCCTTGGAATCTACCAGTATGTTGAAGAGATTTATTAAATGTAATCTCATAAGTCGCAGAGCCACTTTCGTTATAACCTAAGAATTTGTGACTTAAAACTGAATACTTCTTATTCTTATCCATTTTTACTTCTCACTTTTTTTAAATTCGTTTTCCAGTCTTTCGTTAGAAAGTTTCTCACGGAGCGTCCAATCGGCAAGGCGTTTTTCACGCGCTTCGTTTGGTCCTTGGTTTTCGATTTCCTTTCTTGCTTTAGAAGCGTTTTTCTGCGCTTTGTTTTTCATTTCTACCAAACCGGCTTCTGAAAGCTCGTAGATTTCTTCCTTAATTTTCAAGTTTGAAAGCTTTGGATTTTCTCCTAAAACTTTACCTGTTTCTTTGTAGAAATCTAATTCTTTTCGGATATCGTCGTTCAGTTGGAAATTATCTACAGCAGATTTTGCCAACTCGAAGAGCTTATCTTCAGCTTCATTGGCATCTAGACCATCAACTAAAGCGTTTTGACTTTCCGCAAACTTTTTCCAAGCTGAAATTTTATCTGCCACTAAAATTTTAAATTCATCAGGACAAGATTCTTCGTTTAAGAAAGGATATTGATCTCTAATTTTTAATCCTTCTTTTGCAGCTTCGTTTTGCTCAAGGGCAACGAAAACAGCTTTTTCGTGTTCAGAAACTTCGGTCGCATCTGCCGAACCTGCGTCTGTGTTTTGGGTTGTGATTTCATTTTGTATATTGTTTCCGTCTGTAGGATTTGCGGGATTTACATTTTGTAATACCTCTTGTGTGAGATTTGTTGTTTCATCACCTACCAAGAATTCTTCCGCTTTGTATTCGTGAATTTCCAAGTCGGAAACTTCAAATTGCTTTTTCACTTCATACTCCAGTTTCTCCAATTTTGTAGCGGAATAACCAAGTTGAAAATTTCTAATCTGCATAAAATTTGCCTTTTGCGAAAGCAAACCCAGCAAGTCGTTGTATCTCTCTTCCGGAGATTTTGTTTTGTCTGCCAAGGCAGCAATAACTTTATTTTTCATACGTAAAATTTTTATAGATATAAATTTTCCTAATAAGAGTGTAGGTTAAAATCCCGTAGAAAAACGGCGGGTAAGTCTGCCATTCTTTAAATACAATAAAGAGAACTGCATAAAACAGAAAAGCGACGATAGAAAGTAAATCTAGCAATGCAAACCATCCCGATTTTCTATACCGAATCTGTTCCGGTTTTATTTTCCTCTGAAATTCTAAGAGAATGATTTCTGAAATAAAGAAAATTCCTGTAAGGATTTTCAGAAGTAATACATCTTGATTATAAAACCATCCAACTGCAATAAAGACTAATAAAATAGACCATTGCAACCAACTAAAGAATCTATGCCCAAAACTCATTTTAATAATTTTGGTAAAGATAAAATGAGGGCGACCGCCAAAGTGTGACAAGTGCGTAGCCGTACAGGAACATAAAAAAACCTCCCGAAGGAGGCCATTTGAAACTATGAAAACTAATAATCAGTCTAGGACTAAGTAAAATATATTTCTGTCTAATGTGTGTGTGATGTACTGGTCGTCATCATCAAGCACAAGTAAATCGTCTTCGATATACCAAAGCGATTCTGCATCTACCAAAATCCCTTGTTGGCTTTTTACATCAACTTTGTTACGGTACTTCATTTTTTTGATTTTATTGGTTCGAATATTTTCAAATCTAACTCTGTAATCTCAAATCTTTTGGGATTGTCGATTTCTAAAATAGGAACATCTTTGGCTATTAATTTCCATCGGGAATTCTTTTTTATTTTTCCAAAAATGCTTTGTAGAGCAATCTTATTCTTGTAATACATAGGATTCTCTTTCCATAATTAAATCATTGAAGGTTTCTGTCTCACTTGCAATTAGATTATTGATGCATCTAAAGGCTCCCTGCACTTTGGTAAACTGCAGTATTTCTATGTCGGTTGAATGAGGAAAAGCTATTTCGAACATTCTGAACAAAACATCATTGGCTTTTTCTAAAGAACCGAGTTCTGAATGTAGATTTAAAACGATTTCAATTACTTTCGTCTGAAAGTCTGTCATTGGATAGCCTGTTTTTGGCAATACATACGGTGTATTCATCTTTTGTAAAAATTTAAAATGTTCTACAAATTGTGAAAAACACATGAATATTTTATCTGAAAATTGCTTAAAACATTGGCTTCTGCACGTTTTTTTGTTTTTCCGTAAGCATGTGTACCACGACCTTCACTGTCTGAAATTTTGGCAAGATAAACGCCATTGAATTTTTGAAAAGCAATTACTGGAGCTTCGTTGCTTTGTTGTACTTGGTTTTGTGTTGTGTTTGACATTTTATTATGATTTAAAAGTTATCCTCATAAAATCCCACAAAAAAAGCCTTGGCTTTCGTGGGAGTCGTCAAACACAAACAGATCCGAGGATAAGTTAACCACTACTTGCCGAGGCAGGTTTTATAATCGTAAAAAATGATTGGATAATTTAAAGGCTTATCCTCTTCCGTTTATGTTTGACACTGCAAACGTAAGACATTTATTTTATTTGTGCAAGAATTATTTTCAATTACCAATCCTCTTTGGTTGTAATTTTTTTATTCATTCCTGCTTTTAAAGTTGAAATTAAATTTTCAATATCATTTTTAATAATATCTCTTATTTCAGTAGTTACTTTTATCTTATATTTTTCAGGTCCACCCGCCATCATCCCTTTCATAGTTGGCAAAAAATCATCATTTGTAATTAGTCCATAGCTCACACTTTTTCCTTCGTGAATAAAATTTGAAAAGGTATATTTATACTTGCCATCTTTGCAGGCAATTTGCGTATCAAAAGTTATCCAACCCTCCCTCGCTACTGAACCTGTAAATATTTTACTTGAGTAACGTATGTTACCCCGACCAACTAAAATATTATTATTAATATCGTCAAGAACTATAACCTCTTTAGGGTCTTTAAATGTATTTGCAAACCACATTTTAGCATTTGCATAGAGTTCCTTTGCAGATTTTGTTGAGTCTGATATTTTCACAATCTCTGAAAATGAATAGGGTTCAGAATTTTGTGCGTGTGAAAGCGTTGCACAAAAGAATACGCTTAAAAATAATAGTCTTTTCATTTATTAGACATTTTCAAATGAAAACTCATCATTAAGCTCACTGCTTTCAAATATAATAACGCTATTTTTTAGAAGTTCAGCAGGAATTAAAGTGGTGTGTCCATCTTTACGATAGCCATAACCGTTTCTTTTTCCATTTAAGCAATCCAAAATACCTTGAATTGTTTTTTGAACTTTTTCGGTAGGAATGTCGATTGAATATTCTCCGTTAACATTCTTGATTGTAATTTTTTTTGTATCCATTGTATGAAAATTTTCCCACTAAAGTAAGAAAAAACCGTAAGACTTTTTTATATAAAAATTCCCGCTGTGAGGCGGGAGGTAAAATTTAAGAAAGCGATTAAGTACATACAACTATAGACTTTGTTAAATTTGATGTTTACAAATTTTCAATGTCTTTCTTAAACTTCTCAATCGCTTCATTTACTTTCAAAACGTACTTTTCTGAAAGTTCCTTTTCGCCATTCAAGATTCGGCGGAAATGGTCGTAACCTAAATCGTATTTTACGCAAAAGTTTTTTAAGTGAATCACCTGGAAGAAATCGTTCCAGTCTTTAAGTATTTGTGGAAAATTCATGTGTTATCTTTTGGTAAAGATACAAAAATAAATCCGTTTTATTTGCTTTTTAAAATAAAAAAGCTCCGATTAAGGAGCTTGGAAACAGATTTTAAAAATTAAATTACGATACATTTAGTATTGTCTTGTCGTAATTCAAATATACAACAATTTATTGTATCACAACTATTTGTTGTGAAATAAAAAAACCGCTCCTAAAAGAAGCGGATAAAACACAAATGATGAAAATTTTTAAATAATAACCAGTTAAAAAATATTATATGGACTATTGTTGCATTTCAAATATACAACAATTTACTGTATCACAATATATTATTGTGAAATTAAATTTCTTTTCCGTCTAAATCTTTTTTCATTTGATTTCGTACAGCTTCCGTTAAACCATACGTTAATTGCCCTTGAATTCCTGCAAAATTCCCCATCAAAATACGGTTGTGAATTTGGGTATCTTTTACAAATTTGATGAGTTTTTTAGGCTTAAGCTGATTGTTTTTGTTAGGTCTTGGTCTACGGCGCTTCATCTCTGCTACTCTGTGGATGAGCCTATGGCTATACTTCAAAGAAACATCTGAAGAATAAAACGAACGACCATCGAAATTATCAGATTCAAAAGCTGAAATTTTAGAAGACTGCTCTTCATCAATCTTATCAACATGCTCTTTCAGCGTGCGTTTTACAAACGCTCTGAAAATTGCCAATTCTTCGTCTGAATTATTCCCCAAAACGTCCATCGTAACCAGTATATGTTTCGTCGTTAAACTGTACTTCCCAACCTGCACACTGTCCTTTGTTGGTAATTGCCATAATGTCTACGCTATTTCTTTCCAGATTAGCGAAAACTTTACAGTCGTTTTTAGAATATTCAAAGAATTTCCCTAAAAAATCCTGCATTACAGGTTGTAATATTTGCTGTTCCTCTTCCGGTTCCTGCGTTTTGTAGTCGATTTTATTTAAGATAAAAAACTGAAAATAGGTAACAAAACCGCCATTGTCGTTTTCATCATTCCAAAAACCTTTGTACGCAGGAATTACCACGACCAACAAAGCATTATCTGTTTTCTGGTGCTTTTCCAATTTATCAATAAAACGATCATCATTAGAAACGAGCTTCACTGAATTAATTTCGGGAATTGTGGAAACAATTTCCATCACCGCTTCTTTTAAAACTTGTATTGTAATCATTTGTTCTCGTTTTTCTGTGCTTCCATTTCAGCTTCACGTTTTTTATTACGAACGGTCATGTCATACATCCTGAGAATGACATCCCAAAAATTCGATTGCTCCAGTTCTGCAAGAGTTCCAAACACGCCACTTTCTGCCAACTGATAAGATGTTGATCGAAAACCGAGCTCTGCCAATTCTGGAAGCACTTCTTCTTCGTCTGAAGCTTTTGCTTCAAACATAATTCTCAAATCAATCTCACGACCATCTACACCAATCACAGATTGAGTTCTCAAAAACTTCCAGAAACTTGTAAAAAGCAGGAAGAAACCGTAAATGTATCGGATGTCTAAATGCTTGAAAAAATCGACACGCCTTTCTAAATCTATCTTTCCGAAAGTTTCACGAGGTCGTAAGTAGAACATGGCAAAAATGTTTACCAAATGCTCAATTTTCCCATCTGTAGAAAACGTCTGCAACTCTCCAACCGCTTCAATAAACTGCTTCCAAGTCATGTCTTTCAGTCCGTCTTTTGGTCCTACAAAAGTCATCATCTTGTACTTTACAGATTTTACAGGATTGTGAACATAATCTAACACCACAGATTCTCTTCCTTCCTCGTCAATTTCAAAAAATGTATCGATAATCTGAGAAGCGACATAAACATTTTCCCATTTTTCTTCTTCTACATTTTCGAGGTCTGCTTTAGAATATTCCATATTCATCAAATTGTAGAGCGCCAAAACCCGAAACTGTCTTTTGTTGAGCTCATTCATTTGATACATCAATATCAGTTTACTCATATCGAGGTACTGATTTCTGTTGCATTCTGCTAAGTTTTCGGGAATCCAAAAACGTCTGTTGATTTCCTGTATCGTAATATCGTGCATAATTAAAGCGTTACAAAGTTATCTTCGGGACCGAAGTTTATCATCGTTACATTTCCTGTTTTGGCATTTGTTTTTGCGACTTTAGTTTCCAACTGGATAAGTAATTGAGCCAATTCATCATCGTAGTACATTACAGCCGATTCAATATCTAGCTGTGAAGCCGACTGATGTTTTTTGCTGCCCGAAGTTTCACGAATGACACCTCTTGGCCACAATTGAACCGATTCTTTTCTTAAACCGTTTTTCATGGCAAAAAAAACGCAAATCTGTTTGGCAAGAGTATTTATGCTCTCTTCTTCATTTGCTTTGAAAAACTCGTACTTTTCGCCCATTCTCGACTTTAAAAGTCGGTTTTGTGCAGAGCGCAATTCTGGAATAAGTTTAAAATACAGCAAATAAAAATCGTTGATGTTTACAAACTCCTGAAAAACCGAAAGATCATAAACAAACAATTCCGAAAGTTTGTAAGCCTTGGTAATTGTTTCGGCTTCCTCTGCCATTTCTGAAAAGATATGACGCAGAATTTCATTTACAGATGAGTAATAAGATCGCTCCATTGCATCGTCGGATTTATCGATCATCCATTCAAAAGCCGATTTTGTATTTTCATCGGTACGGAAAAGCCTTCCCGAAGTGGTATAAGAAACATCGCTTAAAGGCGCGAACTTTCTGAAAGCTCCCAAAGCAATGGCGTAACGGAGTAAGAAAACTAATTCATCTGCCGTAAATTCATCTTCCTCAAAAGTATCTGCTGCAATATTGTAAATTGTTTCACCGATAATCTGTATCACATCTTTCGTTGCTGATTTTATATAAGGCTTTAGCTGAGTCATTGTAAAATCGGCATCTACAAAACCTAAAATCTCATGCAATTCAGATGCATCTTCTGTATCAAAATCGAATAAATATTTCATTTCAGAATTTTTTAAACATTATTTTTTATTCTGTCTTTCGAAGACTGGTCTTGCTGGCGTTGCGCCTCTTCATGGTAAAAGCCAAGTTTTAATTTTGTTCCAGGGAAGTTTGCTTTTATCGCTGCATTAATTGCTTTGGTCACAACATACTCCGGAATATCTTTGCTGATTAACTTAAACATCATATAAGCATACAATTGTTCACTTCCAGAATCTGCAGAACCGGCAGCCGACATTCCGCCCAAAGCTTTATGAATTCCCGCAGAAGTTGCGACAGAAGCATCTGCCTTATCCGCAATTTTTATTTGTGTTTCCACAAAATCTTTAATGTTTTCTTCGATGGGTTTTATCGTCCAACCTTGCTCTATTAAATTCATCCCATCCTGTGCAAGGAAAGTTTTTGTGTGCAAAATTTTGCCGACATTATCTTCATCCGAAAGCGTAGCAATAATGGTTTTAAAAAGCTCTCTTTCATAGGCTTTTATTTCTTCTTCCGAAAACTCACGTCCTTCGTTCATCGCTTTTGTTTCGAGTAATTCTCTTTGGGTATCCCAGAATTTTGCAGGCGAAGTAATGTGATATTTTGCCGACATTGAATTCTTAGACAGCGCACGAAGAATCAACGGAACTGCTGTAGAACGACGAATCCATTCTAACGCTCCAAAAATTGTAGGAATTGCGTAAAAATCTGATGCAAAAGTTTTTGTTCGGGAATACATCACTGCATTTGGCGAAGCAAAAGGATCTTTCGCATCAAACAGATTATAGACTTTGTACGTACTCGGATTTAAAGCATACCATAAATCGCTGAAAATAGCGTGTGTTGGTTTTTCTTTTCCAAACTCCCGAGCCAATCTCGTGTTGTGCGCGCCAAGATTTTCGAGTGAATGAAATTTATTTCTTCCAATTTTAGCTCCATTTGTACGCACAAACTTTGTAAAACCGCCTTGAATAAAATTAAAATCGGTAATGGATTCTAATAAATAATCTTGATAATCCCAAGAATCTAACCATTGCTGAATAACTGTATTTTCCTGCCATTCGCGAACCTTTATGTTTTTATTGTCGGGAGACTTTTCAAATTTTTCAGCGTATAAAAGAGGTCCATTTCCCCAAAGTAAACCTTGCTTTTTTTCAAAAACACCAGGAATACTTGAATTGGAATACACCACATCTCGCAATACTTGCGGAATATCGTTGCGATGTCCATACGGAAGTATTTCTAAATCTTCCAGAAAACTCGCTCCACGATTTACAGACCAATCGAAAGGCGAAATTCCTTCACGATCAAAAAGCCGAGGATCTTCAACTTGATAACTGAAGGTAGCCATTGGCGAAGACACTACTGCATCTGCACCATAATATTCAATTTCTATTTTTTCGTCTTTCATTGTTTGATTTTTATACCGTTGAGCTCCGTAATTAATGGAATATAAAAATGACGTCTTTCGCCTGTGTCCAATCTTATGAAACTGGCTAAAACCTCAGATTTATCGCTTTGATTTCGTCGATATCCTTGCGCGAGAAGTACATTGGTTTCACGCTTTAATCCATCCGATGATTTTCTGCTTTCATCATAACTGTAAAAACTGAAAGAAAACGGAACATTATCACGGGATAAAGTTCGCATCACTTCCATTGCTTTCAGTACAGATATTGTTTTTGTAGCACTCATACGCCAAAAATAAAATATGCCACACTGAAAAAGTGTGACATATTTCTGAGTAAAAAACAACCAAAAAAATTAAACTCTCGACGTCTCCACCAAGTATGTTTTTGTGGCATCTTTGAAGATTCTGAAAGAGATTGACGATCCCGAAAGAGACTTCCAAGCAATACCATCTTTCAGCAATACAATCACATCACCAGTGAACGCTGTTGATGAATTTAAAGTTGCCGCTTTTGCTTGATCTGTATCTTGACCAATTAAGGTCACGATTTGCCCGCTTGTTTTGGTTACAGAAGTAATCGCTGCAGTTGTTGCTGCAGTTCCTACCGTAATTCTTACAGACGATGGATTTGCCAATAAGAACTGAATAGCCGTAGAACCCATTTCCGGAGTAACAGATGTTTCTGTTGGAAGTACTCCAGAGTAAACTCTATACATTGATCTACTTCCGTCCATTTGTTCCCAAGTAAATTCAAAACCTGTTTTATCCTTGTTTGCTTTGAATGCAGGTTTCAAATACAATGGCTTGCAAATGTCTCCAATAATTTTTGCAGTTCCAGAACCATCGCATTTACCTTGAATCAAAATGAAAGGTTTACCCAAATTGTTTACAGAAAACTCTGCCGCATCTGTATCGTCTCCAGGATAATTTCCTACAACTTTTGATTTGAACATTTCCGCATCTTGCTCACCTGTAGTTTCTACAGAATAATCTTTAGATGAAGAAGTAAGGTTGGCAGGAACAGGATACATTCCTGGTTTGAAAACAAAATCTGATGTAGTTCTTACACCATTTTCGTCTACAACGGGAAATCCATATTCTTCCAAATAATCTACAGGAATAAGATGCAAAGGTCTTTCTGTAGTAAAATTAGGAGCACCTGCACCCGCAGGAGCTTTTTTTAAATTACCGATAACTAAAGTCATGATATTTTGTTTTATTGATTAAAAAATTAAGAAAAGAAACCGCCGATTGACGGTTTCAAAAATATTTACCCTCTAGATGTTTCCACCCAAATTCCGTCGAATTTCTTCAATACGATGTATTTCGCAGCAGTATCTAAAACAGCTTCTGAACCTCCAGTTACGATAATCTTTCCGTCTACATTATCCACTGTTAAAGTGTTTGTTGCCTGACCGTAGATTTTCACTTCTGCACCTTCCACTCCGTTAATGATGTCTGCCAATTCTACAGAAGAATTTCCGTCGTAAACAAATTCTGAACCTAGTTTAGAATCGATGGAAGTTGTGCTAAACGTTACCGCTGCAGAAGATGCCACTTCCGGAGCCGATGTTCTGCTCACTTCTTTCCAACCTGTTGCTGTTTTCAGCAAGGTAAGTGTACCTCCGGTTTTCGGATCAAAATCGGCAGTCAAATTTAAGTTACCAATACCACCAGAAATATTCTTAATTAAAGAATTCGTCGTTTGATTAACGTCTCCTTTAATTTTGATGATATGACCAATAGGCATATCAGAATTAATGGTTTGAACATGACCAAGCAAAGCTTTGTCTGTTTTAATTCTGTTGAAAGTAACATCTACCGCATTTCCAATTGGTGCACCGTACATTGGCACATAAAAATTATCGCTGAACATTGGCGCATCATTCGTCCAGATGAACTGAGCCTGACCTAGGAAGTTTGAATTTTCAGGAAGTTTAAAACCTGCAAAAACGAAAGCACAACCTAATTTGTAATCTGCATGAATGAAAGTTTTTCTTTGCAACATTTCCATTCTGTAGATTGATTTTTCGTTTGGAACGTGTTCCAAAATTTCAATATTCTGATCATCCGTCATGAAAAAGGCGTCGCAACCTTCTAAATCTGTAAGTACTACAAATTGAAGATTAGAATAGCCATCTACATAATTTAGATCGTTACCTTGGTAATCGTTGTTCAACTGATTTGCCAATTTGTACCCCGCTTGATAAGCGTTCAGCCTTTTCTGAGATACATAGATTTTCATTCCCAAAGCCATTCTCACTTCGTTTGGCAACCACTCTACAAATTCCTTAATGTAGTCGTAAGTATTAGCATCGGTAATCTTCCCCATAGAAGATTTGAATGCTGCAATTTTTTTATCTAAATCTCTGAATTTGTACAACTGGTATCTCAAACCATTTTGACGGAACAAATAGCTTCCTCTCGCTGTAATACCTTGAGGTTTGAAAACATATACTCCATTGATGCATGAAATTCTGTCTTCCAATCTTGCTTGAGCGTCGATTAATCTTGTTAAATAAGCCATAAAAGACAGCTTATATGGAGAAGACGCGTCTAAATCGTAGATTGAATTGATCCAAGAAGTTTCTAATTTCTGCAATTGATACCCTGTAAACATAAGGTCAATCTCTACAGGATAGATTTTTCTTTTTTCTGCTCCAATAAAGAAGTTCGGATTTTCAGACCATTCTGGTTTTCTTGCTTCTGTTACGTTTGCAACATCAATTACAGCATCTGAAATTTCATCTACAACGCCCATTTGTTTCGGCCAGAAAACCGGAAGACCAAATCTGTCTTTTCTAAGCTCACGTAAAACCTGCGGATTTCTTACATAATATTCTTTCAAATCGTCGTTCAAACGAGCGATAGTCGAAGTATCTGCAAAATCCGTTTCAGCGGCTACTTTGTTTGATAAAACTGCCGCAGCTCTTTTATTCCAAGGAGCGTCTGTACTGAACTCTTTGTTTGTTTCCATACCGAAAAGAGCGGTTGGAGTGGTCATTGCAATCATTGCTGCAATTCCGAAAGCTTTTGCGCCTTTTTGGAATTTCTGCATTACTTCGTCTGGTTCTGGAGTGTTTGCCATAGCTTCGATTTGTTGCTGTTGTTCGTTAATTTTTTGCGTTGCCGCCGCAATTACAGGCGCAGGATTTTCTGGAGTAGGTTTATTTTCATCATCTACACCAACCGCAGTTGCCAAAGCATCTAATGCAGATTGTTTCTGAGCGTCCAAACCTTGCTCTTCATCCAAGACTTCCTGAGCGGCTTTTAAAGCAGCTTCGTACTTTTCACCGAAACCTTCTTTAATCTTTTCGTCTTGCTCCGGAGTAAAAGCGAGTTTTCCAGAGTCGTCTTTCGGTAATTCTTTAATACCCACTAAAGAGTATAAAAAAGCAATCACCGCAGCGAATTTTGTTTTTTTCATAATTTTAAATTTTACTATTGTTAATTAATTGTTGAGTTCCATGAGTGCAATTGCCAGTTGCACGGCTTGTTTTTCGTCTCCGATACTGTCTATCAAACCTATTTTTAAAGCCTCTTTTGCCGTGAAAGTACTTCCGGTAAATAAACCAGGTGTATCTTGTTTTAATTTTTTACGAAGTGCTTTTACATCTTCAATAAAAAGATTGCACATTGGCTCCATTTCCTTTTTCTCTGCTTCGATAAATGCTTCATCGTTTCCTTCGTAATAATCGACTATAGATTGAGCTTTTGTGGTAGATTGAGGAGCGCGAATAATGAGCATTTTATATCCTTCTTTTTCCATCCACTCACGGCTGTCTGAAACCATGGTTAAAACCCCGATAGAGCCGAAAGCTGAAGAAATATTTCCGTACGCCATAATATGATCGGCAATATGGCAAGCCGTCCAATAATGACCAGAAAAAGCTTTGTTTGCTAAAACAACAAAGGGTTTGCGTTTTTCGCTTGCAAATTCTTTCATCATGTTGATGGCATCAACCGAAGAACCAGGACCATCCATTTTTACGACTACCGCACCAATAGATTCATTACTATTAAGCATTCTGAATAATTGCAAATAGTCATCGGCGCCATAATCCCACCAATCGCCATAAGCCTGCAAAAGTCCACGCATAGAAATTACCACCACTTTTTTTTCTACTGCAGACGGAGCTTCGGATTTTGCTTCTGAAAGCATTGCTGCTGCAAAAAATTCTTCACGATTCACTTCAGGAACTTTTATAAGCCCTGCCTGAATATTGATAAGACGTTCTAAGTTTGATGCATAAGCATCATGCAAAAGCCAACGTCCTTGAGCCGGAGAAACGAAAACATTATTTTTCATAATTCCAAAAATAGAATGTGACACGTAGAGAAAGTGTGACAAAGGCCTTTTTGAAATTTGGGAAATAAAAAAGCCACCTGTTAGATCAGGCGGCTCATGCTTTAATTAAATTTTTTGTATTGTGATACAACGCAAATTTAGAATGTATTTTTTATTCTGCATTACGGTTTTCCGTATTAACTAAAAAATATTCTTTCATATTCAGTTTTATCAAGCTCTGCGGGAATCCAAAAAGGTCGAAGCTCTAAAGCTCCACAGATTTTTAAGGAGGTTGCAAAAGTCATTTCGCTTTCATTTTTTAGATTTCTCACCAATGTACTTTCATCTATACCAATAAGTTTGGCGAGTTCTAGTTGTGTTATTCCTTTTTCCTTTCTTCTTTCCGTAATGAAGTTGAAGAATAATTGTTTGCCAGTTTCCGCAGAATTATCGAATTTTGCCATAAGATTTTAATTAATAGTTAAAATTTTATTATTACAAGTAAGCCCTCTTCGGAGGGCTTTTTTTAATTACTTTGAAGTATTAAATTTTTCATCAAATAAATACTTCTTTGCAATTTCATGATTTTCAGAGCCTTGCTCAACATCTACACACAACCAAGCTGATTTCAAATTATTAAATCCACTTCTGAAATTAGGATTTAGATTTTTAGATTTTAATGTTTCATAAGCTTCTTTAGCGTTGCTAGAACTTGAAGTGATGTTAAATCTTAGTGTTGTAATTGCTTTCATTTTGTAAAATTTTAATTTGTTAGTATTTGTTTTATTATTACGATGTAAAGATATAAACTTTTTACTAAACTTGCAAATATGCAAGTAAAAATTTTAGCAAATAACTATGCATTACATATAACTATACGATTACGGTTTTCCTTAAATATCAAAAATTGATAATAGTACTATCTTTGCAAAATGGATAATCTAGAAGAAATAGAAGAAAAGTTTTTAGAGCTTGTAAAAGAACAACACCGTAGATCTGGAGTCGCCAACGGCATCGATTTATTTCACATAAATCTTGAACTGAAAACAGATATCGAAAAATTGAAAACCGTAAGAGATAAACTTCTTAGGGAACAAAAAATTGTAAAAATTAACCACCTAAATGGTGTTTCTTATACGTTACCAAAATAAACTATGTCTCCGACATTGATGTCGGAGACATGGTTTAAGCTTCATTCGTAGAAATCTTCCCTGAAGCTTCGACAATATATTTTTTTACAGCATTTGGTTGTGCAGTCTTCCAGTCGCATCTGCGAATACCTACACATCTATATTTTGCAATGCGAGTAATACTCACGGAATCGCTTTGATTTCCACCGAGAACATGATAACAATCTTTATCTTCAGCTACATAAAAACCAACATGACCACCACCATCACGCTTGAAAACCAAAATATCACCGAGCATTGCGGTTGTTTGTTTGGTTCCAAAGTTATTCCAGTTTAAAGCCCAAAGTGGATTATTCACAGGCTCAAATCCTGCTTTTTGTACAACCTTTGCAACATATAAACCGCACCAAGCAATTTCATCGGAAGTGTAAATTTTCTCAACCCCGACATCTTTTGCCCACGACATGATTGTTGCATTATGTGCCTTTCCTTTAATTTCGTGGATTCCTAAATAACGAACTCCTTCCGCTATAACTTTTGGAGAACCGAGTAAAATATTTGGGTAATTCATTTTTAAATTATTTATAATTATCTAACCTTTATTTTGCTTAAAATTTTAAATAGCTGCTCACATCTATTATTTAATTCTTAAAATTTTCAATTAAAATCTCACTAAATTATAACTCGCTCCAAAGCCTACGGCGGGTAGAGTTTTCCCGATTTCTGGCACAAAATAATATCCTGCTTGAATGCCAATCCCGAAACGTTTTGCGGGTAGTGAAACATCTTTTTTGAAATGCTCCACTCCATTTATTTTTAAATTCTTATCGGGAGAAGTAACAGTAATTTGCTGAACATCTTTAGAAAACAAACTGCTTTTTGTCTCCGTAATCATGTCGAGCTGTGCATTGTATTTATATTCTAAACTCGAATTTCCGAGAGAGTCGGTTTTAGTTTTAGCGGAAAAATACTTGTCTTGATAATATACTAATCTGCTTTTTTCTTTATCGATTTCAGATTTCTGCGCTTTTACCGTGCCTTCAAGTTTTGCCTTAATTCCTTGCAACTCGGTTATTTTTTCGGTTGCAATTTTAAGAGCCGGCGCAAGTGTATCGTAGATGTAATTCGTATAGGTTTTGGTTATGTTATTGGATGCAATTTGTCCAACATTAGGAACATACTTTACTACCGTACTATCGTGATTGTAGATCACTTTAATCGTGTCGGTTTTAGGGTTGTGAATTTCTTTTGCGAGTTTTTCTTCAGGACTTAGCGTAACCCAGTTAAAAAAACTGTTTGCCACTAAAACTCCAATGATAAACAGGAGTGCGATAATTAACATTTTATTTTTCATTTTTTTGATTTTAAAAGTTTCTTTGCTTCTTCTACGGTTTTTTGTCTTAAAGTAGAATCTGCTTCAATAATTACTTCGTTTTGTTTTTTCAAGATTCCTGCATTAACAAGCAGTTGATACGTAAGATTATCGTTTTTAGATTTCTCTTTTTCGTACAATTCTTTCCATTGAGCTTCTGAACTGTCGTTTTTTCTGATATTAATAAAATAGGTAATTCCAAACATCAGAAAGAAAACAGAAGCAACAAAGCCAATTGGATTCTTAATGATAAGCTGCTGAAACTTACCGACCTCTGTACTGTTTGGTAGTGCCATTTTATTTTTTATAATTTCTTAATATTTCTTTGAGATTTGATGCGTTTTTCAGCATTACATTGGTGCTGTCGATTTTTGCGGATTGATGTTGTGAGATTTCCGCCCGCTGCTTTCTGGCGGAAACAATTCCGAAAACGAGAAGCAGAATGTTTATCACCAAAAGAACAAGAATACTTGTCATGATCTCCGCAAAATACTTGTGGTAATAATTATTGAGAATTGTTTTCATTTTAATATTTTGTTTTAAAGCACTCCCATAAAGAGAGTGCTTATTGTTATTTTAGTTTACAAAAGCCTCCCAATCAAAACTACCTGCTCCTGTTACTGTAAATCCTTTTTTAGTTTTAGATGAAATTACAATTGTAGAATTATTGAAAATTCTAACAGTAGGAATCTCTTTAAATTCAAAACCAAAATCTATACTTGTTGAGCTTGAACTTCCTGTTAATTTTTTAGTTGTAAAAACAGAGCTTGGAACACCTAAGAAATCGCTGTTTACATCCAGTACTGATAGAATTAAATCCTTATACAATTCAACTCCAGAATCATTTAAATGCGTTCCGTCGGGTGCGAAAATTCCTGTAATAGCATTCTCTTTCTGATAATAATTCAAATCAATATATGTGATTCCAGCTTCTTTTAACATTAATTTTTGAAGCTTTAAAGCATAATCGAAAGTAAATGGTTTCTCTGCGAATGAAACAGAATCGTGAGTCACAATACATAATGTTGGTACTCCTTGCTGTCTGATTCTATCGAAAACAGCTTTATTATCTTCAAGATAATTAATATCAATTTCATTATACAGTGTAGTACTTCCTTTTCTCCAAGCTCCTCCAAACCATTCTAAGTACTCTCCTTCATATAGATATAAGTTATTGAAATTGACATATAAACCAGTTTCAGCAGCTCGATAGAATACATAATCTGCCCATCCGGTAATTGGTGATTGCGCTAATGTAATATCGCCAAAAAAATTATTAATACGACCTATTCCATTGTCATTTAGATAAGGACCGTTATAAACTACTAAGTCTTGGTTATAAATCGAGTGATAAAATCTGTCTGGTCTGCTTAATTGATCAGCCGCTAAGTTACCTCCCTCTGCTGTTACAATAACATCAACTCTAGGATTAGCCCATGTTTCGAAGCCCCATACATCTAATGTGCCACTTCCATCTATCTTTCTAACCCTGAATATATAATTTGTAGTTTCATTAAATCCACTGATAATAACATTACCCCATTTCAAATCCTCATTTGGAATTTGAAATGCACTGTCTGTGTCTAATACAATACTACTCGTCAATCCAGCATCTGAAATTTTTTGAAAGGTAGAACCTCCATTTGTCGAAACCATTAATTCTAACCTTCTTGTTTTTCCGTTAGAATTATATGTAGACCAAATAAATTTAGCAAA
This sequence comes from Chryseobacterium sp. HNCC26DJ239, assembly GCF_057180445.1. Taxonomy (NCBI): domain Bacteria; kingdom Pseudomonadati; phylum Bacteroidota; class Flavobacteriia; order Flavobacteriales; family Weeksellaceae; genus Chryseobacterium; species Chryseobacterium sp. HNCC26DJ239. Next base: position 723,416 of record NZ_JBXUGJ010000001.1, read on the forward strand.
TTTAGCACCTGTAAAAGAGAGTTGAATCCCTGCATTATTTTCAGATGTACTACAAAGTCTTAACGAATCTGCTCCAACAGGATAAATATCAGACCATGTGCCTGTTTTAGTAACCTCGGTCGCTACATGATTATAATATTTTACATCTGCATCTTCATATTGAAGTGCTTTTAAAATATAATAAGCAACATTTTTCTGCCACATATTTGGCGGAAAATGCCCCGTAATATACCCTGCTTGAGTTTCAGAAGGATTATTAAAATCTTCTGAGTTAGAAATACCCCACGTTGGGTCTTGCCCTCCAAAAATAGAATCTCCTACTACCGCGGCATTTATTCGATTATAAGCATCTACTTTTTTAGCTTTACGCTTTTTAAAAAATGGTGCTAATTGACTTTGCGATTCAATAATATTCCTTGATAAATCAACAGTAAAACTAGGTAAATCCGCTGATTGAACATATCTTGCGTCTCCCTCAGCTTGTGTTATGTAATTAGCATTAGGTTGCCAATCTCCTATGATTTCACCGTATAATTCTTCTTTAGTGTCTGCAAAAGCTATTTTCAAACCTGTTACAGCAAAATCACCATTCACAAATCCTACTGGCACATCAGCATCTTCTAACACTGTAGAAACACCTATTGTTGTATAAGTTCCTGTATATTCAAATAGTAATATTTTTTCAACTTTAAAAATATCAGTAGCAATTTGTGTAATAGTAACTGCACCATTTACTGAATCACTACCTATTAGTGGGGTATTACCAGTACTTGTAATTATAAAAGCCCCTAGTCTACCAGAAGTATCGCTAGATGGTTGCACTCCTGTTTTAGAGTAAATATACCATTCTATTTTCATGTATCTTCCGTTCTGATTCTCAATTATATTACCAAGTCCTTTATCTACTCCTACACCATTATTAAAATACCAGTAATTCTCGACATTACCACTTCTTGCTGTCCAATTTAACTTATTTATCCCTATACTATTTAGATAAGCATTATCTGTCATAGCAATAGGCAAATCTCTATAATAATTTTGTTCTGCATCATTTTGAAATGCTCCAGAAACTACAATAGATTTTTTTGGATTTGAAGCACCTTGAGCAATTTTGATAATTGTTTCATCAGATTTTCCAACTTCTTTCCAAATAGTTGGAGAAGTAGAAGGTAAATTCGCATTCGTAGATGTTTGCCCATCTAGTAATTGATAAGCAACAAAATTATCCACGCATTGCACTTTCTCCCCTACCGAAGGATTGGTAACAGGGAAATTAAGATCAGCGAATTGCGGGATGCTTTTTGTTGCCTGTGGCAACGGCAAAGCCACTAAAGAATAAACACTTCCATCAAAAGAAATTACGCCAATATTATTTGCAGGTACTACCAAGCCATTTGCATTGGCGTATGTTCCTGGTCCTGCAAAACCCCAGGATTTTGCGGAAGGGAAAGTGGTAGATGTTGTAACGGTTCCAATGAAGTCGGAGGCTTTAAAATCTGCGAGCTTCTTCCACATTGCCAATTGCTCGGTCGTAAGTTCTGGAGAGATTAGCGAAATCTTTGTATCGAGAACGGTTACGATTTGATTGAGAACAAATCGCAGTGTAGATTCTTCAATAAGACCGGAAGTATTATCGATGATATTCTGAATAATTAAATCCAAAAGATCATCAACATTGGAAGGAATATTTGGCATAACTTTTTTATTTATGCCAAAATTATTTCGTTACGTATTGGGAAACTGTGACAAAGATTTGTTCTGAATTTTGAAGTAACTAATATCTCTTGTCTGCAAACGATGCATTGGCCCATCATCTCGCATTCGGTAAAATAGGCGGCGCATCATTTCTATATCGAAATTGAAATTCCACAGGTTATAATCGTCCATCCATTTACGGATTACCGTTTTTATTTTATCTTCCTTGCCTTCCGTCTTACCCAGAACGTAGAAGAAAAAGTTTTGGCGGAAGATCTCGTCGAGTTGACTATCTATTTCCGTCATTAATTCTTCGGGGATTTCTACAAATGAAGTACTTAAATTTTCCCTTTTAAAAAGTTTCTGTTTTGTACAGTATTTCAATCGGTTAGAAGTCTTCATTTCAATGAAGAGATTAAAATCTTTGATGTTTTTTACCGGATAGTCTATTTTCTTGATATGGGAGACAATGAGCTTTCCGATAAAGCTGTGCTTTTCTATCGGTATTACTTTTACTTCCAGTCCGGCATATTTTTTTTCTTTTCCCTTGAGCTCTTTAAAAAAATAGTGGACTAGATGCTCTGATAATTTGAAGGGAACAATCATGTAATATATTTATGTTTTGGTTTGAAATTCAAATGGGAAAATGCTATTGAGTGCCCACGACATGGTGGTAAATTCTTTCACGGTAGATACTGCAGCCGTGATCGATTTGTTTTGATGATAATCGTTTCGGCATAGATCTGTGAAACTGCCATTGCAATAATGCAAACGAATTGCTTTCAGCTCACGGAACCGGTTTAAGATTGTGGTTCTTTGGGTATTCGTAGGAAATTTGAAAGAAAATTCTTTGGTCCACAGGAAACCGGAATCGGTATCTTTTCCATCTTCGGTAAGTGATGGACTGGAAACGGTGAAGTAAACTTCATCAAATGCCGCCTCGCCAATTGATGAGGCGGCAAAGTTTCCCTCCGGAGGAGTGATATTTAGAGACACTTCATCGAGTAGAGATATCAATTCTACTCTATTTATCATATTATCAGTTATTTCCCTTAAAAAATTCATAGAGTAAATATACAATTATATATTGTGAATACAACAATTTGTTGTGATAAATCTCTTCTCTCAATAGCTTAAAAAGTGTAATTGTGTAAACTGCTTATCTATAAGGAAGTTGCACTGTTTTCAAAAGTGTAACCAGGAATATAGCGAAAGTGTATTTGTGTATTTTATCTTTTTAGTACAGTAATTTCTGTATTCTCTTTATAGAGTTACAGTTTTATAAAAAAAGTGTATTATATAGAAAATCAGCGTTTTACCTTGCTAAATACAGAATTACACTTTTAAATCAATTTTTTATATGGGGTAAGGGGAAGGAAAAGGAGGCGGAATTCCGCAGTGGGGTTTGCGGATGAAAAATTGTTGTGGTATTTTTGGAGGAAATAAACTAAACCATGATGGAAAAACTTACCGAAGAGGCAGGAAAGATTAACGAGACCGCTGCAAAGTTCACTGACGAAGCGGGAAAAATAGTTCTCGACCGTTTTAAAAATCCTTATATCTCTACATTTTTAATTTCCTGGCTACTTTTTAACTGGAAACCAATTTCCTTATTTATATTTTCAAAAGGAACTGTTGAATATAAAATTATTTTGATCTCTCAGGAATACTCTGACTTACTACATTATTTTATTTTTCCATTTTTAACGACGATATTATATCTTTTTGTTTTACCTTATTTAAATCAAGCAAATGAGTATTTTCTTCAGAAATCTGTGAAGCATAGAGCAAATTTTGAAAAGAAAAAAGCTTTGTTAAAGATTAATAATGACAAAGAAATAGCAATTGCTAACAATGAAAAACAAGATGAGATAAAGAAAGCTAAAGAGGGGGAAGATCATAATAAATATGTTGACGAACTTAAATTCACTATACAAAAACTTCAGGAAAATTTAAATGAAGAACGAACAAAAACCAACGATTTATTAGTGGATTATGATGAAAAACTTAAGATTGTGAGGGAAGAAAAACAGAATCTGATAGATGAAAATATAGAGATTAATAAAGATAATGATAATCGATTCAATAATCTAAATGATACCATCAATGTTCTTCACGATGAAAATAAATATCTGAAAGAAGAGAAAGCTAGAATAGACTATCAGCTAGATGTTGAAAAATTTGTCAACAGTCGCTATAGAAACATGAAATCGAAAGTTTTGCGATTTGAAGGTGCACAAATATTAGAATATTTTAATAATCTTAATGAGTTAAGCTATTTTGATGTGGATCGTAAACAAGTTGTTTCAAAATCTAGAGTGTACAATATTATTACGGAAGCGGAGCAATATGAAGAAGACGATCATGAACTTAGTGTTAAAAATGCGGTAAGAATAATGAATGAATCAATCAAATAAAAACACCCGCTCAAAACGAGCGAGTGTTTTCATTTAAAATCATTCTGCCCACAGGTCGGGCAACAATTATCTTTTTTCCTGTCGAACCAATCGCCACAAGCAGAGCATTTATGCCATGCTTCGTGGTTAGATTGTTTCATTTCTTTCGCCATATCGGCAACGGTAATAATTACCTTGGTTGCGCGAACGAACGTTTCTGTAAACGCTTTCAAGGCTTCGCTATTGATAGACAGATCCTGTATTGCTTTGTTGAGCTTCTGTTTTTGTATTTGTTGGCGATGCTGTTTCATTTTTTTGAATTAAAAGTTCAAACTTCCATGCGTTGAGATTCTGCGCGATAAACTTTTCTTCTGGCTTATCTCTTTTGCTTACCTCTTTTCCTTGCAGATTGAAGAATACTTTCACTCTTGAGTTATCAGGAATTTCACCGAGCCTTTCGATGGCGTTTCCTGTGACCTGAAATTCTAATGTGTTTTCGTAGGTTTGCCCAGTTCTGTTATCCGTATAAGAAGCATCGAGTACGAATTTCTGCACTTTAAAAGTTTCTGTTTTTTGCTATACCGCTGTGCGGCTTTTAATTGTTCCGAAGATTTCCATGTTAGTTAATATTTTTAAGTTCTGTAAATAAATTTTCTCTTTGTTCTTCTAAATATCTCTTTCGGTTTTGATAAGAGATTTTACCGTTTACATCTTGCCAAACGATGGCATCCTGTATGCAAATCGTGCAGTCGTCAATCTTTTTGTTCAGCTTTAGAATCTCACGGCTGAGTTTCTCGGCTTGCTTTTGTTGGGTGGTTTTAAAAAATTTTATCATTAGTTTTTCTTTTTACCAAAGTTGTTTCCGTAGATAAGTTCCTGTTGCTTTACGAGTGCGAAAGCCCGAAGTTTGGCAGTCATAGGAAAATCGCCAGCTTCTGAAAGTTCCTTGAGGAGATTGCCTAAACTGCAAAGCTCTTCAATCGTCTTGCAATCGTTGAGAAGACCAATTAACATCTTCTGCGAATATTGCGGGGGTTGTGAGGGGGTGGTGTTCATTAGTATAAAGGAGGTTTGGGAGGTTCTATATCTTGATAGTGTGTATATTTCTCTTTCCAAAACCAAAGATTTAAATTATTATCTACATCAATAAACCCTGTTTTAGTATAGACAAAATATAATCTAACTTCTTTCAGTTCTTTAGGAAATTCTGGAAGGCTATCTTCAATTTTCATCCAACCGTTATTATACTCAATACCTTTTATACAGATAGGTCTAATACTTGTACTTTCATTATCTGTTTTATACTCAACTTTATTATTAAAAGGAAGATTATAACAAATATTAAATCTATCTAAGTTATTATAAAGTTCACCATATTGTCTAGAGGAAACCATTAACCATCCATCTTCTTCGATGTTTTGTTTTAAGAATTCATACTGCCCTCCGTAAGCTTCTTGTATTTTTTCCTGTTTTGTCATTTTTTCGTTTTTACAATTTTTGAAATTTCGTTTTCGTTTATCCAGACGTACATGTCTTTTCTGGGTTTTAAGATTTCCACAAGATGTCCGAAGTTTCTTTCGTAGGTGGTTTCTAGCTCGTTATAATCTTCTGGAACGTCGCCAAAAATTTCGTCTATATCTTCCTTTGTAAGGTTTCCTCCTTCGTACATGAAGCCAGTTTTTTTGGCACCACGATACGTGATAATCACAATCTCATAGCTTTTGCGCAACCGAATCCCGATAAGATCAAGATTTAAAAACGCACATTGGAAGCTTAGATATCCAAAGCTTTCCATAAGCTCTTTTTTAGTGGGAAATTGGGAGATGGGCATTAGTCAAAAAGGTTAGAATGTTCATAATTGGTAATCAATATTTCAGTTTTTCGGTTTTTAATATTTGCTCTTGATTTAACCGGAAAAACATTCAATCCTCTTTTTTTGGCTTCAGATAAAACAAATGGGTGAGGAAATTCAGACATCGCGGATTTAATTCCACAATTCTGAACAATATCAAGGCAATCAATTGTATCATCTTTTGACCATGATGGAACGTTATAATAATGCTCTGTTTCAAAATAAATTGGATCTAGATATACAAAGCAATTATCCTTATCATTTACAGTTTTACTGAATGATATCTTAGGCAAAACATCCCTAAAATCTCTATTAGTGATCTTTGCTGTTTTTAGGGCCAATAATGTATTATCAATATTATTCAATAAGGTTAATTTCGCATTGTCTAATCCTAATCTTAAAGTGTCTCCTTTTCCCATGTAAGTAAAATTGGACAAAAAGAGAAATCGCACTGCAGACATTAATTCTGAATCTTCTCGATTTGAACGCCAAAACTTTATTAAACTTTCAGACAGAGGAACTCGTAGAATTTCTTTTTTTAAATTTTCTGTTTCATTTAAAACAATCATATATAAATTAAAAACATCATTATCTAAATCGTTCAATACAGAATATTGTGCTTTGGGTAAGTAAAAAAAACTACCACCTGCACCAAAAAACAACTCTATTCTCATCTTATGCTTGGGAAAATAGTTAACTAGATTCTTCGCTAATTTCCTTTTGTTTCCTAATCTTGTTAAAATCATAATCTCTATTTTAAATAAGCTGAAGTTTTATTTTCTGATTCTTCTGAATCGTCTATTTTTGGCATAATCGAAATATGTTCTACCGATTTATGATAGTGAGATCCTTTTACCATAATTGGATAACCCTGTGAATCATACTGCGGAAGTGTTTTATTGAATCTGTCTTTGAAAACATACCCATTAACAGTACACCAAGCTCTCATTTTCTTCTTGAAGGTATTGCTCACAATATCTCCGAGATACTTTTTATTTCCTTCCCTGCATTTTTCCAAGACAAAATCTTTCTCCAGTTCCTGTCCTACAATTTCTGGTAAATATCGATCTGCCCACTCCTGAAAATGTTGCCCCATGTCTGAGATATGTTTACGCTTCAGAATATTATCACTTGGCGCATTAATCTTATTTCGGCAGCTTAAATAAAACTGAAGGCAAAACCAGTTGAAGTTGATGTCTTTAAACCATTGTTCCTGGTTCCAATCGGTAAAAAGATTATATCCAAAATCGTCTTTCGGTTCGCGCTTTTCTCTGTGCTCATTAGGTGCGTGATAATAATCACTAAAACCTACATCAATACGCCTTCTTACTGTCGCTCCTTCTTGATCTCTTAAAGAGTAATTTGAAGTAAAACAGAATTTTGGAACATATTTAAAAGGAAGTTTGAACTTCTTTTCATTTTTAGTATTTACTTTTAAATCACCTTCAATTACATTGTAAAAAAGTTTCATATCAAAATCACGCTCTACATCATTTACAAAAATTATATCTGTATGCATCGATACTCCTTCGTAGATAAACTTATCATCCTTAAAATTATCTTTACCATTGATATCGAAAACAGTACAATAAAATTTTAACCCTTTAAAAAAAATACTTTTACCCGACCCTCCTTCGGCAACATTATCTTCTAAAACAGCATCATCAATCGCGAACGGAGCAAATGGTTTTGAAGGGTCATTGTAACGGTGAAGCATATAACCTCTTGCGTAGATTTTGTTCACCAAATGTGCTATTTGTCTTTCGTTTTGCTCTTCATTCAGATAGGTAGAGGTAATCTTGAATTTTGTTTTCTGGAAAAATGAGACATCATCGAAGCCGCTTTCTGCCATATTCTTTTTTTCGGTATCCCAATGACAGCGGGAAGTCTGAATCATGTAGTTCAGAGAGTCGCATTTTTCTTCCAAAATATCGATGGTAAATTTTCCAACTTCGGTTTCTTTAATTTTGAAATAAGGTTTTTCCGCAATTTTGAAATCTTTTGGATTAATTTTCATGCAGTCGTTTTCCTCAATAAGATTTTCAAGTAACTGGGATTTTAAAACATACCTATCAAATTTTGCCTGTGTTGTTCCAGCTTTGGTTGTTTTAAAAATTCTATCGCCTAAAAACCAATACTGCGCATCCTGGTCGAAATCCGAAAAATCTAATTCTCTTATGTGCAACCTATCGATAGTAGATTCTGAAATACGATTGGTTGTGATAAGTGAATCCATTAAAGAATAAGACACTTCGCGTACACCTTCACGGCGTTGTTTTTCAATTAAAAAATCTTTGAAGTAGTTTTTAATGTCGGTAACATCTACTTCTTCCACAACGTTTCCGTAGACTTTAGCGAAATAATACCCATCCTTTCGTGATTTATCTAAAATTCTGCAGAAACCATTCAGCCTTAAAAAATAGAATGAGAACATCGGACTGAAATTGTGCGTATATCTTTTCGTTTTTTCGTTGTAAGAAGAAGTCCAAAACTTTGCAGGCATTGTCGCATCCATCATTTCGCCTACTCTTTTGGTAAGTTGCTTTTTCGTCATGTGCTGATTTTCAAAAGCAAAATCTTTGAAGTCTTTTTTATTTTTATTTCTAAAATAATTGTCGAGCCAAAGTGTTCTTACTTCCAAAAATTCTAAAGCCAAATCTTTTGCTTCACGCTTTCCGGTTGCGTCACAATCTGGAACGTTTATAATATCTTCTGCTAACTGCTTTAGATTGTTAAGAACATATCTTGATATTTTTTCAGTTTCAGAATTAAACCAAATAACAGGCTCTCCTAATGCTATAAGATTAAGCCCATCACTTCCGCCAGTTGCAATGGTAATACGTGGAAGCTTCATGTCTTCTCTTTCCACATCGCTTTCATCTGAGTAATTATCATCACGATAATCTTCCAATAAATCTCTAAGACGATTTAAGCCAAATATAAAATCCTTCGGACGACCACCGAGATGATGAAAGCGGTAATCTTTACCATCTTCCGTGAATTTTTTCCCCGCTCTTGGCTTGTAGATTTTTAACCATTCGCCAATCTCTTTATCATCATTAATGAAAGCGAGAATCGGAAATTTGTCGGTGCTTTTGTAGGTTACAACCTTAGAACCATCTTTCGATAGGAAAGAATATTCTTCCAACGAAAAAAGATTTACTTCCTTACAAACTTCTGGAGTAATAAGATGCGATCTGAAATTCCCGTTTTCGTTGTCGCCGTTTTCAGTTCCTTTTATCTCTGGTCCTAAAAGGCCGAGTTCAAAAGAGGTAAAATCTTTTAGCTTGTAGCAAAAGCCTTTGGCGTTTAAAGTACCTTCAAAAAGTTCGGGAGCGCACTCGCGATATTCAGGTTTGTAGACTACTTTTTCGGTCTCCAAAATCTTTATTCCTTTGGCTTGGTACTGGTTTGCCAATTCCAAAACCGCTTCTGTATAAGAGCAGTTATTGGCAAGCGCATATAAGCCAAAACAGTTTTCTGAGTGTACTGTACCACCAAAATCGGTAACACGATACGCCATAACGCCACGAACTTCGAGCAGCTTCATAGAAGCGGATTCGTTTTTATCGTCGTTGTAATCTCTAATACGGAAATTCTTTCTCTCCGTCGCTTGTGGATACAACTCTTGAATAATATCAAACCCATAGTTTGACGCATCAAGGATTTTTAATTCTATATCTCTAAATGTTTGATCTTGGTTGGGCATGGTTATGCGGCTTTTCTAAGGTTAAATAGTTTATTCGCGGTAGCTTCACATATTTTTCGAGCCATTGTAACTTCTACGGCATTTCCGATGAATTTTTTTTGATCTGCTTGAGTTCCGATAAGAACATAATCTTTTGGAAAACCCATAATTTCTTTAAGTTCTTGAATTTTCAGCATCCTCATTTTAATGTCCATAAGTCCATAAATAGCCATGAATTCTTTTATTTTTTTCATCATTAAAGAATCACTTTCATAGATTTCATAGACGATAATATTTCCATCGCTTTTTATAAATGAAAGCAGTTCAGAATTTTCTGAAATTTCAACAAGATAAGGAGGTGTTTTATCCATTCTAGCTATTAAGGTGAAGCAAGGTTGATCTATTGAATTACCGACTCTAGAGTATTGACTATCCATTAAATAATATTTTTTTGCGCTTACTTTTGCGTATTTAGGATTCGTTGTTAAAGCACCTAAAACAGTTTCTACAGAAGCAGGTGTACTTTTCCCAAATTGTTGATCAATAAATGATGAAGTAATTAATGAAAAGCGGTCTCCAGTTGTAACTGTTGGTGATGGATTTTCGATTGAAGAAGTAAAACCATTTCCATAATATGCCTGAATGAACTTCGGCTGAACTAATGAATGATGATCTATTGCTGTGATTGTATGCGCAGGTTGATTGATTGATATATTTTTGCTCGAAGGATTTCCGGAAAAATACTTTGATAGAAAATTACATTCAACTTTAGCAAATCTGTTATTTGTTGTTACAGTATTACAAACATCTTCTACACTTTTAACTCTATGCTCTGGGTTTCCCGAATTATATTGCGCTAAAAAGTTTGCACTTATAATTCCTAATCTTCCTTGACAAGAAACTGTAGGACAAGGTTCTTCGATACTTGGCGGAATGTGAACTCTCGTTTTCCCATTAATCGAGTATACTTTAGAATCCATTTATCTTTTCCTCCTGCTACGAATTTTATTAATCCGTGATAAATTCTTTCCAATGTAGCTTCAACCAAAGGTTTTTTTCGTGTGAAAATACTTTCTCCTTCATCTTTAAAATCTAAAACCTCTTTTACAGCTCTCCATTTTTCTAAGCTTTCAAATAAACCTGTTTCAGGATTCTTTGCGTGCGTTGGTTCCGGCCAAACTGTTGGAATACCCGGAGAATTAAACTGAGCAAAAAAGCGTTTTCTAGAAGTAAGAGCTCCGAAGTCTGCAGAGTTCAAAATTCTATAATCGTAAGAGTATCCAAAATCCTTAATATGATTTACCCATTTCGTGTAGAGTCTGCCTTTATCTTTGCTTATAGGCTTTCCTTTTTCGTCAAGATCACCCCAACTCATAAATTCTTCTACGTTTTCAATCTGAATAGAATCTGGTTTTAAAGCAATAATATATCTGTCTAAATGTTCAGCTAATGTTCTAGAATCAGCATCTCGCGCCAAACCTCCTTTTGCTTTTGAAAAATTGGTACATTCTAGAGAAGCCCATAAAACAACTTTTGCAAAAGGATATAGTTTTCGCATTTGCTTTAAATGCTCAACAATTGGTGCCATTTCTGCGGTTCTAATATCTTCCGTTAAATGCAAAGAATCTGGATGATTTTCAGCATGAGAAGCGATTGCATTTGCATCATGATTAATACAAACAATAACTTTCGCACATTTCTCTCCGTGAATTTTTGCTGTTTCAACTCCTGTTGAAGTTCCACCCGCACCGCAGAATAAATCAATGTACAAAAGTGTTACTGAGAGTAATCCAAGTTTTATGTATTTGTTTTTCATTAGAAAATTCCTTTTTCTTGAATTGTGAGTGCTTTTTCAATGGCTTTTCTAGCAACATCTTTTACGTAATCTGCTTTTACCATTCCTTTTTGAATATTTTCAAATCTTGAAAGCATCATTTTTAATGCTTCTAATAAATCTGGCGCCGCAGAAATAAGTGTTGCGTTTGCATGATTCTGAATTCCTGTACCATGTGCATTTACGATATATATCATTGTATTTCCTTCTCGGTTATCGCATCGAACAATATTGGTATAAGCATCTGCATTTGTTTGAAAATACCAAGTGCCTTTTGTGAATTTTTCCTCTAATTTTTCCATTACAACAATCCGTTTTGCGTTAATAATAAAACCCCTTCCTGTTTGGTTTGGATATGAAGTTGCTTGTACGTTTTTTGCTTTAGAACATTGAAAGAACCGAGAGGCATATCTACGGTTTCGGCAAGTACTTCATTGGTAAGGTTACTTGCGCATCCTCTAAGGATTTCCAATTGCTTTTCGGTAATTTCTTCACCTTTTAGAACTAAAGGTTTACAAACGATATGTTCGCCAATACAGTTTCCACGGAGATGGCAATCAACAAAATCGTGAGAAGCATTCCCAAGATGATCGAAATCTGCTTCAAAATTGAGTGCTCCGAAACGGCAAGACGCCAACTTTTGTTGCATTTCTCTTTGGTCGTTATTACACATTTTCGAGATAATGTCTTTTAGACCAGTTTCGTTTTCGATGATAAATTGAAGTTCGCGATGCTCTTTTACATCTTCAAACTTTTTAACGGCGCCGTCTTTAATCTTGTAGACTTGTTGCCCTTCTGCGAAATACTCGATTCGAGCGTCGAGCATTCCTGGATAAATTTTTGGTGTCATAATTATTATTGTATTTAAAAAGTTAATTTTCGAGTTGAAGTTTGTTGAGCTTTGCAACCGTGTACAGCGCTTTCATAATCTTTTGATTATTGATGCGCTCGTTTTTCACCTGTCTTATATAGGCTGCGTCTTTCTTGTCTTTTCCCAAAAGAGTATTTACATCTTTGGTATAGCGATTAGGCAACCATTGCTCGATGAAATCGTATTTCTTAGCGACCGTTTTTTGTCTAAGTGTTGAAGCCATATATATAAATGAATAAATTGTTCTAGTGTGCTTTTTTCTTACTTTTGCGTAAGACTACCGTAAGACTACCGTAAGACTATCGTAAGACAAATATACAATTATATATTGTATTCACAATGATTTGTTGTGTTTTTTACAACGATTTATTGTGAATATTTTATAACTAATTAATAAACAATAGGTTAAAAATGAAAATACACGAGAAAATTAAACGATATAGCGAAGATAAAAAGGAAAGCAGAACCGATATCGCTAAAGAATATGGCGTTACACAACAAGCTGTTAGCAATTATCTTTATGGAAAAAATGCAATGCCGGTAGATTTTCTAGTTTGGTACGTTTCCAAACATCCGGATATAGATTTGTATGCGTTATTCAGTACTTCACAACAAAACATTGTGAAAGAAGAATCTGCAAACTATGCAAGAAAACCAAGAAAACAAGAAATAATCAATAAGATTGTAAAAATCTTAGAAGATGAAATTTAAACCTAGACACAATCTAGACACAAGAAAAACGTAACTTATTAATAATCAGCTTCATTTTGTTGTAAAAATATTTCGGTCCTGGGTACAGACGAAAAAATGGCGCCAACTGTCTTAAGTTGGCGCCATTTTACTTTCACACTGTTTACACACAAATAACTCTCCTTATATACAATAATTTATTTCTAATGCGCACCTTTTAAGACACTATAATCTAATATGAAGAATTGAGATTATCACGAATAAATTTTGGGCGTATTTAAATAACTCCCTTTTAATTAAGTGATCTGTATTCCAAAGGTGTAACACCTGTATTCTTCTTAAATGCCCTTGTGAAATGAGTAGGATGTTTAAAACCCAATTCGTACGCTATTTCACTAATGGTAGCCCTAGGATTTAATATCTTTTCTTTTGCAATATCCATAGTTTTTAACTGAATATATTCCAATGCAGATTTGCCAGTTTCTTTTTTAATGACATCTCCAAAGTAATTGGGTGAAAGATGAAGTTGTTCTGCAAAATAGCTTACGGAGGGAAGTCCGATTGACTGTGGCTTATCAGAATAAAAATATTCACTAAGGAAACTTTCAAATTCCTCGACGACACCCTTATTTATTTCGCTGCGTGTGATAAACTGACGATCATAAAAACGAACGCAATAATCGAGAAACAATTCAATATTTGAAGCGATTAACTTTTTGCTATGTTTATCTATTCCAAGCTCAAGTTCGTATTTAATCTTATCAAAGCAATCTAACACCAATCTGCGCTCCTTTTCAGAAATATGCAATGCTTCATTAGACTTGTAAGAAAAAAAAGCAAAGCTGTCAATTCGCTTTCCCAGAGGGGTACCTCTAATTAAATCAGGATGAAATACCAACGCCAGACCATATGCCTGCTCACCCTCCTTAAGTGAGACTTGGATAACCTGCCCTGGTGCCACAAAGATTAATGACTTATCTTGATAATCATACGTACTTTTGCCGTAAGCAATATCACCACATACAGTATCCTTGAGATAAATTGCATAAAATCCGAAGCTCATCTTTGATGCATAAATTTCAGGATATGTTCCGTTAAAATCAATAATACTCACCAAAGGGTGCAGGTTCTCTTTTTTGTAGAAAACATCATATTGGCTTACTGTGTCAACCTTGACAAAATTTTCCATAATCTACATTATTTGTTTGTACTTCACAAAGTTATTACATTAAAACAGTTGTTTGAATAGTCTTTGCTTAAATTCAGTAAAATTGGTCAGCATATCAGTATTCTGTATAATGAAGAGAAACTAAAAAGACATCAATTTTGTATTGGTTTCAAATACCATAGGAATCACAAACTAAAAAAACTATAAAATTATTTAGATATATTTTTTTATAAACTAATTTTTGGAACAACTATGCCACGTCTTATGTGATCTAAAACATAAGCAGGGTATCAAAGACAACAAATTGATGGCGAAAAATATCAAATTAATAAAATATTTGTTACATCTAAAGATTATAGTTTTAAGCATACTGAAAATGGAGGTTAATTAAAAAAAATAATAATGACTATATCAATCGTTTATGACAGTGGCTTTGGTCACACGAAAAAACTGGCTGAAGCCGTAGCAAAAGGGGCAGGTGAACTCGAGGGAAGTACAGTTCATCTTTTTCACATCGGAGAACAAAATGACTACCCTTGGGAAATTTTAGAAAAAAGCGATGCAATTATATTCGGGTCGCCAACTTATAACGGTTCTATAAGTGCCAAGTTAAAAGCTTTTTTTGAAACATCTACGAAAGCAGTTTGGAACGAATTCAAATGGCGCAATAAAATTGCTGCCGGTTTTACCAATTCCGGATCTCTAAGTGGAGATAAACTTAATTCTCTTATTTCTATAGCATTATTTGCAGCACAAAACGGAATGATTTGGACAGGGCTTGACCTGCATCCTGCTAATCCGGATAGCACTCTGTCAACGAAAGAACTTAACAGTTTAGGAAGCTGGTTGGGAGCTATGGCATATTCCGAAAACGAAACTCCGGAAGTCACACCAGGTGAAAGCGATTTAAGAACTGCTGAATATTTAGGAAAACGTGTAGCTCAAGTTGCGGCTAGATTTAGTAATGGTTAGTAGCAAACCATAAATATATAGAAGACAAATTGTTGAGTATAAATATTAATGCCATAAAAAAAATAAAACAATAATGAATCGGATAATAGCAGATGTAAAATGTGATTTAAACTCAGTACCTAACTTGGAAGAGATACTTACACAAGAACTTGAGATTGCTAACCAATTGAAGGAAAAAGATATACTAGAGCACGTTTTTACAAAAACCGATGCAACTAGAGCCATATTAGTATTTAAAGGCATTGATGAAGAAAAAGCAAAACTACATGTCGCTAATTTTCCGCTTGCTCCATATTTCGGAGCCGTAGCTTATATAAATGTAGAAAAATATTTCTAGTACTGACACCAAAAAAAAGATATATTATGTGTGAAGATAAAAACAAACATTCAAGAAGAAAATTTATTCAACAGACCGCGATTGCAGGTGCTGGTCTAGCTTTGGTACCCTCTTTAAACTTATTCGCAAGCCCTGCCAAAAATGCAAGTACTGGTAAAAATATTAAAACAAGAGGATATGCTGCAAAAGATAGTAGTGGCAAATTGAGTCTTTGGGAATTTGAAAGAAGACCTGTAGGTGATGATGATATTTTGATTGAAATTAAATATGCGAGTATTTGTCATTCTGACATCCATCAGATGAAAGGTGAATGGGGTAAACAACCTTATCCACAGGTTCCCGGTCATGAAATAGCCGGAATTGTAACAGTGGTGGGAAAAAATGTAACCAAATTTAAAGTTGGTGATAAAGCAGGAGTTGGATGTATGGTAGACAGCTGTATGGAATGTGACAGCTGTAAAAATGGAGAAGAGCAACATTGCGAGAAAGGAATGGTTGGAACATACGGTTCTCCAGACAAAACTTCTCCATCAGGAATTACCCAAGGTGGTTATTCTAAACACATCGTAATAAGACAGCATTTTGCCGTTCATATTCCCGACAATATTAGTTTGCAGGAAGCAGCACCTTTACTTTGTGCAGGTATTACAACCTACTCACCATTAATGAAAGCAAATTTTAAGAGAGGTGATAAAGTTGGAGTAGCAGGAATCGGAGGCTTAGGACACTTGGCTGTTAAGATTGCGGTTTCAAAAGGAGCAGAAGTTTATGCTTTTACCACTTCAAAAGATAAGGTGAATGATATTCTGTCTTTTGGAGCAAAAGAAGTAATTATTGTGGACAGTCTTGATAAACTGAAGCCTTACAAAAAGATGTTAGACTATATGATTTCAACTATCCCTGTTCAATTTGATGTGGCCGCTTACAGTTCAGTAGTCAAAACCAACGGATTTTTCACCCAGGTTGGTATGCCTGTTGGATTCGAAATTATATTAAGCAATGTAGGACTTGCAGCCACAAGGGTTAACTACAATGCGTCAATGATAGGTGGTATCCCTGAGACACAAGAGGTGGTTAATTATTGTGCAGATAACAAACTGTTTCCGCAAATACAAATCATCAAAGCCGAAGAAATCAATACAGCATGGGCTAAAGTATTAAACAAAGAAGCTCGATACCGTTATGTTATAAATGCCGCTACAATATAAATCATAGAGCGCACTATGCGTATAAATGGCAGTAACAAATATCGAGCTATTAATAATATAATTAATTCACCATTTGGATTGTTTGAAATGTCAGGCAGTTCGAATGGTGAAAATTTTAATTGTCTTTTTATCAGGCAAATTTGAAATTCAATTTTTAGCAAGTAGCTGTAAAACGATCTCCTTTTATAGCTTAATATCCTCCAAAAAAAATAAGTAGATAAGGTTAAATACTGATAATGGGTCTACTATTCTCGTAACCTTGGGAAAATATAATGCTTATGGTTTTAATCTAGCAGAAGCAGTTCTTTGAGATTATGAGAAAAAAAAATAAAGAATAAATTAGATATACAGATATGAACACAGACAAGAATGGAATAGGAATCAATAAAATCGCCTATGCCGGATGCCTTGGAGCGTTAGGAATTATTAGTACAGAATTTGGGATAATAGGTGTATTGCCAAGGGTAGCTGCTCATTACCGTATCAGCATTGATCATGCAGGCTTATTACTGAGTGCATTTGCGCTAACTATTTTTTTGCTGGGACCTTTTGTTGTTCTTTTTACATCAGCTGTAAATAGGAAGAAAATAATGCTATTGGCTATTTCACTATTTTTAATTTCTAATATTGTTTCTGCATTTGCACCGCCATTTTGGGTTTTGGTCATATTCAGAATTTTACCTGCCATTTTACAGCCTGCATTTTTTTCGGCAGCAGTAGGGACCATTATCCGTACCGCCAGCAAAAATGAGCAGCACAAATTAATTGGAATTGTAATTGGTGGAGTTGCACTTGCACAAGTTACCGCCATACCGTTCACAACCTATATGTCCAGCTTTTACGGTTGGCAGACTAGTTTTATAATTCAGGGAATAATTTCAATAATCGCATTAGCAGGTATCTTTTTCTATATTCCAACTATACCTGTAAAGGATAAACTTTCCTACGGAAGTCAATTGCAGATACTTAAGAAACCTCGCTTTATCATCAGTATTGCATTTAATGTATTGCTAATATCAGCTTGGTTTTCCACATACAGCTATTTTGCAGATTATCTTGAAAAAGTAAAGTTGATGTCAGGACAGCAAATTAGTTATATGCTTTTGTTATTTGGAGCCACTGGAGTAGTTTCCAACTGGTTGGCTGGAAGATTCTTATCGAAAAATGTGGTGGCTACTACAGCATTCTTTCTATTGGGTACAATGATTTTACCTGTGATATTATATTTTTCAGGAACTAATTTCTATTTACAGATTTTGGTTATAGCTTTTTGGGGAATCATGTACGGCCCTTCCTTTTTAACAGCAATTTCCTATATGATTGACGCGGCACCTGAAGCGCCTGAGTTCGCCAATAGTCTGCAATCGGCCTTTGGAAATTTAGGTGTGTCTATTGGTACATTGACAGGAGGATGGATAATAGCAAACCTTGATATTAATAATACTCCTTGGTTTGGTGCCGGATTTGGAGTACTTGCTGGAATAACAATGATTGTAAGAGAAATACTTGATGGAAAAACTGGGATCAAAAAATTGCATGTACTTAAATAAAACCTTTGTTGTACGAAAAACATAAACTCTTTCAGGCGTTATATCTCAGTTGATTAAGACATTGGCAAAAAAATAGTCATATCATTTTTTCTGTGAACCTTGATTGCTCCATAGCTCATTGTTTCTAATCCATTTTCAAATAACAAACAACACCCATTGCCTGTGCAAAACCTACTATTTTGGCAAACTCTGCTAAATCATTCTCTCAATGCAATGTTTAGATTTTAAATTTTTGTAGATAATTTAAAAATATTCGTGGATAAATAATAGATTTAGTATTATCTTGCTGTATTTGGCTAATTAGAGCAAACAAAAAAGGCAGCATTCAGCCACCTCTTTGTATCTTGTTTTATAGGATAAGAAAATGTCCCGATTACTTTAAATTATCTTTAAAGAATGTTTCCAATTTACCAAAAGGAATAACATCAACCTTGTCGTACAGATCCACATGCACAGCGCCAGGAATAATCATCAGCTCCTTTGGCTCAGCTGCGGCCTTATAAGCATCTTCACTAAAATAGCGAGAGTGTGCCTTTTCTCCTGCAATGAGAAGCATTGGTCTTGGAGAAATCTCTTTAATGTAACTCAACAAAGGCATATTCATAAATGAAAGTGCACTGGTTAACCTCCATCCTGTTGTAGAGTTTACCGAACGCTCATGATAGCCTCTTGGTGTTTTGTAATAATCAAAATACTCTTTTACAAATTGAGGCTCTTTGCCCGTTAATTTTGCGGGTAAATGTTCAGCAGGATATTCCGGGTTCCCAGTTTCTGCATCCTTCCATCTTTGTTGATTCAGGTTTTCTAAAGTTTTAGTTCTTTCCGCTAGTGTTACCACATCATTGTATCCCTTAGAAATTACCCTAGACATATCATACATGCTTGTTGTAGCTACGGCTTTTACACGTTTATCAACAGCTGTGGCATTTAGTGCCATTCCACCAAAACCACAAATTCCGATAATACCAATTTTGTTTCGGTCTACATTTTTTTGAAGTCCCACAAAATCCACAGCAGCACTATAATCTTCTGTATTAATATCCGGCGATGCCACATTTCTTGGTTCTCCTCCACTTTCACCTGTATAAGACGCATCAAAAGCTATAACAACAAACCCTCTTTGAGCCATTTGGTTGGCATATAATCCCGAAGATTGTTCTTTTACTGCTCCAAATGGCCCACTGATAACCAAGGCTGGCAATTTTTCTTCCCCAATATTTTTTGGAAGGTATAAATCTCCGGAAAGTGTTATGCCATAACGATTTTTAAAATTAACTGCTATTCTATTAACCTTTTCGCTTAATTGAAATGTGTAGTGTTCTGTTTTTGTTTTGTCACTCATTTTTTCTGATTCTTTATTACTTTTCTCTTGTGTGCAGGATTGCCCTAAAAACATCAGGCTTAATACGGTTAATATTGATAATCTTCTCATATTTTTGATTTTTAAAATTTTAATCACTTATGACCAATATACCTCCGACAACTTGTCGGCTTGATCGAGTTAGTTTACTATTTCATAAGCTGTTTTCTTCATTTCTCTTGCTTGAAAATTGACGGCAGATGCTATGGCTTCAAAATAGATAAAGCGTTTACTTATTTGTTTCGCCCTTACCTTTTTTATGATCAAATTGCAGGTAAAATTTTGATAGTGGCATTTTTTGCTCTGTCACTTATCATTGAACCCAAATATGGACTGCTGCCATACTTTGTTTTGTAAGCTTCATCAATCTTGTCGTGGAGAAGCTCATCGTTTTCTATACGCTCAAAATGAACATCTTTTATCATCCCTGCTGCATGGATTTGTCCGCTTTTTTCTTCAATAGCCGATTGAAACCATCGACTGCCTGTGCCGTTATATGCTCTCACGTATAAACTACCGTCCACCACAACCTCCCATATCCAAGTAGGCGTTCCGTGGGTAACACAATCCGCCCTGAGACGGGATATTTTTAAATCATCTGCTTTATCTATCTCTTGCAGATCTCTGTTGGAAAATTTTGCTTTTTCTATATTCATTTTCTCTTATTTTCATGTAATTTTCTCATTCTCCACAAGGAATAATTATTTTAAAAACAGGAGTATTCTAATCTTTATTCAACCCTGTTTTTTATTCGGTTTCTCATTTATTTGCTTTATCGAATTCTTTATCGGAAACAGGTTCTAGCCAGGTCACCTGTGTTTCTCCCTTAAAATTGGTAATAGCTATGTGCGTCATTGAACTATCAGAAGAAGCACCGTGCCAATGCTCAATATTTTCCGGGATGTTTACAACGTCTCCCTTTTTTATAACTTGCGCAGGCTTACCCTTCTCCTGATAAAGACCTGAACCTTCTGTAACTATTAAAACCTGGCCTTTGGGATGCGTATGCCAATTGGTTCTTGCAGCTATTTCAAAGGTTACTGCTCCTGCAGAAAATTCATTGTTTTTATCCCTTGATACCAATGGTGAAAGAAATGCGTCACCAGTAAACCATTCATTTGATAATTTATTTCCTTTTGGAAAAAGACTTGATTTTTTTTCTATGTCCATATGTTCTTTATTTTTAAGAAGTGCTACCATTACTATGAATCCATCTATTTTTCAATAAACCAATATAGGCATTAACATTGTGCTTTACAGAAACGGCATCTATACTAATATCTTATTTTGAGCATTTTTTCATCTGCTCTTGATCGGTAGAGAAAACGATGTTACCCCCCCCAAAAACGTCTTGTATCATCAGCATTTGACTGAGAGGAAGTACATAAAGTAATGCCGGCTCCGATAGCTTTGTCAATTTTATTCTAATACAAAGTTCGTCAATACAAAACAAGTACAATTATACATACTACTGTATTATAGACCATTTTTACTGATTAAGTTTTTGATTTCCAGTAATGGCGAATTCTACCCTCATGGACAGCACGCTAGTGTAGAAAATAAATACATAAATCATACAGGTCTTTTTTATTTTTTTTATTGGAAACAACTTTTAACAGGCGCCCTTAATGCTTTAAAGAAACTGGAATCAGTTTAAATTCACATTTTCTATAAGAATACTTTTCAGCTAAAAAAAAAGAATATTTTCAGCCATACAATTTAAATGCTCTATTTTTCTAACCGCAGCAGAATTAAAAACTTTCCTATTTTATTTAGCAGTAAATCATATTTAACTGTTTTTTATTTGCTTAATTTTTAAATATTTACTTTTAAAGCATTAATCTTTTTATTTTAGTTCTTTCCATCTATTACGAATTAAAAAAGGGTGATATTTTAAGAAGAATTTCAGCCACCAAAAAATACAAAACCCACCGGAAAATTCCGATGGGTTTGCTAAAGTATGGTATCAAATATCAATTACTGAAGCTTGCTTAGTAGCTTTCGCAAATGTTTCCTGTTAATGTAGCTCCAGCATTTGCCGTAACATCCGCTTTTACCGAACCTACTGCAAGTTTCACAATAGAATAAGAAGGGGTAAATGCGGTTCCGCTTCCCGCAGTATTGCCTGTTACATTGGTAAAGGTACTTCCTGTTTGAGTAACTGCTGTATAACCGGTCATCAAATCAATGGGTTGTTTTACATTTTCGAAAACATTTCTCTCCACTAAAATATTGGCTTGATATCCCGCCGCAATACATTTATTGCTTACAGTACTGTTGAAATAGCTGTTTAGGATATGAATCTTTCCGTAGCGCACTCTTGGCATACGTTCTCTACAACCTTGTGCCCACCAACAACGAACAAAAGTCACATTCAATTTCCCTGCATCTGCTGCTGCGCCATCACTTGAGCCTATCAAATTAGAAAAACGATGATCGTCAGTTCCACCAGAACCTCCTGCTTTTGGAGCTTTTAAATAATGGAACTTCGTGTAAGACACAGTAATAAAATCTGATTTGTTTTTAATATCAAAATTCCCGTCTACCCCATCTCGGAATTCGCAATGGTCGATCCAAACATTTCTACAGTCATCCAAAATTGCATTATCCCAACCATCGGTGTCGTATGCACCTGGACCTTCAAAAATTAGATTTCGAATGATGATATTGTTACATCTTTTAATATTCAGAATTCCTGAACCATCCTGAGTTTGATCGTTTGAAACCAACTTCGCTCCACTTGCTCCATAAATTGTTTTTCCGGTTTGATCCTGAAATGAAATACGGGACGTCACCGTAATTGTTCCAACTACTTTTACCACTTTAACACTCGTGTTTTCGATGGCGGCTTTTAATTGAGCATACGTTGTAACGGTTGTTTCAGCGGATGTTCCTCCTCCCGATGTTCCTCCATTCAGAGATGCCCATCCCGGAGCGACGCAACTTGCCAAAGGAATAACTGTTTTGGCATTGAGAGAGCTTTGAGAGCTTCCTGATGAAAGATCTACTTGCGGATCATTTTCAAGGTTTGAATTGGTACAAGAATGTAATGCTAGTACAGCATTCATCGCCAACACTGAAAGTGTGGTCTTCAATGTGAATTTCATGATTAATATTTGTTTTTGTTCGATGCAAATTTATAATAATTCACTAATAAACAAAATATATTACCTATTATTTATTTATTTTTATTTTATGTTTCACATAATACAAGTACAATCGATTGCATATTCATATATCAATATCTATCAAAACAATCTTCAAAATAATATTGAAATAAAAATTAAATACAAATTATTGAGCGTATTCCAAATTATTGAAAAAGTATAGCTGAAACTTAAAAAAAACAAGTTGGTTTCTCCACCTTTAAATTGAGGTTTACTTACTTCACCAAAACTTAGGTTTTACGTAATTAACCCTCAACAAAACGGAACCGCAAATTGGATAAGAATCTATTACAGAACATCTTAAAGCGGAACCTGGAATATGATGATGGGGTTTCAACCTCCATTTTCCAGCTGGTACCTATTCGGTAATATCAGTTTACCACCAAATATTTATCAAATCGCTATTGAATGTGAAAATGCGCAAGGCTACTCTACTCTTATTGACGATATAAAGATTTCAAATGATTTACTCGCTACAAACGATCTCTTCAAAGCAAAAACCTCCACACAATTTTTCCCAAATCCTGTAAAAGATATTCTTCATTTCACTAGCGAAGAAAAAATTAACGAATTTTCCATCTTTGATATAAGTGGTAGAAAGCAAAAAATCTTCAATATCCAATCAAATGAAGGTCAAATTGGCGTAAGCTCGCTCCAAGCAGGAACTTACATTATTTCTCGAAAAAACAAGCCGAGGTCTTGTTACCTATACATTTATTAAGAAATAATAATTTATTCATATTCCGTATCAATTAAAAGGAAGTAAGACTCCAGTTTCTTTTTAATTAATTTATTAAGAAGATGTTACATTCTCAAAATTTTATCATTAATTTATCCTAGATCAAGATTATTGTAAAAATTCGCGCCTATTTTTGCTATACAATAAAATCAAAATAACAATCACAAAAATCAAAAAAATGAGCACATTAAAATTAAAAGACGGAACAGAAATTTTCTACAAAGATCAAGGAGATGGTCCAGTATTAATGTTTCACCACGGGTGGCCTTTATCATCCGACGATTGGGACGCACAAGTAATTTTCTTTTTACAAAGAGGTTACAGAGTAATTGCCCACGACAGAAGAGGTCACGGCCGTTCTAGCCAGAACATATACAATCACACCATTGAACAATACGCTTCCGACGCGGCAGAACTGGTTGAATTTCTTAACTTGAAAGACGTTGTTCACATTGGTCATTCCACAGGCGGTGGAGAAGTAATTCGTTATGTAAACAAATACTCAAACGGAAGAGCTAAAAAAGCAGTTTTAATAAGTGCAGTTCCTCCAATAATGGTAAAAAGTGAAACAAATCCCGACGGCGTTCCCATGGAAGTGTTTGATGGAATTAGGGAGCAAACTTTAAACAACAGAAACCAATTTTATTTCGATTTAACTTTTCCTTTCTACGGTTACAACAGAGATGGCGCAAATATAAAAGAAGGAATTCAAAGAAATTGGTGGAGACAAGGAATGATGGGTGGAATTGTCGCTCATTACGACGGCATCAAAGCTTTTTCTGAAACAGATTTTACAGAAGATTTAAAAGCTGTTGATATTCCGGTTTTAATTCTTCATGGTGAAGATGATCAAATTGTTCCCATCGAAAATTCTGCAATAAAATCTGCAAAACTCGTAAAAAATGGAACACTTATTACTTACCCAGGTTTTTCTCACGGAATGCCAACCACAGAACACCAAACTATTAACAAAGATTTATTAGCATTTATCGAAGCTTAATAAACAACAATTTGCACAGAAAAAAGATGAATCCGTATGATTCATCTTTTTTTGACTGCAAATAAAACGTTTATTTGAAATCGAAAAAAATCCCGAATGAACGGGATTTTAATTTATTTTATCTCTACAGGAACAGAGATTTTGTCCCAATCCATTGTGAAACCATTTTTGTTGATTTTATAAACCAAAGTTTCCTGTGTTACGGGTAAAGCTTTTGTTTTTACATTCACACGTAGAGCATCGTGTTTTTCGTCATATTTATAAGCTCCCCATTGTTTTGATTCTTTATTGAAAATTGCCGTCCAAGTTCCTGAATCTTTAGGAATTAAGAAAAAACTATATTTACCAGCAGGCAATGATTTCCCTTGAATGGTAATGTTTTTATCTGTTTCAAAAGTTGTAGCTTCATTAGCTCCTGCACGCCAAACCTGATTGTACGCTACCAAATTACCCCAAATTTCACGACCTTTTACCGAAGGACTGCTATAATTTATGGTGATTGTAGCATCTTTAACCTTCCCCGTCGCAGCAGCAGGCGGACTTGCAGGCTTTTTAGCTTCTTGAGCAAAAGTATTCACAGAAATCGTTAATGCCGCAAAAAGTACAGTTGCAGATTTAATTGTTGTTCTCATAATATTTCTATTTATTTGTTTACGAATTTACAGTTTTCGGTTTACAAAATAGCAACCCAATAGTCGAAAATATAATGACCGCAACAGCTCCGATTACGTTTAACCAAAGAAAAGAAACTATATCGAACTGATAAACGGTAATCACCACAATTTCTGATAAAATAGCTGAAACAAAAACGTTAGCTCCATTGATTTTTTTAAAGTAAAATGCAACCAGAAAAATTCCCAAAATTGGACCATAAAAAAGCGAACCCAATACATTTACCGCTTCAATAAGAGAACCCATTTGTGTAGCAAACATTGCGACCGCAATTGAGAAAATCCCCCAAGCTAAAGTGTGTAAACGGCTATATCGTAATTCAGTTTTTTCATCGGGAAGTTCTTTTTTAAAAATAAGATGTACATCTTTTAATGAACAAGCTGCAAGAGAATTTAATGCCGCTGAAATTGAGCCCCAACTCGCCAAAAAAATCACCGCAAACAACAACCCAATCATTCCGACAGGTAATGTATTTTTTACGAAATACAAGAAAATATAATTGGTATCTGTTTTCTCTGCATTGAAATTGGATGTATTAATAGCTTCTTCTACTCTACTATGAAGATTTTTTATTTGAGATTGCGTTTCTTTAAACTCCTGAATGATTTCATTAAGTTTAGGAGAATTTATTTCTTTGAGTTTTAAAATTTCTTTCGATTCTGCATTGAATTTTGCCTGTAAATCTTGATGTTCTTTTTCAAAAACTGCTGCTTGTTCAGGTTTTGAATTCTTTAAATTTTGATAGGAATTTTCATTAAAATAAATCGGAGCTGGCTTTAATGAAAAGAACGCAAAAAGCAAAGCACCAATTAAAAGAATCGAAAATTGCATCGGAATTTTAACCAATCCATTAAGCAACAAGCCCATTTTTGCATTGGTAGTATCTTTCGCTGTGATATATCTTCCAACCTGACTTTGATCTGTCCCAAAATAAGATAGTGCCAGAAAAAAACCACCAATCAATCCGCTCCAAATATTGTATTTATCTTTCCAATCAAACTCTGTTGTGATCACATTCAACTTTCCAGATTTCCCAGAAAGATAAAGAGCATCTTTAAAACCAATTCCATTCGGCATATTTTGAATGAGTAAATAACCCGCAAAAGCCATTGTTCCCAAAATAATCAAAAACTGTAACTTTTGGGTATGAGCAATGGCTTTTGCACCACCAAGATAGGTATAAATCATCAATATTCCGCCCGTTAAAATATTCGTTAAATAAATATTCCAGTTTAAAACACTTGATAAAATAATACTTGGCGCATAAATGCTGATTCCCGTTGATAAACCTCTCGAAAAAAGAAAAAGCAGAGATGTGAGTACTCTAGTTTTTTTATCAAAACGGTTTTCTAAATATTCGTAAGCCGTATAAACATTTAAACGCTGAAAAATTGGGATAAAAGTGATGCAAATTACGATCATCGCCAAAGGCAAGCCAAAGTAATACTGCACAAAACGCATTCCGTCTGTATAAGCCTGTCCTGGTGCAGAAAGAAAAGTAATCGCACTCGCCTGAGTCGCCATAATACCAATCAGTACAATATACCAAGGCATTTTATTATCTGCTTTCAGGTAAGATTCGTTGCTTTTTTGTCCACGACCGATGAATACACCGTAGACAACCACTGCAACCAGTGTGATGATAAGAACCGTCCAATCTATTGTACTCATTGCCAAAATTTAGTAAAGAAATAATAAAATACAATCTGACCTATCAACGCAACTGCGAGTAAGATATACCAGATGTTCCAATTTTTAAGTTGTTTGTTCATTAGTTTTTTTCTGCAGATAAAAAGTTTAAAAATAAACGAGCAGCCCCTACATTTCCGGCAGGCAACTGTCTGAAAAACGCCAATGGAGAGTAAATAAAATTACCTTTTCCGTATTTTGCATATAAAGTTGATCCCTGCAAAGGTTCTTCACCGGTATCATGCATTTCAAAAAGCGGTTCGTACGCCGCATCCCATTGAACAGGAAAATAAGCACCACGCTCTTGTACCCAACCCTTAAAATCTTCCGTGGTAATTTTATTGGGGAAGTTCAGTAATTTATGCTTTGGATTTAAAAATTTAACTTCAGCATTTTCTTCAGTAACACGTTTATTCGCAATACTAAAATTATATATTCCTAATTGTTCAACTGTTGTATCTTGATTAGTATTGTACTGCATCACCAAATTACCACCTGCTTTTACATAAGACCATAAAAAAGGCATCCATCTAGCCAATTTTTTCTCTGTGTTATTTGCGCGAACACCCATTACAATCGCATCATATTGAGAAAGTTTATTTTGACTTCCGCCAGATTCTTCTGCGTTTCCGTAGAAATCTTCATCTTTTAAAACATCAACCTGAATACCTGCAATTCGCAGAAATTCTGGAATAAAATCTCCCGCACCTTCAATATAACCAACTTTTTTAGCCTTTGCCTGAATATCACCTTTCATAATGATGGCAGTAGCAGGCGCAAAATATTGTAAAGAAGGCAAATGTGAATACTGAATTACTACCTTTTTTTTATCGTAAGCAATTCCATCTGCAACAAAATTGGCATCCAATTGTAAATGATTGGATTCTATTGAAGCCAATTTAGCTTTTGGAATAACGTAATCAACAGTAATATCTTTTCCATTAATTGATTTTAAAACTCCTCCACCTAACTGTTGTCCGTTGTACAATAAGTTTAATTTCCCGTTATCAAATTGTTTGTTGATGTTATTTTTTAAATTTAAACTTAAATGTAAATCTTCATTTTCTTTCACCAGATAAAGTGATTGGGTAAATTTTAGTTCTAGTGCAGGAACAATACGCAAAGCTTCCACCACATCACCACGAACAGGATCTAATTTTTTGAAAGATAAAGGAAGTTTAACCTCAAAATTTTCTGAACCTATTTTTAAATTTAGCAAAACATTTAATGGTGATTCTGTCTCTGGCAAACCAATTAAAGTATCATTTGGGACAGAATAAGTTGCTTCATTTTTCGCTGGCCTCGCCAACC
Organism: Chryseobacterium sp. HNCC26DJ239; assembly: GCF_057180445.1. NCBI lineage: Bacteria > Pseudomonadati > Bacteroidota > Flavobacteriia > Flavobacteriales > Weeksellaceae > Chryseobacterium > Chryseobacterium sp. HNCC26DJ239. Next base: position 751,615 of record NZ_JBXUGJ010000001.1, read on the forward strand.
AGTAAGGTTCTGTAAGCGCTGCATCTGTAGGAATTTGAATATCGTGCGGAATGGTAATTAAAGAATCTTTTGATAATTTTCGGTTAAAGTTTTCCGATTGATTTAGCCATTTTACATTTTCTAAAACGACAGGATTTTCAGCTCTAGAAATTAGATTTAATCTAAAATTATACTGTTCTCCTGCAACAGCTTCAGCTTGATTAGTGACTACTTCGCCCATAAAACCAGTACAACTCAAAATAATATGGTCAAGAGATTTAAGTTTATCTTTTTTCAAGTCAGCATCTTTTAAAGACATCAACTTTTTTCGTAAAGAAAGCAAAGCAGACAAACTAAGATCTGGCTTATTAAAATTGAATTCCGAAATAATTTTATCTAAAGATTCATCGATATCCGCATTACCTTTTGCAGCCCAGTTTTTTGCCACCCCATCAAAAAGATTTGCTTTTGCTGGTTCACCAATAACGTGGGCAAAATATTCAGTTTTAACACCCGCTACAGATTGCGTTCCGGCTCCCTGGCTTTTATGTAAACTCCTGCTTAAACCAGCCAATTCACCATACCCCATTCCTAATTGTGCATCGTATTGACCAACTGTAACTTTCAATTGATTTTCATCAGTGGTATTTACTGAACCAAACCTGAAAGTATTCCACAAAACACGTTTAGGCTGCCAAACATTTACATACTTTAGCTGCTCTGGAAAAGCTTTTTTATCACCCGCCAAATTAAAAGCTTTTTCAGCAACTACCGCCGAAGCTGCATGTTGCCCATGTCCAGCCGCTGCAGTAGGAGGAAAACGGCAAATAATAACATCTGGTCGGAAATTTCGAATAACCCAAACTACATCTGCTGTAATATTATCTGCATCCCATTGTTTAAAAGTATCTGTCGTATTTTTAGAAAATCCAAAATCTATTGCACGGGTAAAAAACTGTTGGGCACCATCTAATTTTCTTGCTTCTAAAAGCTCGTGTGTTCTAATTAAACCCAATGCAGAACCTTGCTCAGTTCCTAATAAATTCTGTCCGCCATCACCTCTTGTTAAAGATAAATAAGCAGTTTCTACATTTTGATCATTAATTAACCAAGAGAGTAGCCCCGTATTTTCATCGTCGGGATGAGCTGCGAGATACAAAACTTTAGGTAGATTTTTAAGTGTTTTAATTTCACGATAAATTTCTGATGATTTTGAAGGTCTAATCTGTTGCGCCGAACAAAAAACAGAATAAAAGCTAAGAATAGATAGTGTGAGTACTTTTTTGAACATTTGAATTTGCTTTGCATGGCAAATATAAGTAAATCGTTCTTTTTGAGTTCTTACAGAAAAAGCAAGTGTAAAGTCTTCTATTTCTTTTTTGTCAGTACTATCTCATAAACTATGTAAGTAGAAAATATATCCTGGAAAATTTTGAGCAATCAAAGCTCAAAAAATTATTCGGCAATAACTTTTTACAATTTTTAAACATTATCCAGATAGTGTTTGCATAGACGCTCGTCGAAGTCACATGACAGAATTTTTTATTTCTACAATTCTTTCTAAATCTTCCACCAAATGTTTCGAAATATCTCCAGTTAATGGTACACAAACCTCTGATTTTTCAGAGGTTTTTTTGTTTTTAGATTTCTTATTTTCATTTTTATGCTTAAAAAAAATAAAACTCTTGAGAATGAGAATGCACACACATTCCATTAATAATCAAACAAAAAACCGCCTTTAAAAAGACGGTTTTACATATTAACAAAAGGCAAGTTATTCCTTAATGAGTTTTTTAGTTATTTTTTGAATCCCTCCAGTTATGTTTAACCAATAAACTCCTTTTTCCAGCATAGAAGTATTTATTTTTGTTGTCATTCCTTCCAATTTTTGATTATGAAGTACTCTTCCATTTAAATCAGTAACCACAACTTCCATTAAAGGAGTAAAATAATCAACCTTTAAAATAATGGTTTCTTTCACTGGATTTGGATAAACATTGATAGCAATATTTTTCGATATTTCATTAGTAGCCAATAAATTATCTGGAGCAAGTTTCACGACCCAATAGTCATTATCACCATGATTTCCACTTACATCTCCATTATTTGAATTGGACATACCAGCGATAGCGTAGCCACCATCATTTGTCCATATAATAGAATATGCCACATCGCTTCCAGACCCTCCTAAGCATTTCTGCCACAAAATATCACCTATAGCACTTAGTTTTACAGCCCAAAAATCATAATTAGGTGCACCTCCATACCCTGTTGTTGCCGGTAGATGAAGCCCAATTACATCACCATTAACAGAACTAGATCCTCCCGTAACCACATAACCACCATCTACAGTTTGAACAATAGAATATGCCGAATCCACATAAGTTCCCCCCAAAGATTTTTGCCATTGAATATTTCCTGAGGAATTTAATTTTACAACCCAGCAATCAGTTTCGCCATGGTTTCCGGTTATATCCCCATTATTAGAATAAGCATGACCAGCCACGATATAACCTCCATCGGATGTTTGCTTAATTGAGTGCGCTAATTCAACATGTGAACCTCCAAAAGATTTTTTCCAATGGATGACTCCAGCATCTTCATTTAATTTAACAATCCAAAAATCTTTAAGACCATGATTTCCAGTTACATCTCCATTATTATTTGATTCAGAATATCCTGAAACTACTAACCCCCCATCATTAGTCTGTAAAACTGAAGTGGCAACATCTTCCCCAGCGCCACCTAATGTCCTTTGCCATAGAAGATTTCCTCCTGAATCTAACTTTATTAGCCAATAATCTATATATCCTTTATTTACGGTTACATCACCATTATTCGACGAAGTAGCACCAGCAATCACATAACCTCCATCAGAAGTTTGAATAACAGAATTAGCCCAGTCATTCCAAGTTCCCCCCAAAGATTTTTGCCATTCAATAACTCCTCCGTCAGAATTTAATTTTACAATCCAGCAATCAGAATAACCATGATTTCCGGCTACATTGCCATTGTTCGACTCGCTCCCACCAACAACTACATACCCCCCATCATTCGTTTGTATAATACAATTCGCTCTATCAAAACTACTCCCACCTAAAGATTTTTGCCATTGGATAGATCCTGTAGAATTCAATTTGGCTATCCAATAATCTAACTGACCATGATTCCCTCCAACATCACCATTAATTGAGTTGGAAGTTCCCGCAATCATATAACCACCATCAGAAGTTTGAATGATAGATTTTGCTTCATCAACACCTGCTCCGCCTAAAGACTTTTGCCATTCTATTGCAGGAGATTGCCCCATAAAAAGACTTGAGAAAAAGATACCTATACATACAGGTACTATTTTTTTGAAATTAAAATTCATGGTTTTAGTTTTTTAAGATAGCAAAAATAAATATTTTTAATAAATTAGCTGTAATATTTTACATTTTTAAAGAACAATAATTAAATTTCCACATATCTAAAGACAGTTGACAATTTCCTTAAAAATAAAATTCATGGAATATGTTTCATGAATTTTTGTATTATTCATCAAACAAAAAAACCGCCTTTAAAAGACGGTTTTGATATTTTGAAAGTCTGAAATTAGAACAATTCTTTTCTGATTATATTTTGACTTCTTTCTGGTCCAACAGAAACTAAATATACATTAATTCCTAAATACTTCTCGATAAACTCGATGTATTCTTGTGCTGTTTTTGGAAGTTCGTCGTAGCTTCTTGCTTTTGTGATATCTTCTTTCCAACCTGGTAAATCTTGGTAGATTGGCTCGTAGTTGTACAATTTTTCTGTAGAAGAAGTAAAATAATCGATAATTTTACCGTCTTCTGTTTTATAATGAGTTACAACTTTTAGGTTTTCGATTCCTGTGAGAACGTCAAGTTTAGTAATAACAAGATTGTTGATTCCGTTAATCATACAAGCGTGTTTCAAAGAAACAAGGTCTAGCCAACCTGTTCTTCTTGGTCTACCTGTAGTTGCACCGAATTCACCTCCAATTTGTCTGATGCTTTCTCCTAATTCATTATCCAATTCAGAAGGGAAAGGTCCGTTTCCTACTCTTGTACAATATGCTTTAGCAACACCAATTAAGTTTTGAAGTGAAGTTGGAGGCACACCCGCTCCAGAGCAAACTCCTCCTGTAGACGGAGAAGATGATGTAACATAAGGATAGGTTCCAAAGTCGATATCCAACATCAACGCTTGAGCTCCTTCAAATAAAACGTTTTTACCATCTCTGATGGCTTCGTTCAATTCTAGCTCAGTATCTACGATTCTGTCTTGAAGTTGTCTACCGATTTCTAAATATTCGTTGTAGATTTCTTCAACATCTAGTGTTGGTTTACCGTAATATTTTTCAAAAAGAGAATTCTTAATTTTTAAGTTTTTCTCGATTTTATCTCTTAAAATTTCAGGATTTAAAAGGTCAATCATTCTAATCCCTACTCTCGCGATTTTATCTTCGTAGCAAGGTCCGATTCCTTTTTTAGTAGTTCCAATTTGCGTTCCTCCGTGCTCTTCCTCACGGTAAGTATCCAAAAGAATGTGGTAAGGCATGATGACATGCGCTCTTCTGCTGATAAAAATGTGATCCGTCTTAAGCCCTTTGCTTTCGATTTGATTCACCTCCTTAATGAAAGATTTAGGATTTACCACTACTCCATTGGCAATGATACACTTCCCTTTGCACTGCAGAACTCCCGATGGAAGAAGGTGTAAAACGAATTTTTCTTCACCCACATAAACCGTATGACCCGCATTGTCTCCACCTTGGAAACGCACCACGTAATCTGATTTTGCCGATAAAACGTCTGTAATTTTACCTTTACCCTCATCTCCATACTGAAGACCTACAACAACGTACGTTGACATATGTTACTTTTATTTTAGATTCATGCAAAATTACTTTTAAAAAATTGCGTGAGCAAATTTGTGAGGGATTTTATTTTTGAAGAGGTGGAAATCATGGGATTAATACTATATTTAATTATCTTTTAAAGGATCTATATATGTAGTATTACTTTCCAAAATCTGTATTGCTAACAAATTGCAAAGACACTTTTTCTTTTTTTTTTACAACAGTAATTTTTCAAAAAATTCCCGCCTCAAACTTTTCACACACTTTAATAAACCATCAAAAATCTGTAACTTTGCCGTCTACTAAAAAATTTTATGGAGAGTATTAAAGTTCACGACAAAACTTTTGTTCCTTATTTAAAGGACGCCGAAATTCAGGAGATTGTAAAAGCTACGGCTCTTAAAATTTATGAAGATTACAAGGACGAAGTTCCTGTTTTCATTGGAGTTTTAAACGGAGTAATTATGTTCTTCTCTGACCTTTTGAAGCATTACCCGGGAGAATGTGAGATTGCATTTATTCAGATGAGTTCTTATGTAGGAACAGAATCTACAGGGATTGTGTACCAAAAAATGGAGCTTACAAAAGATGTAAAAGACCGCCACATTATCTTGGTAGAAGATATTGTAGATACAGGAAATACGGTAGAAAGTCTTTTCAAATATTTCAACGAAACGCAACGTCCAAAATCTGTAAAAATCGCTTCTTTCCTTTTGAAGCCTGAAGTTTACAAGAAAGATTTCAAACTAGATTACATTGGAAAAGAAATCCCTAACAAGTTTGTTCTTGGCTATGGTCTAGATTATGATGAGTTGGGAAGAAATCTAGCAGATTTGTATCAATTAGAAGACGGAAAAATTAACGAATAAAAAAAGAAAACGTAAGCCAAAAGCTTACGTTTTTTTCTTCTCTCATCATTTAGTTTTTAATAAGTTTGGATTGGTAGCTTGTACCATCTTCCATGATGATTCTTGCAAAATAATTTCCTTTCGGAGCATCTAGGTTGAAAGAAATTTCTTTTCCGTTCACTTTAAAATCTACCGCAGAAGAAACTACCTTCCCTGAATAATCGTATACCGAAATAGATTTCGGCGCTTTATTTCCTTCCATATTAAAATAGAAAGTTCCTGAAGAAGGATTTGGATAAGCCTTCATCTCTTTTGTTTTTACCATTGCCGCTTCTGCTGTACTCAAATTGGTAACATTTGTACAAGAAGACATCGTAATACAACCATTAAGATTTACCATTACCGAGTAGTTTCCTAAAGCCGATGGAGAATAAACCTGGCTCGTTGCTCCAGAAATTGGCGTATTTGTAGTACAATCGTACCATTGATAGGTTGCTCCTGCTTGATTGGCTGTTAATGTAGAACTACCTAAAGTAACCGTTCCATCAATTGTAGACTGGGTAAGCGTTTTTCCAGCATCAAAATTAGAGGTAGTTCCTAACAAAGAAAAATTAGTCGCTGTAGCAGTAGAGTTATTACTAGAATAATCATTGATTGCGGTAACAGTATTGTTTGCAGATGGAGTACCTTCGTTAAATTTATAGTAACGCACCAAACCTGTTTGAGTACCACAAAATTCAGTATTCATGTTGGCCTGAATTTCAGATGCAGTTCTCGCGTAATTCCAAATTCTCACATCGTCAATACTTCCTTGAAAAAAATTAATTCCATCAACACGGGTACCAATTCTGAAAGTTCCCGTCGTAGGTGTGTTAGGAGTTATCGTTAAAGAAGATCCTGATTGATTTGCCGCAGCAACACCATCTACATAAAACTGAACTCTTGCGGCTCCACTAAGTGTAGAATTCCAAACCACAGCAACATGATGCCAAAGTCCATCATTCAAAGGTGAAGTTGTTGTTGTGTCACAGTTCACACCACCTCCATTGAATTCAATTCTTAAACGATTTCCATAGAAAACATTAAAAGTGAATCTTTGTACAGTACCTGTACCCCCCATATCTACAATAGCGCTTTGCCCTTGCCCGCCTGCAGACGTCTGATCAGAGTTTTTAGTGGTTTTAATCCAAGCTTCGATAGTGCGAGAACCCGTTCCTGTTACTGGGATACTTGTATTTGAAACATAATCATTAATCCCATCAAAATTTAAACTTGCTTGCCCCTTCACTAAAGACATTCCTAAAGCCATTGAAAGCGACAAAACACAGAATAGTTTTTTCTTCATAAAAAATAAATTGCTGTTTCCAAAACTATTAAAAAAGGGCATACACGGGATTTCGAGCCTGTCAAAATTCTAGAATTATGGTAATATTTTACTTTAAATATTGAAAAAAAGGCTCCCCCATCACACGTATGAGAAAGCTCAGGAAATAGAATTCATAAATAATTAGTAATTTTGCAGAATTATTCAATATAATTATATCTAATAAAATTTAAACAATGATCAACATCGTATTGTTCGGCCCTCCGGGAAGTGGTAAAGGAACTCAGGCCCAAAACTTGATCGAAAAATTTAACCTTAAACAAATTTCTACTGGTGATCTTTTCAGATTTAATATGAAAAACGACACCGAGCTTGGTAAACTAGCAAAATCTTACATTGATAAGGGAGAATTGGTTCCGGATCAAGTAACAACAGACATGCTAATTGACGAGATTAGAAAACCGACCGATGCTTCTGGGTTTATATTCGATGGTTACCCAAGAACAGCCGTGCAAACAGAGGCTTTAGAAAAAATCGTAAAAGAAGAGCTAAATGATGAGATCGATGTTTGTCTTTCTTTAGTGGTAGAAGATCAAATTTTGGTTGAAAGACTATTAAAAAGAGGCGAAGTAAGCGGAAGATCAGACGACAGCAATGTTGAAATCATTGAAAACAGAATAAAAGAATACTACGCAAAAACTGCTGAAGTTGCCGAATTGTACAAACAACAAGGTAAATATGTAGAGATAAACGGTGTTGGAGACATCACTGAAATCTCTGAAAAGCTTTTCGCAGAAGTAGAAAAAGTAAAATAATCGAGATGCGGGGAACGGGATTAGAGTTTCCAATCCCGTAACTTGTAACTCGCAACAAATAATATATGTCTAATTTTGTAGATTACGTAAAAATTCATTGTAAAAGCGGTCACGGAGGTGCAGGTTCTGCCCATCTTCGCCGCGAAAAGTATATTCCTAAAGGTGGCCCTGATGGCGGAGACGGAGGTCGAGGCGGTCATGTTATTATGAGAGGAAATGCCCACGAATGGACTTTACTTCCCCTGCGTTACACCCGTCACGTAAAAGCAGAACGTGGTGAAAACGGAGGAAAAAACCAGCTTACCGGAGCTTATGGAGCAGATGTTTACATCAACGTTCCAATCGGAACTATCGCCAAAAATGAAGATGGCGAAATTATTGGTGAGATTTTAGAAGACGGCCAAGAAATCATTCTTATGGAAGGCGGAATGGGCGGAAAAGGAAATGAATTTTTTAAATCTTCCACCAACCAGACGCCACGTTTTGCACAACCGGGAGGTGAAGGTGAGGAAGGTTACGTAGTTTTCGAGCTTAAAATTTTAGCAGATGTAGGTCTAGTTGGTTTCCCAAATGCTGGTAAATCTACGCTTTTAGCTTCTGTTTCTGCAGCAAAACCAAAAATTGCCAATTACGCTTTCACCACTTTAACGCCCAATTTAGGAATTGTAGATTATAGAAATTACAAGTCTTTCGTAATGGCAGATATTCCGGGGATTATTGAAGGTGCAGCCGAAGGTAAAGGTTTAGGACATAGATTCTTAAGACATATTGAAAGAAATTCAATTCTCCTGTTTTTAATTCCAGCAGATTCTGAAGATCACTTCCAAGAATTTAAGATTCTGGAAAATGAATTGAAAGAATACAACCCAGAACTTTTAGATAAAGATTTTATTATTTCGATTTCAAAATCTGATCTTTTAGATGATGAATTAAAGAAAGAAATCTCTGCCGAATTCCCTGAAAACAAGCAACCTTTGTTCTTCTCGGGAGTTACAGGAGAAGGAACAATGGAACTTAAAGACGCCATTTGGAAACAACTTCACGGATAGAGTTTCCAAAATGATAAAATAAAAAAAGGAAGAGCAAAAAAACTCTTCCTTTATTTTTTACAGACAATCACAAATTCATTTTGGGATAATCCTAAATATTGATTTTCTTCAAAACCTCGGACTGCTGTTTTAAAGCCTGCCTTTTTTAGGCGTTCTTCCAAACCTTTTACAGAATAAATTCGCACATGATCCTTCTGCCCGAAATATTCTAATCTTTCTGCTTCTGTTGTTTTTGAAAAATCTTCGTAGATTTCTCCCTCTTTAAAAGGTATTTGAACAAGCAAGGAACCTCCTTTCTTCAATACACGATACAACTCTGAAATTGCCTTTTCATCATCAATAATATGTTCTAAAATATGATAACAAACAATTAAGTTAAAATTATTTTCTTCGGAGTTTATTGCAGTGATATCAAATTGATAATCAGAAAGAAACTCATTTTCGAAGTCTGTTGGAAAATAATGAATATCACTCCTTTTTTTCCATTTCTTATACAACATTCTAGATGGCGAAAAATCAAGGAAATAAGCTCCTGATTTTAAAAATTCATTTTCCAGCATCAAATTGAGTCTTCTGGTTCTTGGTAAACTTCCGCAAATCGGGCAAAGTAAATCGCCGTTTTCCAATTTCGCAAAACTTTTCAATTTTGTTTTACAAATACCGCATTCATACAAACTTCCAGCGTATAGAGGTTTCAATAATCTTCTTAAATGATCTTCATTTTTAATTAAAACCTCTTTCGGAATTATATTTTTTAAGATCGATTTAATGAAATTATACATGATGTTCGGTTTGAAGATTCAAAATAACAAAAAAATAGACAAAAAACACTTCCTCCCTTTTAAAAAGCCACTTTGTAAAAACTATGGAACAGTTATTGAGAGATAAGAAAAAAATAATTTTATGAAATATCTAATGATGCTTTTTGCCTCTGTATTTATGCTTTCTTGCGCAACTCAAAAATCACTGCAAAAGTATTCTACTGTAGAATATAAAGCTGGAGCATGTTTCGGATCTTGTCCGATTTTTACAATCACTATTAATCCAGATAGAACCGCAATTTTTGAAGCAGAACATTTTAATTTCTCTAAAACCTTCAGTAAAGGCGAATTTGATAAACCAAGAGAAGGTACTTTTACAGGAATAATAAAAGAAGCAGACTACCAAAAACTTATTCAATTGTTAGATGGTCTGAAAGTAAAAAGTTTGAACGAAAAATATGGAAACAGAAACGTTACTGATATGGCAACCTCTTACCTTACTGTTAAATTTGCAGACGGAACTACAAAAAAAGTTGAAGATTATGGTAAAAAAGGTTCCGAAAAACTAGTTGAAGTGTATCGCTTTTTTGAAGATTTAAGGCATAACCAAGACTGGAAAAAAGTAGAATAAGCCTTTTTAAAAATATTTAAGTTAACTTTGCAAATCCAATTCCTTCAAGATGAGGGAATTTTTTAATTTAAATTTATATTCATTGAAATTTACAGAGCTCAATTTAATTGAACCTATTATAAAAGCCATTGGAGAACAGGGATATACCAATCCTACTCCAATTCAGGAAAAATCTATCCCAGAAATTCTTCAACGTAAAGATTTTTTGGGTTGCGCGCAAACGGGAACAGGAAAAACAGCGGCTTTTGCCATACCTATCCTTCAGAATTTGTCTCAAAGCATCAAAAAAGGAAAACATATCAAAGCTTTAATACTGACGCCAACAAGAGAACTTGCGATTCAGATTGAAGAAAACATTAAAGCCTACGGAAAATATTTACCACTTCAACATTTGGTAATTTTTGGCGGCGTAAAACAGGGAAATCAAGAGGCTGCATTAAGAAAAGGTGTTGATATTTTGGTGGCGACACCCGGAAGATTGCTTGATTTTATTGCACAAGGAATTATCAGCTTAAAAGAACTGGAAATCTTTGTTTTAGATGAAGCAGACAGAATGCTCGATATGGGTTTTGTGCATGATGTAAAAAGAATTATTAAACTTTTGCCTCAAAGAAGACAAACTTTGTTCTTCTCTGCAACGATGCCTTCTGAAATTCAGAAATTAGCAGATTCTATCTTAAACAATCCGGTAAAAGTGGAAGTAACGCCGGTTTCTTCAACGGCAGAAACTATTCAGCAATCGGTATATTTTGTGGAAAGAGAAGATAAACTAAATCTTTTGACGCATATTCTACAGCACAATGTTTCAGATTCGGTACTTGTTTTTTCAAGAACTAAACATGGAGCAGATAAAATTGCTAGAAAACTTCAAAAAAGTAATATCTCAGCAGAAGCGATCCACGGCGACAAATCTCAGAATGCAAGACAAAATGCATTAAGTAATTTTAAATCCGGAAAAACAAGGATTCTTGTCGCTACAGACATTGCCGCAAGAGGAATTGATATTGATGAACTAAAATATGTTATCAATTTTGAGCTTTCTGATGTTTCTGAAACTTACGTACACCGTATCGGAAGAACTGGAAGAGCCGGAGCGGAAGGAAATTCAATATCATTTGTAGACAGTCTAGATATTTTGAATTTACGAAATACTGAAAAATTAATTGGTAAGAAAATCCCAGTCGTAAAAGACCATCCTTTTCACACCGACGATTTGGTGGCGCAAAAAAGAGATTCTAACAACAAACCTGTTCCTGCAGGAGCTTCTCAAAAACAAAAACCATCAGGAAATCAAGCTTCCAATAAAAATAGAGGCAATAATAAAAGAAAGCCAAAACCAGAAGGAAATATTGGTTTTAGCAAACCAAAAAATAAAAATTTCACGAGAAAGAAATAAGAAAAAAGCCTTCCGCATTGGAAGGCTTATCTATTAGTTAGCAAACATTTTCTTCGCATTTTCAGTCGTTATTCTATCAATTTCGGTAAAATCTACTCCGTAAATATCAACTAATTTTCCCGCAACTAAATCGAGGTATGAACTCTCATTTCGCTTACCACGAAACGGAACCGGCGCCAAGTAAGGAGAATCTGTTTCTAAAACGATTTTATCTAAAGGAATTTCATTCAAAAACTGGTCAATTTTACCATTTTTAAAGGTTACAACGCCTCCAATTCCTAAAATAAAATTAAGTTCAATTGCGTGTTTTGCTTGCTCCAAATTTCCAGAAAAACAATGGAAAATACCTCTTAATTTGGGGTGTTTTTTTCGTTCTAAAACTTCAAAAGTTTCATCAAAACTTTCTCTGGTATGAATTACGATAGGCAAATCTTTTTCAATAGCCCAATCGATTTGTTGCTCAAAAGCTTTTACTTGTATATCTAAAGTCGTTTTGTCCCAATACAAATCAAGCCCAATTTCTCCAATCGCAGGAAAATCTCTTTGGTCGAGATAATTTTTAACAATTTCGAGCTCTTTTTCCCAAGATTCCGGCTTTACATAACAAGGATGAAGCCCCATCATCGAAAAAATCTGGTTAGGATATTCCGCTTCTAATTGCAACATTTTTTCGTGAGACTCCGAATCAATTGCAGGAAGATAAAATTCTGAAACTCCTTTATCTAAAGCTCTTTGAATGGTTTCTTTTCTATCTTCATCAAATTCTTCTGCGTATAAGTGTGTATGTGTATCAATCATAATTGTTGGATGTGGATATCATTGCGAGCAAAGCGTGGAAATTTATTCAAGATACTTTAAAAGTTCATGAGATTGCTTAGTTTCCCGCAATGACAAATTAGAATATTTTATGCTTCACTTTTTGCCTTTGCGACTCAATTTTCTCCATCAATTTTTCTCTGAATTCGATAAACTTCGGATCTTTTTCATCTTGAGTTCGATGTTGTAAAGCTCTTCCAAGTTTAAAATTTTCTTTAATGAAGTCTTTTGTTTCATTAGAGAAAAAAGCTTCTCCAAATTGCTCAAAAATATAGTGAATTGCCTGTTCTGTAGGATGAATTAAATCTTCCTTGTAAAAACGATAATCCCTTAAATCGTCCATTAAAATTTCGTAAACTGGAAGATAATGGCAGTTTTCAAATTCGGGAATCACTTCGTGTACTGCAGTAATTAATTTGGATTTACTGAGCATATTTTCCGTCATCCCGTCTTTGGTGTGACGAACTGGTGAAACTGTGAAAAGGATTTGAACATCGTCGCTACAAATATCATTCAACAAATGAATAGACTCTCTCATAGAATCTACAAGTTCGGTATGAGTGAGTAGTCGTTTTTCGAAAAACTTTTGCGGAATTTTATGACAGTTTGCAACCAACTTCTTTTTAGGCAAAAATTCATAAATAAAGGAAGTTCCGTAGGTAATGATAATCCAATTACTGTTTTGAAGAAATGAGTTTCCTGCCTCAAGAAATTCATTAATTTTATCTAAAGTTTGATGAATGTATCGTGTATCAAAATTGGTGTGATGATCTAGTGAAATAAATTCATCATTGAACGCAACCAGCTCATCTGCGGTATAAAAATGGGCATCATGAAGTCTTTTTATTGCATTTCGAATTGAAAATGGGTTAAAAATAGTCCCAAAAGGATTGTTTTCAGTCTGAATCTGACCTTTTTTCAAAAGATCTGTCATTTCTGAGGCAAAACAAGATCCAATCGAAAATATTTTATCTTCAATCTGAATCTTTTTTTGAGATGCTTTAATGTTTACTTCTGTACGGAATTTCATTTTCTAGATTTTAGGATTTAGAAACCAGGGCTTAATTTTGCTGTTTGAAAGAAACTATTTACTAAACCCTAATTCCTATTACCTAATTTAGCTTTCTCTTCTCAATAAATAATTGGCAAGTTCTGCGAAAGGTTTTTTCTTTTCTTCGTCGATATCGATTTTATGAAGATAGCTTTGCCCTATTTCATTGTGTTTTTCAATTAATCTTAGTGCTTTTTCGTCTACACCCGTTCTTCTGAAAATCTTTTCTACACCGTAAACTTTATCTATATTATCCGTCTTTTTAGAGTACCAGAAATCTAGCTCCCTTCTTTCTTCTTCTGTAGCGTGCTCTCTTGCTAAAAGATAAAGAACAGTCTTTTTGTTTTCGTAAATATCTCCTGCGTGTTTTTTCCCGAATTGTGCCTGATCTCCGAAAACATCCAAATAATCGTCCATAATCTGGAAGGCAATACCAATATGTTTCCCGAAGTTAAAGATTGCTTTTGCATCTTTAAAACTTGCTTTCGCAATCATCGCTCCAATCTCGAAAGACGATGCGCTTAAAACCCCTGTTTTATAGGTAATCATTCTGATGTAATCATCAAAAGTAACATCTTCTTTTGTTTCGAAATTGATGTCGTATTGCTGTCCTTCACACAACAATAAACCTGTATGGGTAAAAATTCTTACACACGCTTTGAAAATTTCAGGTTCAAGGTCTTCGAAGAATTTGTATGCTTTTAGCATTAAACCATCACCAGAAAGAATCCCGGTATTGATGCCATGAAGGGTATGAATAGTAGGTTTATTTCTTCTTAACGGAGCTTCATCCATAATATCATCATGGATTAAAGTAAAATTATGGAAAAACTCGATAGCAAGAGCTGGCTTTATCGCTTGCTTCATGTCGCCTCCGAAAAGGTCGCATGCCATAAGAACCATAATCGGACGAAGACGCTTCCCTCCATGAGAAATGATGTAATTCATCGGGTCATAAAGTTCTGCGGGTTTGTCTTTAAAAGTGTATTTATTGATTGCTTCTGCAACAATCTGTTGGTATCGGTCTAAAAATTCCATAAAATAAAAATCGTTTAAGCAAAAATACAATTTTCTGAGGGGTTGGGAAACAAAAAACTTTGCCCGAAAGAGCAAAGTTTTAATATTTTTAAGTTTAAACTTATTAAGAGAAAGCTGTTACTAAAAGATAGGTAATTCCAGCAACGATGGCAGAGATTGGGATTGTTAAAACCCAAGCCCAAAGTAGGCTTACTGTAACCCCCCATCTTACGGCAGAGATTCTTTTCGTTAAACCAACTCCAATAATAGAACCCGTAATGGTATGCGTTGTAGAAACCGGGATACCGAAGTGATCTGTTAAGAATAACGTGATTGCACCTGCAGTTTCAGCACTTACACCTTCCAAAGAGGTTACTTTTGTAATTTTAGTACCCATTGTTTTGATGATCTTCCAACCACCACTCATTGTTCCCAATGCAATAGCGATGAAAGAAACCAAAGGAACCCAAAGATAATGCTGTGCAAAGTAATCAAAACGTTTTGCTGATTCTAGACCTAAATATACAGGATCTTTTAAAACTTCAACGTGGTAAAAAATCAATGCAGCACCAATAATTCCCATTACTTTTTGAGCATCATTCAAACCATGTCCCAAACTGAACAAAGCCGAAGAAGCCAACTGCAATCTCTTGAAAGATTTATCAGCTTTGTGAGGATTAGATCTTTTGTAAAGATGAACGATAATTAAGGTAATAATTATCGAAATAATCATCCCTATAATTGGAGCCATGAAGATGAAAAGGAAAATTGGAATAACTTTTTCAAACTTCACCACGCTCTGATGCGTTACTTGGCTAAATGCTTCTTTAACTGTTTCCAACACTCCATATTCAGGATGCGCAGCTGCTACTGCTTGATAATCCATAGAGAAAGCGTGCATTAAAGCTGCACCAAGAAAACCACCAATTAAGGTATGTGAAGATGATGACGGAATACCGAACCACCATGTTAAAAGATTCCAAGCGATGGCGGCAATAAGACCAGAGAAAATTACTTCAAGGTTAATAAAATTTTCATTAACCGTTTTTGCAATCGTGTTTCCGATCTTGAATTCTCCGATAATGTAGGCGGCGATAAAGAAAGCGGCAAAGTTCCACAATGCTGCCCAAAGTACGGCCTGAAACGGAGTTAAAACTTTTGTAGATACGATAGTGGCAATAGAATTGGCTGCATCATGAAAACCATTAATGTAATCAAAAATAAGCGCCAATGCGATAATCACTATCAATAAAATAGGAAATTCCATTGTTTAAATCTCTTGTTTAAGCGTATTTAATCATGATGTTTTCGATCGTATTGGCTACGTCTTCTGCTTTGTCTGTAACTACCTCAAGATAGTTTAGAACAGAAGAAACCTTGATCACGTTGATCGCATCATTGCTTTCAAAAAGCTCAACCATAGAGTTTGAAAGAAGGTCATCTGCAATGTTTTCGATAGAATTTACTTTGATACAAGCTTCTTTCACTTGCTCCATATTTTTGAAACCTTTAAGGTTTTTCATTGCGTTTTGAATCTCAATACAAGCTTTTTGAATCAAAAGAGAGAAATCTGCATACGCTTTCATCTCTGGAGATTTGTAAAGGAATATATATTTTGCCGAAGCATAGATATAATCTGCAATATCATCTAGACCAGTAGCCAAAGTATGGATATCTTCACGGTCGAAAGGTGTGATAAAGTTTTTCCCAAGTTCAATGAAGATTTCGTGTGTAAGCTCATCATTTTTGTGCTCATAATCGCTCATTTTCTTCAGAAGTGAATCGTCGTTAAGATCGAAATCTTTAATTCCGTGATTAAATTCTTCTGACATGGCCACAAGGTTGTCTGTTACTTTTTCAAAAAGTACGAAGAAGATTTTGTCTTTAGGCTGAAAAGCGTGGAAAATATTACCAATTCCCATTGTAAGTATTTATTATAATTCGTGTGCAAATTTCTTAAAAAAGCACCTACCATGAAACATTCTAATGTTAAGTTTTATTAACATTGCTTAATTCATTGATATCCAAATAAAAAACCGACCAAAAGGCCGGTTTTTATATGATTTTTCACCAATTAATTGGCTACTTCTGCTCTCATTTCTTTCCCTCTAAATTTCATAGTGGTAAGATTACTCAAAAGATTGTCTTTGAAATCTTTTTCAACCTCGAAGAACGAGAATTTTTCTAAGATCTCGATATCTCCGATTTCAGCTCTTTTTTTACCTTTCCCGGCAGTAGCTTTATTGATGATATCTAAAACATCTACTTTCTTCAATTGATCTTTTTTACCAAGATTGAAGAAAAACCTTGTCATATTTTCGTTTTTCTTTCTAGGTTTTCCGCCTCTTTCTCTTCTATCACCTCTCTCACCTCTATCGCGGTCTCTACCTCTATCTCTGTCACGATCTCTTCTGTCTCTTCCACCTCTATCATCATCTCTGTTGCTAAGTTTCTGCTCTAGAAGATCATGTCTGTCTTTGTAGTACAACGCAAGATCTTTCAATTGAAACTGAAGCAGTTTGTGCACCAATTCTTCCTTAGTAAACTCAGAAAGATCTGGGATTAAAGAATCATCAAACTCAAAGAAATCTTCGTGTACTTCAAACAATCTTTCGAAAACACCACCAACTTGAGCTTTCACAATATCTTCACCGCTAGGAATTTTTGCCTCAACGATTTCAATTTTTGTAACTGCTTTTATTTGCTTAAGTTTTCTGCTTTCTTCTGGCTTAATTAAAGAGATAGAAACACCATCTTTTCCTGCTCTACCCGTTCTACCACTTCTGTGAACGAATACTTCCGGATCGTCTGGTAAAGAATAATGAATTACGTGAGTAAGTGAATTTACATCCAAACCTCTTGCCGCAACATCTGTTGCAACCAAAATATCAATATTCTTCAATCTGAATTTCTTCATTACCGTATCTCTCTGCGCTTGAGAAAGATCCCCATGAAGCGCATCTGCTGCGTAACCATTCTGCATCAAGAAATCTGCAACTTCTTGAGTTTCCATTCTAGTTCTACAGAAAATAATTGAATACTGATTAGGATTTGAATCGATTAATCTCTTCAAAGCCTCTTTTTTCTGACGGTAACCTGCAACATAATATTCGTGTCTGATGTTCTTCTTAACTTCGTTAATAGAACCAACAGAAATTCTGTGCGGTTTTGTTAAATAATTTTTAGAAATTCTTTCTACCTCTTTGCTCATTGTAGCAGAGAATAAGAAAGTTTGCTTTGTCTCTGGTGTTTCACTCAAAATTGTTTCCAACTCGTCTTTGAAACCCATTGAAAGCATTTCATCGGCTTCATCTAAAACCAACCAATGAATCGCTGAAAAGTCTAATGCTTTTCTGTTAATCAAGTCGATCACTCTTCCAGGAGTACCTACAATAATTTGTGGTTTATCCTTTAAAGATCTCATCTGATCCATAATACTGCTCCCTCCATACACTGCTGTAGATTTTACATTCGGCATGTATTTCGTGTAATTTTTTATGTCTTTAGCAATTTGAAGACATAATTCTCGTGTCGGACAAAGCACCAAAAATTGGATTTTGCGACTCGTATCGTCAATCATATCCAAAATCGGAAGCGAAAACGCTGCTGTTTTGCCTGTCCCTGTCTGCGCAAGTGCGATCAAATCGCGAATATCTGAAAGAATAAAAGGGATAGTCTGTTTTTGGATTTCTGTCGGGCTTTCGTAACCCAGTTCGCCAATTGCCTTAAGAATGTCAGGACTTAAATTGGTCTCCGTAAATAAATTCATTAAATATTTTAAAATTTTTGCAAAGATACAATTATTATTTGAATATTCTTTCAACTAATATTACGGATTTAATAATTTAACATACCAAAAAGCATTCATTTTTATTATTATTAAAAAAAAATCCACAATTTCATTTTTAATTTTTAAAATACATTATTCAAATCACAATTGTCGATTTAACCAAATACCAATGCTTTTTTTACGAATTTATCAAAATTTAACCCTCACAAAGATTTTTATTTAGTAATTTTGACTTAAAATAATTTTTTATGTCTGCAGCAATTTCACAAAATACTATCAATTTTTTAAAAAATCTTTGTCAAAACAATAATCGCGATTGGTTTACCGAAAATAAAGAACTTTATACAAAAGCTCAGGAAAATATGATTTTATTCATAGAAAACCTCATTACAGAAATGACACCCTTCGATGAAGAAATTTTAAAAATAGATCCTAAAAAAACACTCTTCAGAATTTACAGAGACGTACGTTTCTCAAAAGACAAATCTCCTTATAAAACCAATATGGGAGCTGCACTGGGAATGGGTAAAGGAAGCCAAAAAGCAGGATACTACCTTCACGTAGAACCTGGAAAATCTTTTCTAGCTGCCGGAATTTATATGCCCAATTCTTCAGACTTAAAAACTATCAGAAAGGAAATATCTTTGTATTCTGATGATTTTTTAAAAGTTATCAACGATAAAAATTTCAAAAGCCTTTTTAAAGAACTCGACCAAGAAGACCAATTGAAGAAAATCCCACAAGGTTTTGAAAAAGAAGACCCAATGGCGGAATTTTTAAAATTGAAAAACTTCATTGTAGTTTATTCCTTAAAAGACGAAGATTTAATGAAAAAAGAGGCTCCAAAAAAGTTTGCGGAAATTTTCAAAGCGGCAAAACCATTGAATGATTTTTTAAATAGAGCATTGGAGTTTTAATTTCTCACAAAGTTATCGCTCCTACGGAGCTCTCCAAAGATTTCGGATGATTTACGACAAAGTTTCGGCTCCGGAGGAGCCGAAACTCTTTCCAACAATCTTCAATCCTACATAAAAAGGCTTATCATTAAATATATTAAATCATTTTTTTAACAAAATCATTACCTTTGCCCACAAAATAATCGTAGGATGTCTTTATACCAAAGAATTGCAGAACAATTGCAATACATCAGTCCAGAATTTTATAAGAGTAGATATTTTAAAAAATTAAAAGGACTCAGCCAGAACAATTTTTCTGTAAGAAATATTGAGCCAGAGCTTGTTTGGATTAAAGAACTTCTTTCTACAGACGCGGTTATTTTCGACATTGGCGCCAATGTAGGAACCTTTCTTTTTCATTTTGAAAATAAACTGAAACCACAAAACATCTATGCTTTTGAACCTAATGGAAAACTTTTCCAAAGGCTGAAAAGATTATTTCCAAAAGTAAATCTTTCAGCTGTTGCACTTTCTAACGAAAATACAACGGCACAATTCAAAGTACCTGTTATTAACGGAAAATTGGTAACATCAAGAGGAACTTTAAATACAGATTACAAAGAAAAAGGCGAAGAAAAAAGCCAAACTGAAACAGTTGAAGTCGTAAAACTAGATGACTGGATTGTAAAACAAAACATCCAAAACATCGATTTTATCAAAATAGATGTTGAAGGCAACGAAATGAAAACTTTGCACGGCGGAAAAAGCACCATTCAAAAATTCAAACCAATTTTAATGGTTGAAATGGAGCAAAGACACCACGAAACACCCATCTGGAACGAAATTTCCGAAGTTGAAAGTTGGGGATTTGATGCGCATTTCCTAAACAGAAAGACTTTTAATACAGAAAAACTTACAGAAGAGATTTTACTGAAGAACATCAACGACGAAAAAAATAAAACCGAATACATTAACAATATCATTTTCATCCCAAACAATATTTAAAATCATAATATGAGTGTAGTTGCAAGACAAGGTTTTAAATATTCTTTGATAGGATATGCCGCGACATTAATCGGCATGTTCTCGATGTTTATTTTTACCAACGATTTGGTTTTTTACGGAACTTTGCGCTTGGTGATGTCTACTGCAGAGATGCTCGTTCCTTTTATTGTTTTGGGGATTTCTTATTCTAATGTAAAGTTTTTCGGAAAAGTACAGGAAGATGGTAAAAACCAGAATATGCTATCGCTTTCTTTGGCGCTGGTTTTCATCAATTTCATTGTATTTTTGGCGGTTTTCTTCTTAATTCCGCAGTTTTATCCACAATTCACAAAGCTGAAAATCTGGCAATACAAACCCATCATTCTTCCGCTGTCTTTACTTTTGTCTTTTTGTGCGATTTTCAATAAATATACTTCAAATTATAAAAGAATTGTTGTTTCTAATATTTTTGATAATCTTTTACCAAAGCTCGCCAATCTTGGTTCGTTTTGTTTGTTTTTCTTCTTTCATTTTTCCAAACAAACAGCACTTTCATTCTTTTTCGGAATGTTTTGTCTGATTTTAACCGGATATATTTATTACACTAACAGACTCGATAAAATTAAGTTTGATTTCAGCAGAGATTACTTCAAAAAAGATCAATTTTACAAAGAATTTGCCGCTTATAGTTTCTTCGGATTTTTAGGAACTTTCGGAAATCATATGGCGATAAACAACTACATGATTGGAGAATTTATAGGTGAAGATGAAATTGGGATTTACAGTATTTTACTCGCTTTGATTTCGTTGATTTCTATTCCTCAATTGGGTTTATTTAATATTTCTGCACCCATCATTAGAAAAAATCTTGCAGATGGCGACATGGAAGAACTCGATAGATTTCATAAAAAAACGTCGCTTACAATTTATTTTCTAGGAGCAGTTTTGTTTGCGTGTATCATGGTTGGATTTCCCTATCTCACGTATTTTATGCCGAAAAACGGGGATATGCTAAGAATGAACGAACCTGTAATCTGGATTTGGGGTTCTGCTGTTTTAGTAGATTTAGCGACCGGCTTCAACGGAAACATAATTTCGCTTTCAAAATATTACAAATTCAACATTATTGTAATGCTTTTATTGGCTGGTTTAACGATTGGTTTGAACTGGTTTTTCATCAAACACACCGACCTTTCTTTAATTGGAATCGCTTTGTCTACGGCAATTTCAGTAACCCTTTACAACTTTATAAAAATCGTATTTAATTATTTTGTATTCAAGGTTTCGCCGTTTTCTATAGAGATGATTTTTGTGTCGATTATTTGCACATTAGCAATTACAGTTGCGATTGTTTTGCCAGTTTTCGAAAACAACTTCATCAACTTAATATACAAACCAGCGGTTGTTTTACTATTGATTTTTATCGGAAATTACTTCGTAAAAATCTTCCCCATTGAGCAATATCTGAACAAAGATTTCTTTAAAAGTATTACAAAATTCAAATAACAGATTTCAAAACTTCTTCGAGCAATTTCTGAATTTTATCTTTTTGAAAATCTTTTTGAAAATCAAACGAAAAACTATTTAGTTCTTTTAATTGAGATTTAAAAGCGTTTTTTTCGTTCACAATAAATTCAAATTCAGACGAATAATCAGAAGGAAAAATCGCTACTTTTCCGTATTTAATTGCATCGGCGAGATTGCCTGTCATTTTTGTTTTGCCGTATATTTCTTTTTGGCTAAAAAATTCCGTTTCACTTTGAATAGGACACCACAAAACATCAGCTTTCATCATCCAATCATCAAAATCTTCGACCAAAAGCCTTTCTTTAAAATAAATTATCGAAATATTTTTTAATGATTTTTCAAGATTCGAAAGCAGTTGTAATTCTTCACCTTTTGCTTTTCCTAAAAAAACAAATTCGAAAGATTTAGATTGAAAATCAACATCATTTTTAAATTCAGAATCAAGAGCAAGAATCTGCTTGCAAACTTTCTTATAATCTCTCCTCTTCTGCGAAACACCTCCCGGAATGACCACCGTAAAAATATCCTTCGAATCTTCAGAAATATTTTTGGTGTAAAAAAGAGGTAAAAACTTTAGTTTCCCTGAAGAAATATCTGAATCTAAAACAAAACAATTTTTAGCATTTCGATACACTTTTGGAGCTGAAAACAAACCTTCTTTCAACCATAATTTCAGACGATAAGCAACATCTTCTTTGAAAATATTTTTAAAAAGCTGAACTTTAGAAATTGTACTGAAATTGATATTATGAACAATTACAGAAGTTGAAAATCGCTTCGTAATCTCTAAAAACGTCCCGAAATAACGATGAACCGTCCCGAGAATAACCAAATCATATTTTTGATTTTTAAGCTGCTCCAAAATCGTTGAAGAATCCGACAAACAGATATTTTGATGGTGATTTCCAACCTGCTTCAAAATTCTTTCTGAAAGATAATAATCCACAGAAAATTCTTTAGAATCTTTCATCAAATCCATAAAATCTGCCGCAATTTCTGCGTGTGTATCGATTTCTATGTATGCTATTTTCTTCAAGTTAAAATTGTATAGATTTTGGCTAAAGCCAATTGAATTTATTTTTGATTAAACGGGCTAAAGCCCGCCTTCATTAAATCACATTTTAAACCATTTCTTTTTAAACTGCGCCCAACGCTGCTCGTTCACCACTTTTTGCTCTTGCTTTGAAATTTTCAATTCCAGTTTTTGAGCGTGACATATTTCGTATGCTTTTATAATTTCAAACAAAAACGCAGGAGATTTTATTTTCGAAGCTTCTTTTGCCGCCGCAACATAGGTAAGAAAACGATTCAAGCCCATGAAATAAAAATATCTTCCGTAATAATCGGCAGGTTTTATGGTGTAATCTGCGCCTTTCACCTTAATCAGTTTTACATGAAGTTCTGGCAAAACCACTTCTTCCCATCCCAAATTTTTGAGAATAATGGCGTCGAGATTGTCCCAACCTAAAGTTTCGCGCAAACCTCCCATTTGTAGAAAACATTCTCTGCGATACGCTTTCATAGGGCCACGAACATGATTTTTATTGGAATTCCCTTCGTACACCCATTCTCCATTTTTTTCTACGTACAACAAACCGCCAACAAGTCCGAAATCTGGATTTCGCTGAAAGGATTCTGCGATTTTTTGCAAATAATTTTCGGTTAAAATAATATCAGAATCAAACTTACAAATGATATCGAATGCTTGAATATTTTGAGTTTCTAAACCTTTCTTAAAAGCTGCCACCACTTTCGAACCTGGTTGATGTGCTGATTTTTCAAGATTAATGGTTTCAAATCTCGAATCTGTTTCGGTATATTTCTTAATTATTTCAGCTGTAGAATCCGTAGAACCATCATTTGCCACCACTACTTTAAAATCGTCGTGAATTTGCACCTTTAACGAATCGAGCGTAAAAGGAAGATTATTTTCTTCGTTGTGAGCGGGAATAATGATAAGAAACTTCAAAGTAAAAATTTAGGCTTCAAATTTAGTTTAAAATCAGTAAAAAACCTTCTCTCAAAGTAGAAAAGAAGGCTTTAAAAATATCTTTAAGCTTGTAAAATTTATTTCGAAGGATATTTCTGCATTAAAGCTTGAAGAATTGCCCAAGTTTCAGCATCCATTACTCCGTCTGCATTTTGAGGTCTAAAATGGTACTGAAAAGCTTCAATTGTTCTTTTGGTAGCATCATCCCAAGTTCCAGAAAGTTCTACATTATACCCAAATTTCTGCAAACTTGATTTCACTAAAAATACGAAACCTGGCTCATTATATTTTGTGGTAAAATCTGCATTTGCCTGCGTTAAGAAATTTTGCTTTACGGCTTCATCGTACCACATTCCTACTTGATATTCATCATAAAGCTTTTTCCATGGGAATAAAGGTCCTGGGTCTTGTTTTCTCGTTGGAGCAACATCTGAATGCGCTAAAACATTCGTCGCTGGAATTTGATAACGACTAACAATATCCTTTACCAAAGCAGCTACTTTTTTAATTTGAGCATCGCTAAAAGGAACAAAAGTCTTTTTACCAGAAGCATCTGCTGTGTATCCTGTATTTACAATTTCAATTCCGATAGAATTGTCGTTTAAATTTCGATCGTTTCTCCAAGCACTAATTCCCGCGTGATATGCTCTTTTATTTTCATCTACCAATTGATAAATTTCGTTATCGCCTGTATTATTTACTAAATAATGCGCACTCACGTCTTTCTGAGTAAGAGCAGTTAAAGATCTAGCATCATCTAACGCTGTATAATGAAGAATAAGATATCTCTGTCTGAAATTTTGCCCCAAAGAAGGAAAATACGTCTTCACTACAGTGTAACCTTGCGGTTTTGCCGAAACAATAGAACCGTAACTGACGGTATTGTCATTATTTGCAGCATTTGCAATATTCTGAGTAAAAAACTCAACCCCATTTGTTGTTGTAACATGAGCTTTTTTTGCTGCTTCGGCATCCTTTTCTGCAGCAGTTTTCGAATTTGTTGAATTAATTTTAGGTCTGTAAGAGGCAGCAACAGTTTTTTTCTTGGTAGCGCAAGAAAAAACCAAAGTGCTTAATCCGATGATATATAATGTTTTACGCATCAGTTATATTTTTTGATAGATTATTAGGGTAAAAATACACATTTTTTTTGTTAAAAATATTTGGTAAGTAATGAAAACTATTCTATATTTGCACTCGCAATAACGCAATAACGATCATTAAAACACAAGATAAAGGAGGGTTGCCGGAGTGGTTAACGGAGCAGTTTGCTAAACTGTCGACGCGAAAGTGTCGCAAGGGTTCGAATCCCTTACCCTCCGCTTTTTCTATATCTTTCGGGGCGTAGCGTAGTCCGGTCATCGCGCCTGGTTTGGGACCAGGAGGTCGCAGGTTCGAATCCTGCCGCCCCGACAGTTTTCGATAATTTTCTCAAAATTACAAATGGGTGCGTAGCTCAGCTGGATAGAGCATCTGCCTTCTAAGCA